>NZ_CP020814.1:3966190-4610863 GCF_002109385.1 Halalkalibacter krulwichiae | reverse complement strand
CGTCTTTGATGAGTTGGCTCCGTTCTCTTCGTTCTTTGCCTGTTTTTTAGGAAGAGGATCAGGGATTAAGTCTTCTTCCATTTCATGCTGTGGAATCACAAATTTAGGCTTAAGACGGGCTCCCGTGAGTTGTTCAATTGTATCGGAGGTGAGCTCTGCATAGTGATCCTCCAACCAATCCCGAGCAAATTCATTTGGTGCTGTAATAATGATCATGTCGTTTTGAATGTCATTTGCCTTTGTGGCTTTTAACCATGTTTCAAAACTTGGCTTGCTGACTTTCTTTTCGATTTCAGCTAGAGCCTTGTCCCATAAATCATGGATATTCTCCAATCTTTTCGCCTCCTTCTTTCTTAATTACGAACAACAAACATGAACTTGTTGAATGTTTGTACAAGCCCACGGATATAGTCGAATAAATATACATTCACAGCCGAATGTGTGAAAATAATAATATAGTAGAAAAACGACATAAAATAAGTTCTGAACACGTTGTGGAAAAGTGTAAACACAAAGAATAATAAGATGTCCACAACTTTACCCACAGTCTGTGGATAAAAATAATAGAAAAATACTTGTCCACGAGTGAAAACAATTCAATCATATCAAAAAAGACCAGTTGTCGCAATGGTTTGTTGTATTTATCCACATAACACAGCATCTTGTGTTTAGAATTTATCCACAACACAAGATATGTGTGTAAGTTGTCGATATGCTTGGGGATGACTCGTAAAATGTCGAATGGTGGTTATCCACAAAAGAAATTTGGAGTTGAAAGTAGTTTTGTGTAAGATAGAAAGAGGGATTTTTTATGGAAGAAATGTTTGTTGAATTACAATCTTGACAAGATGCATGTTAGTTCTTTATAATTTACAAGAATGTCTTTTAGAAATAGTTAATCCTCAGGGAGGTGTTATAGATGGGAAAACCAACATTCCAACCGAATAACCGTAAGCGCAAAAAGAACCACGGTTTCCGTGCGCGCATGAGCACAAAAAACGGCCGTAAAGTATTAGCTCGTCGTCGTCGTAAGGGAAGAAAGGTATTATCTGCATAGGCCACTGATTGTCAGTGGTCTTTTTTCTTCTTCAAAAAGTTAATGCTGCAATTCTCTTTTAAAAAGGGTTTTGTGGCAATGATAAAGAAAAGAAAAGAGAATCATTTCCTATAATATGTTATGACTAGATTGAGGAGTGTAGAACATGAGAAAAGAGCAGCGGATCAAATCGAATGATGAATTTACAGAGGTCTTTAAAAAAGGACAATCCGTTGCAAATAGGCAATTTGTTCTTTATAAGTTACCGAAAGAGGAACAAAAACATTTCAGGCTCGGTCTGTCAGTTAGTAAAAAGGTAGGAAATGCTGTAACAAGGAACCAAGTAAAGCGTTACATAAGAGAAGTGTTTCGATTGAAAGAAGACATTCTTTTTGGTGGCAACGACTACATTGTAATTGCTAGAAAGCCAGCCGCAACTATGGATTTTTTTGAAGTGGAAAAAAGCTTACTTCATGTTTTGAAAAAGGCTCGTGTCCTTAAAAGAGTGAAGTAGTTTTCAAAATAGATGTTTTTTGAAAAATATAAAGCGGGAAATGACAGGAGGAAAAAACGTGCTTAAAAAGTTTGGCTTTGCGGCCATGATGATAGGACTTCTTGTTTTGATGACAGGTTGTTTTAATATTGAAGAACCAATTACAAAGGATAGTACTGGTTTTTGGGATTCGTATTTAGTGTATCCTTTATCATGGTTTATTATCTATGTAGCAAATCTATTTAATGGAAGCTACGGTTTATCTATTATTATTGTCACAATTTTATTGCGGATCTTAATTTTACCATTAATGATTAAGCAAACGAAGAGTGCTAAAGCGATGCAGGCTATTCAACCAGAAATGCAAAAGCTTCGCGAAAAATATAGTGCGAAAGATCAAAAGACTCAACAGAAGCTTCAGCAAGAAATGATGGCTATGTTCCAAGAGCATGGTGTCAATCCGTTAGCGGGTTGTTTGCCGTTATTTATTCAAATGCCAATTTTATTAGCCTTTTACCATGCGATTATGCGTACAGGTGAAATTGGAAATCAGCCATTCTTATGGTTTGAACTAGGAACTCCAGATCCATTCTTTATCCTTCCGGTTGTTGCGGGGATTACAACATTTATTCAGCAAAAGATGATGATGGTACAAGATAACCCGCAAATGCGAATTCTATTATATATGATGCCAATTATGATCTTTGTATTTGCTCTTTTCTTCCCAGCAGCACTAACGCTTTACTGGGTTGTAGGTAATATCTTCATGATTGCACAAACATATTTTATTACGGGACCGAAAGTCGGAAACAAGGCAGAAGCCGCAACTGCAACAGCGAATGCAGGTAGCAAGAAATCGACTAAAGGGAAATCGGGAGGTAAAAAGAAGTGATCATAACCGTATCAGGGAAAACAATTGATGAGGCCATTGCAAAAGCGATTGATGAGTTGCAAACAACAAGAGAGCAACTTTCTTACCGTGTTCTTTCTGAACCGCAAAAAGGTTTTTTAGGTATTATTGGTTCAAAGCCTGCAAAAATAGAAGCCCAAGTTCTTCCTGATTCGGTTGAGTTAGCTCAAACCTTCTTAGAAAAAACCGTATCATTGATGGGGCAAGAAGTAACCATTACAAAAAATGAGTCGAATCAAAAGGTATCATTTGAACTTTCAGCCGAGAGCGATGCTGGTCGATTAATAGGCAAGAGAGGGCAAACGCTTGAGTCTTTAGAATATTTGACGAACCTTGTCTGTAACCAAGGTGAGCAAAAGTATAAAAGGATTGAGTTAGATGTAGGGAATTACCGAGAGCGGCGTAGACAAACACTTGAACAATTAGCTTTACGTGTAGCTGATAAGGTGACTACACTGAAGAAGTCTTCTTCGTTAGAACCGATGAATGCTCAAGAACGGAAAATTGTCCACGAAACACTGAAGTCTGTCCGAGGAGTAGAAACAAGGTCAGAGGGAAGTGGCATGCGTCGTCATATTGTTGTTATTCCTGTCTAATGTATAAGGAGTTTTCGTAGGAATTAAAGAGCCGCTCAAAAGCTCTATATGAGAAATCAACTTATATGAGGTTTCAAAGAAAGCAGTGGTTTTGTTCATTGCTTCGAGGTTGTCCTTTTTGGGACAACCTCTTTCTTTACGTAACTTACAGATTGCTCGTTAATGCAATTAGAGGGCGGCTGTGCTATCCTATGGTTTTAGTAGAAAGGTGCAGCAGCCTAGAGAAAAACGAATATGAAGCTATATGTTGATGAAATAAAGTCGATACTAATAGATAAAGGTGTTTGTGTTAGAACGGATACTGTTTTTTTAGAATTGAGAGGTGAACAAGATGGAGTTTGATACAATTGCGGCAATTTCAACAGCGTTAGGTGAAGGAGCTATTGGAATCATTCGTTTAAGTGGTGATGATGCAATTGCAATAGCTGATAAGTTATATGATGGCAAAAAACGGTTAGAAGAAGTTCCATCCCATTCGATAGTGTATGGTTATATCGTTGATGCCCCGTCGGGAGAACGAGTAGAAGAAGTCATGGTTTCAGTGATGCGTGCACCACGAACATTTACAAGGGAAGATGTCGTTGAAATTAACTGTCACGGTGGGTTAATGTCAGTTAACAGAGTGTTACATCTTTGTTTGAAGCATGGCGCTAGGTTAGCAGAACCAGGTGAGTTTACGAAACGAGCTTTCCTAAATGGCCGGATTGACTTATCACAAGCTGAAGGAGTAATGGATTTAATCAGGGCAAAAACGGATCGCGCGATGAATGTTGCGTTAAACCAAATGGACGGACGGTTGTCGAAGCAAATTCAAATTCTTAGACAAGCTTTGTTAGAGACAGTTGCTCATGTAGAAGTTAATATTGATTATCCTGAATATGATGCAGAACAAATGACTCATGGCTTGCTACAGGAAAAGGCTCAGTTTGTCATTCAAGAAATCGATAAATTACTAGCAACGGCTGCCCAAGGGAAAATATTACGAGAAGGTTTGTCAACGGTTATAGTAGGAAGACCAAATGTAGGGAAATCTTCTTTATTAAATAGCTTAGTTCATGAAAATAAAGCGATTGTGACTGATATTCCGGGAAC
Source organism: Halalkalibacter krulwichiae (assembly GCF_002109385.1). Classification (NCBI taxonomy): domain Bacteria; kingdom Bacillati; phylum Bacillota; class Bacilli; order Caryophanales; family Bacillaceae; genus Halalkalibacter; species Halalkalibacter krulwichiae. The sequence continues at coordinate 4,606,736 of NZ_CP020814.1, read as the reverse complement.
AACCCGAGATGTTATTGAAGAATATGTCAATGTTCGCGGTGTTCCTCTTCGTCTTGTTGATACGGCCGGGATCAGAGAAACAGAAGATATCGTCGAACGAATTGGTGTCGAGCGGTCGCGAGAAGTGTTGAAAAAAGCCGACTTAATTCTTTTAGTGTTAAATTATGGAGAGGAATTATCCTCAGAAGATGAAGCGCTATTTCAAGCAGTAGAAAAAATGAATGTCATTGTCATTGTTAATAAAACAGATGTCAAACAAAAGATTGATCTAGAAGCTGTGAAAAAACTTGCTGCAGGGCGCCCGTTAATCACGACATCATTACTTCGTGATGAAGGGGTGGATCAGCTTGAGCAGGCAATTTCTGATTTATTCTTTGAAGGTGAAATTGAGGGAGCTGATGTTACGTATGTATCGAATACAAGACATATAGCTCTTTTAGAACAAGCGAAAACAACGATTGAAGATGCAATGGGTGCTATTGAGGCTGGAGTGCCAGTTGATTTAGTCCAAATTGATATAACGAGAACGTGGGAACTGTTAGGTGAAATTATTGGAGATAGTGTTCAAGAAAGTTTAATTGATCAGCTATTCTCGCAATTTTGTTTAGGGAAATAATAAAGAGACTTTCGCAGGAGGTAGAACGATGAATTATGATGGTGGGCAATTTGATGTCATTGTAGTCGGAGCGGGTCATGCAGGTGTGGAAGCAGGTCTTGCAGCTGCTAGAATGGGTGCAAAAACCTTAATGCTAACGTTGAACTTAGATGCAGTTGCTTATATGCCTTGTAACCCTTCTGTTGGTGGACCAGCAAAAGGGATTGTTGTAAGAGAGATTGATGCTCTTGGTGGAGAAATGGCACGTAATATTGATAAAACTCATATTCAAATGAGGATGCTTAATACAGGAAAGGGTCCTGCGGTGCGTGCATTGCGAGCCCAAGCTGATAAGTATTTATATCAACATGAAATGAAAAAGACGATAGAAGAAACGGATAACCTTCTGCTTCGACAAGGCATGGTTGAACGTCTAATTATTGAAGATGATGTTTGTAAAGGGGTTATTACAAATACAGGTGCAGAATATTATGCAAAAGCAGTTGTTATTACAACTGGGACGTACTTAAGAGGGAAAATAATTATTGGAGATTTAGCGTATGAGAGTGGTCCTAATAATATGCAGCCATCTGTTCAGCTCTCTTATCATTTAAAAGAACTAGGATTTGACTTAGTTCGATTTAAAACTGGAACGCCGCCACGTGTCAATGGTGGTACGATAGATTATTCTCAAACGGAGATTCAACCAGGAGATGAAACACCACGTGCATTCTCCTATGAAACAACAAAGTATATTACTGACCAACTCCCTTGTTGGTTAACATATACAAGTGAAGAAACGCACCAAATCATTAATAACAACTTAAGTCGATCTCCGATGTATTCAGGAATGATCGAAGGGACAGGACCGCGTTATTGTCCATCAATTGAAGATAAAATTGTCCGTTTTAATGATAAACCAAGGCATCAAATTTTTCTTGAGCCTGAAGGTAGAAATACATCTGAAGTATACGTTCAAGGCTTATCAACAAGCTTGCCGGAAGATGTACAGCTCGATATTTTAAAAACGGTTCCTGGTTTACAAAATGTCCGTATGATGCGTCCAGGTTATGCAATAGAATATGATTCAATTGTTCCAACACAGCTATGGCCAACACTTGAGACGAAGAAAGTACCTGGTTTGTTCACTGCTGGTCAAATTAATGGAACATCGGGGTATGAAGAGGCTGCAGGACAAGGGCTTATGGCTGGCATTAATGCAGCAAGGAAAGCAAAGGGAGAAGAGGGGATTATTCTTGATCGTTCCGAGGCATACATTGGTGTATTGATTGATGATCTTGTTACGAAAGGGACAAATGAACCTTATCGTCTTTTAACTTCTCGGGCTGAATACCGATTATTGTTACGTCATGATAATGCCGACCTTCGTTTGACCGAATTAGGCCATGAGATTGGCTTAATTAAACAAGATCGTTACGACCGTTTCCAGCAAAAGAAACAACAAATTGCCCAGGAAAAGTCACGTTTAGAAAACATTATTGTGAAGCCGTCAGAGGCGGTGAAGCAGATATTAGAAGAAGTTAATTCTTCCCCACTGCAAGATGCTGTTCGAGCAACAATGTTATTAAAACGCCCTGAACTAACATATGCTCATGTGGCAAGAGTCATTGATGCTCCAGAAGAGGCAATATCAGATGATGTTGCTGAACAAGTGGAGATTCAGGTGAAATATGAAGGTTATATTGAAAAACAATTGCAGCAAGTAGAACGTTCTAAGAAAATGGAAAACAAGAAAATACCACAAGACCTTGATTATTTTGCGATAAATGGTTTGGCAACAGAAGCACGGCAAAAACTTGCACAAGTTCGACCGTTATCAGTAGGGCAAGCATCTCGTGTATCTGGTGTTAACCCTGCCGATATATCAATTTTGCTTGTTTACCTAGAGCAAGGAAAATTAGCAAAAACAAAGTAGTAATCATACTGTAAGTTGGTTTTGGTTCGAGGTTGTCTTAAGAAGAAAAGCATTCTGAGGCAGCCTTTACATACTATAAATAGATGGAGAGTTGTTATGAGCAAAAAGCAATTCATTACCCTGTTGGAGAAACAAGGAATTAACCTGTCTGATACTCAACAGCAACAGTTTCAAAAGTATTTTCAGCTCTTAGTTGAGTGGAATGAAAAGATGAACCTCACAGCGATTACGGATGAAGATGGTGTCTACTTAAAGCATTTTTACGACTCGGTTACAGCAGGTTTTTATTATCAGTTCAAACCAGGTCAAAAGTTACTCGATGTTGGTGCAGGGGCTGGATTTCCAAGCATTCCTTTAAAAATTATTTATCCAGATATCCATGTGAGCATCGTCGATTCTTTAAATAAGAGGATTGGTTTTTTAGAACACTTGGCACGCGAGTTGAATTTAGAAGGTGTTTCCTTTTATCATGATCGTGCAGAGACTTTCGGTCAGAATCCCGATCATCGAGAACAGTATGATATAGTGACTGCACGTGCAGTTGCCCGGCTTTCTGTGCTTTCAGAATTGTGCTTGCCGTTGGTAAAAGTGAAAGGCGACTTCATAGCGATGAAAGCAGCAGGTACAGCTGATGAAATAACAGATGCAAAAAAAGCCATTCAATTACTTGGTGGCCGTATTCGATCAGATGATTCTTTTAACTTGCCAATAGAAGAAAGTGAGCGTCATATTATTCAAATTGAAAAGATAAAGCAAACTCCGAGAAAGTACCCTAGGAAACCTGGTACTCCAAATAAAGCACCTTTGTAAAATTTGTCCAAAAAACAAAATTAATTATGTTTTTATCCTTCATTAGAAAAAGCATGAATGTAGAGAGTGCAACTGACAGAAGGCACGAGGTCATTCTCGTGCCTTTTGAATGGGTCGTACTTGCAGTTGGGGATAATATTTTTTGCTTGACGCTTGAGGGTGTGCAGAGATATAAAAGAAGTAGGTAGAAAAGAAGGACTTTACAAGCGGATGTCGAAACTAGAAAGACGGTTACTATCAGAAGGTGGTGTCAGGCGATGAAGCAACCGTTTTCACGCCTATTTGGCTTTGGTGACAAGCAACAGGCAGAGGTTGATGTTAGTGGAAACGAAGAGGTAAGTGAACTTTCGAGCAATGAAGAAGTAAGGGAAATAACAATATCAGATATAGTTCCAAACCGTTTCCAGCCACGTACAGTTTTTGATCAAGAGAGAATTGATGAACTGGCCCAAACAATTCGAACACATGGTGTCATTCAGCCAATAGTTGTAAGGGAGAGGGACGGGAAGTTTGAGATTATTGCTGGTGAAAGAAGATGGCGTGCAGTTACGAAATTAGGTTGGGAAACGATTCCTGCACTAGTGAAAGAATTTAATGATTCACAAACAGCTTCCATTGCTTTAATTGAGAACTTGCAAAGAGAAGGGTTAACCGCTATTGAAGAAGCAGTAGCATATGCTAAGTTAATAGAGTTACATGGATTAACGCAAGAAAGCTTAGCACAGCGTTTAGGGAAGGGGCAGTCAACGGTTGCCAATAAGCTTAGACTGCTTAATTTACCAGAGGCCGTTCAAAATGCCATTTTAGAAAGACAAATCTCAGAACGGCATGCACGTGCATTGCTCTCTTTAAAAGACAATGAATTACAAATTAAGTTGTTAGCAGAAGTAATAGAAAAGCAACTGAATGTAAAGCAGACGGAAGAGCGAGTAAAGGCTATTTTAGAGGGACAAGCTCCAGCTAAAAAGAAGCCTACGCGTAAATCGTATTCAAAGGATATGCGCATTGCAATGAACACGATTAGGCAATCTGTTGATATGGTTGTTAAAAGTGGTTTGTCTGTTGATACAAATGAAGAAGAACATGATGATTTTTATCAGTTTACGATAAGAATTCCGAAGAAATAATCTATCAAATGATTGATAGATTATTTTTTTTCTTGAAACTATTTATCTATTATTTTATGTGTAGAATTAAGGCTTTCGATATAGTAAGTGTTTTCAGTAAATTATAGCCGGGGTCAAGATTTTCGTGATAGAATAATAGAGAGTTGGAGTTTGATTGGAAAAGAGGTGACAGCGTGGCCAAAATCATTGCTGTAGCAAATCAAAAAGGCGGCGTTGGGAAAACAACGACATCTGTTAATTTAAGTGCTTGTTTAGCTCATATAGGTAAAAAAGTATTACTTGTAGATATTGATCCACAAGGCAATGCTACAAGTGGAGTAGGAATTGACAAGGGCGATATTGATGAATGTGTCTACGACATTTTAGTAGAAGATGTAGAAGCATCACAAGTTATTAAGTCAACGTCTTTGGAACGTTTAGATATTCTTCCATCAACCATTCAATTATCCGGAGCAGAAATTGAGCTTGTGCCAACCATTTCTCGAGAAGTACGATTGAAAAGGGCGTTAGCAAGTATTTCTAATCAATATGACTATATTTTTATTGATTGTCCACCATCATTAGGGTTATTGACGATAAATGCATTAACCGCTTCAGACTCTGTCCTTATTCCAGTTCAATGTGAGTATTATGCACTGGAGGGGTTAAGTCAGTTATTAAATACTGTCCGACTTGTTCAAAAGCATCTAAATACCGATCTTGGAATTGAAGGCGTGCTATTAACGATGTTGGATGCAAGAACAAACTTAGGAATCCAAGTGATTGATGAAGTGAAAAAATACTTTCGTGAAAAAGTATTTGATACAATTATTCCTCGAAATGTCCGTTTGGGTGAAGCGCCAAGTCATGGTCAACCTATTATTACATACGATGCTAAATCCCGAGGAGCAGAAGTATATTTAGATCTAGCAAAGGAAGTGGTGGCGAGTGGCGAAAGGGTTAGGTAAAGGGTTACAAGCGCTTTTTCCTGAACATAAAGATGAAAGTGTAAAAGTTGAGCAAGTTGCAATAAACGAGCTACGCCCAAATCCTTATCAACCTCGTAAAACTTTTACAGAAGAGGCAATTTCGGAACTAGCAGAGTCGATTGAGGAACATGGGATCCTGCAACCAATTATAGCAAGAAGAAGTATTAAAGGTTATGAGATTGTCGTTGGAGAGCGACGTTTCCGTGCTGCACAGCTTGCGGGCCTAAAGGAAGTTCCTGTTGTTATAAAAGAGTTAGATGAACAGAAGATGATGGAGCTTGCTCTTATTGAAAATATACAACGTGAAGATCTAAACCCAATTGAGGAAGCGATCGCTTATCAAAAGTTAATGGATCATCTTTCAGTGACACAAGAACAATTAGCTGAACGTGTTGGCAAAAGCAGACCGCATATTGCTAATCACCTACGATTATTAAATTTACCAGAGGTGGTCCAACAGTTTATCTCAGATGGTAACCTTTCAATGGGACATGGAAGAGCCTTATTAGGGCTCAAAAATAAAGAAAAGCTAGCCGTCCTCATCGAAAAGATAATTAAAGAGAAGCTAAGTGTAAGAGAAGTGGAAGAGTTAGTTAATCAATTAAATGATCGTGTTTCACGTGAAACAAAACGAAAAAAGAATGCACTTTCTCCTTTTTTAAAAGAAAGACAAGATGTATTAAGAACGAGATTAGGTACATCGGTTTCTATCAAACCAGGGAAGAAAAAAGGAAAAATTGAGATTGATTATTTCTCTGAGGACGATTTAGAGAGAATTGTTCAATTGCTCAATTCTGATCATTAATAAGTGTAGAGAGGGTAGCTCGGTTTTCAAACCTATCTAAAGGAAATGAACTTTTAGATAGGGACGATTACTTGAGCTCCTTCTTTTTTACAATGAAAGGAGCTTTTAAATGATTTATTTTGATCATGCAGCATCATCCTATCCAAAGCCGAAGAAAGTAGCCGAAGCGATGTACAAGGCTGTTACGGAGTATAGTGCTAATCCGGGAAGGGGAGGACACCGTTTAGCTGAACGTGCAAAGGGTGAAATTGAGCAGGCTAGGAAAAAAGTAGCTTCTTTTTTTGGTGCTCCTTCAAGTAAACATGTGTGGTTTTATCAAAATGCGTCAATGGCTTTAAATCAAGCATTGCTTGGTTTTCCATTTCAAGAAGGAGATCATGTCGTTGCAACGCAGTTTGAACATAATTCCGTTATTCGCCCACTTGAAAAGTTAGTTAAAGAAAAACAAATTTCTGTTACGTACGTTGAACCGAATGAAGAAGGTATCATTCCTGTTTCTGCAATCGAGGAGGCTGTTACTGAAAAGACAGTAATGTTCGCGTTGTCACACGCATCAAATGTTACCGGAGCAATCATTCCGGTACGAGAGATAAGTGAATTAACTACAAAAAAGGGCATTGTTTTACTATTAGATGCTTCTCAAACTGCTGGTACGATTGTAATAGATATAGAAAAGGATGGCATTGATCTGTTAGCATTTGCGGGACACAAGTCATTACTTGGGCCACAAGGAACTGGTGTTTTAATTTCAAAAAGAGATTATCGACTTTCGCCATTAATTGTAGGCGGGACAGGGAGCAACTCTGAGTTACTTGAACAACCAGATGCTTGGCCTGATCGATATGAAGCAGGTACGTTAAATACTCCTGGCATTGTGGGGTTACATGCTGGGGTGGTAGAAGTTGAAAGATTAGGGATCGAACAAATCTATCTCCATGAAAAAGAACTATTAGAACATTTCATTGCAGAAGCAAAGAAGCTTAGTTCAATTAAACTATATGGCCCTAAAGATGTCGGACAGAAGGTTGCGGTTTGTTCTTTTTCAATAAATGGAGTTAGCAGTCATGAATTAGCAATGATTTTAGATGAACATTATGAGATTGCGGTTCGAGCAGGCATGCATTGTGCTCCTAAGGCACATCAATCGATGCAAACAAGTGAGGATGGGCTCGTCCGTGTTAGCTTTGGACCTTATAATACGATTGAGGAAGTTGAAGTGTTAATTAAGGCGTTAACCGAAATAAGTGAAGCCTTCTTAAATGGTGAGGAGTAGAGTAGGATGGTATTAACTGGTACAATTGTGAATGGGCTGGCCATTGTAGTGGCAGCATTAATAGGGTTACTAGTACGAAACATTCCCGAACAAATGAAAACGACGATTATGCAAGCGCTTGGTCTTGCTGTAATCGTATTAGGATTTGGAATGACATTAAAAAGTGAGCAATTTTTGATAGTTATAGGTAGTTTGGTAGCAGGAGCGATTATTGGCGAAAAGTTAGACTTGGAGGGTGCTTTAAATCGGTTAGGCGCGTGGATTGAGAAAAAGAGTGGAGCAAAGGAAAATGGATCAGTCGCTAAAGGATTTGTTACAGCGACATTAGTTTACGTGGTTGGGGCAATGGCCATATTGGGAGCACTTGATAGTGGGTTGCGTGGCGATCATTCCGTTTTATTTACCAAGTCTATGTTAGATGGCTTTTCAGCTCTTATTTTCGCCTCTACCTTAGGGCTTGGCGTTGTTTTTTCTGCAATTCCCGTTGTTCTGTATCAAGGAGGAATTGCACTTATGGCTACTCATATTAATCAGCTTGTACCTGAAGCAATGATGAATATGTTTATTGTGGAAATGACTGCTACTGGGGGAGTCATGATTATCGCAATTGGTTTAAATATTTTAGGAGTTATACAAATTCGAGTTGCAAACCTGCTACCGGGTATTGGGGTAGTTGCTTTGCTTGTTGCACTTATATATTTTATTTAATATTGAGGTGGTCGGCTACGCAGCCGATTATTGAAATGTAATGTAATTAAAAAAACGCCTATGGAACAGTACAACTGTTTTACATAGGCGTTTCATTTTGTCTTTTTAACTCTAGTGATGGCTTTAAGCGTAAAGACCGCAATAGTGAAGCCGTAGGTGATAAATCAGGTAAACGATCATCAGTTGCTTTAATTGTAGTGGCTATTGTATCAGCCATTTGCATTACTGTATGCAAGCGAGTATTTTGAAGGACGAAATATTCCATCATTCCCCCAACATTAACAATGCCAGTTATGTGAATATCGCCAATGGCTGGTAAGCTTTTTTGTACAGCCGCCCCTGGTTGAACTGGACCTTCAGCAAGTGAGATCTTTCCCACACTTGTCGTTCTCCCTAGACACGCATCAATTGCTAGTATAAAAGGTCGATAATGATTCTTTAATATTTCGGCATAACGTTCCTCAAGGTTCACAGCATGTACCGGACTAGCTAGTGTGCCATAAATATGAAAACGACGAAGACTCTCGTTTTCTAACTTCGATCCTATTAATGGACCAAGCGAATCACCAGTCGATCGATCCGTACCAATACATACAACAACTAAATCTCTTCGAATATGATTTTCTGTCATCTCATATAGCTGCGCACTCAACTGTTCGACCGCACTCGCTTCCTCCATATGAACCCTAACAGGCGGAGGATTTTTTCCGAACAGACGATGGTTTGTATTCATAACATCGCCTCCTTTGCCATAGTAGTAACAGTATACGGAACTTTTTTCCTTTCTATACATAGGAGTTCGAATAAATAGGCCGGTCTTGCCTATTTATTCGAACTTAGCAATGAGCGGAGTCCTTACCAGTTTTAAAGGGATCTAGGAGCGGTTTTCTTCTAGAGCCCGCGTAAGGAACGAAGCCATTGCCATCATTGAATAAGCTAAAAAGAAGATCGAAAATAGGCCGGTCTTGCCTATTTATTCGAACTTAGCAATGAGCGGAGTCCTTACCAGTTTTAAAGGGATCTAGGAGCGGTTTTCTTCTAGAGCCCGCGTAAGGAACGAAGCCATTGCCATCATTGAATAAGCTAAAAAGAAGATCGAAAATAGGCCGGTCTTGCCTATTTATTCGAACTTAGCAATGAACGGAGTCCTTACCAGTTTTAAAGGGATCTAGGAGCGGTTTTCTCCTAGAGCCCGCGTAAGGAACGAAGCCATTGCCATCATTGAATAAGCTAAAAAGAAGATCGAAAATAGGCCGGTCTTGCCTATTTATTCGAACTTAGCAATGAGCGGAGTCCTTACCAGTTTTAAAGGGATCTAGGAGCGGTTTTCTTCTAGAGCCCGCGTAAGGAAAAAAGCCATTGCCATCATTGAATAAGCTAAAAAGAAGATCGAAAATAGGCCGGTCTTGCCTATTTATTCGAACTTAGCAATGAACGGAGTCCTTACCAGTTTTAAAGGGATCTAGGAGCGGTTTTCTCCTAGAGCCCGCGTAAGGAACGAAGCCATTGCCATCATTGAATAAGCTAAAAAGAAGATCGAAAATAGGCCGGTCTTGCCTATTTATTCGAACTTAATGTCGAGATTGCCATTTTAGTATCTTCCAAAGAGGAGAGGGTCATATGTTGATAAATGGTTTTAAGTGGATGTTTCTTATTATTGGAACAATGATTGGAGCGGGCTATGCATCTGGTCGAGAATTATGGGAGTTTTTTGGTGCTGAAAGTGGACTAGCAATTGTCCTTTTTGCAATCTTATTTATTATTTGCTGTAGTGTCATTATGTCTATTAGCTACAAAAACGAATCTAAACACTATTTGCCAGTCTTAAATAAGCTAATGGGAAGACGTCTATCCAAAGTTTATGATGTCATGATCATTGTTTATTTGTTCTCAACAACCGTTATTATGCTTGCAGGTGGTGGAGCTACTCTTGAAGTAGTACATGTTCCTTATTGGCTAGGAACCGTTATTATAGGAGGACTAGTTGTTGTTCTTTTCCTTTGGGATACAAAAGGAATGACATCGATGAATGCATTTATTATTCCAATTTTAATTGTGTTTTTAATTACGATTCTGTTGATGTTTCAGTCGTTAAAAGGATTCCCAATCGAATTTAAGTTAGATGCTCAACATAATTGGCCATCTGCACTAACTTTTACAGCTCTAAATATATTGCCACTTATTGCGGTACTAGGAGCCATCGGAAATGAGATTAAACGTAAAGGGGAAATATGGGTGGCAAGTATTGGGAGCGGATTAATATTGGGCGGGATTTCCTTTCTTTATAATGAATCACTGCTTCAAGTAGCTAGTGATATTATTCTTTATGAAATCCCGTTGTTTGCTATTTTGAAGCACTACCCATATTACATGATGTTAATTATGTCAGCTTTACTATGGCTTGCGATCTACACAACAGCTGCAGCGGGAGTTTTCGGACTTTTATCGCGTTCAAGGGCATGGTTAAAAGGGCCAGCCTGGTTAATTGCTTTGTTTTTAATTGCTATTATGGCGCCTTTAACAACATTTGGCTTTTCAACTCTTATTTCTGTTCTTTATCCGCTGTATGGGGTTTTAAATTTATTTGTACTGGCCTCATTGCTACTTTATCCGATTATGAACCATCGATCGTTATGAAAAGGCAACAAAGTTTAATAAATGGGTAATTCAAATAACATTAGGACGTTGTTTTCATAGAGAGTATAGTTAGAATGCTGACGTCTCTCGACTCAAACATTTATTTTCGTGTATAATACAATCAACCTATACTGATTGTTGGGAAAGGAGGCATTGTGCATGATTAATAAAGAATTTGCTCTCAATGATGTCGTAGAAATGAAGAAACAACATCCTTGTGGAGAAAACCGTTGGAAAATTATTCGAATGGGAATGGATATTCGAATTAAATGCCTAGGCTGTCAGCACAGTGTAATGATCCCTCGTAAGGATTTTTCCAAAAAGATGAAAAAGGTTCTTGAACATAGTTCAGATTAGTACAAGGCAATGAGGGGGGATTTTCCTTTTCATTGCCTTGTCTTTTTTTCTACCAGTCTCTATAATTGGAAGGGTTATAATCGCAAATAAACATATTTTTTGAAAATAGAGAAGGAAGTGAGAAAGCGTGGCTTTAACGACTGGAATTGTTGGTTTACCTAACGTAGGGAAATCAACCTTATTTAATGCAATTACCCAAGCTGGAGCTGAATCAGCCAACTACCCTTTCTGTACTATTGATCCGAACGTAGGTATTGTTGAAGTGCCTGATCATCGTCTTCAAAAGTTAACAGAATTGGTTGAACCGAAAAAAACGATCCCAACAGCATTTGAATTTACGGATATTGCAGGAATTGTAGAAGGAGCAAGTAAAGGGGAAGGGTTAGGAAATAAATTTCTTTCTCATATTCGTCAAGTTGATGCAATCTCTCATGTTGTTCGTTGCTTTGCTGATGAGAACATTACTCACGTCTCAGGCGGCGTCAACCCGTTACGAGACATTGAAGTAATCAACTTAGAGTTGATTTTAGCTGACTTAGAGTCCATTGAAAAAAGAATAACAAGAGTAGCTAAGCTAGCAAAGACGAAGGATAAAGAAGCAGTTGCTGAATTAGAAGTATTAGAGCTTCTTCGTGATGCATTTGAAAATGAAAAGCCAGCACGTAGCATTGACTTTTCAGAGGAGCAATTAAAGCTTGTTAAAGGGTTACATCTTTTAACGAGTAAACCCGTTCTTTATGTTGCAAATGTTAGTGAAGAGGACTTGCTTGCAGAAGAAGATAATGAATATGTGAAACAAGTAAAAGAATTCGCAGCAGCTGAGGGCAGTGAGGTTATTTTAGTTTGTGCGAAGATTGAGTCTGAAATCGCTGAGCTTGAAGGTGATGAGAAACAAATGTTTCTTGAGGAATTAGGTATTAAAGAATCTGGGCTTGATCAGTTAATTCGGGCTGCATATGATTTATTAGGATTGCAAACATACTTTACTGCAGGTGTTCAAGAAGTCCGTGCTTGGACTTTCCGTAAAGGTACAAAAGCTCCCCAAGCAGCGGGAATCATTCATACTGATTTTGAGCGTGGTTTCATCCGTGCGGAAGTTGTATCGTATGATGATTTAATTGATGCTGGTTCAATGACAGTTGCAAAGGAAAAAGGAAAAGTGCGCTTAGAAGGAAAAGAATATATAGTTCAAGACGGTGATGTCGTTCATTTCCGTTTCAACGTTTAAGAAGGATCAGGTTGTTTCAAAGGTTAGGCCTTTTGATACAACCTTATTCTTCGTGTTAATGAATCTAACAACTTGCTATGTAAGTAAAGTTATTTTTGATATGATGCTTTTATAAGCAAACATGCAAACAATCTTCTATTTCCTCTAGAGCCTTCTGTTCTTTTCTATTAATTATTTTCCCTCCTTTCTCTATGTACAAATTTCTCTGGCAAATAATGTTCTTGAAATATCACTTGCAGTGGCAAATTGACTCTGTTATACTCTAATAATGCGAGTGCAATGACTCATAATGTGAGTTTTGCTCCTTGCTCCAGTTTATGGAGCCGCTAGACCAAAAGGAGGTGTATCGGAATGCGTAAGTACGAAATTATGTACATTATCGCTCCAAACCTAGAAGAAGCAGCTACTAAAGAAGTTGTTGAGCGTTTTAATAACGTTTTAACTACAAATGGTGCTGAAATCGAAAAGGTTAACGAGATGGGTAAGCGTCGTTTAGCATATGAAATCAACGATTACCGTGAAGGTTTCTACGTGCTTTTAAATGTACAAGCTAACTCTGAAGCGATTGACGAATTTAACCGTCTTATCAAGATCAACGATAATGTTATCCGTGTTCTTGTAACAAAAGACGAAGAATAATTTATTGAAGTAGGAGGGGTACGTATGCTAAACCGAGTCGTGCTAGTTGGGCGCTTAACACGTGACCCAGAACTGCGTTACACACCAAATGGTGTAGCAGTTGCCAATTTTACATTAGCGGTAAACCGTGCATTTTCTAATCAGCAAGGCGAACGTGATGCGGATTTTATAAACTGTGTCATATGGCGTAAGCAGGCGGAAAATGTCGCAAACTATTTAAAAAAGGGTAGTTTAGCGGGTGTAGACGGCCGCATTCAAACACGAAGCTATGATAATAATGAAGGAAAACGTGTCTTCATTACAGAAGTTGTAGCTGAGAGTGTTCAATTCCTTGAACCTCGCGGAAGCAGCAATTCAAATCAAGGCCAAGGGTTTGGTGGTGGAAGTCCTGGTTTTAGCGGAAATGACTTCGGACAGCAGAATCAGAATCAAAATCAAAACCGTCCTTCTGGTGGATTTAATGATGATCCATTTGCGAATGATGGCAAACCGATTGATATTTCGGATGATGATTTGCCGTTCTAATTGACCCCTCTCTTATGTGAAATTACTTGTGTATTTATAAAACAATAATTGAAAGGAGTGCTGTGTAATGGCTCGTCGTGGTCGTCCAAAGCGTCGTAAAGTTTGTTTCTTCACAGTAAACAAAATTACGAAAATCGATTACAAAGATACGGATCTTCTAAAACGTTTCATTTCTGAGCGTGGTAAAATCTTACCTCGTCGTGTAACTGGAACTTCAGCGAAGTACCAACGTCAATTAACTATCGCTATCAAGCGTGCTCGTCAAATCGCTTTATTGCCATATGTTAATGAAGTTAACTAATTAAAGAAAAAAACATGACATCTGTCATGTTTTTTTTATATTCTTTTTACTGATATTGCTTCACGCATTTTGTTTAGTGCCTTTTGTCCTTCGCTGCCTCTTCTTAATAAAATATTGACGTCAAGAGCATCGATAACAGAAAGCTGGGCAATTCGTGATGAAAGTGCTTCTGAACGAAATTCGGTCTCTTCTGACATAGTATAGAGCGGAATGTCGACACCAGTACTTAGTGGCGATTTCGCATAATTTGTTATACCAATCATCTTTGCACCTGTCGATTTGACTATATTTAGAGCATGGAGCACTTCTTTTGATGCTCCAGAGTGTGAAATGAAAACAGCACAATCATTTTCAGTCATTTGCGATGCGACCATTTGTTGAAAGTGACTGTCGCTAAAAGTTTGTACTTTAATACCGGTCCTCACTAATTTGTGAAAGGCATCTAGTGCAATAATACTGGAGCCGCCGCTTCCAAAGAAGTAAGTTGTCTCCGCAGCTAAAATCGTATTTACTGCTTGCTCGAGTTGCTCCTCATCTAATACGACCAATGAATCTTCTATTGTTTTTATATTTGATTTAAACACCTTTGATGCTATGGCTTTAACGGAATCTTCTTCTTCAATATCCTCATGGACATCTTGTAAAGGTGTAACGATCTCAGATGCTAAAGCAATTTTCATTGCTTGGTAGCCTTTAAAGCCGACGCGTTTGCAAAAACGAAATACAGTTGAATCAGCAACGTTTAAATCTTCTGCTATTTGATTTATGGACGAATGAATGATTTTTGTCGGATTGATTAGAATATAGTCGGCAATTTTTCTTTCAGTCACACTAAATCGAGGATATTGAGAGCGAATGCTCACTAAACAAGGTTGTTGGCGCTCTTTCATTGATAACCTCCTTTGAAAGTGCTTTCTCTTTATTATACTAAATAACCATATATAAAAAAATATTTTTTTAGAATCGCTTGCAAAAAGAATTTTTTTTCTTATAATAAAAGTACTAAGAAAAAAATTTCCTCTAATGTTAGGATGATGTATATGCAGGTTGGAATGATTGGATTAGGGAAGATGGGTTATCAATTAACACTTAACCTTTTAGATAAAAAACATGATGTGGTTGCTTATGATGTGAATACTGAACTAATTGAAAAGGCAGCAAAAGACGGAGCAACGGTAGTTAAAACGATTGAACGGTTAATTAGAAATCTTAATAAGCCAAGGACGGTATGGATGATGGTTCCGGCTGGTGAGATAACAGAATCTGTTTTTCAAGAAGTACTTTCCTACTTAGAAGAGGGAGATCGACTCATTGACGGCGGGAATGCGCATTATCAAGATTCTTTAAAACGTAGTGAAGTGTGTAAAGATAAAGGTGTTTTCTTTTTCGATTGTGGGACGAGTGGCGGAGTGGAAGGAGCACGAAATGGAGCTTGTACGATGATCGGCGGGGATGAACAAGTTTTCACTGAAATTGAGCCTATTTTTCGTGATTTGACAGTAGAAAATGGGTATTTATATGCAGGTGAAGTAGGAAGTGGCCATTTTTTGAAAATGGTACATAACGGAATCGAGTACGGTATGATGCAAGCGATTGCAGAGGGGTTTGAACTTCTAGAGAAAAGTCAGTTCAATTATGACTACGAGAAAGTTGCTAAAGTGTGGAATAATGGGTCGGTTATTCGGTCATGGTTAATGGAACTGACTGAAAATGCTTTCGCTAAGGATGAGAAATTAGAAGGCATTAAGGGAGTTATGCATTCATCTGGAGAAGGAAAATGGACGGTCGAGACAGCACTAGATTTACAGACGCCTGCTCCTGTTATTACTCTTGCATTGATGATGAGGTATCGCTCTTTAGCAGATGACACTTTTACTGGCAAGGTCGTTGCTGCATTGCGTAATGAGTTTGGAGGACACGCAGTCGAGAGGTCAGAATACAAGTAAGTGTTTCAACTAGAAAGGTAGTGAATCAACATGTCTGATCAATTATTAATTCTTATTGCATTAGCAGGGATCTTTCTTCTTTTATTTTTAGTAATTCGTACGAAACTGCATGCATTCGTTGCATTACTATTAGTTAGTTTAATAGTTGGGATTCTAGCAGGAATGCCTTTAGAAGAAGTCATAAATTCGATGCAAAGTGGTATGGGAGGAACGCTGGGTTTTGTCGCGGTTGTTGTTGGTTTAGGGGCAATGTTCGGTCAAATGCTTGAAGTATCAGGTGGAGCAGAACGATTAGCTCGAACAATGATTCAAAAATTTGGAGAAGGAAGAGCGCAATGGGCGTTAGGGATAACAGGTTTTCTTGTTGCAATTCCTGTCTTCTTTGATGTTGGCTTTATTATATTAGTTCCTATTGTTTATGGCTTGGCAAAGAAAACCGGCAGATCACTATTATATTATGGAATACCACTGTTAGCAGGGTTAGCCGTTACTCATAGTTTTATTCCTCCTACACCAGGGCCGATAGCGGTTGCTGATTTAATTGGTGCGGAGATTGGCTGGGTTATTTTATTTGGTGCGATCGCAGGTGTTCCAGCAATGATTATCTCGGGGCCATTATTTGCAAAGTACATATCTAAACGATTACATGTAGTCGTTCCTGATTATATGAACTTAGAAGAAGTAGAGTATGATAAAGAGCTTCCGAGTTTTAAATTAATTTCAGCTATCATTTTAACTCCTTTAGTATTAATTCTTTTAAATACGTTTTCTGGGTTCCTATTAGAGGAAGGTCATATCGTTCGCGCTATATTTACGTTCCTAGGACACCCATTCGTTGCATTAACAATTGCAACGTTGTTAACGTTTGTCTTTCTGGGAACAAAACGTGGCTACTCACGCCAAGAAGTTCATGACATCGCCAATAAAGCATTAGAGCCTGCCGGGATAATTATCCTAGTAACAGGTGCTGGTGGAGTGTTTAAGCAAGTTCTGATTGATTCTGGTGTAGGTGATGTGCTTGGAAATATGATGGCAGGGTCTGCACTTCCGCCACTATTGCTTGCCTTTTTAATTGCTGCAGCAGTTCGTGTGGCGCAAGGTTCAGCTACTGTCTCAATGGTAACGGCTGCGGGATTAATGGCTCCGTTAATTTCAATTTTACAGTTGGAAGGACCGGTTCTTGGTCTAATGGTTATTGCAATTGCATCAGGGGCCACGGTTCTGTCACACGTTAATGATTCTGGGTTCTGGTTAGTCGGACGCTATTTTGGCTTAACGGTAAAAGATACACTAAAAACATGGACTGTTATGGAAACTTTAATTGGTTTGGTAGGATTAACAGTAGCACTGATTTTAGGGATGTTCATCATTTAATCATTTACAATAGAAGGAGCGTTTCAATAGGTCGAAAGCAGATCTTTTGAGGCGTTCCCTTTTCTTTATTTAGAGATGGTATGAATAGCTATGTATTCATGCCGCTACAACAAGCATCATTCATACAATGGAAGCAACGCTAAACTTTACCTGAGCTTTTCTTTTTGTTTGGACAACCTGCTGTTTACTTCGGTTTTTACTGACGGAAAACGCTGGGCATTAGGAAGGGCAATTTTGTAAAACTTTAATTTTATGTGTAAGTGCGCTAAAATAGACAAGGATAAGAGTGTTTAAAAGAGGTGTCTATGTGAAGAATACAAGAACACTAACAGAAGGTGCACTTCTTGCCTCTGTTTTTGCAGTAATCTTATTACTGACAACATATGTTCCTTTTGTGGGGATCATTACGGTTTGGGCGTTGCCTGTTCCGTTTGTTATTTTTACAGTTCGACGAGGTTTAAAGCCAGGACTTATGCTGTGGGTTGTTTCCTTGTTATTAGCTTTTCTGATTGGAGGACTTGTTACGGTTCCAACTGCTTTTATTTTTGGTAGTGCGGGATTGGTTATAGGAGAGCTCTACCGCCGTAAACTATCTGGTTTTTCAGTACTAATAGGTGCTGGTTTGATTTATACTTTTAACATGCTTCTTATTTTCTTAGCCCTCGTATTTGTAGTTGGTGAGAACCCGATGCAATTAGCAGTTGATTTAACAAGAGAACAACTGGAATTTGCAGAATCAACATTAGGGTCGTTTGGGCAAGGAGAAGACCAGTTAGCTATGATGCTTGAGATGATTGATACTCTTGTCTACTTAGCACCTGTGATGATTGTTGGTGTAGGGATAACGCTAGCGGTCATAACGAAGCTTATTAGTTATTACGTTTTAAAACGTTTAGGTCATGAAGTATCTGCCTTACCTGCCTTTCGGAATTGGAGTTTCCCGAAAGCCTTTCTGTGGTATTACCTAATTATTTTAATTCTCGCAATGGTAGGAGCAGAAGAAGGAACAATGCTGTTTCTAGTTATATGGAATTTACTCCCTTTACTTGAAATAGTTGTTGCTGTCCAAGGTTTTGCGGTTATCTTTTATTACTTCCATCAAAAAAAGGTCGCGAAAGTAGTGCCGATTCTTATTGTCGCTACAGCTATATTAATCCCTCCTCTTTTATACATTGTAAGAATCATTGGGATTATCGATTTAGGCTTTGATCTGCGAAAACGTATGAACGGCCAGAAAAAATAGGAGCTGACATTATGCCAAAGTTCTTAATGAGACGGTGGCACGGCTACCACGTCATTACCCTTTTTATCGTTGCGGTTATATTTACATCTATTTTAATATGGTATCAATGGAAAATTGGTGTAATTGGTTTATTTTTGATAGGAGTAGTAGCGATCTATGCCGTGCAAGCGAGAATCTCCTTTGAACGTGATCTTGAAAAGTATATTTCGACGCTTTCTTATCGAGTCTCAAAAGCTGGAGAAGATGCGATTACCAATATGCCAATTGGGATCCTTTTGTATAATGAAGAACGTGAAATTCAATGGGCAAACCCATATATTTCATTGTATATTGCTAGTGATGTCATCGGAAAAAGTCTTGAAGAAATTAATGAAGAGCTGCTGGATTTAGCTAATAGTGATGATAACAGTAAATTAATTGAAATGGGCGATCTTACCTTTCTTGTTTCATTAGAGAAAGATGAAAGGTTGATGTATTTTCAAGATGTCACACTTATTGAAAAGACGAAAGCACGGTATGAAGAAGTACAAACGGTCATTGCCTTTATTCTTCTTGATAATTATGATGAAGTGACTCAAGGAATAGAAGATCAAGTTCGCAGTCGGTTAGTTAGCCAAGTAACATTAGCGCTAAACAGCTGGGCGAATAAAAATGAAGTCTTTTTAAGAAGGACTGCGTCAGATCGGTTTATTGCTGTTATGAACAATCAATCTTTAAATAAAGTCGAAGCGAATCGTTTTGATATCCTTGATGAAATTCGCGACCTGACAGGAAAAGAAAAATTACCGATCACATTAAGTATTGGGGTCGGGACAGGGGAGGACTCATTGCGTGAGCTCGGTTTATTAGCTCAGTCTAGTCTAGACTTAGCACTGGGACGCGGTGGAGACCAAGTAGCTATCAAGAAGAAAAACGGAAAGGTGACGTTCTATGGTGGGAAGTCGAACGCATTAGAAAAGCGTACGAGGGTAAGAGCTCGGGTGATTTCACATGCGTTACGTGATTTTGTACTTGAAAGTGAAAAAGTATATATAATGGGCCATAAACAACCTGATATGGATGCAATTGGTGCAGCAATTGGTGTTCAAAAGATTGCTGAGGTAAATGGCAAAGAGGCTTCTATCATTTTCGACTATCATGATATTGGTCACGATGTCCAAAAATTAATGGAAGAAGTCGAGAATCACGATGACCTTTGGTCAAAATTTATTACCCCTACAGATGCTTTGGAGGAAGTGACTCCAGGTACACTTTTGATTATAGTGGATACCCATAAGCCATCACTCGTTATTGAACCTAAACTTTTAACAGAAGTAGAACGAATCATTGTCTTGGACCATCACCGTCGAGGAGAAGAATTTATTAAAGATCCGGTCCTTGTCTATATGGAACCATACGCATCATCTACAGCAGAACTGGTAACGGAGCTACTGGAATATCAACCGAAAAAGTTGAAAATGGATCGTCTTGAGGCGACTGCGATGCTAGCTGGTATAATTGTTGATACGAAAAGCTTTGCTGTTCGTACTGGCGCGAGGACGTTTGATGCAGCTTCTTTCTTAAGGTCGAATGGGGCCGATACAACACTTGTTCAAACTTTGTTGAAAGAGGATTTAGAACAATATGTAACACGAGCAAAACTAATTGAGACAGCAGAATACTATCGGAATGGACTAGCCATTGCAATGGCTGATGAGGGAGAGTCCTATAGTCAGGTTGTAATAGCCCAAGCTGCTGATACGCTTTTAACGATGAAAGGAACGATTGCTTCTTTTGTGATTTCAATGCGCAAAGATGGAATCATTAGCATTAGTGCTCGGTCCTTAGGAGAAGTAAATGTTCAATTGATTATGGAACGTTTAAATGGGGGAGGGCATTTAACCAATGCAGCAACTCAGCTCAAAGATGTAACGTTAGATGAAGCAAAGGAACAGCTTCAGGCTGCAATTGATGATTATTTAGAAGGGGGAAAACAAAAATGAAAGTAATTTTCTTAGCTGATGTAAAAGGGAAAGGGAAAAAGGGAGAGACGAAAAATGTCCCTGATGGTTACGCAAGAAACTATTTATTACCGAATAATCTTGCTGTTGAGGCAACAGCAGGTAATTTAAAAGACTTACAAGCAAAAAATAAGAGTCAACAAAAGAAGGCTGAAGAAGAACTTGAGCAAGCAAAAGCATATAAAGAAGAATTAGAAGCAATTACAATTGAAATCAAAGCTAAAGCTGGAGAAGGTGGACGTTTGTTCGGAGCTATTTCCACAAAGCAAATCGCTGAAACACTTAAAAAAATGAAAAAGAAGGTAGATAAGCGTAAAATCCAATTAAATGAACCGATCCGCGCATTGGGTTATACGAATGTACCAATTAAAATCCACCCAGAAGTTATCGCGACAGTAAAAGTACACGTTGTAGAAGAAAAATAAAACATTAGTGAAAAGATGGTTGATTATAGATCAACCATTTTTTCTATGACTCGAGTAAGTGTAAATTGGCAAGACGATTACAAAGAGAAAATAGCCAAAAAAACGATAGATGCTTATAGTAGCGGTTGTTAAAAAAGGTAAAAATTTATGCTTTCGATTAAAGAAGGAAACTGATAGGATGTAAGATAGGTTTCTTAGAGAGGAGAAATAGCATGAGTGACTTGTTTGCAGATCGAACGCCACCACAGAATATTGAAGCGGAGCAGGCGGTCTTGGGAGCTATCTTCTTAGCAGATGAGGCGCTTGTGACAGCGTCAGAACGTCTTTTGCCGGATGATTTTTATCGTGCTGCCCATCAGCGTATTTATCAAGTGATGTTGGATTTAGCTGAGAAAGGTGAGCCGGTTGATCTGGTCACTGTTACGTCAGAACTACAAAATCGCAAATGGCTTGAGGAAATTGGCGGAGTTGCCTACTTAAGTGACTTAGCTAACGCTGTACCGACAGCAGCCAATGTTGATTACTATAGTCGAATCGTTGAAGAAAAGTCTGTTTTGCGGAGATTGATTAAAGTAGCGACAAATATAGCGGCAGATGGCTATGCGAGTGAAGAAGAAGTCGATACGATCTTAACAGAAGCAGAAAAAACGATCTTGGACGTCTCTCAACGGAAAAACACGAGTGCTTTTATTTCTATTAAAGATGTTCTTCTTGAAACGTACGATAAGATTGAGGAGTTACAAAATCACTCAGGAGAAATTACGGGAATTCCAACAGGATTCGTCGAGCTTGACCGTATGACTGCAGGGTTCCAACGGAATGATTTGATCATTGTTGCAGCCCGTCCTTCGGTAGGGAAAACAGCTTTTGCGCTAAACATTTCACAAAACGTTGCAACAAGAGCAGGCGAAAATGTAGCAATCTTTAGTTTAGAGATGGGAGCAA
Source organism: Halalkalibacter krulwichiae (assembly GCF_002109385.1). Lineage (NCBI taxonomy): Bacteria > Bacillati > Bacillota > Bacilli > Caryophanales > Bacillaceae > Halalkalibacter > Halalkalibacter krulwichiae. The sequence continues at coordinate 4,584,894 of NZ_CP020814.1, read as the reverse complement.
GTCAACTTGTGCAGCGTATGCTTTGTGCAGAAGGGAATATTGATGCACAACGCATGAGAACAGGAGCCCTGAACTCAGAAGATTGGCAGAAGCTAACGATGGCAATGGGAAGCCTTGCGAAAGCTGGTATTTATATAGATGATACACCTGGTGTTAAAGTGAATGATATTCGTGCGAAATGCCGACGTCTTAAACAAGAGCACGGTTTAGGCATGATTATGATTGATTACTTGCAGCTTATTCAAGGAAACGGAAAAGCGGGTGAGAATAGACAGCAGGAAGTTTCAGAGATTTCCCGTACACTGAAACAAATTGCACGTGAGCTGGAAGTTCCAGTTATTGCATTGTCTCAGTTATCACGTGGAGTTGAATCAAGACAAGATAAACGTCCAATGATGTCTGATATTCGAGAATCGGGAAGTATTGAGCAGGATGCTGATATCGTTGCTTTCTTATATCGTGATGACTATTATGATAAAGAGACGGAAAACCAAAATATTATTGAAATTATTATTGCTAAGCAACGTAATGGTCCAGTAGGAACGGTTGAGTTAGCCTTTGTTAAGGAATATAATAAATTCGTGAATTTAGATAGACGACATGATGAACGAGATATGCCTCCAGGTGCTTAAAATAGGAAGAGGATAACCAAAGTTAGAATGGTTATCCTTTTTTTATTGCAATGCTGCAATTTTAAACGAACAAATGAGCCGGTTGATCTCGTTAATGTTCGTGTTTTTGATTGACGTTCGTTTTTGTAGTTGGTATACTTATCATTAGCTTTGGAAATAGATAAACTAGCTATAGTAGTTAATGGAGGTGCATTACATGTCATCAGTTGTTGTTGTTGGTACACAGTGGGGTGATGAAGGGAAAGGAAAGATCACTGATTATCTTTCTGAAAAGGCTGAAGTTGTTGCCCGTTACCAAGGTGGAAATAACGCAGGACATACGATTGTATTTAATGGAGAGAAATACAAGCTTCATTTAATTCCATCAGGGATCTTTTATAAAGACAAAAGCTGTGTAATCGGAAACGGTATGGTTATTGATCCGAAAGCACTTGTCGAAGAGTTAGCATACCTCCATGAGCGTAATGTGGATACTAGCAACCTTCGTATTAGTAACCGTGCACACGTAATTCTTCCTTATCACTTGAAATTAGATATCGTTGAAGAAGAACGTAAAGGTGCTAACAAAATTGGTACAACGAAAAAAGGAATCGGGCCAGCTTATATGGATAAAGCAGCTCGTATTGGGATCCGTATGGCCGATTTACTTGATAAAGAAGTTTTTGAAGAAAAGCTAGAACGTAACCTTGCTGAAAAGAACCGTCTATTTGAGAAATATTATGAAGTTGACGGGTTTACAAAGGAAGAAATTCTAGAGGAGTATTATGAGTATGGCCAACAGGTTGCCAAATACGTAGTTGACACGTCTGTCGTTTTAAATGATGCGTTAGATGAAGGACGTCGTGTGCTTTTTGAGGGCGCTCAAGGGGTTATGCTTGATATTGATCAAGGTACTTATCCATTCGTTACGTCATCTAACCCAATTGCAGGTGGAGTTACAATTGGCTCTGGTGTAGGTCCTTCTAAAATTAATCATGTTGTTGGTGTCTCAAAAGCTTATACGACACGTGTAGGTGATGGTCCATTCCCAACTGAATTACATGATGAAATTGGTGACTTAATCCGTGAAGTAGGAAGAGAATACGGTACAACAACTGGTCGTCCACGCCGTGTAGGCTGGTTTGATAGCGTGGTTGTTCGTCATGCTCGTCGTGTAAGTGGATTAACGGATTTATCATTAAACTCAATTGATGTTTTAACAGGTATTAAAACATTAAAGATTTGTACAGCTTATAAATACCGTGGTGAAGTCGTTGAAGAATTCCCAGCAAGTCTTAAAGTTCTAGCTGAGTGTGAACCAGTATATGAAGAACTTCCAGGTTGGGAAGAAGACATCACAGGAGTAAAAACGTTAGACGAACTTCCTGCTAATGCTCGTCACTACATTGAGCGAGTATCCCAATTAACAGGCATTCCATTAACCATTTTCTCCGTAGGCCCAGACCGCAACCAAACAAACCTAGTTCGTGGAGTATTTGCATAGGTTTTAACTAAAAAAGGTCGCACTTTACCTTTTTTAGTTAAAACCGACGCAGTGAACGAAGCCGCTACATGTTTTAAAAGTCCTATGAGTGGTCTTCTCATAGGACGAGTAGCGAGCGGAGTCACTGCCACTTATAAACGTCTGTAAGTTTTTTTAAAAAAACTTACAGAAATACTTGCACAACAAAAAAAGCTATGTTAATATAAATCTTGTCGCTAAGAGAACAAGTTAGTGAAGAGAAACAAACTTCAAAAAATTAGTTAATAATTATTCATCGTCTCTTAATAAAAGATCGGTAATCTACTTGAGCTAATTGAAGTTTTACAATAAGAGCCATTAGCTCAGTTGGTAGAGCATCTGACTTTTAATCAGAGGGTCGAAGGTTCGAGTCCTTCATGGCTCACCACTTTTATAAAGTGGCCCGTTGGTCAAGCGGTTAAGACACCGCCCTTTCACGGCGGTAACACGGGTTCGAATCCCGTACGGGTCACCACTAATTTAATATTGGTCCGGTAGTTCAGTTGGTTAGAATGCCTGCCTGTCACGCAGGAGGTCGCGGGTTCGAGTCCCGTCCGGACCGCCACTTTTATAAGCGGCTCAGTAGCTCAGTTGGTAGAGCAATGGACTGAAAATCCATGTGTCGGCGGTTCGATTCCGTCCTGAGCCACCATTTGCCGGCCTAGCTCAATTGGTAGAGCAACTGACTTGTAATCAGTAGGTTGGGGGTTCAAGTCCTCTGGCCGGCACTCAAACCTGTATGGATATTCCATACAGGTTTTTTATTTATTAATAAATATTTACCTAATTTAACCATGTTTATGACAGGAGTATTACAAAAAGGTATCAATCTATTTTCAATTTAATAGATAAGTACATTTGCTAGAAGGTTATGTTAGAATGGGAAAGGTTGACGAATTATGTAGAAGTGTATGTTAGCTAATGTCAAATGATTGTGGATTTTGACATTGGTTGTTTCTAGGAGGAAAAAATGAATACGTGTTCTATTGGTATTAAGGTACCCGTAAAATTCAAACTTCAAACATTTATTATTACTTTACTAGCTTTATCTGTTTTTGCATTATATATGCCGAGCGCCTCAGCAGAAGAGGACTCGTCCATAAATATTATTTATCATGTGTATATTGAAGGGGAACATATTGGAAGTTTACTAGATGATGAGCCGGTTTATACTTTGATTGAAGAGTTGATTGACTCTCATGCAGAAGATTACCCTGATCTTACTTTACAAGTTGGCGAAAACGTTGAGGTGATTCCTGAGTTTATTTTTGATGAGGGCTCTGAAGCTGGTGATGTACTAACTCAGTTAGAAGAAAAGTTAACCGTTCAAGCAGAAGCGGTTACGCTTGTCATTGATAAGAAACCAGCTGTCTATTTACCTTCTCAAGCAGAAGCGGAAAAAGCGGTTGAAGCTTTAATTACGCAATATGTAAAAGAAGATGATTACGAACATTTTTTAGAAGAGGAAGATCTAGATCATATAGATGTTGGTGAAACAGTTATTACAGATATTGTACTAACAGAGGATATTACAGAAGAAGAAGTATTAGTAGCCCCAGACGATATCGTATCAGTGAAACAAGCTGTCAAAAAGCTAAACAAAGGTGTACTAGAAGAAGAATCTTATCAAGTAAAACAAGGTGATGTGTTAAGTTCAATTGCTAATGACCATGGCCTTACTACATCAGAACTGATTGATTTAAATGAAGACCTAGATGCTGATAGTATAATAAGAGTGGGACAAGAGATTCTTGTTACTGCTTATCAACCATTAGTAGAAGTTTATTCAACAAAGGTCAGTCTAGTAGAAGAAGAGATTGCTTATGAGACAGAAGAAAGAGAAGATGATTCAATGTGGAAAGGTGATACTAAAGTCACGCAAGAAGGACAGCCTGGAACACAATTGATAGAGTATGAAATCACTGAAAAGAATGGTCACGTTGTAAAACGTGAAGTCTTATCTGAAGAAGTAACCAAAGAACCGGTGAAACGCATCGTAACTAAAGGAACAAAGGAAATGCCTTCACGTGGTTCCGGTCAGCTAGGATGGCCGGCTGTTGGTGGATATATTTCTAGTTATCAAGGAAATCGTTGGGGTAGATTCCATAAAGGAATTGATATCGCTAGGCCAAGTAACTATAATATCCTTGCAGCTGATAACGGGACTGTTACTCAAGCGACCTACTCAGGTGGTTATGGGAATCTAGTTCGTATTAATCATAATAATGGAGTTGAGACGCTCTATGCTCATTTAGCCTCCATTGATGTAGAAGTTGGACAAACAGTAACAAAAGGACAGAAAATTGGTGTGATGGGGTCAACTGGTAACTCTACAGGTATCCACTTGCACTTTGAAGTTTATGAAAAAGGACAATTGAAAAATCCAATGGATTATTTAAGATAGGTAAATCGAGGCTGACTCTAAAAGGTTCTTTCCTGTGTAATAGTGGGAAATGTTTCATAGAGTTATCCTCGATTTTTAACGTTGGCTAAGGTAACAGAAGAACGCCTTCATATGTTAGAATGTGAAGTAAGACTAAATAGAATGGGAGAGATCTGCCCAATGGATAAGCGTATTTTAGTTGTAGATGATGAAAGACCAATTGCAGATATATTAAAATTTAACCTTGAAAAAGAAGGTTATGATGTTATTTGTGCTTATGATGGTTTAGAAGCAATAGAGCTTGTAACAAAGGAAGAACCAGATCTTATTTTATTAGATATAATGTTGCCTCATAAAGATGGAATGGAAGTTTGTCGAGAAGTTCGTAAACAATTTGATATTCCCATTATTATGCTAACGGCAAAGGACTCAGAAATCGATAAGGTGCTTGGTTTAGAGCTAGGTGCTGATGATTATGTAACTAAGCCATTTAGTACGCGTGAGTTGCTTGCACGCGTGAAAGCAAACTTAAGGCGTCATAAAGCAACGGCTGCTGAAGAAGCGAACACACAAAAGGAAATTGTGGTAGGTGATTTAACAATTTATCCTGATGCTTATCAGGTGAAGCGTCGGGGGGAAGCGATTGAGTTGACTCATCGTGAGTTTGAATTGATTCATTATTTAGCTAAGCACCTTGATCAAGTAATGACGAGAGAGCACTTGCTTCAAGCAGTATGGGGATATGATTACTTTGGTGATGTCCGGACTGTTGATGTAACCGTTCGTAGACTTCGTGAAAAGGTTGAAGATAATCCTAGTTATCCTGTTTGGATTATTACACGTAGAGGGGTGGGGTATTACTTATCTTCGCCTGAGCAACAGGAGCAATCTTAATGGAAAATAAAGTTGGCTTTTTTAAGTCGATCCAATTCAAACTAATTATCATCTATGTACTACTCATTTTTATTGCGATGCAAATTATCGGTGTTTATTTTGCTAGACAACTGGAAAGTCAGCTTGTTAGTAATTATTTTGAAATGCTAGATGAAAGAGCTAACTTATTAGCTTATAACTTTGCCCAGGAAATGACTAATAATCAAGATGATCGAAGTGGAATTACAGCAAATTTCAATGCGATGCTCCGTGATATTTTTTCAATTGATCATTCTGAAGTTCAGGTTATTGATCAAAATCGTGTCGTTGTCTATACGTCTAACTTATCGAATAGGCATATTATTGGACAGCAATCAACAGAGGTTCGAGTAAAACGAGCATTGTTAGGTTCACCAGATGAAGCTGTGTTACGTGATCCAGTAACAGGTCATAGGATGAGAGTTCTTGCTGTTCCCATTAAGTCAGATGATGGGCCAGTCGGAGCTTTATATATTGAAGCTTCAATGGAAGAGATTTATGGTCAGATTAGACAAATTAACAGTATTTTATTAAGTGGAACCTTTATTGCGCTTGCTATTTCCGTTGTTCTTGTTATTTTGCTCGCGCGAACGATGACAGGTCCTATTGTTGATATGCGCAGACAAGCCCTAAGGATGGGTCGAGGAGACTTCTCCAAGCAAGTAAAAGTATACAGCGGCGATGAAATAGGGCAATTGGCAACATCGTTTAATGATCTTACAATGAAGCTCCAGGAAGCAACCGTGACACGTGATCGTGAACAAAAACGGTTAAAATCCGTCTTAACCCATATGACGGACGGAGTCATTGCAACAGATAAAAATGGCCGCATTATCTTAATGAATAACAGGGCAGAAGAATTGTTGAATTTATCAAGCCACTCTGGGCTTGGAGAGCCTATTCAAACGATCTTACGCTTGCCAGAAACAGTTATTTTACAGGACTTATATGACTTCCCCGACCCGTTGCTGCTCGATTTTAGTGACGATGAAGCGGAGTACTTGCTTGAGGCGAAGTTTTCCGTTATCCAAGAGGAAAATGGGCCGATAAATGGACTGATTACTGTTGTGCACGATGTGACTGAAAAGCAAAAAATTGAACAAGAACGTCGAGAGTTTGTCGCTAACGTTTCCCATGAGTTGAGAACACCATTAACGACAATGAAGAGCTATTTAGAGGCATTAGAGGATGGGGCAATGAAAGATAAAGAGCTTGGTCCGAGGTTTCTAAATGTTACTCAAAACGAAACGGAGAGAATGATCCGGCTAGTAAACGATTTGCTACAGCTATCTAAAATTGACAGCCTTGATTATCAACTATCCTTTGAAATTATTAATATTGGATCGTTTTTAAATGATATTATTGATCGTTTTGAAATGATTGCTCTAGATAAAAAGATTCGTTTCAATCGAAAAATTGCCAATTCACCCGTCTATGTGAAGGTAGCACCTGATAAATTAACACAAGTTCTAGATAATGTGATCTCAAATGCAATGAAATATTCTCCTGAAGGCGGAGATATCAAAGTTCAAATGCTGCAAAGAGGAGAGCATTTGCAAATTAGTATATCCGACCAAGGAATGGGGATTCCAAGGGAGAGTCAAGCGAAGATATTTGATCGTTTTTATCGTGTTGATAAGGCAAGGGCAAGAAGTGTCGGAGGAACGGGACTTGGACTTGCTATCGCAAGGGAATTGATCTTAGCTCATAATGGAGACATTTGGGTTGAAAGTGAGTATGGAAAAGGAACAACGATTCATATCACATTACCTTTTTCTAATGATCAGGAGGGAGAGCATGAACTATGAGCATATTAAGACAACCATTTTGATCGTGTTAATTACGATCAGTGTTGTTTTAACATGGCAACTTTACACGTATCAACCAGAGATTGCCCTTCTCGATGATACAGAAAGATATGTCCCGAGTGATTCGCTCAATGAAGAACGAGAGGAACGTAAGTTGAAAGATGTACTAAAGCCAGAGCAAATTGTTGTCCATCAAAGCGATCAGTTTGCTATGATTCCGAGACGTGACGAAAGTTTTGATAAACTTTATAACAAGCTCCTCCGTTCGAATTTGGATGAGGTTGACTTGTTAGCAACAGGCCCTTTTCCTAAGAGTGTTGAAGGGCCAGGTGTTGAAATTATTTTCCCAGCAGCAATACCGGCTGATTTATTGTTCAGTCTGTTTGAAACAAATGAGAATGAGTTGGTTGTTCCAATTACAAACGTAAATCGAATGTTCCTCTATATAAGTTCAAATAAAGAAGTTCATATGCAATGGCTATCAGGTGAAGAGGAACGGGTTATCGAACTAGAAACAGATTTTCCGGTTGGTGAATTACATGCTTTCTTTGATTTATTTGAAGAATACAAAGCTGTTCGACCAGTTATTGCACGAGATGCAACTACGATGCTAAATGAAATGGTATATATTCCAACAGAACCAATTACTGCACCACGATTATCCTTTCAAACTGTCCCATTATCGATTAATTTCTATAAGCAAACACTCTTTACGGATCCGGGCTCTGTTAAGTATTATCAACAGTCAGATGGAGAGGATTCTTATACTGATGGGAACCGTATCATTACGCTGCAAGATAATGGTTTGTTCATGGAGTATATCAATCCGATCTTTATTGAAACGCAAGAACGTAATAGCAAGCATATTATCCAAAATAGCTATGAGTTTATTAATAGCCATGGTGGGTGGTCAGACGATTATCTCCTTTCGTCTTGGCGTTCCAATGATCTGAGGGATGAGGCGGAGTTTCTTCTTGATGTAAATGGATATCCAATATTGAGTATGGATGGGACAGGTTCAATGGCGCTTAATGTAAGTCGTTCTGGGAATCAAATTGTTCACTACAGTAGGCCTCTCTTTGCACTTGATCATGCGCCAATAGATGTCAGTGATCGTATTCAATTACCATCTGGGCAAGAACTTTTAGAGCGCTTAGAGGAGCCAGAATTTTTTATCGATACAAGGTTATCAAAAGCTGTGATTGGCTATGAAATGATTATAAGAAATACATCATTTGTTACATTGGAACCACACTGGTTCATCCATTATGGAAACCGTTGGCAAAAGGTGACATTTGAAGAGGACAAAGGGGGTTCTAATGGATTGGAGTAGAACGAAGTCGATCTTCATTATAACCTTCTTATTTATCAATACGTTCCTAACGTGGCAACTAATTGAAACGCATAATGTTAATCAACTGAGTATGATTACAGAAGCAACCATTCAAGAGGTTCTAAGGGAAAATAATGTGACCATCGAACAGGAGCTTCCAGAAGAAGATTCATCTGGTTTGCTTGTTATTGGGAAGTTAGTTGAATTTGATGTTGAGCAATTTCCGGTAATCGATGATCAAGAGATTGAACTTCTAGACGAGTACACGGCTTTTTCAACGATAGAAGAGCCATTTAGTCTTTCACAAGAACAAACAAGATCAGAAATTGAACAGTTTCTGACGTTATATGTGTTTCAAGGAGATCAGTATCGCTACGCTGGTTATGATCAAGAGAAGAAACAAATGCATTTTTACCAAGCGTATGGGGAAAAAATCGCCTATACGTTTGATGATCAACCACTTGTTTTGCATTTAAATGAAGACCAAGAAATTATCAGTTACCAACAACGGTTGTTTCATTTTGAGGAGCAAGAGGGAGAGGACCGAGAAATTCTGTCTAGCTTAAAGGCAATTGAAATTTTGCTTAATGATCAACTTATTCGTATGAATCAGACTATTACGAATGTGCAGTTTGGATATTATAGCTTTTTTAGTCCAACAGGTGATGTTCAAGTGTTTGCACCTATGTGGCGTGTGACAGTGGATGGAGAAGTCTATCTTGTTCATGCGACAGGAGGCACCGTCCAGCAGCTTACTTAGTATTAGTGTAACATTGGAAGAGGGGAATGTAAGATGACATTACGCTTTAGTGTACTGGCAAGTGGCAGTACCGGCAATGCTGTATATGTAGAAACAGATGAGCAGCGTTTACTTATAGATGCAGGGTTAAGTGGGAAAAAGATGGATGAGCTTTTTCAAGCTATTAACCGTAACCCTAAGGAATTAACAGGAATACTTGTTAGTCATGAACACTCTGATCATATAAAAGGGGTCGGAATTTTTGCAAGGAAGCATAACCTGCCGATTTATGCGAATGAGAAAACATGGCAGGCAATGGACGGACAGCTAGGTAATTTATCTACAGATCAAAAATTTATCTTTCAAACGGATGAAGTAAAAACATTTGGGAATCTTGATGTTGAGTCATTTGGTGTCTCTCACGATGCAGTAGAACCGATGTTTTTTTCCTTTCATCATGAAGATAAGAAGCTCGTCTTAGCAACTGATATGGGCTATGTCAGTGAGCGCATAAAAGGGACGATTCGCGGTGCGGATATGTTTATTTTTGAATCGAACCACGATATAAATATGCTTCGTATGGGAAGATATCCTTGGAGCATTAAGCGCCGTATATTAAGTGATGTTGGCCACGTTTCAAACGAAGATGCAGCAATGGCTTTGTCAGAATGTATTGGTGACAAGACAAGTCGTATTTATTTGGCTCATTTAAGTTTAGATAACAATATGAAAGATCTAGCTAGACTATCAGTAGAGCAAGTGTTAAAAGAACAAGGGATGGCTGTAGGGGAACAATTTGAATTATATGATACCGATCCTCATCAGCCAACGGCCTTGACTGTGGTTTCGTAAAGAGATAAGAAGGACTAAATCGATTTCTAACGATTTAGTCCTTCTTTCTTTTGCGTCACATGATTTAGCGTCATCATTGTTGTCAATTATAGAAAAAGTATCAAAAATAAAGGGAAAATCGTCCTATTACTGGAATTTGAGTTCAAAATAATTATAATAAAAATCAATAACAATACATTTCTTACAGATAAAAAAGGATGGTGTCAATACGAATGGGTTACTATGATGAACACGTAACAGAAAGTGTCAATCGACGTCGAGGTCCCAACCGTGGGTCGGGAAAATCTGCTTTCATTGGAGCTGTAATTGGTGGGTTAGTCGTCTTGTTTTCAACCCCGTTGCTTGTGAATATTGGCCTATTACCTTATCAACATACAACTGAGAGTGAATTATCAGGATTGCCAGAACAAGAAGCTCCGCAAGAAGGGATTTCACAGACGATTAGTTATGATGTGAATTCAGATGTGACACAAGCAGTTGATAAAGTGTCAGATGCTGTTGTAGGTGTCATTAATATGCAGCAAGCTAACTTCTTTTCACAAGAAGGAGCAGAAGGAACAGGTTCAGGTGTCATATATAAAAAGAGTGGAGACAAAGCATACGTAGTTACGAACCATCATGTGATTGAGAGAGCTAATGAAATTGAAGTGAGTTTAGCCGATGGAACGAGGATTCCCGCTACTTTGCTTGGGAGTGATGTCATTACTGACTTAGCAGTTCTTGAAATAGACGGCAGTGATGTTGAAGTAGTAGCTGAGTTTGGAAATTCAGATCTGCTTCGTGTTGGAGAGCCAGCTGTTGCAATTGGAAATCCACTTGGATTACGCTTTTCGAGTACTGTGACACAAGGAATCATTAGTGCAAAAGAGCGAAGCATACCTGTTGATTTAACAGGAAATGGACAGGTTGACTGGCATGCTGAAGTCATTCAAACAGATGCTGCTATTAACCCTGGTAACAGTGGAGGAGCTCTTATTAATATTGAAGGACAAGTAATTGGTATTAATTCAATGAAAATAGCTCAGAGTTCTGTTGAAGGAATTGGATTTGCGATCCCTACCCAAATTGCAGTTCCGGTTATTGAGGATCTAGAAATGGTCGGAGAAGTACGGAGACCGCAGTTGGGAGTGGGAATTCGCTCACTTGGTGAAATTCCAAGTGTATACTGGCAAGAAACATTAAAACTCCCAAATGACATCAAAGGTGGAGTCGTCATCACAAGTATTTCGCCAACATCACCAGCTGAACGTGCTGGACTCCAAGAGTATGATGTTATTGTTTCAATTGACGATGAGGAAATTAATGATAGTCATGACCTACGTAAATTTTTATATACAGAACGGAAAATTGGAGATGAAGTTAAGCTAGAAATTTACCGTAATGGTTCAAAAGAGACCTTAATGGTATCATTAGCAGAGCAACAAAGTTTTTAAGTGAGAGTGTGTGGAAGCAGCAACGATATGTGTTGTTGCTTCTTTTTTTGTGTGTTTCGTTTGAAGAAAAGTTTTATCCATAGCTATATAAGTGGGTATGCTATAATGGATAAGTTAAAATGGAAAGGATGTTTCAATCAATGTATTATGCATGTGACGAACATATTGGTTTAGCAATAGATATGACTGTAGATGAGCAAGAAGCAGCTCCAATCGTGGATAAAGTAAAAGAAGAACAAGAGAGTTTATCCACAACTTGTAGTTTTTGTGAAAACGAAGCCATCTACAGTATAAATCCATAAAAGAAATTCACGCTGTTGATATGTGGATAACTGCTGTGGATAAAGTTTGGGGAGGTTATACACATTGTGAATATCCAAGTTGTAACAGTTGGAAAATTAAAAGAGAAATATCTAAAACAGGGAATAGAGGAATATGCCAAGAGATTAAGTGGTTATGCGAAAATAGACATGATTGAAGTCGCAGATGAAAAAGCTCCAGAGCAAGCAAGTGAAGCGGAAATGTTACAGATCAAGGAAAAAGAGGGAGAGCGGATTCTCATGAAAATACACCCCGATACACATGTGATTGCTCTTGCTATTGAAGGTAAAATGCTTTCATCAGAGCAACTTGCTGACAATCTAGATAAATTAGCAACCTACGGAAAAAGCAAAATAGCATTTGTCATTGGGGGCTCACTTGGACTAAGTGATGATGTAATGAAGAGAGCGAATGAGAAGCTTTCCTTTTCTAAAATGACTTTTCCTCATCAATTAATGAAACTAGTGCTGCTAGAGCAAGTTTATCGTGCTTTTCGGATTAATCGGGGTGAACCGTATCATAAATAACGGTAAACCATTTAAAATCTATTAACACAAAAAAGGTCAATTGATTGTTTTATGGTGAGAATAATCTTGGCTATGTATGGTTAGTTCCAAACTTTACACTTTTTTAATTGAAAACCTTATTAGGTCTTAGGCTCTATACAGAAAATATGGAATGCCAAGTATAATCAGTATACAAATGAACAAAAGGTATGGAACTTATTCCATACCTTTTGTTCATTATATTAATTTATTCCTCAGTAAAAATCTCTTCAATTTCATCTAACATGATATTAGCAGCTAGTACACCACCAGCTGTGTTCCAGATAATATCACTAACTTTGTGAGCATTGCCTTCATGAACAGCATTTAGATTATTCCAGAGTGGGTCGTTTGTCCATTCTTCTTCAACTGCGATTGAATCGGCATATGTAAAGTAAAATAATACATCTGCATCCATTTCAGGGATTAATTCCCTATCTACTTCAACTGCGAAATTTCCCATTTTATTATCTGGAGTAAATAGTTTCTCTTGGTGAGCTGCACGCTTAAAGCCAATTTGGTCAAATACAACACCTGAGAAAGAATCTGTGTAGTAAATACGAGTAGGACGAGAGCTAAAGCGAACAACTGAAATTTCTTGGTTAACCTTATCTCCAAGCGTCGCTTGCAATTCTTCTACTTTTTGATCATATTTAGCTATTACTTCTTGACCCTTTTCAGTTAAATTTAGTGCTTTTGCATATAGTTCAAAGTTGATTTTCCAATCACCAGCAAGATCGTCAGCAAAAACGGTTGGAGCAATTGCAGTTAATTGACTATATATTGCTTCTTGACGAACTTTATTTCCGATAATTAAGTCAGGTTGTAACTCAGCAATTTTTTCAATATTTACTTCAATTTCATCCCCAACAACTTCAACGCCTTCCATTTCAGCACTAATGTGTTCGTACCAAGGATCTTGGTCCCAAGACATTACAGCTCCTACAGGTGTAACTCCTAGTGCTAATAATGCTTCTGTTCCTTCATTTGTTAAAATAACGACACGTTCTGGAATTTCTGGTATTTCAGTCGTACCCATCGCATGTTCTACTGAATAACTTGTAACTTCAGTTTCTTTTGTTGTTTCTGTTTCTCCTGTTGAAGTCTTATTATTTGTGTTTCCGCAAGCTGCTAATACAAAGAATAATAAGATTGCGAGAGTTGAAAATAATAAATGTGATTTACTTTTCATTTCTGATACCTCCTGGCATTTTTAATAATTGCTATTGATAATCATTTTCAACTATGTCATTATCTTAAAGTGGGATGAAAAAAATGTCAATGATTAAATGATAATAATTTTCATTATCATTGACTGTATTACCAATATCTCCTAAACTATTAATATATATTGATTAGGATGGATCATTGAAATGGATAAAATGTTGAGTGGAAAAAGAATATTAAAATTTGTAATCGTTACAATTGTTCTCATCTTATTAATGGGAATGAGTATTATTTTGGGGTACACCAATACATCGATTAGGTTATCTTATGAAGCTTTTACCTCCTTTGATGGAAGCAATGAGCATTTAATCATTCAAACGGTACGTTTACCAAGAGCTTTGATTGCAGCAAGCGTAGGTGCTTCTCTTGCAATAGCAGGTGTGTACATGCAAACCTTGACTAAAAACCCGCTAGCATCACCTGGCATTTTAGGGATCAATGCTGGAGCAAGCTTTGCGGTAGTTTTTGTACTTTCTGTCTTTAGCGTTTCAAGTCTTAGCATCTTTACATGGGTATCATTTTTAGGTGCTGCGATTGCTGCGCTAGCCGTTTACTTTATTGGAGGTGTAGGTAGGCAAGGGTTAACACCAATGAAAATAACACTTGCTGGAGCAGCGATAACAGCATTATTTTCCTCTTTTACACAGGGGATTTTGGTGTCCAATGAAGCAGCTCTTGATGAAGTCTTGTTTTGGTTATCGGGATCAATTCAAGGGAGAAAGCTGGAGATTTTAGTTTTCGTTTTCCCTTACTTATTCCTTGGATGGTTGCTAGCTCTCATTATGACTCCGATGATGAATGTAATGGCCATGGGGGATGATGTAGCAAAAGGATTAGGGTTAAAGGTTGGATTATTAAAGCTAACGGTAGGTGTTATTGTCATTTTACTTGCGGGGGATCTGTTGCAGTTGCAGGGCCGATTGGTTTTATTGGTATTGTCATTCCTCACATTGCACGAAGTTTAATAGGGACCGATCATCGATGGTTAGTTCCTTTTGCTGGTATTCTAGGGGGCGTACTTTTATTGGCTGCAGATATAGGAGCAAGATATATTGTGATGCCTCAAGAAGTACCAGTAGGAGTAATGACGGCCTTAATAGGAACACCATATTTTATTTATATTGCAAGGAAGGGGTTTAATAAAGGATGAGAGGATATCGTAGCATTCGCATAGGTAAGGATGAGGTATCCCTGCTTTTAGATAAAAATGCCCTTATAAAATTAGTAGTCCTTATTATTATGACTTTAGTCATTTTTATTGTAAGTATTGGTTTAGGCCAAGTTAAAATCGACCCATTCAAAGTAGTCAGTCTATTGTTTGGAGGGGGGACGGAGCTAGAACAGCTCGTCGTTAATCAGTTTCGATTGCCAAGAATATTTGCTGCCATGTTAGTCGGAATGGCGTTAGCTGTAGCAGGGGGAATTCTCCAAGGCATGATCCGAAATCACCTAGCGTCCCCAGATACAATAGGAGTAACAGCAGGGGCGGGTATGGCAGTTGTGGCCTTTTTATGGCTTTTTAGTGATGAAAATTATTCGTTAATTGTTAGTGTAAATTGGCTACCTGTTGTGGCATTTGTTGGAGCTTCGCTTGTTGCAGCTGCTGTATATTTTTTATCTTGGAAGGACGGTGTAACACCTATTCGACTTATTCTGATAGGAATAGGGATTTCGGCCTTGATGCAGGCAGGGACAACTATGTTTATGGTATTAGGTCCAATCTATATGGCAAGTCAAGCGAATATTTGGATTACAGGAAGCGTAAATAGCGTGACATGGGAAGATATAAATGTCCTCTTTCCAGTAACCCTTGTATTGTTAATTCTGGCTTTTATCTCGTCACGTAATGTGAATGTCCAAGCTCTAGGAGAAGATGTTGCAACAGGGGTTGGTAGCCCCGTTCAGCGCCATCGCCTTATTCTTTTAATGATTAGTACAGGTTTAGTAGGGACAGCTGTTGCCTTTGCAGGTGGTATTGGATTTGTAGGATTGATGGCACCACATATAGCCCGTAAGCTTGTTGGCTCCTCGTTCGGTTCATTGTTGCCTGTTTCTGCTTTAATAGGAGCGATTCTTGTTATGGTGGCGGATTTAATTGGGCGTACGTTATTCTTGCCATCCATTGTTCCAGCTGGTGTATTTACTGCCACTTTAGGTGCTCCCTATTTCATTTATCTTTTAATGAAAACAAAAAATGGTTAGTAGAAGGAGACTGTAGTTCATGCAAAGCATTTTACAAACTGAAAAACTCACTCTTGCTTATGGTGAAACAATTATTATTAAAGAGCTAGACTTGTTGATTCCTAAAGGTGAAATCACGGTATTTATTGGCGGGAATGGCTGTGGAAAGTCTACTCTCCTTCGCTCTATAGCTAGACTTTTAAAGCCTGAAGGAGGAAGTGTATTACTTGCTGGAGAAAGTATTGCAAACCTACCTACAAAAGAAGTTGCAAGGAAAATGGCCATTCTTCCTCAGGCACCAGATTCCCCAGAAGGGTTATCTGTTTTACAACTAGTTAAACAAGGGAGGTATCCTTATCAGAACTGGTTCAAGCAGTGGACAAAAGAGGATGAAAAACAAGTAATCAATGCCTTGAATTCTACCTCTTTATTAGAATTAAAGGACAGGGCAATTGATGAATTATCAGGAGGGCAAAGACAACGAGCATGGATAGCCATGACACTTGCACAAAACACAGATATCATTTTGCTTGATGAACCAACGACTTATTTAGATATGACACATCAAATTGAGATTCTTGATTTATTGTATGATTTAAACGAGAAGGAAAAGAGAACGATTGTAATGGTTCTTCACGATTTAAACCTTGCTTGTCGTTATGCTCATAACTTGGTAGCGATACGAAATCAACAGATTGTCGCACAAGGAAAGCCCGAGGATATTGTTAATACTGAACTTGTCCAACAAATTTTTGATATGCGGTGTGTTGTCACGGTTGATCCTATCGTAGGTACACCACTTTGTATTCCATACGGGAAAGGGCGATCTGTCGTTACTATTTAAGGCTATTTTGATCTTATTTTTACGATTTGGTTTAATTTCTAAAATAATTTAATTTAACAAAAAAATAGTCGGAGGAGTACTAGCATATGTTTATTCAAAACAAAACAATTATTGTAGCAGAAGGACACGCCGAAAAGATGGTTGAACGGTTTTCTTCTGAAGGAATAATTGAACAACAACCAGGTTTTATAGATTTAAGCATATTAAAGAAAAAGCAAAGAAAAGGGAATGAAGAAGTAATCATTATGATACGTTGGGAGTCTGAAAGTGCTTGGAAGACATGGGAAACAAGTGATGTTCATCTTGCAGGACATCGTGCAAATCGCGGGCAACCATCCCCCTCATTTATTATTGAAAGCAAACAAGAAGTTTATCATGTAATTGGACAAAAATAATATTGAAGGCAGTCAAATTTATAATGAGAAAATGCGTAGATTAAAGGAGTTTGAAAGCGGAAATCTACATTTAAATACATCACGGTGAGCCGTATCATAGTAGAGGCATAAGCAAGGTGTACCATCAAATTCAAGGAGGAATCTTGTGGTACAAGGTATTGATTATCACAGTTACGGCCATCTTCGCAAAAAAAGGCCCAGCAAGAAGGTGCAGGCCGAACCAAGAAGAGTGTGTGGAATTATTAAATTCATGCAGTCTGTAGGGGAAGATATCGCTATTGTGAAGTCAACGTAGACAAATCCTTTACTCTGAAGTCTCCTTGTTTCGCTCTCCTTCTCCAATGAAAGCAACATTATAAGTTACGCTTTGGGCTGTTTGAACACGTCGTCCTGCCACAGTTGATAAAGATAGATGATCAACGCAAAACCGACCATCATAGCAACAATAGCAATTGTAGGTAAAGTCGATTCACTCGAAACCATTCCCATTCGTTGCCATACGGGGTAAACGATGTACATAAATAATCCATCCAAAAGTATATTGACAGTCAGATAAACCCAAAATTTACCATAGGTAAAATGGAATACCCAGATAACAATAACTAAATATGCTCCATATACCCAAGGAACTGGGATGACCTTATCCCACCCGAATAGACTGGAACCTGTCTCTTTCCACCATCCATAATGGTACGCTGCTTGATACGCCAAGGTATGAATAACGGTCATAAATAGAGCGACCGGCATGTACCTGCGTATAGTATTCATTTTCAAAAGAAACAAGGACGCCCAAGGCAATATTAAGAGTAACCAGAGAAAAATCTGTTTCATGTCATTAATACCCTCACATTATTTTTATGTGTAGTGTTACTCTCGGTTCATATATTTATTCGATTTATCCCTAAAAGTAACTGAAACATTGAATTGGGTAAGTAGACTAACATTACTGGCTATTAAGTTTGGTGTTTTCTTTTAAAACTGATAACCTTTATAGTCAAATAGAATTTATTAAAAGGATCAATAGAGAAAGGAAATGAAGGGCTATGTTTATTTATAAAAATATTAATCCTTCTTGATAACATCAATCAAAAGCAAACCCGCTTTTTACCATTCCTTTGGCTCATAGTTGAGCTCTCTAAATAATTGTGTGCGTTCTTTTTTTGATAGATCTCTCCATTGTCCAGGAGGGAGATTTCCTAAATGGATATTCATAATCCGAATTCTTTGCAGTCTGTAGACTTCGTAGCCTAACTCTTCGCACATCCGACGAATTTGACGATTTAACCCCTGTTTTAAAATAATTTGAAAATCAAATTTTGATAACGGTCTTACTTCACAAGGAAGTGTTCTTGTGCCTAATATTTTTACGCCTTCAGACATGTTTTTTACAAATTCAGGAGTGATAGGCTTGTCTACTGAAACGATATATTCTTTTTCGTGCTCATTCTCAGCACGTAAAATCTCATTAACGATATCGCCATCGTTTGTTAAGAGTATTAAGCCTTCCGAGTCTTTGTCTAGTCGCCCTATATTAAATATTCTTAACGGGTGATTCACTAAATCAACAATATTTCCCTTTACCTTCTTTTCTGTTGTACTAGTAATGCCTACAGGTTTATTTAAGGCAATATAGACATTATTTCTAGCTACTCGAATCGGTGCTCCATTTACTAGAACATCATCCCCAGGCTCGACTTGGTCACCTATTTTTGCGCGTTTTCCATTTATTGTAACCCTTCCTTCAGTAATTAATTTGTCGGCACCACGTCTTGATGCTTTTCCAGCTTCACTAATAAATTTATTAATACGAATGTTAATCACGACCTTACGTTTGATAATTGTTTATCCGCGTATCAAATATACCTTATTTTAAAGAGCGAATCAAAAAGCCTCATTCTAAATAAATCACGGCGCACGACCATAAATCCGCGTTTACAACGAGCTCTAATAATCTGCCCCCATATAAGGTGCGAGCAGGTTATTAGAGTTTCTTATAAGTTCTCCCTAAACTATGCAGCATGATTAAATAAAATAAGCCAAATGAACTAAAATCAATAACCAACTGAGTTAGGCCTATGGATCCATTTTTTACCAAATGAACCTAAATCAGAATGATAAGTGCTATGATATTACTATTATTATTACATAGTAAAAGGGGAAAAAACATGAATAAGAAAAGCTTAGCGTTATTTGGAGCGATTTTTATGGCGCCACTTTTAGGGGCATGCGCAAGTGAAACAGACGTTAATGAAGAAGTAGAGCCTGCTGTAGCGGAAGAAAACCAAATTCAAGAAGAGCCGGTTAAATCTGATACGGAACAAAAAGACAATAACGTTGGAACGTTTCTGAATCCATATCTCGCAGAAGATTTAAACGCTGATGTGAAAGTTATTTATACAAATACAAATCCTGGATTGAAACATGAGTTTAGTGAAGATGTTGTTATTAACATTGATGAATACCAAATCGTGCATGTATCCAATATGAATGAGTCCAGTAAGTCGAATTTTGATGAGGAAGATGAAGGATATGTTCTTACATACAAGATGACATTGGTTAATGATTCAGATGAAGATGTGTATTATGCTGGAGGAGTTTCTTTATTGTCAGATGATGGAACAGAATATATTATTCCGAGACAGCACCTTGTCGACCGTGAGCAGTGGCTTAAGGATGATAGTAATGATAATTTCTCTCAATACTCCAAAGGGGCAACATACACGGGAATGAACGCTCATTCGATGACAAAAGCGCAGTTTGATAAGCTAAGTTCACCAACGCTAAAAATTGATGCATTCTTCTTAGAAGATGATGTCTCAAAAAGAATAGGTGAGGATGCTATATTCCAAATTCCTTTTAATGATGAAGGTGTTGAAAAAGCTGCAGTATCATCACAGCTCTATCAAGATAAAATGACGACCGATAATATCGCCGATAAAGAAGTGTTTTTTGAAGAGACCGACATGAATGAAACGAAAGAAATTGATGGGGTGAAGATCACTTTAAACGGTGTCCAGTATGCCGACTTGACGCCAACTGAGGCTTATAAAGATAGTTTTTCTGATTTTGGTGAGAACGGAGTTGTTGCGTTGACAGCGAAGGTAACAATTGAAAATGGAAGTGATACTCCATTTGATAAATTTTTCATTGATCGAAAACTAATTATTGATGGGAATCGCGGAACGATGTTTAATCAGGGTATGCTTGAGCCGAGTTTCAGTGGCACGGTAAACCCAGGTGACAAAGATGAGTTTCTAACTGTTTTCTTATTTAGAAAGGATGAATTTGCTATTTTTAACGAGTTTGAATTCCATCTTGGTCCGCTTAAAGATAGCGAAGCGAACCTGTTATTTAAAGAGAAGACTGTTACATTTGATTTGCCAGTGGAGAAATAATAAGGAAATCCGGTTCGGAATGGCTTGTTCATTTTGAACCGGATTTTTCGTAAAGGCTTTATTTTATAAATTTGTTGAGCGATCATAATGAAGAGATTTAAGAGTACATTCTCAATTTATTATGATATCGCCCTATTGGGACCACGGAGGGAGATCCAGAGACGGGGTCTTTTATGACCGTACAATGAAGACCAAATATATCTTCAATCAACGCATTTGTAATTACTTTTGATGGTTTCCCTTCTGCGACAAGCTTTCCTTTTTGAAGAGCGAAAATATGGTCTGCATAACGAGCGGACAAGTTAATATCATGAAGAACCATGACAATCGTTGTTCCATGTTTGCGGTTAAGGTCTGTCAGAAGGTCAAGAATTTCTATCTGATAGGTAATGTCTAAATAGGTTGTTGGTTCATCGAGAAATAAAATGTCAGTTTGTTGTGCAAGAGCCATCGCAATCCATACACGCTGTCTTTGACCACCTGAAAGTTCATCAATATGTCGATCTGAAAATTCGGTGATTTTCATTATTTCCATTGCTTCAGCAACAGCTTCATAGTCCTTTTTTGTCCAACCTTTTAGAAATGTTTGGTGTGGAAATCTCCCACGTCCAACTAAATCAGCAACCGTTATACCCTCAGGAACAATAGGTGATTGAGGCAAAAGGCCTAATACACGAGCCAATTGTTTTGGTGGAATTCTATTAATTGGTTTTCCGTCCAAGGTAACTTGCCCAGAAGTTGGTTTGATAAGCCTGGCCATTGTTTTAAGTAATGTAGATTTACCACAGCCATTGGCTCCAATAATAATGCTTATTTTATTGCTTGGGATCGATAAACTAACGTCATGTAAAATCGTTTTATGATCGTATCCAGCAGTGATTCCCTCAGATTGAAAAGTATGTGTTGGTTTCATTATAAATCTCCTTTTCGATTCATCCGAATGAGCAAGTAGATCAAGTAAGGTGCACCAAGAATACCTGTAATGACACCAACAGGATATCTAGAAGTGAATGCGAATTGTCCAATAAGATCTGATGCCAAAACCAATATAATTCCAACAAGACCTGCTGGAATTATATTTGAAAATCCAACACCAACTAGTCTTTTTGCGATTGGTCCAGAAAGAAATGCAACGAATGCGATCGGTCCTGTAGTAGCGGTAGCTAATGCAATGATAAGTACGGAACTAATAATAAGTAGAAATCTTGTCTTGTCAGTATTTATCCCAAGTGAAGTTGCTGCTTGCTCTCCAAGTTCTAACAAATCTAATCGTTTCCCGAGTACGATTAGAACAGGTGCAAAAATAAGAACAACCATAATAAGAGGATAAAGATTCTCCATTTTAACTCCATTTAGACTACCACTTAACCATCTCATTGCAGTAGGAAGATCGTGTTGCTGTCCAATTAATAATAAATAGGAGATGATAGCATTGAGCATTGCTTGAATACCAATTCCGATTAATATTAACCTACCAATAGAAAAAGAAGTTCCTTTTGATAAAAGGAAAATAACCAACACGGTAGTAAGTCCCCCAACAACAGAGGCAATAGAAACAACCGCATTACTTGCATGAAGGACAATAATACAAAATACAGCAGCAGCACTTGAGCCAGCTGTTATTCCGATAACATTGGGATTTGCTAAAGGGTTCCGCAACATGGTTTGAAATATATATCCACCAACTCCGAAAGCGAAGCCAGCAAAGACTCCTGCAACCATTCTTGGGAAACGAATCGTACCTACTGCAAAGGTTGCCCCTTGTACTTCCTCTCCTAGTAAAACACGTATGACATCCTGAGCTGGGTAAATCGTGTTCCCTAGCATTAGCATAGCGCAAGAAAGGAGCAGAGCTATGAGGGTGAGGAGAGAAGTAACGAGAATAAAACGACGACGTCTCTTTTTTCTACCTAACATTATAAGATTAATAGTTTCATTCATCATAGCGTACGCATTTTCGCTTTCATAGTTAGTAAGATTAAAATAGGCGCTCCAATAAATGCTGTAACGATACCAACTTCTAATTCCCCAGGACTACCGATAAGCCTACCGCATATATCTGATATCGTTAAAATAATGGCACCTGAAAGAGCAGACATTGGGATAACAAGGCGTAAATCAGGTCCGATAACAAGTCTTATTACATGGGTCGCTAATAGGCCAATAAAGCCAATGGGACCTGCTAATGCTGTTGTAGTGGCACACAATAGGACACCTCCAAAAGCAGCAATAAGTCTAAGTGTACCAGTACGCACTCCTAAACTTGTAGCGACTTCATCGCCTAATGCCAATGCATTGAGCGCTGGCGCTGTGAAAAATGCTA
Organism: Halalkalibacter krulwichiae; assembly: GCF_002109385.1. Lineage (NCBI taxonomy): Bacteria > Bacillati > Bacillota > Bacilli > Caryophanales > Bacillaceae > Halalkalibacter > Halalkalibacter krulwichiae. The sequence continues at coordinate 4,562,070 of NZ_CP020814.1, read as the reverse complement.
TAAGTATTCCTACAACAAGAAAAGGAATAAAAGTAGAGATAGAGTTCCAACTTCCGGAACCAACACTACCTACTTGCCAAAACCTGAATTGATCCATAACGTTTGTGCGGGGAATCATAATGGCGATTACTAGAGATGATAGTGCTGCACTTGTAGCAGCGCCCGCTAAAACCAGTTTAAGGGGGTGGCACCGCCACTCCCCATAGAACCGATTCCGAATACAAAGATGGCTGTTATAATGGCTCCCGCCAGTGCAAGCCAAATGTATTGACCAGCTGTACTAATATTTAAAAAGGAAATACCACAAACGACAAAGAGAGACGCCCCTGTGTTTACTCCTAATATGCTAGGATCTGCGATAGGGTTGCGAGTGACCGACTGCATTAAAGCCCCAGAAACGCCTAACGCAGCACCACACATTAAACTAAATACAGTTCTAGTAATCCTTTGGCGAACAACACTTGCTTCATGGGATTGTATATCAGGACGGAATAAACCGTCTATTAGTTCAGTTGCTCCAATTGTACGAGAGCCAAAAGCAAGAGAGGCCCATACACATATACCGAGTAGAAAAATAAAGAGTATTAGAACTTTTATGAAATTCTTCGGTATAAGTAATTGCTTATTTTCTGAAATCGATGTCTGAATCATTTAATCTAATTTGCTAACAGCTTCTGAAAGTAATTGTAAGTATTCATCAATTGAATATTGAATCGAAAGTGGGTTTGGATTCCCAGATGCTGCGAGTGGAGTATTATCTCCAATAATGACAACAGATCCTCTTTCAATAGCTGGAACTTTCCCAAGGATTGGGTCAGCTTGCAGTGCTTTTAATGTATTTTCATCTCCATAAGATATTAAAACTTCTACATCATTCAGTGCGTCTGCGTTCTCAGCACTTAATTCAATATAAAAACTATTTGAATCGGCAATTTGACTCATGATACTCTCCGGGTATTCCATTCCTAGCTCAGCAAGGAACTCTCCTCTTGGATCAGCTGGTGTGTAGACGTAGAATTTTGACAAATCTGTAGCATTAATCATAGCAAATGCAGCTTTCTTCCCTTTTATTTCAGCGTGTTCATTTGCTTTATCTTGAATTAATTTCTCTGTATCAGCAATCAGTTGTTTTCCTTCTTCTTCCAGTCCCATGCCTATGGAATTGAATTTAATTTGATCACGCCATGTCGTTACCCAAGGACCAGTTTCATAAGCTACAACTGGAGCTATTTCACTTAAAGTGTCATATTCCTCTTGAGTAATACCTGAGTAGGCTGCTAATATGACATCTGGTTCAGCGTCTGAGATGGCTTCAAAATCTAAACCGTCAGTATCTTGGAAGATAGTTGGGTTTTCTTCACCAAGTTCTTTTAATTTCTCTGCAGTCCAAGGTAACATTCCGCTCTCATCTTGAACACCGTAGTTAGCTGCAGAGAATCCTACAGGGACAACACCAAGAGCAAGGGCAACGTCATGGTTTGCCCACGAAATGGTAACAACGCGTTCAGGTTTCTCATCAATAATCGTTTCCCCAAAAGCATGGTTGATTACTATTTCATTTTCAGATTCTATATCTTTGCTATCAGATTCCTTAGGTTCGGCGGTTAAACCTGATTGCTGACTGCAGCCAGCTAATGCAATCGTTAGTATAGCAATAAATAATGTTGTCAATAATGAATCGTTTCCTTTTCCATTCATTTACTATCATTCCTTATCATAAGTTCGTTTGATAATAATTATCATTATCGATAATATATAGTTTCATTTACTGTCTGTCAATAAAAAAATTAAGCCAGTGAAATAGGTGGCTTTATTTCACCTTTTTCACTGGCTTTTCATCTATAAATTTTTCTATTAAATTCTTTTTCATTTGTGGATGACCTTTTGTTTTTATCAGTCTTGCGAAAACAACAAATATGATCATAAATAAAGTAATCATTGCTACTGCTGCTGTTAAGATGATTGTGTCCGTTATTGTATTGTTTATGGCGGAAAAGATAACAGCTAGCGGTAGTACGGAAAGAATATAGAGTATGGGGATATAATAGACCGGTATGAACAGTAAACATTGATACTGTAATCCTCTGAAATACATCTTTCCTGTTGTACAGTTTGCTTGTTTTGCAAGTTCGCCAAACTCTTTAAAGTCCTGTATATTCTGCTTCCAAACGTCTATTATAAAAGAATTAATTAAGGTCATGAATCTTCCTCCTTTGCCAAACTAATTATACGACTGAAAGAAGCACTGTATGCCTTTAAGAGTATCAATGTTGCTTACATGCTCTTACAAACTCTATAAACAAAGTAAAGTTATTTTCATTTACCTCATAGTTGAACTCAGGATGCCACTGAACGGCTAAGATGAATGTATTGTTGGGCATGACAACTGCTTCTATTAATCCATCTTCAGCAGTTGCTGCGGGTACTAGCTGCTCTGATAGAGTCTTAATCCCTTGATGATGATAACTATTTACCTTCTCCATATCATATTCACTCCTAAAGTAGCATTTTCATTTTTATTTCTAATATGTTGTGATCTATTAGTAATTAATTATAGTATAAAATTGGTATTAACTTTAAAAATATGTAAAAATACTGGAACTAGTTTGGGGTGTTGGGGTGAAAAGAGATGATGAAAGATAATTTCGAGGAGTATCATGATCCTCAATTATATGATAAAGAAAATCAACAATATATACCTGAATTACCATTTCTATTGAAATGGGCAGCAAGAGTGAAAGGAACGATTATCGACCTAGCTTGTGGTACTGGGAGACTCACGATCCCTATGGCGGAAAATGGGTATAGTCTCATAGGAGTAGACATACATAATGGGAACATAGTTAATATTTATACAATTAGTCATTTTGACACATTAAATCAAGTGCAACATTATACAACAATTAGAAAATATAAAAGTAGCCGTGGTGAATTGGTTAATGAAAAGAGAACAACGATAAAGTTAAGATATGTTTTTCCGAAAGAAATGGAAAGACTATTGCTTTTGCATGGTTTTAAAATCATTGATGTTTATCGAGATTGGAACGGAGCACCGGTCACAAATGATAGTTATGACATGATATATGTTTGTGAAAAGGTTAGAGGATGATTGCTCTAACGTATAGAAAACTGACTCTTTGAATCTAGCAATTTTAAGGTCAGTTTTTTTGTTTGCTCATGAGTGAAATATTAAAAATACTATTGAATAATTATACAGTATAATGATATATTATTAAATATTCGACCGAGATTATAAATGGAATGTGAAATAGAAGAAGTAGGAGAGGGACAACATGGAAGCTGAGAAACTACAAACAACAGAAGATTTGAAAAAAGAAAAAGAGTATACCACAAAGGAATATATGAAGTTTTGGTTACCATCATTAATTGGGGTGTTGCTTTTTTTAGTCCCTATTTCAATAAACGATAAGGTTACGATAGGGTTAGGGGTGTTAGCGGATGCACTACAGGCTGCCATTGCTAGTCATATTCCATTAATTATGACGATTGTTCTTTGCATATCAGCTATTGGTAGTTTAGTTGTTACAATTACGAACCCTCAATTGATCAAGGACAAACCATTTCTAAATAGTTTATTTAATATTACTCCATTTTGGTTAGTACTTAGAATAATTGGTGCAGTATTTGCTATTGTTACATTGGGTCAAATAGGACCTGAATTCATCTGGTCACCATATACTGGTGGCGTAGTTCTTTACGATTTAATTCCGGTATTAATGGTTTGGTTCTTATTTGCTTGCTTATTTATGCCGCTTTTGCTGCAGTTTGGTTTAATGGATTTTATCGGGACATTGGTACGTAAAGTGATGTATCCATTATTTAAGCTTCCGGGTCGTTCTTCTGTCGATGCTTTAGCATCTTGGATGGGAAGTGGAACAGTAGGTGTTTTATTAACGACGCAACAATATGAGTCTGGTTACTATACAAAGCGAGAAGCATCTGTTGTCGCTACAAACTTTTCGATCGCATCGATTGCTTTTAGTCTAGTCATTGCAAAGTTTTTAGACATTGACCATATGTTTATTCAATTTTATTTTACAGTAATTGTAACGGGAATTATTGCTGCGATTATTTGCCCGAGAATCCCTCCGCTTTCATTAAAAAAGGATGGGTACTATGAACCGGTTGGAAAACAAATTGATGAAGTTGTTCCAGAAGGAGTATCAAGCTTCCGTTGGGGAGTTGAAAAAGCAGTAGAAAAAGCGAACCAGGTCAAGAGTTACCGTAGCGTTGTAAAAAGTGGAGTTCAAAATGTCGTTGATATTTGGTTTGCCTTAATTCCTTTGGTAATGGCATTGGGAACGGTTGCTCTTGTCATTGCTGAATTTACACCAATTTTTACTTACTTATCTTATCCTTTTGTCCCATTATTACAGTTATTACAAATTCCTGAAGCACAGGCTGCCGCTCCAGCTATGATTGTCGGGTTTGCTGACATGTTTTTACCTGCCGTTATCGGGAGTGGGATTGAGTCAGAGCTTACACGTTTTGTAATTGGTGTAATGTCGTTAACACAATTAATTTACATGTCTGAAATTGGAATTCTGTTATTAAAATCAAAAATTCCTCTATCATTTTTTCAGTTATTAATTATCTTTTTACAAAGAACGATTATTACCCTTCCAGTCGCTGCTGCAATGGCACACTTTTTATTCTTCTAAAAATAAGGTAAGGTAATAATACTAAAGTTAAATCAATTTTATTTCACTTCATATGGAAAAAGAGGCTAGGACAAAAGAGTTATTATTAATGAGAAATGCGAACAAAATGATTGTTGATGCATAGGTTTTGCATGGTTCGCCTTCTAAATAAAACCCTTTACTTATGTTCCAGCCTCTTTCTGTATGTTTATTAGAATGGTTGGAAAGGTGAATGATAACGTGAACGTTGAATCTTTTTTTTCAAAATATAGCAAAGAAGCACTACAAAATGATCCCCGGGTGAGTGGATGCCTTCGTTACCAGATGAGTGTATTCGTTTAAGTTCTGGCTACCCAGCTCCTTATCTTGTACCTGCTGAAGAGATAAAGGGAGCAGTTACTCATTTACTTGAGGAAGAGAAGGATCTACCATTGCATTATTTAGGTAGTCCTAAAATGGAGCAATTAAAAGGCCAGATACAAGAAAGATTAGCTATACGTGGTATTGATGTTGCCGAAAACGAACTGTTACTTACATCTGGTGCCTGTCAGGCGATTGATCTCATTGCTCGTATTCTTATTGATGATCAAACACTTGTTGCGATTGAAGCGCCGACGTATATGGAGGCGCTAGAGATTTTTTGTAATTACACGAATCAATTTATTAGTATTCCAGTCGATGAGCATGGATTACGAACCGATTTCTTAGAAGAGATCCTTGCAGAGAGAAAACAAAAAGGATTCAGCCTTCCGCGTTTTTTATATTCGATTCCAACGTTTCAAAACCCAACAGGTACGACGATGACAGAAGAACGTCGGAAGCATGTATTAGAATTAGCAGCCAAATACAACTTCCTCATTTTAGAGGACGATGCATACGGGGAATTAAGCTTTGGTGAGCAACAAACTCCATTAAAGGCTATGGATAACTACGGCCGTGTTTTACATGTGGGATCTTTATCGAAAGTAGTAGCCCCTGGAATGCGAATTGGGTGGGTAGCGGCAGTGCCTGAATTTATTACAGCTATGGCTTGGTTTAAAAAAGATTTGGACCATCCATTTGCTCAAGCAACGATGGCAGCTTATTTAGAGAGCACTAATATGAAAAAGCGATTAGAAACAATTAGAGCCACCTATCAAGCTAAATGCTCTGTTTTGCTTTCTGCATTGGAACAATATATGCCACAATCCGCCACGTGGTATGTTCCAGAGGGTGGATACTTTGTGTGGCTAAAAGTTTCGGTTGATACGTCCGAACTATTAGCTCAGGCCCTGAAAGAAGGGGTATCCTATGTCCCTGGTAAATACTTTTTCTTACATCAAAAAGAAGGAACGCAATTTCTCCGCCTTTCATTTAGTTATGCAGATGAAAAGAAGATTGTCGAAGGAATAAAAATCCTTGCGAAAGTTCTAAAAGAGGCAAAATAATTACAATTTTACTATTAAAAGCTGTTGGCCGTCTTAGGGTCAACAGCTTTTGGTTGTGTCTTACTTGCAAATTATTTGATTCCTTTTCCTCCTATATACAGAAAGGATGCCTTTTTAATTGAAGGCATCCTTTCTGTACGAATGTTACTTTGTATAATTATCAAAATATCCTTGGATATAGATCATTGGTGTTCCTTTGTCCCCACTACCTGAAGTTAAGTCAGATAATGATCCAATTAGGTCTGTTAATCTACGAGGTGTAGTTCCTTGAGCTTCCATTGCACCTACTAAGTCTGCATTTTTATTCTCAATGTAACCAGAAATAGCTTGTTTCAACTCTTCGCCACGAAGGTGCGAGAAGTTGTTATCCGCTAAATATTTTAATTTAACTTCATTAGGTGTGCCATCAAGTCCTGCTGTGTATCCTGGTGATACAACTGGATCAGCAAGTTCCCAAATCTGACCTACTGGATCTTTGAATGCACCATCTCCATAAACCATCACTTCAATTGTTTTGCCTGTGATTTCTTTGATTTTTGCTTGAATGCCATCAACAATCGGTTGACAGTTATTCGGGAAAAGCTTCACGCTGTCTTCGGTTGCTTTATTAGATCCAAGCAGACCATATTGTTCATTAAAGCCACTGTCATTGATTGGTTGTTTAAGGATATCATCAAGGCCATATACTTTATCAGCACCATTGTTAGTTAGAATGCGTTTTGTTCTGAAACGTGAGTGGATATCACAAGCTAATACATTTTTTGTGTAGTCTAAAATCGTTTTAGGGTCGTTTGAGAAGATCACTTCACACGTTGCGCCTTCTGTTTCAACTAAGCTTTTGTAATAATCGATATAGTCAACACCTGTGAATGGGTGCTTTTTGTATCCGAAATGAGTACGGAACTCTTTCTCTGATAAGACATCTGTCCAAGGATTAACCCCTTTTACATCTAATTCGTCAATGTCTACAAGGTGGTTCCCCACTTCATCAGATGGGTAGCTTAACATTAAGACAATCTTCTTTGCCCCTTTTGCAATCCCACGTAAGCAGTTAGAAAAACGGTTACGGCTAAGGATTGGGAAAATAACACCAATTGTTTCTTCACCAAATTTTGCTGAAATGTCAGTCGCGATATCTTCAATTGTTACATAGTTCCCTTGTGCACGAGCAACGACAGACTCTGTAATCGTGACAATATCACGGTCTTCAATTGAAAAACCTTCAACTTCTGCTGTATGTAATACAGTATCAACTACAATTTGTTCGATGTTATCGCCATTATTAATGATTGGTCCGCGAAGTCCGCGAACGACTGTTCCAACGACTCTTTCCAATTTGATCTCTCCTCTAATAAGAGTTTGTTTTTTGTTTAAGTACTAATGATGAACCTTATGTTACTATAACCTTTAAATGGATATAATTAAAATTAACAATAATAATATCAGATATAAGGAGTACTTATATGGTTGGGAAATTAGATGTTTATCGTATTTTTAACGTAGTTAGTCGCAATAAAAGTTTTTCAAAAGCTGCGCAAGAACTATATATGACCCAATCTGCTGTTAGTCAGGCCATCTCAAAGCTAGAGAAAGAATTAGAAATAAAACTTTTTTACCGCACTTCAAAGGGAGTCATATTAACAACTGAAGGCAATATTTTAAACGAACATGTTAGTTCAGCACTCGGCATGATTCATGCAGCAGAAGATAAGTTATTAGAATTCAAAAGTTTATTAACTGGACAATTACGCATTGGTGTAGGAGATACGATCTCTCGCTATTTTCTATTACCTTATTTGGAGGAATTTCATTTAGCTTACCCAGGAATTAAACTAACTATTTTAAATGGCACTACGACAGAAATTTGTGATTTCATTAAAACGGGAAAAGCAGACATTGGGATATGTAATTTGCCCATTCAAGAGGAACACCTTGAAGTTATACCGTGTAAGGAAGTCCAAGATATTTTTGTTTGTGGAGAAAAATATAAGAAGCTAACTACAAAACCAATTAGTTTAGAGTATTTAATGAGAATGCCGCTCATTTTTTTAGAAAAAAAATCGAATTCACGAATGTTTGTTGAAAACTTCTTTAAGGAGAAGGGATTTCAAGTCTCACCTGTTTTTGAGCTGGGTTCTTATGACCTTGTAGTAGAATTTACAAAAATAAATTTAGGGATTTCATGTGTCACAAAAGAGTTCTCGAAGGATTACTTAGAAAGAGGAGATTTATACGAGATACCATTAGCAGAGAAAATTCCTAAAAGGAGCATTGGTATATGCTACTTAAAGAGTGTTCCGTTATCACGTGCTGCAGAGAAATTTGTTGAACGAGTGAAACAGGTAAAGTAGCCGTACAGTAGTGAAAGTTGCTATTGCATTTTTGTGTTAATCATCAATACTTTATAGTAGGGTTAATAAAATAACAGATTATTTTTACTTTAATACAATAATATGGGAGGGTGATCATATGAATATTTTGGTACACGGAGCAGGAGCGCTCGGTGCGTACTTTGGTGGAAGATTGTTAGAATCAGGTCAAAACGTTTCATTTTTTGTGAGAGAAAAGCGGGCGGGTCAATTAAAAGAGAGGGGTCTTAAAATAAACAGCCCTGAAGGAAGATTTGAGGAAAAAGATTTAACGATTTATACAAAACCTGAAGAGGTAGAGTCTATAGATTTAATTATTTTAGCTGTTAAGGGATATCATCTTGAGCAAGCTATATCACAAATTCAAACAATTGTTCGACAAACAGGAGCTTTTGTGCTCCCATTGTTAAATGGTATTGAGCATGTAGAGACACTACAGCAAGCTGTTGGGAAAGTAAAGGTAATTGGAGGTTTTGCCTCTATTATTGCAACATTAACGGAAGATGGTTATGTAGAGCATACGAGTGCTAGCGGCACGATTAAGTTTGGAATTCTTCATGAAGAACAAAAAGAGATATGTAAACAGTTAGAAGAGATACATAGCCATGCGAAAATGAACTTAATTAGGGAAGAAATTATTTTAAAACATATGTGGAAAAAGTATATATTTATCACAGCTTTCTCAGGAATTACTTCAGCAATGCAACTACCTGCAGGGTTTATAAACAAGTCACAAGCATCATTTAAGGCCGCAAAAAATGTAATCTATGAAATGAGTAAACTAGCAAGACTAGAGGGGATAACATTATCAGATCAAGAAGTAGACGTAATGGCTAATCGTTTGAAAGGGTTTCAGGAAGAAGCGACATCTTCTATGCATCAAGATATGAGAAAGGGATTATTTATAGAAGTTGAACATTTACATGGAGCAGCGTTACGTATAGCTGATAAACACGACTCTTCAATACCTGTTACAGAAACATTATATGGGGTCTTAAAGCCATATGAACATGGAAATCCTAATTGGTAAAATGGGCAAAGCACCCTTATAAATTAGGTAAAATATGTATATTATGTACATATAAGTAAAAGTATTCGTAACTTTCTTCATATATAAAAGTAGATAAATATTTTAATTTTAAAAAAATAATGATACACTATAAGTATGTTATATGTTGATCCAGAAAAGATGTGTGACTAGGTCGCACCCTTGCCTTGCTTTTAATACCTTATAGGGAGCGCTTACATCCTTTCTGTAAAATCTTAGGATATAAGGACGGTAAAAATGAGTAACAGACATAATCAAACAGACGTTATCTTAATTGGTGCCGGAATCATGAGTGCGACTTTGGGGGTACTTCTGAAAGAGTTAGTACCAGATTGGAAGATTTCAGCATTTGAGAAACTAACAGATGCTGGAGAGGAAAGCTCTAATGAATGGAATAATGCAGGAACAGGGCATGCGGCACTTTGTGAACTTAATTACACAAATGAAAGAGCAGATGGATCTGTAGACATTACAAAAGCAATCCAAATAAATGAACAGTTCCAAGTATCGATGCAGTTCTGGTCTTACCTTGTTAAAAAGAAATTAATAAACAACCCACAGGACTTTATTAAGGCATTGCCTCATATGAGTTTAGTATTGGGCGAACAGAATGTTTCTTTCTTAAAAAGACGTTTTGAAGCGTTATCAAATAACCCACTCTTCGAGAGTATGGAGTTTTCTGATGACCCTGAAACGTTAAAGGAATGGATTCCGCTCATTATGCAAGAGCGGGGAACAGATGAACCTATAGCAGCAACCAAAATTGACGGTGGAACGGATGTCAACTTTGGGGCTTTAACGCGCATGTTATTTGAACATTTAGAGCAACAAAATGTAAAAGTTAACTACCAGCATACTGTGGAAGATATTAAGCGTGCTAGTGATGGTATGTGGGAATTAAAAGTACGTAACGCACGCAGTGGTGAAGTTGAACGCCATGCGGCCAAATTCGTCTTTATCGGAGGTGGAGGTGGAAGCCTACATCTTCTACAAAAATCAGGTATTCCAGAAGGAAAACAAATTGGTGGATTCCCGGTAAGTGGGATCTTCATGGTTTGTAATAATCCTGAAATCGTAGAACAGCATCATGCTAAAGTATACGGAAAGGCGAAGGTGGGAGCTCCACCAATGTCGGTCCCACATCTTGACACACGTTTTATTGATAAGCAAAAATCGTTACTATTTGGACCGTTTGCTGGCTTTTCGCCAAAGTTCTTAAAATACGGTTCGGCGTTTGACTTGTTAACCTCGGTCAAACCAAATAACTTATTAACGATGTTGGCAGCTGGAGCTAAAAACATGTCGCTAACAAAATATTTAATTGAGCAAGTGATGTTATCAAAAGAAAAGCGCATGGAAGAATTACGTGAATTTATCCCAAACGCTAAGAGCGAAGATTGGGATTTGATTATAGCTGGACAACGTGTCCAAGTAATTAAAGATACAGAAGCTGGTGGAAAAGGAACGCTTCAGTTTGGTACGGAAGTGATTAGTGCTTCTGATGGCTCAATTGCTGCCTTACTAGGAGCTTCACCAGGTGCCTCTACGGCGGTCCATGTAATGCTTGATGTATTAACGAGATGTTTCCCTGAACAAATCAAAGAATGGGAGCCGAAAATTAAAGAGATAATTCCTTCTTATGGCTTATCTTTAATGGAAAATCCAGCATTATTGCAAGAAGTATTGGCTTCAACGGCAGAGTCGTTAGAGTTAGAGACTAATCAACAAGTCAGTTTAACAGAGGAAAAAAAAATGTTAGTCCAAGCATAAATTGCGATTAGGCAATTTATGCTTTTTTTTGGGGATTAGCAATTGTATGTAGTAAAACGACAAGCTTATTTATTGAAGTAAATTCAAATAGGCCTACTTTTTCAATTGCTTCTTTTCGTTACGGTTTTCAGTAAGAACACGATCGATATCAAGAAATGGCTTCCCGCGTACGGCCTCGTTCGAGACAATGTGATCTGTTTGGTTCTTTTTCATTTAAACCCCGCCTCTCTTTTTTAAATTCTTCTCTTTATGTAGCTTGTCCAACCTAGCAAGCTACATGTACGAGCGTGGCAAAGGAAGAAGAAGGGGTAGCGGTGATAAGAGTCGTGCATAATAATCGATGTGAAAGAGATAGACATTTTACCAATTTTAAGTATAATGGCAGATGAGAAGGCATTGGGACGGTGAATCTAGAGATGAAGAAAGTAACAGTTGGAACTTTAGTAGAAAAGTTCTCATTAAAGGTGTTAGCTGGTCAAGATCAGTTGGGACAAATGATTACACAACCAAGGGTGCATCGTCCTGGTTTAGAGTTTGTTGGTCATTTTGACTTCTTTCCAACAGAAAGAGTTCAAATATTAGGAAGAAAAGAAATTAATTATTTACATAAGTTAACCAAAGAGGAACGTAAAGTTCGGATTGGAAACATTGTTCATTATCATCCGCCTTGCTTCATTGTTACAGCTGGCGATCAAGGGTTAACATATTTAACTCAACATTGTATTGAAGAAAAAATCCCTCTACTAGTTACAAAAAAAGTGGAAACGACATCAGAATTTATTACGAAGCTTGATGCATTTCTTGTCAAAAAGTTAGCGCCGGAAATTGCCATACATGGTGTGTGTATGAATGTATTTGGAGTTGGGATTTTACTTCGAGGACACTCTGGGGTTGGCAAGAGTGAAATGGCACATACATTAATTGGCCGTGGGCACCGGCTAGTGGCGGACGATATAGTCGTTTTAAAAAAGCTAAGCCCTCAAACATTGTTAGGCACACATGATGATAATACCGCACAATTTTTGGCACTTCGAAGTATTGGGTTATTAAACGTCGTACGGATGTATGGACAAAAAGCGTACCAAGAAGAAACGAGAATTGCTCTTGATATTAAATTAACGAAATGGCAGAAAGATGCCTTAAATAATGAACTCGAGCAGGAAGCTCATTATTCCGAATATATGGGTGTGAAAGTTCCATCAATTGAGATTCAGCTCCAACCAGGACGAGATGTACCGGGTTTAATTGAAGCAGCTGCAAATAACTGGTATTTGAGACAGCAAGGATATAGTGCGGCAGAGGAGTTTATGAGCAGGATTGAGGCCGAGACGGAGGAATAGGTTCAAGGAGAGAGTGTGTTGCGCACTCTTTTTTAATGGGACAGCGCTGAATAAAGAGTTTGTAAATGAGCCATGTTCAAATTAAACATATTTATACTTGATTATTTTTAGAATATTTACTATAATTTAAATTAATCTAAAGGCTATGTGTGACTGGCGAACGCGGATAACCGTGAGGGAGCACATAGTGTCGTAGCCGTTCGCCTGGGCAGAGGTAAGGGAGTTTCTTAACTTCCCTTGCCTCTTTCTGCTTACAGGAGGGGATAGTCGACTATATTATTTGAGAGTTTCTATGATTGACGACGAGTAGGAAATTTGGTTACTATTAATTAATTTAACAAGTACAATATCAAACATAAAAGATAAGGGGAGAGAAAGTAAATGGGTACAGTAACTGTAGACAAAAAGAAGACGATTCAAACCTTAAATAATATAGCTGAATGTGGGTTAGACGTTTTTAATGATCAATATATCATTGATAACGACAATGACAATCCTGATGCCATCGTTCTTCGTAGTTTCAACATGCATTCAATGGAGTTTGGTAGCAACTTAAGAGCAATTGCTCGTGCTGGAGCAGGTGTAAATAATATTCCTGTTGAAAAATGTACGGAAAAAGGAATTGTTGTTTTTAATACGCCAGGTGCGAATGCAAATGCTGTTAAAGAGCTTGTTCTCACATCAATCATGGCTTCGTCTCGTAACTTGTTTGCTGGTATAGCTTGGACTAAGACGTTAGATGGCCAAGGAGATCAAATCCCAAAGCTAGTTGAAGCAGGGAAGAAGCAATTTGTTGGTAAGGAAGTAAAAGGGAAGACGTTAGGGATTATCGGTCTAGGAGCGATTGGTGCTCTTGTAGCAAACGATGCTCTAGGCTTAGATATGGATGTTATTGGCTTTGACCCATTTATTTCTGTCAATACTGCTTGGAACTTATCTCGTAATGTACAGCGTGCAATGTCAATTGAAGAAGTGTTTGCTAACTCTGACTTTATTACAGTTCACGTACCACTAACAGATGATACAAGAGCGATGTTCAATGAAGGAACGTTTAGCATTATGAAGCCTGGTGTTCACATTTTGAATTTCTCACGTGGTGAGCTTGTGAATGAAAAGGATATGGCTGAAGCGCTTGAAAGCGGAAGAGTTGGTAAGTATATTACTGACTTCCCGAATGAAAATATTTTAAAAATGAAAAACGCTGTTCCAGTTCCACATCTTGGCGCTTCTACGAAAGAATCAGAGGAGAATTGTGCCATTATGGCTTCTCGTCAAGTGAAGGAATTTCTTGAAACAGGAAACATTAAGAACTCAGTGAACTTCCCGAACGCTTACCTTCCGTATACAGGTAAAACACGTGTCGCGGCATTTCATAAGAATGTTCCAAATATGGTTGGACAAATTACATCAGAAATCTCTGAGTATCATTTAAATATTGCTGACATGGTGAACAGAAGCCGTGGAGACTATGCTTATACGATGATTGACATTGAAAATGAAGTAAATGGCGATGTGATTCCTGGATTAGCAGAGAAGATTAATCAAATTGAAGGTATGGTTTTAACTCGTATTATTTAATAAAGTAAGTAAGCTGCTCTAACTCATAAGTTAGGGCAGCTTTTTCTATCTATGCTTCTCCATAAATACACCGGAGTCACAGAGGGACAGGTCAATTCTTTTGACAGAACAATAGATAATTGTTGTGTCAACGAAGGAAATATCGTATATTTAATTGAGAATGATAATTAATCCCAGTTGGTTTTACGAAGGAGTGGATCAAGCTGAAACACCTAGAACAATTTGATGTAACAATTATTGGAGGAGGCCCAGCCGGTCTATATTCGGCTTTTTATAGTGGGCTACGTGGAATGAAAACAAAGATTATTGAGTTTCAACCGCAATTAGGTGGAAAGATTCATGTGTATCCAGAGAAGATGATTTGGGATGTTGGTGGCTTAACACCGGTTCCCGGAGCAAAATTAATTGACCAACTAGTAGAACAAGGGTTAACGTTTAATCCAACAGTGGTGTTAAATGAAAAAGTAGAGTTCATAGGTCAGAATAAAGAGGGAAGCTTTTTGCTGAAGGGAGCTAGTGGTCAAGAGCATTTATCAAAAACGGTGATTGTTGCTGTTGGAGGTGGTATTTTAAATCCACAAAAGCTGCCGATAGAAGGAGCGGAACGATTTGAAGTGTCAAACTTACATTATACGGTCAAATCGCTAAAGCGTTTTAAAAATAAAACCGTCATGATCTCAGGAGGAGGAAACTCAGCAATTGATTGGGCCAATGAATTAGAACCTGTTGCTAAGAAGGTCTACTTAACATATCGTAATGAGCAACTAAAGGGACATGAAGCACAAGTTACACAGCTTCATAATAGTTCTGCTTCCTGCTTGCTGCAAACAGAAATCACGAAGTTAATTGCTGGGCCAGATCAAGACGAGATTAAACAAGTTGAATTGAAAAATAAGCAAACTGGGAATGTTTCTTTGCTTGAAATAGATGAAGTAATTATTAATCATGGCTATGAACGAGACTCGACCTTGCTCGGAAATAGTCCATTAGTAGTTGAAAGAATTGAGGATTTTTATATAAAAGGAACGGCAAGTGGAGAGTCTTCTATTCCAGGGCTTTTTGCTGCTGGCGATATTTTGAAGCATGAAGGCAAGCTGAACTTAATTGCAGGTGCATTCCAAGATGCTGCCAATGCCGTTAATAAAGCAAAGCAATTCATTGACCCTGAGGCGAAACATAAAGCAATGGTATCCTCACACAATGAAGTATTTAAAGATAGAAATAAAGAATTAGTGAAACAGATGATAAAATGAGTTGAAGTGATACAGAAGGGAGTACCCCTTTTGTATCACTTTTTATTTTGCCCAAAGAACTGTTGCTCTAATGATCAAAAACATACCTACTTTTTTCTTTAAAACGCACCCTGAAATTGGGATTTACACGAACTAGAAAGGTATTTAGAGTTTGAAAGACTATATTCGAGCTAATTCATCCCAATGGACGTTAGTAGATAGTAAGAAGGATTAATAGCGTTATATGAAAGATTAGTATGTTCAGACTAATTTGACAACTATTCTACCTATGTTACCATGAATATATTCATAAAATGAACATGTTCATATAACGATCTTGTTCATTTCAAAGGTTTAAAGAATTAAAAATACTACTGGAGGAATGTGAACTACATGAATAATGCAAAAGTAGAAAAGTCGGTTTTTTGGCCGTCACTTATTTTAATTGTGGTGGCGACGTTGTTGCTTGTTATTTTTCGTGAGACAGCGGGTCCTGTTTTAGAAGGGATGCTTTCAGCTATTACGTTTCAGTTGGATTGGGCATTTGAATTTTTAACGATCGGATTAATGATCTTTCTTCTATGGCTAGTATTTGGTCGGTTTGGTAGAGTAAAGTTAGGAAGTTTAAATGATCAACCTGAGTTTTCTAGGTTCAGTTGGGGAGGCATGTTGTTCACTGCAGGGATGGGAACAAGTATTATGTTCTGGTCGATTGTTGAACCACTTTATTACTACACATGGCCGCCGTTTGGACTTGAAGCAGAGTCAAATCAAGCGGCAGAATATGCAGTAAGTTATGGACTATTTCACTGGGGAATTTCAGCTTGGGCCTTATATGCGGTTCCAGCTGTTGTAATGGCGTATAGCTTTTACGTATTAAAAAACCCTTCGTTGAAAATCAGTTCTGCCTGTCGAGGTGTGCTTGGAAAATACGCGGATGGCTTTCTTGGAAAAGCTATTGATGTGCTAGTCATCTGGAGCATGATTGGCGGTCTTGGAACCTCATTAGGTCTCGGAGTTCCAATGATTTCTGCAGTTGTTGGTGATTTATTTGGAATAGAACCATCATTAGGTCTTAATCTGGTTATTATTGCGATTTGGACAGTGATCTTTAGTTCAAGTGCATACTTTGGACTTTATAAAGGGATTCGTAAGTTAAGTGATTGGAATATTTATATGGCTCTAGGTCTAGCTGTATTTGTCATCATAGTTGGTCCGACGTTGTTCTTACTCTCTTATTTCACAAATAGTTTTGGTCTTATGTTAGACCATTTTTGGAAAATGAGCTTTTACACAGATCCAATTGAACAGAGTGGATTCCCACAAGCATGGACTGTCTTTTATTGGGCATGGTTTGCTGCGACTGCACCGTTTATTGGCATTTTCGTAGCGAGAATTTCCAAAGGGCGTACGATTAGAGAACTTGTATTGAATGTTGTTCTTTGGGGTTCTGTCGGAAGTTGGATATACTTTGGTGTTTTTGGTGGTTATGCAATGGACCTACAGCTAACAGGAAAAGTCGATTTAATTGGATTTCAAGCAGAACATGGGGATCCTTCTGTCATTGTAGCGGTGTTAAATTCATTGCCATTACCAGTACTGGCTTCCGTGTTCTTCTTAATTCTTGGCTTTATCTTCTTATCAACATCACTTGATTCAGCAAGTTATGTAATTGCGAGTGTTGCAACGAAGGAGCTTGGTGTTGATGGACAGCCTGCACGTTGGCACCGCCTTATGTGGGGAGTATTGTTATCAGCCCTTGCAATTAGTTTGACGATGACGGGTGGATTAAATGTTGTACAAACAACGTCCGTACTTGTTGCGGTTCCGGTGCTAATCATGTATGTTCTTATGATTATTTCGTTAGTAAAATGGTTGAAGGCGAATGATAAGAATCATGTGTATGTGAAAGCTAGCTAATCAGTAATACGGAGGCGTAAATGAAATGAGTAAGGAAAGAAAAGAGATTCAACGGGCGCGGATGTGGCGCTATTTTCTCGATGCAGCGACAGATGTGATCGACGAAGAAGGAGTAAACAATGTTACGATCAGAAAAATTGCTGACCGTGCCGGGTTTACTGCTTCAACAGCATACAATTACTTTAAGGATCTTTCTCACTTGAAGTTTTTTGCAGCCATGCGGTTTACAGCGGACTACTTAAATGAATTGCCAGAGTATCTTTCAAAAGGAAGCAATACGGTGGAGAATTGGCTGCATTCGTGGGAGTGTTTTTGCAAGCATTCTTTTCGTCAACCTGAAATCTATTCAGTTATTTTTATAGACAACTTAGGGACATTGCCCCAAGAATTATTAAAAGATTACTATGAAATATACAGAAAGGATCTCACTCATTTACCTGACGAAATTCAAACGATTGTAATGGAGCAAAATTTTTCGAAGCGTAGTGCACTTTATATAGAAAAAGCAGTAGAAGAAGGGTTTATTAAGCAAAAAGATATTGAAATGATTGCCGAGTTAACGTTAATGATTTGGAAAGGAATGATGATTACGTATATGAACAATAGGCGTAATTATACGCAAGAAGAGGCGGCTGAACGTACAGTCGAGCTCGTAAAGGAATGCGTCATGAATGTAGTCATCGAAACTCGGAGAACAGAAGTTAATTTTCATAGCTAGAAAGGATGATCGTAGTTTGGTATTTAACATCAGAGACTCTAAGGAGAGAACAGTTCTAACAGTATTTCCACATGAGATAGAGAAGGTTGAGAGTGTCTTTATTCCAATGTCGGATGGTAGTAAGTTATCTGCTACTATTTGGTTGCCAAAAGATGCAGATGAAAATCCAGTACCAGCCATCTTAGAATATATTCCTTATCGAAAAAATGATTTTACAGCTATTCGAGATTCTGTACGTCACCCATACTTTGCCGGCCATGGTTATGCTAGCATCCGTGTTGATATTCGTGGTTCTGGTGAATCAGATGGTTTCTTACAAGACGAATATTTAAAGCAAGAGCAAGATGATGCTCTTGATGTGTTGAGCTGGATTGAAAAGCAATCATGGTCAACAGGGGCAGTTGGCATGATCGGGAAGTCATGGGGAGGTTTTAATAGCTTGCAAGTTGCCGCACGCAACCATCGAGCTTTAAAAGCTATTATTACGCTTTGCTCAACCGATGATCGCTATAGTGATGATGTTCATTACCGTGGTGGGAATGTTTTAGCGTCAGATATGCTTTGGTGGGCTTCAACGATGCTAGCTTATAATGCACGACCACAAGACCCGAATGTAGTAGGAGAGAGCTGGAAAGAAAACTGGCTTGAAAGGTTGGAAAAGACGCCGCCATTTGTTGAAGAATGGCTTAGTCATCAACGCCGTGATGATTACTGGAAGCATGGCTCTGTTTGTGAGGATTTCTCTAATATTAAAGTTCCGGTATTTGCCGTGAGCGGTTGGCAGGATGGCTATACCGACTCAGTATTCCGTATCCTTGAAAATATTCCAAATAGCAAAGGGTTAATTGGACCTTGGGCACATGAATACCCAGAGGTAGCAACACCAGAGCCTGCTATTGGCTTCTTACAGGAGTGTTTACGTTTTTGGGACAAATGGTTAAAAGGAATGGAAACAGGGATTATGGAGGAACCACGGTTGATTTCGTGGATACAGGATAGTGAACGTCCAGCAGTAACCTACGAAAAGAGGCCAGGGAAATGGGTTGCTGATCCAGCATGGCCGTCTCCATCCGTCGAACATCAGTCATGGTGGCTTTCAGGTAGCAAGCTAAAGAGTCATTTTAGTACGCCTGCACAAAATGCTGCTGTCGTCATACCTAGTGTCCAGGAGCATGGATTCTATTCGGGTGTCTTTTGCCCATTTGGACAGCCAGGTGATTTACCAGCTGATCAGCGTCTAGAAAACGGAAAAGCTGTTGTGTTCACATCTGAGCCTTTAGAGGAAACCATTGAATTACTTGGTCACCCTGTGTTTCATGCAGAGCTATCTGCCGATCAAGAAGATGCATTACTTGTTGTGCGCTTAATGGATAAAGCGCCAACTGGTGAGTCGACATTAATTAGCTGGGGAATGCTCAATTTAACGCACCGAGAATCACATGAAAACCCCAAGAAGCTGGTTCCGGGTGAAACATATAACGTTCAAATCCAGCTTGATTCGCTAGGGCAGCAAATTCCAAAAGGTCATCAGCTTGAAATAGCGGTTTCGCCAACGTATTGGCCATCAGCTTGGCCATCACCAAAGCCTGTTACTCTAACGCTTTATCCTGGAAGTGGTACACGTCTTGAGCTACCAGTTCGTACGCCTCAAACAACTGATGAGAAATGGGGTCATTTTAAGGCTCCTGAAACAGCTGCTGTTATGGAGCGTGAGGTCATTCGGAGAGAGAAAAGAACTCGAGAAGTGATCCATGACCCAATTAATGGAGTATGGAAGCTTAAAGACTTCTCGGATGAAGGAGAACGCCGATTGTTAAACAATGGAGTTCAATATGGCAGTAAAAATAAAAATACATGGACGATTAAAGAGAACGACCCACTATCAGCTTGTGCTCAATGTGAGTGGGAGCTGACATTGAAAAGAGATGATCGTTGGGATACGAAAATAGAAACGTTTAGCTTAATGACAAGTGATGAAACTAACTTCTATCTCGTTAATACGGTGACAGCCTATGAAGGAACAGAACAAATCTTCACAAAAACGTGGGAAAAAGCTATTAAGCGAGACCACGTGTAAGAAATCAAACAAGCAGCACAGTGGACTTATGTTCATTATGCTGCTTGTTCGTTTATACGAAGATCTCTTCTTTCAGGGAAAGTGGAGTAGGAGTTTCAGAGCTTTCATAATATCTTGGTACGCGCTTGCTAATTGCACAGACAATCTCATAATTAATTGTGTCGGCTTTTTCAGCCATGTCATCAATAGGAAATTCAACTAAATCATCTACTTGAACATTAGAGAGTTTGCTAATATCAATCATTGTTTGATCCATACAGACTCGTCCAATAATTGGTACCTGTGTTTCATTGATCATGACGACACCTTTATTGGAAAGTGAGCGTGAAAGCCCATCAGCATAGCCAATTGGCAACGTAGCGACCATCGAATCGGTTGGCAATGTAAAGGTACGGCCGTAGCTAATCGTTGAACCAGCTGCTAATGTTCGAATGGAAACAATACTAGAGTATAGTTTCATCGCCTGAGTTAATGTAATAGGCAAATCGAGTGCCTGATCAGGTTTGAGTCCATAAAGGCTAATCCCGACACGAACCATACTAAGGTGTTTGTCTTTATGAAAGAGTGTTCCAGCACTATTACAGCAATGTTTAATGGGTATCGCAATGCCTTCTTCTTCTAGTTTTTCAACTAATGTTAGAAATGTTGAAAATTGTTCATCTGTATAAGATGAGTTTAGGTTGTCTGCACAGGCAAAGTGAGTAAAGACCCCTTCGACTTCAATAGCAGGATGTTGATAAAGAGGTTTGGTGAGTTCTAGTAAGTCCTTCGGTGTTTGAATGCCGACTCGTCCCATGCCTGTTTCAATTTTCATATGGACTTTCACTCGTTTTTTTGTTGTTTTAACCAGTTCGAGTAAAGCGTGGCACACTTCTTTGGAGAACACGGTAATCGTAATGTCCTTATCAATGGCTGTTTTGAGTGCGAAAGGGGCAGTATAGCCTAGAACGAGAATAGGGGCTGTAATACCTGCTTCACGTAATTGTATGGCTTCATCTAAAATGGCAACTCCTAAGTAATTAGCCCCGCCGCGAATGGCTGATCTAGCGGCCGCTACTGCACCATGACCATAACCATCTCCTTTAACAACGGCCATTAATTTACAACCGGGTTGTAACGAGCCTTTGAAAGCAGCGGCATTTTCCTCAATTGCTTGTAGGGAGATTTGTGCAAATGTATTTCTAAAACTTCTCCTTTTCATTTCATAAGCTCCTTCTTTGCTCCAATTAGTAATAGACCCCTCCACGAGATGGAGAGGGTACGTAATAAAAGTATTAAGCTAAAACAGGTGAAAGTGCTTTTTCAACAGAAACAAGTTCATATCCAAGGTCACGAGCTACTGCGTTGTAAGTAACAGCACCGTTTGCTACGTTTACGCCAAGTGCTAATGCTGGGTTATCTGCTACTGCTTTTTCTACACCCTTGTTTGCAATTTGTAATGCGTAAGGAATCGTTACATTTGTTAAACCAAGTGTTGATGTACGCGGAACAGCCCCTGGCATATTCGCTACTGCGTAATGAACAACACCATGCTTCGTGTATGTTGGGTTGTCATGAGTAGTAATTTGATCAACTGTTTCAATAATACCACCTTGGTCAATCGCAACGTCAACTACTACTGAGCCCGGTGACATTGATTTGATCATTTCTTCTGTAACAAGCTTAGGTGCTTTTGCTCCTGGGATTAAAACAGCACCGATCACTAAATCAGAATCCTTAACTGCTTCAGCGATGTTTAATGGGTTAGACATAAGTGTTTGAATGTCGTTACCAAATTGGTCATCAAGCTGGCGTAGACGATCTGCACTTAAATCGATTAATGTTACTTCAGCACCAAGGCCAACGGCAATTTTAGCAGCATTTGTACCAACTACTCCACCACCAATGATCGTTACTTTACCGCGTTTTACACCTGGTACACCAGATAGAAGGATTCCTTTTCCACCTTTAGACTTCTCTAAGAATTGCGCACCGATTTGTGCTGCCATACGACCAGCAACCTCACTCATTGGTGTAAGTAATGGAAGAGTACGATTTACTTCAACTGTTTCATAAGCAATCGCAATGACTCCACTATCAACAAGTGCTTTAGCAAGCTCAGGTTCAGCCGCTAAATGTAAGTATGTGAATAAAATCAACCCTCTACGGAAATATTCATATTCAGAGCTTAATGGTTCTTTTACTTTCATAATCATTTCAGCTTTTGCCCAAACATCTTTAGCTTCTGCTAAAATCGTTGCACCTGCTTCAATGTAATCTGTATCTTGGAAGCCGCTTCCTACTCCAGCTCCTTGCTCGATGATAATTTCATGACCGCTCTTTGTTAAAGCGACTACACCAGCTGGAGTGATTGCTACACGGTTTTCATTGTTTTTTATTTCTTTTGGAATACCAATAATCATTATGTCGTCCTCCTAAAAGGGAAATGTGAATTTGTTATATCGCTAGTATAAATCGGCAGTCATGTGAGCGCATTGTGTGTAACACAAAAAAATGAAAGCGTTTTTTTGTGGATTTTAACGAAACGCTAAAATAGTCTTTCCATCCGAATTTGTCATTGTTTTAACTAAACAAATAAAACGCTTTCATTTTGTGAAATTTTACAAACTTATTTGGATCTAGTTATGTTAGAATAACAATACAGAAAAACGAAAACTAATGTAAGCGTTATCAACGAGAGGTGAATGTATGGATATTTTAGAGATCTTAGGAAGAATTAATAACGTACTGTGGGGCCCACCGAGTTTAATCTTATTATTTGGGACAGGCTTATTTTTAACCTTCGTGTTAAAAGGGTTGCAATTTCGTCGTTTGATTTATGCGTTTAAACTTGGGTTTACAAAAGAAGATAGTAAAGATGCAGCTGCAGAAGGGGATGTAAGTCATTTTAAAGCACTTATGACCGCGCTCGCAGCGACAATTGGAAATGGTAACATCGCTGGTGTAGCAACTGCGATCACACTTGGTGGTCCTGGTGCAATCTTTTGGATGTGGATTGTTGGTTTACTAGGAATGGCAACGAAGTATGGTGAGGCATTGCTTGCTGTTAAGTATCGTGTGAAAAATGATAAAGGTGAGTATTCAAGTGGTCCGATGTATTACATTGAGCGAGGACTTGGTAAGAAATTCAAGTGGCTTGCGATTGCTTTCGCGCTATTTGGTGCCTTTGCAGCATTAGGAATAGGTAACAGTGTACAATCAAATACGATTGCTGATGTAACGAGTAATAGCTTTGGAATGGCTAACTGGGTAACTGGTTTAATCTTAGTCGTTCTTGTAAGTGTCATTATCTTTGGTGGAATTCAACGAATAAGTACCGTTGCAAGTTTCTTTGTTCCAATTATGGCTTTTCTATATATGGGTGGGGCGATTTTAATTCTTATTTTGAATTATGATATGATCATTCCAGCTTTTGAATTAATTTTCTATTATGCTTTTAATCCAGTAGCAGCAGCCGGTGGTTTCCTTGGAGTGGTTGTGTCAGAGGCAATTCGTAACGGGGTTGCTCGGGGAATTTTCTCGAATGAAGCTGGTCTCGGTACAGCAGCTTTAATTGCTGGTAATGCACGTGCTGATCACCCTGTAAAGCAAGCATTAGTAGCGATGACTGGTACTTTTATTGTGACAATTATCGTTTGTACAATGACTGGTTTAACACTACTTATTACAGGTTTCTGGGATCCATCTGGGGCTTATTATCTGGGGTAGCCCATGATGGGTCACTTGAAGGTGGTGCTTTAACAAGTGCAGCTTTTGCATCTGTTCTAGGTGTTGTCGGTGAATATATTGTATCATTCTCAGTTATTTTCTTCGGTTTCTCAACGATCGTTGGCTGGTATGTATATGGAGAGAAATGTTTTGAGTATTTAGCAGGTTCAAAAGGTATTGCTGGCTACCGTCTTGTCTACATTGCAGCTTGCGGTGTTGGAACGATTGCGAATCTAGCGACGGTTTGGGCATTTGCAGATATGGCCAATGCACTAATGATGATTCCAAACTTGGTTGCTTTACTTCTTTTATGGAAAGTAATTGTTGCAGAGACAAACGACTACTTTACTAATTTCTATGAAAATGCGAAAGTAGCAGCAGGATCTGCTCAAAAGAAAGTAAGTTAATAATTAATGAAAAAAGGTCAAGCCCTTAAGGAAAGGGGCTTGACCTTTTTTAACTGTATAATAAAACGAGAATAAAGCCAGGACAAAAAAGTTTTAATTAACGAAAGTTCCGTACGTATTATGATGCATAGCATCCGCTCTGAGTTATACTTCGCTAAGGTTGTCACCGTTCACAATTTCAATAAAACGGTTATGTCCGAACCTCTAGGGGAAATCAATGAAAGCTTGCGACTCTTGTACCAAGCTTTTGATTTTCTATAAAAGTTTTTAAGTGTTGTTTTATTGGTATGTGTTGTTTCTTTAGAGTTCTTTGTCTTTTCGTGAATGTAAGGAAATTTAGATACTCCTCTGTAGTTAAGCCGCTTTCTAAGGCTTCAGTTACAACATCTTCCCAAATAGAATCAGTTGTATCAGAGTTATCTGTTAAAAATACTTCCACTGAAATATCGAGTGCTTGAGCAATCTTTTCTAGAAATGGCACAGAAGGATTCACAGTAGTGCCTCGTTCAACTAAACTTATGTAGCTTTTTTCAACCATTGCAAGTTCAGCTAGCTTAGCTACAGATAAGTTTCTTTTCATCCGATACTTTTTAATTGTTTCACCAACCATACATATCCACCTTTTATTCTTTAAAATTTTTGCCTCTAGTATATCCTTACGTTTTTCTATGCTTTTTTAAGGGGGTAGTAGGATCGATTTTTTTAAAAAAAGAATGATTTTTTTAGTGAATACTATAAAAAGGTTCTATTTTCCTAGTTTTTATGCTTTGATCATGCAAGGTTAATGTCTTATAGGTGGAATTATTATGTTTCTTTGATCTTTTAGTGAAATATGTAGTTGCTGTTGATGATCAATAGTCGCAATGAAAATATCTTTTAAATTGGTAACTCCTTGTTTGGCTAATTGTTGCAGCAGCCAAGAATCATTTTGCTTAAAGTATCTTAATACATCGGAATAAATTTCTCCTTCGACGACAACAGGAAAGGCAATTGCCTGGTTTCTTGATAAGTTTAGATCTTCTATTGTTACTGCTAGCTTTTTTGACTTCTTCAAAACACTAATTGCTCCATTTGGTTCAATAAGAGCTATTTCGACATCACTTAAATTGAAGACGTCTTTTTCTCTTAGCATTTGTAAGAGGTTATCAATTGAATATCGTACCTTTTTAAGATTACTGTTTAGAATTTGCCCATTGTGTACAACGATTGTCGGTTCAAACGTGAGCCATTTACCTAGTTTGCGGTTGGATATTTTTAAGTTAGCAATGATGCGTTGAAGAATTCCAACAGCTACGATTGCGATCGCTGTCGGGAGATGGTGAATATTAGGATCTGCAATGTCGGCACCAACGACTGCTCCTAAAATTACAACAATTAAAAAGTCGAAGATAGGAAGCTCCCCGATTGCGCGTTTTCCCATAAATAGTGTAATGAAAAGCAATAATGGCAAAATCGTTATAATTCTTCCAAGGACTAAAAGTATATCGAAGGTGGTTTCATACATTGTAATTCTCCTTTGGTTAGATTGAGAATGTAATCCCTTTATCTATTATCTTTGTCAATGTTTACTAGATACATACAGAATAATAAAATATGACGTAATATTTCATCAATTTTTCATTCTAGATAGATTGATTGTGTGCCATAATAGGAAGGATGAAAATTTTTGCAACTTTGAACACACATTCGGGGGATTTGAGAAATGAAACGTAGTTTACCAATAAAAGAAACAATAGCTTTAGGTTTATTTATGTTTGCTTTATTTTTAGGAGCAGGAAATTTAATCTTTCCACCGCTTTTAGGTCAACAAGCTGGAGAGGCACTTTGGTCAGCGGTATTGGGCTTTCTAGTGACGGGAGTTGGTTTACCACTACTCGCAATCATAGCGATTTCCAATGTAAAAGGGGACTTAGATGTACTATCAAAGAGAGTTCATAAATCGTTCGCTCTTGTGTTTCCAGTGCTCATTTATTTAACGATCGGTCCTTTCTTTGGGATTCCACGTACAGGAACGGTTGCTTATGAGGTAGGAGTCGTGCCTTTTCTTGGCGAAGCGAGCCGATTTAGCTTATTTTTGGCAACACTGATTTTCTTCGCTGTAACGTTTTGGATTTCTTTAAATCCAACTAAACTTGTTGACCGCGTAGGTAAAGTGTTAACACCTATTTTATTACTTGTCATATTAGTGATTGCCATTAGAGCTTTTGTGTCACCGCTTGGTTCGGTTAGTGAGATAACAGATGCCTATAGAGAGAATGCTTTCTTTGGAGGGTTTTTGGAAGGGTTCTTAACAATGGATGCCATCGCAGCACTTATTTTTGGAGTGGTGATCATAAATCGAATTCGTGAGCGAGGGTTTACCTCCGTAAGTGATATTCGTTCGAATACGATTCTAGCAGGGATCATTGCTGGTGTGGGGCTTTCATTTGTTTACCTTTCGTTAGCTTTTATGGGAGCAACGAGTGTTGAGACGATAGGAATCCAGGAGAATGGTGGGGCGATTTTAGCCGGCGTAACGTCGTCATTATTCGGTTCATTTGGATCAATGCTTTTAGCAATTGTCATTACAGGTGCATGTTTAACGACATCGGTAGGATTGGTATCGGCTTGTGGTGAGTATTTAAGCAAGCGTTTTAGTTCGTTCTCTTACCCAGTTGTAATTGCTGTACTATGCTTATTTAGTTTAACGATGGCCAACCTTGGGCTCAGCCAGTTAATTGCTGTCTCCTTGCCTTTGTTAATTGTGATTTATCCAATAACGATTGTATTAATTCTCTTGTCCATTACTGAATCGTTTAAAAAGGTTACGAGTTCTGTGTATATGGGTGCGATTATTGGTGCTGCAATTGTCAGTACCTATGATGGGCTAACAACTGCAGGCTTTGATATTGACATTTTAACGAATCTCTTTTCCTATTTACCTTTATATAATGTTGGAGTTGGCTGGTTAGTGCCAAGTTTGGTAGGAGGCTTGCTCGGAGGACTATTAGGAAAACGTTAAAAAGCAAATAAAAGAGCAAGACGATTTGGACTTTCCGCGTCTTAGCTCTTTTTCTATTTATGCTTTTATTTTTGGCGTCCATTCCCCTACAAACTCTTGTTCATTATACGTATAAAAACTTTGTAAAATATCTTCTCGTTGATCTAGAAAAAGTTGATCACAAACCGCTGTTACGAGTTTTGGAATGCTAAATCTCATACCGGATAGTGCAGAGGCTGAAATCCCGCAGCTAATTAAGGCTGAATAGTTGAAAGCAAATAAGCCATGTAACAGCTTCTTTCCAACCTCGTCACGGCTCGTAAAGGAAAATCCAGAACTTAAGTACGGATGAGCATCAAGCACCGGATTAGCAATGTCAGTGGGTGCGTTGTAACGATCTCCCCAGCGAGCAATATGACTTTCAACAAGTCTTAACTCCGGTCGTAATGAGGGGTCGGTTATAAGCCCAGTACTGATGAGTAAAAAATCAAAAGTGAATGTGCCATGAGGGGTTGCAACAATACATTGATCGTCTAATTTATCAACAGCAATCCAAGGAGAGTTCAGGTGTAGGTTGAAACCTGGCCAGGAAGCAGCGCGATTAAATGTGTCATTCGTTGGAGGTTGATTATGCTGAAAGAAATGAGCGATTGCTTGATATTTGTCGGCATCGTCTAGAGTGTGAAAACGTTCGATGATTCCCGAATGTTCCATTTGTCGAATTGGATTAATACGAGGTAGTTCTTTTCGACGGACGAATACATGAGCTTCAGCGACACCTTCTGTTAGACCAAAATTTGCATTATCAAATGCTGATGCGCCGCCACCTAAAATCGCTACTTTTTTTCCTTTAAGTGCCTGAAAATCAATGTTCCAAGAAGTATGTGCATAATGAGAAGGAGATAATTTTGCAGATATGAATGGAGGGACATGCCATTCGCCTCCTCCTTGAATACCTGTAGCTAAGATTACCTTCCGTGATCGGATTGTTTCAGAGGGAGCATTTTTTCCATTAAGGTGTAGTCGGTGGAGGCCTTTTTCTAACGGTTCAATTAATTTCAATTTCACTTCATTTAGAACAGGTATATTTAACACCTTTCTGTACCAGCGTAAATAGCTCATCCAAGCACTTCGGGAGATTTTGTCGATGTTTTCCCATCCTTGTTTTCCAAATTGGGCTTCCCAAAAAGAACGAAAAGTAAGAGAAGGGATGCCTTGGTCAATCGATGTTAACTGCTTTGGAGTTCTTAGTGTTCCCATTCGCGCATAAGTTTCCCATGGTCCTTCTAGTCCTTCTTTATTTTCATCGATGACGAGAATATTGGAAACTCGCTCTTTCAAAAGGCCAAAAGCAAGCCCAAGACCACTTTGACCGCCGCCGATAATGACAACATCATAGACATGCTCTTCTGAATTGGCAAGAGGGGGTACCCAGTCCGGCCCTCCAAAGTTGAGATAGGAAAGATCGATCTTAACACGTTCATTTAGCGCTTCTAAGCTCATAACACTCATCCTTTCCACCTAAAGCAATTATTCGTTATGCTATCACTTCGGTAGCGGAAGTTGGATGTTCATAATAACTTAATACATATTTCGATTTTGTACAATTTAACTAGCGTGGATTGTGCAATGGAAAATTTTTAGAGGTAGAAGAGGGCATAGGGGGGTCTTTTTAATTGTAAGATTATATACAAAGCTTTTTTGAAATACGTAAAAAGGAGAACAAGGCTGGGACAAAAATAAAGTTGTTTTATTAAAAAATAAACGATGAATACCGTAGCGAAGTAAATTTCTGCAAATGCTATGCATCTATTACATTCGTTATTAATAAAAACTCTTTGTCCCAGCTTTATTTTATTGTTTGTTTTACTTATTATGAAAGGCCTGGTTCAGCTTCTTTCGCTTTTGATTTATAGACAACGTATAAGAGGAAAGCAAATGCTGAAAGAATAATTCCGAAAATATATGGTAGTCCGACGGCAATAGAGAAGAAAATCCCTCCGAGTGGCGGACCGATAATTCGACCAAGAGAATCAAACGATGATAATAAGCCTGTCGTACTTCCATAACCTGTTTTCGCTTTTTTCGTTAATAAGGAAGAAACACTTGGGCGAATAAAGCCATTTCCAATTCCAAAAATCGTTAAGAAAATAGCAGCTGTTGTGAAACTATTGATAAACAAAATAAGAAAAAAACCGAGTGCTGAAATCGCAATCCCTATTTGAATGACAGGACCTTCGCCATACTTCTTCGTTAATCTGCCGACTAAGCCACCTTGTACAAGGGCACCAGCGAATCCCATAATCATAAAGATATAGCCAAGTTCAACCGAACCTAGACCTGCTTTTGCATAGGCAAAATAAGCAAAGGTAGCTTCAAGCCCAGATAATGATAAAGAAACAAATAACTGCAAGAAAAAGAGAATGGACACAGGTCCTTTCATTGCATCACGTAAAGGAAGTCTTTTTCTTGATTGATTGTTTCGTTGTTCTGGTGTCATTGATTCCTGTAAG
The DNA here is from genome assembly GCF_002109385.1 of Halalkalibacter krulwichiae. NCBI lineage: Bacteria > Bacillati > Bacillota > Bacilli > Caryophanales > Bacillaceae > Halalkalibacter > Halalkalibacter krulwichiae. The sequence continues at coordinate 4,532,322 of NZ_CP020814.1, read as the reverse complement.
ACAAATAAAACGAGGAAAAAGGTAATCAATGATGAGAATCCTGCTAAGTAAAATGGCGTACTCAAACTGGATTGTGAGAAAATCCCGCCAATCGCTGGGCCGAAGATGAAGCCTAAGCCAACGGAGGCACCAATTAAGCCCATTCCCTTTCCACGGTCTTCATCTGTTGTAATATCAGCAACATAAGCCATTACAGTCGGCATATTAGCAGAGGAGAAAAAACCGCCGACGACTCTAGCAATAAATAGCATCGAAAGGCTTGTAGCTATAGCAGTGAGGAAAAAAGAAAGAGCAAGTCCAAAGATTCCAATCATAATGATAGGCTTTCGACCAATTCGATCAGAAATTCTTCCCCACATTGGTGCAAAGATGAGTTGCATAACAGAATAAACAGCCATTAATAAGCCTAATTGTGTAGGAGAAGCGCCGATCTCTTCAGCGTAAAAAGGCATAACCGGGATAATAATTCCAAACCCAACCATGACCAAAAACATCGTAGCAAATAATATAGGCAATGCTTTCTTTGATTCCAACGTAGTGTTCACTCCAGTGTGTTTTAGTTAGTGTAATCATAATCATTTTCTTTTAGCAAAACTAGCTCTTCTTATCATATCAATTATCGCAAGGAAATTATAGAAGCAGCTAAAGATTCGATCTTAATTGGTGAGGGGATGCTTTGAATAAGAAACTCTTATAAATGTTAAAATGAGGAATAAAGATGATACGGCTTGTTTCCATTTTCGATCTTTGCGAAAATAGAGATGAATTGCTAGCTAAAGCGGATTTTAGTAGAATAGGCTGTAATGTAAATGCATTGAAAAGAGGGTAACACAATGAATAAACAATCCATCTATGGATTAACTTTTGAACAATTATCAGCGTGGTTATTAGAACGTGGACATAAAAAGGGACGAGCAGAACAAGTATGGGAGTGGTTGTATCGTAAGCGGGTAACTGATTTTTCAAAAATGACGGGCGTGAATGAAGACTGTTTGAAGCTTTTAGAAGACCACTTTTTAATTGAAACGTTAACTGAACATGTAAAACAAGAATCAGCAGACGGGACGATTAAATTTTTATTTAAGCTTCAAGATGGTAACCTCATTGAGACCGTTTTAATGAGACATAAATATGGATTATCCGTTTGTGTAACGACTCAGGTAGGCTGTAATATCGGCTGTAGTTTCTGTGCAAGTGGGTTGTTAAAAAAGGATCGTGATTTATCAAGCGGTGAGATAGTTGAACAAATTATGAAGGTCCAATTACATTTTGATCAAGTAGGCAAAGGCGAGAAGGTAAGCCATATTGTTATTATGGGTATTGGGGAGCCATTCGATAACTTTGAGAACATGGTAGACTTTTTGCAGATTGTTAAAGATCAAAAAGGGCTTGAGATTGGACCGAGACATATTACTGTTTCAACAAGTGGGCTAGCGAATAAAATTTATGAGTTTACTGATTTGAAGTTACAAGTAAACTTAGCGATTTCACTCCATGCACCTAATGATGAATTGCGTACAAGAATCATGAAAATCAACCGCGCTATTCCGTTGGATAAGTTAATGCCAGCTATTGATTATTATATCGAAAAGTCTAATCGAAGAATTACGTTGGAATATATCTTGCTAAAAGATGTTAATGATCAAAAAGAGCATGCTAAAGAGCTTGCTGATTTAATCGGAAATCGCCGTGCTTATGTTAATTTAATCCCATATAATCCAGTCGATGAGCATAGTCAATATCAAAGAAGTGATGAGAAATCGATCCTTTCCTTTTATGATGTATTAAAGAAAAATGGAATTCATTGTGGAATTCGAATTGAACACGGCACCGATATTGATGCTGCATGTGGGCAATTACGGAGCAAACAAATAAAGCAAACACAAAACTAAGAGACACGCGTACGAAAGAAAAAAGACGGAAATCAATGCGATTTCCGTCTTTTTTAATGGGTGCAGACGTTCCGGTTAGGTTATTTTAAAGGAGGCAAGCCTTCTACTCAACCTTTACTTTCACTTGATCAATAGCATTATATCCGTACCCTTTTCGGTTCCAAAAGGGGTGAGGGGTTGCGTACGCCCGTTTGTATCAGTCGCCTTTGCCATAATTGTATATTCGCCTTTTTCTTCAACTACCCACTCATATGTCCATGAAGTCCAAGCGTAACGGTCAGTTACCGACCGTTGGATAGCAGTCTGGGACCAAGTTGTTCCGTGATCGATACTAATTTCAACTTTAGAAATCGAACCTAAACCGGTCCATGCTATTCCTGTTATCGTATGCGAACCTTTCGTAAGGATTTGTTTATCTAAAGGTTGTTGGATCGATGAATTCACATTGTGGATAGTTACCGGAAAAGAATCTTGGTCGTTATCCACATGTGGATAATAAACGTAATCCTCTGTCTGAAAAGGACCTTTAAATGTCCCGATGTGTAAAGTGATTTGTTTGATCCACTTTACGGAAGCCATTGCATACCAATTTGGCACAATCAAGCGGAGGGGAAAACCATGTTCAAAGGGGATGGGTTGTTCATTGTATTCATAGGCTATGAGCGTATCTGGATCAAGCGCTTTTTCGAGTGGTAAGCTTCTTTTGAATGAATGAAGTGTGTTTGAACCTGTTTTTTTTCCTTTGTCATAACCTTCAATAATCACTTCTGTTACTTCTTTTTGAATGCCTACAGAGTGTAGCAAGGTTTTTAAAGGAACACCCGTCCAAAAGCCTTGATTGATTGCTCCTTTTTCCCACTGTTCGCCGAATACTTTTGGTCTGAAATAACTTCTTTTATTGCCTGCACATTCTAGCACTACTTTTAAGGTTTTAGATGGGAGGTTTTTTAGATCTTGCATCGAGAATACTTTTGGTGTCGTAACAAATCCACCAATAGGCAGCCAATAATTTAAATAGGTGAGTGAAGGGTAATCAAAATGATTTCTCTTGTAGAACAATGAGGTAGGGACTGAATCATTTCCGATGAAAGGAAAGGGGGCTTCCTTGTTTTCAGGATGTAAGCTTCGAGTCGTTAAAGTTGGTTTCGCATTTCGGTTAAGTCGATCTGCCATAATAACCTCCTAACGTTTAAAGGAACATAAATTATGATATGCACTGGAATCGTCATTCAGAATTTCTTATGTATTTATGAAATAGAAGGATAAAAGAGAGAGACACAAATTCTAAATTTATTATTGATAGGTCATACCTTTAACTACGATTTAGATAATGGTACTCTAGAGCTATATTATTTACTAATAAAGGGATGTTACATATTGAAGGATTTACATAGCTCTAATTTGAAGTTTTATCATATGTCAATTGCCATTCTTTCAACCCTAATGATTCTTGGCGCATTGCCTTTATATTGGCGCGAAGATGGAGTAGGGTGGGGGTTGATTTGGCATTCATTCATTGTTCTTGTAGGAATTGTGCTTCTGTGGGTTTATCCTAAGCGTGAAACGAACTCCATGAAGACAACGATGGTCTTAGTAGCCTTTGTTTACTTTTATACTTTGTTACTTGTCTATCCAGAAACGTCATCAAATTTAGTGTTAGTCTGTTTTCTTCCTGGTATAGCGATTCTATTCTTTCTACCTAGATTGGTTTATTTATCTCTAGCTCTGAATGTTTTTTTTCTGAGTATGATATTTAGTTATGTTGCTTTAATTGACCAAGGACAAGTGTATCAATATCTCTATTCTGACCTAGAAGGAAATATTTTTAATTTCTTTGCTAGTCAGGCTGTGTTTTTTTTAATTTTTTATCTTTCTTATACACGGATTAAGAAACAGCAAATGTACTTTGAACAAATTCAACAAACAGAACGGATGAAGACGACAGGACAATTAGCTGCAGCTGTTGCTCATGAAATAAGAAACCCAATTACGGTTGTTAAAGGATTTATTCAATTGTATTCCCATGATCACTCTTTAGGAGAAGAGAAAAAAAAGCATTTCTTATTAATGTTAGAAGAATTAAAGGTAGCAGAAACAGTTATCACTGATTTCTTATCTGTTGCTAATCCAAAAGAGGGGAGAAATACGGTTCGAATAAACATAAAAGAGGCGTTGCATGATGTCGTTGACATTATTGACTCTTTTGCTTTGCTTAATAATATTATGATAGATGTCCGTGCACAGAAGTGTTATGTGAGTTGCACACCAATGGAATTTAAACAACTAATGATTAATGTAATTAAAAATGCAATTGAAGCGTCTCCTAGTGGAGAGATCATTCAAATAACGGCAAGAGAACAGAAAAAGCAAGTGATCATTGATGTCATTGATCAGGGCAAAGGAATGAGTAAGGAGGAACTCCATTCAATTGGCTCTTTATTTTACTCCTTAAAAAGCAAAGGTACAGGGTTAGGTCTAATGATTTGTCAAAACATTGTTCAAAGTTACAATGGTACATTACAATTCTCGAGCGAGAAAGGAAAAGGAACGAAGGCAACGATATGTTTTCCTTCTGTCTCTAAGTGAATAGGGGAGTTCCTATATAAAAGAGCGATTAAAACGGTGGATTCGTTGAATCGCTCTTTTTTATGAAGGAGGAGAAGAGGAGAATAGTTGCAAAGAAATAATAGGAAAAAAGGTCATGTATACAATAATGTATACATGTTTACATAATGTACACGGACCGTATACATAAAAGTGTACATGTGTGCAAAGTTGTATACATGTTGTTGTGTCAGTATGTTTACCTAATTGTACACATGTACACGAAAATGTATACATGTATACGTGCATGTTTACAACTAAAGGGTGATTGACGAATCTAGCGGTCTGTAATAATCTGTTAGTATGTGGGAAAAACTAGTTTTATCCCCTGAAAATTCGTCCGGAAGGTGTGGTAATTAATTATGAGTAAAAGTAGAATTGCTGCAATTGATGTTGGAAATGATTCAGTTAAAGCTTTATTTGGAAAAACAGATTTCGAATTAAATATCCCTAATGTGATTGCTAGAGATACAGAAGATCGTCCTGTGATAGGGATTGAAGATTTAAATGACAAAGATCCATTGGATGGAATACATATTCGTGTTCACTCGCCAGCGTTAAAGGAGAACAATGTTATCTATCGAGTTGGAAACTTAGCTACAAAAAGTGACAATCCTTCTGAGTTGGATCCTGGAAGCAGTAAGTCAGAAGAGGACCAAACGCTTGTAATGTTATTTGCGACATTAGCTTTAGATGCAGTTAGAGAAGAGAATGGATCGCTTTTCAAAAAAACGAATAATGTAATTGATGCAAATTACACGCTAGGGACAGGTCTTCCTCTTCGTGAAGTGAAGGAAGGAAAAGATGTAGGGTACCGTTCTCGTTTATTGAGCTCTGTTCACCAAGTTGAATTTTTAGTAACACCTAAGTATCAAGGTCTAAAAGTTAATATTAGGTTTGATCAATTGAAAGTGTATCCTGAGGGATTTGCTGCGTATATTAATCTAGTGATGGATAATAACCTTACTATTATTAATAGAGATTTAGTGGACAAGCAAATCATTATTCAGGATATCGGTGGTCTTTCAACGGATATTGCTGTTGTTAAAAATCGCAATGTTGATGATGATAAAGCGCAAGGGTTTAACCTTGGTGTGTCTGAATCATTAGAGGCGATTCGTGAAGAAATTCGTACAAAACATGGTGTAGAGTTAGATAGTCGTAGAGATGTAGTAGAAATTTTAACGAAAAAACATGATCGTAACCACATCATGGTCAAAGGTAGTCGGACAAGCGTCCATGATATTACGGATCGCATCTTGCTAGAACTTGCCAAGAAGCAATATCGTCATTTGCGTAATGTATGGCAAAAGAATTCGCAAACGGAAATTGCTTATTTCGTTGGTGGTGGTGCGATGGTGTTAAAGGATTACTTAACAACGTTAAATAACAATTTGGATGGATATAACATTGGTTTCTTTGAAGATGAGAAAGAAAGCATCTGGATGATGGCGAATGCTTACTATAAGTTAATTGCTGCATTTGATCGTAAAAACAACAAAGAAAACAATAAAGAAGCAGATAAAAAAGCTGTAAAAAACTAGTAGGTTACAAAAAGCTAGCTTCAACCTTTTTCGGTAACCTCTAGGCGGTGAGGAAGACATTGCTTTATAAACGAGGCACTGAAAAAGGTGGTAGGCTTTTTCAGTAGCTATAAAACTAGTAGGGTGATTTTATGGTAAAAAAGGGGACGAATGAGATACAGAGAGGGCAGGCGATAACATTCCGTCTTCCTTCTGATACACCTGATCACATTCTTAAACAATTACAAAAGCTTAAAGAAACAGAGCGGAGAAATTTTTCTAGTAAGATTGCACAGTTTGCTCTAGAGGGTGTGAGTAACTCCCTGGCAAAAGAGCGAGAAACGGTAACCATTCCTATACCGCGGCAGCTTAGCAAAGAGCAACGTAGTTGGCTTAAGCATTCCCACTCCGAAGCTTTGCTTGGAAATATTATCTATCAGCTTCTTTGTGATCCTGTTCGGGCCACGTCAGTCTTAGCGTCGCTAAACAGCCAATCTCTAGATATCGAAGAAGCTCTTTATTTACAAGAGCATCAACCGATAATGGAGAATGAGGAAAGTAACGAAGAGGATCATTCGTTGCTTGAAGAGGTAACACCATCAGAGGGCGAGAAAAGTGATGATTTTGAAGATGACCTTATGAACTTTGACTGGGGTACAGCCAGTGAAGAAATTGCAGCTTCAAGAGAAGAGCCTAAGGAAGAGGAAGAAGAAAGTGGAGAAGATTTATTAGGGGATTTCTTGGCGCAATTAAATAAATAGGTAATAGGCTCAGGAGAAGTGTAACCTTCGCTTGAGCCTTTTCTATATTTAAAAGGGATACTACTATGGAGAAAAATGAGGTTTAAAAACTGGTTTGAGAAGGTATCGTTTTGTATACTATGCAACTTTAAAGTGCCTACTTCCACGAAATGAAATCCGGATATATGCTTACTTTGAAGTTGGTTTAAAGGAGGAGACGAAGGAATGTCAAAGTTGAAGATTGGAATTATTTTAGGAAGTACACGTCAAGGGCGTGTAAGTCCTCAAGTAGGCGAATGGGTAAAGGGGATTGCTGATAAGCGTGAAGATGCTGATTACGAGATTGTAGATATTGCAGACTTTGAGTTGCCGCTATTGGGAGAAGGTACAGGAGAAGAACCTGGGATCGCAGCTTGGAATGAAAAGTTGTCTAGTCTTGATGGGTTCGTTTTCATTGTTCAGGAATACAACCATAGCATTACAGGAGCTCTGAAAAATGCACTTGATTCTGCTAGGGAAGCTTGGAATAATAAAGCGGCTGGTATCGTAAGTTATGGATCTACTGGTGGTGCGAGGGCGGCTGAACATCTGCGTGGGATTATGGGTGAGTTAATGATCGCTGATGTACGAGTGCACCCTACGTTATCTTTATTTACTGATTTTGAGAACGGGAGTGTGTTCAAGCCGGCGGATCTTCATCTAGATAATGTTGAGGCGATGTTAGATCAAGTTCATGCTTGGAGTGGAGCTTTAAAATCATTAAGATAATAAAAAGTAATGGAGGGGTTTGCGCCTCTTCATTGCTTTTTTACTTTTTCGAGGGAGATGCAAGGGATTGTATATTTATTTATCGATGCGATAGAAAAGTCTGAGATCCTTTCGTTATAATGAACGAATGGTGGTCATGTGCGTAGGCTGCTTCAATCCGATCATTTCAGCCTGAAAGATAGTTCTGACCAAACTGGGTATATGGACGTGATTATTTACACGTTACACATGATGAATAGGACAATTCAATGAGAGGTGTGTCTCAGGTAAGGATCTTTTTTGAGACACACCCTTTGTTTGTTAGATGTTACTGTTGTTGGTTGGAAATGTTATTTAGAGCTTGCTTTTGTTGTTCCAAATCATTGCGAACGAGCTCTACGGCATCTTGGTTGTCAAAACTTGCTGCTTGTTGCAGAGCATGTTCCGCCTTTTCAATTGATTGTTTGGCTTGTTGGATTAACTGCTCATTAGGGTGGCTCATTGCTTGACTAACTGCGTTTTGAACGTGTTCTACGGATTGTTGAGCTTGAAAGATTTCATTTTGTGCTTGTAAGCTAGATATGTTGTTTTTCATACTATCATCTCCCTTCGTTGTTAATATGTACGTTTGTCACTTTTTTATCTAAAATAAATGATATTTTTGAACGTTATTTAACCGAATTGTGAGAGGGATATGAACATTGTTAATATTGGAACTTGGTAAAAGTTAATAAGTAGCTTACTTTTTTTATTTTATGTATAATGAAGCATGGAATAGATCTAAATAAGAGGATGAGCTCATGAAGAAAAATATTGAAAACATTGCGATGGTTGCTTGGGTTACATCTTTGATTGCGACACTGGGTTCTTTATACTTCTCAGAGGTGAAACTCTTTGAACCTTGTACTTTGTGCTGGTATCAACGAATTCTTATGTACCCACTAGTAATTATATTAGGAATAGGTGTTATTCGTAAAGATTCAAGTGCGGCAATGTATTCAGCCGTTTTATCATTTATTGGTTTTTGTCTAGCAGGCTATCATTATGCGATTCAGAAAATTTCGTTTTTCGCGGAGACAGCACCTAGCTGTGGTCGAGTACCTTGTACAGGCCAATACATTAATTGGTTTGGCTTTGTAACGATTCCATTTTTAGCATTAACGGCTTTCTTGATTATATTCATTTGTAGTTTCGTTATTTTACGTAAAGCAAAGGGGGAATAATGAATGAAGAAAATATTAATCTTTGGTGGGGCTGTTATTTTATTGTTTGTTGCTTTAGTAGTAGTATCTAATGCGCAACAAACTCAGAAATCCGAAGGCAACCCATTTGGAAAAAGTCAGCTTCATCCGGCTACGATCGAAATTATGGATGATCCAAATTATCAAAACATCATTTTGCCAGAAGAATTAGAAACGTCTATTGCTGATGAAGAAGAAGTAACTGTTTATTTTTATAGTTCAACTTGCCAATTCTGTAAGGAAACAACTCCAAGGCTGGTTCCGATAGCAGACGAGAAAGAAGTAAACCTTGTTCAATATAATTTATTAGAATTTGAAGATGGCTGGGAGCAGTATGATATTACAGCAACGCCGACTGTTGTCCATTATGAAAATGGAGACGAAGCTGGTCGTATTGTAGGAGCAGCTGAGAATGAAGAGTTTGAACAGTTTTTTGAAAATATCGTATTAAATTAATCAAAAAAGAGCTTTAAATGGTCAAAAGCAGATCATTAAAGCTCTTTTTTCTGTTTTTACGTATGCTGCTTTTTCTCGAGTTCTTTTAATTCTTGTAATCGTTCTACTAGTTTAATAAAAAGCTGCTTATCGTTTTGATCGAGTGCTGCATCAATTTGTTCTCGGACATTTTTGATTTCTTGTTCGATCAAAGCCTTTTCGATGAGAAGGTTGGTTTCTTTGGAATATTCTTGAAATTGTTTGTGTCGAACGAAGTAGTTAGTGGAAGGCTCTAATAGTTGTTGGTATCGCGGATTGGCTTGCTTTCCATAAAAGTGTAAAAGAATATATACCTTATCTGCAGGGTTGGTCATTAAGTCACCAAGAGCTTTAGAGATATCTTCTGTTTTTCTTTTGCCATTATAATAAATGAAGCCAGGTTGATCAGATTGCATACTTGAAATGACGATCGTTTTTTCATTAAGTTTAAGGGAATTGGTGAAGGTTAAGTTCTCTAGAATAGGATGTTGCTTAAGCAAATATTCAATTAGCATTTTGGCATCTTTATGTTTCAGTTGGTGGGCCGACAAAAACCATTTTAGAAAACTGCTTTTTTCCGAAGTGGAAATCCAATTGTTCATATGTATCACCCTAACTTTTCTTTCTTCTATCTAGCATAACACGCTCAAGTAATTTATCAATTGTCGTTTTTCAATGACGCCTTAGTGTCGGCGTGAATATAGTGCAAAAGAAGAGGGGAGGGGACGGAATGTTTATTAGAAAAGCTTCTCAAGTAGAGTTATCATTCATCCATAGCTGGGCACCTTTCGTTCAAAACGAAGCTACAGTTGGGTATATGGATGGAAGTAATATGAACATGAATGCCGAAATGCTGACTTTTTATAATGGTGAATATCATGTGATTGGAGACAAACAAACAATATTTGGATGGGTATTGGTCGGAGAAAACGTTCTACCTCACGAGCAGGAACTTTCCGGCATTATTTTGGAGTTGTTTGTTTTACCCAAATTTAGACAATTTGGATATGGTAAACATCTAATGACGTATGCTTTAAACTATTTCAAAATGAAAAATTTCAAGAAAGTACAACTGAATGTATTTGCTGGAAATCATGCAAAGCAATTATATGAGAAGCTAGGCTTTTACGAAGTTTCAACGTTAATGGAACGTTCAATATAGTGTTTCACGTGAAACAGAGAGGGGGTGTCTCAAAAAGGTTTGACCTTTTGAGCACCCCTAAAGTGTTTATTCGTTTTCTTCTTCATCCACATCTACATCTACATCTACATCTACTTCAATGGTATCTAGTTCTTCTGCCTCCTCCACATCTTCCAAGCTAGCCTGTTCCTCACTAATCGTTTCAGCTTTGATTTCATTAGGGACGATTACGGTATAGGTTTTCTCTAGTAAGGCATCATGCTTTGTTGCTCCTTTGCTTTTTACTAATACACGAATCTTATAGTCGCCACCTGCTGTTGGGGTGGTCCACTTAAAGCTATTATTCGTTGAATAGTCTTGTAACAGCTGCCAGTTCGAGTTATCAAGTCGTTCGAACCGGTACATAAGGTCGCTTCCGCCAGAGGCTTTTGCGCTAATTGTTACTGGTACACCTGGCTTATGCTCGCGTACGGTTGGAGTTAGTTCTTGAATCGTGACTGGCTTATTAATGTAATAATCAATCTCTTTTACAGCATCGTATTTTTCTTTAGAGAGCTTATGTTTCACTTCGACTTTAATTTTAAAGCGGCCTTCATGTGACGGCTTCCAGTTAAAAGAAGAAGAGTTTGAATAGTTCTGAACTGTTTTCCACGAATTTCCATCATGAATTGAGAATTTATACAAATGATCTTTATTGCTTGCTGGAGAAGCTGATATCACAACATTAGTTTTCGAAAACTGTGGACTTACTTTATCGGTTTTAATTGTATTAATCGTTGCTTTCTTAAAGACTACGTGGTCCATTACTTTCTCGGCATCAAATTTCTTTTTGGATGATTTATGTTTTACTTGGACTTTAAGCTGATAAGAACCTTCTTTTGTTGGTTTCCAGCTTGCTTTTGTTTTGGAAGAAAAGTCCTGAATTGTTTTCCACTTGTCTCCGTCTTTCACAAGGAATTTAAATAGATGTTCCTTGTTGTTAGAAGAAGTCGCTGTCAGTTCAACGGATGATTGAGCTGGAGTAGGACTAGCTTTTTCCGTTTTAAAAGATGTTAGCTTTGCAGGTTCAAAAACTTTATAGCTAATTGTTTTTTCAGAGTCATATTTCTTTTTTGACTGTTTATGCTTTGCTTGAACTTTGATCTTATAGGACCCAGCCTTTTGTGGTTTCCAATTGACCTTCGTTTTGGAAGAAAAGTCTTGAATTGTTTTCCATTTTGAGCCGTCATACACTAAAAACTTGAACAAGTTATTGTTATTGTTGTTGCTTGAAGCGGTCAAGGCAACATTTGTTTTTGTCGGTTGCGGGCTAGTTTTGTCGGCTTTGATGGATTTCACTGATGCAGGTGTAAAGATGTTGTAGCTAATCACTTTTTCATCATCGAAATTTTTCTTTGAGTTTTTGCTCTTTGCCTGAACTCTGAGCTTATAGGACCCAGCTTTTGTCGGCTTCCATTTTACTGATTTACTAGATGTGTAGTCTTTTATTGTCGTCCATTTCTTTCCGTCATAGACAGAATACTTAAATAGCGAGTCTTTTCCACTTGATGTCGAAGCTTGAATTTGAACTGATGTATTTGTCGGTTGTGGACTCTTGACTGAAACGGTTACATCTTTTAGTTTCGTTCCAACATTATAACCATGTGAAGCAGCAATTGCTTCGAAAGATTGACTTGTACTCGTAATTACAACAGGAGTGTTTACTTTTACTTGATCAAATAGCCAGCGGACATCATCGTTATACATCCGAACACAGCCAGCGCTAGCGTACGTACCGATAGAACCGGCATTGTTGTTCCCGTGGATGGCATATGTTGTTCCATTTGTTCCCCTGGCGTTAATGCCGAGCCAGCGATCGCCTAATGGGTTATTTGGATGGCCACCAGGAATATTTGCTTTGTAATAAGGTCGATTTTTTATTTTATTAACAATTTTAAATGTCCCTTCAGGTGTATAACTACTTTGTCTACCTGTGGCGACTTTAAACGTTTTAATCATTTTTCCGTTATTGTAGTAAGCTAGTTGGTTTGTTGCTTTGTTAATAATAATTAATTGATTACTAGAATTAGCGAATGATGTTTCGCTAAATAAAAAGAATGAACAAAGAAAAACAAGAAAGATCGTCAGCTTTTTCATCTTGAACCCCCGTATCAATTAGTATCTGACAAAATTATAAGACTAGAAGTGATAGGATTTTGTTGAATACTGAAGTCGAATGTTGCAAATGTTTCGACTTTAGTCTTCCTTTTTTGGAATCATTTGTTAAACGGAAAGTCATTTGATTCCGTTTCACCTTTTTCCCTTTTTTTGATGAAGGATAAGCCCATTTTTTCTGGTCAGAAAGTTCCATTTGAGTATGAAGTCACTTTGGTATATGATGTTTCTTAATGAGTAGACAAGAGCACGACAAGAGGAATTTATCCTTCTTTTCAAACATGCTCTAATAAAGAAAAAGTGAGAGATGTACGATGTATCCAAGAGAGTTAGGGTTTTATATGCCAGCAGAATGGACACCACATCAGCGCACATTCATTTCATGGCCTGTGCAAGAGTCGATGGTGTATCCAGATGATTATAAAAATGTATGTGATGGGTATACCGAGCTAGTTGAAGCAATTGCCGGATTTGAACCTGTTACGATCATTAGCAATCCAAAAGATGTCGAATTATTAAAGCAGAAATTTGTCAATCAGCGTGTTGATGTCCTTTCAATTGAACACAACGATGCATGGTTTCGTGATAATGGTCCGACATTTGTTCGAAATAAAGATGGTGAAATTGCAGGGGTTAATTGGGTCTTTAATGCTTGGGGTGAGAAGTATAGTCCATGGAAATTAGATGATGAAGTTGCGCCAAAAGTGTTAGAGCATTATGATATTAGACGATTTGATGCTCAAATTGTAATGGAGGGAGGCTCTTTTCATGTTGATGGTGAGGGAACGCTTATTACGACAGAAGAGTGTCTACTTAACCCCAATCGAAACCCTGATTTAACAAAAGAATTAATTGAGCAATATTTAAAAGACTATTTAAATGTGGAGACAATCATTTGGTTGAAGAATGGTTTAAGTGGTGATGAAACAGACGGTCATGTCGACAATGTTGCTTGTTTTGCAGACCCTGGAAAAGTCATTATCCAAGTTTGTCATGACGTGAACGATGATAATTATCAAATTACACAAGAGAACCTAGAAATTTTAAGAAATGCAACGGATGCCAAAGGTAGAAAGTTAGAAATCATTGAGATTGAGCAGCCGCCAGCTGTGCATTTCGAGGAAAGTCGGTTGACACTAAGCTATTTAAATTTTTATTTTGTAAATGGTGGGATTATTCTACCTATTTTTGGTGGTGCTGCAAAGGAAACGGATCAAAAAGCAATTGAGGTTTTGCAAGCAACATTTCCGGACCGAATCATTAAAACGATTGATGGCATGGCCGTTATTAAAGAGGGCGGAAATGTACATTGTACGACTCAGCAAATGATTGCAGAATGAAAAAGAGGTGAACATAGTGAGAAAAGTAAAAGTTGCAGCAACGCAAATGGGGAATTACGGATGTGCTGAAGATAATATAAAACAGGCAGAGAAGCTTGTGCGTGAAGCAGCGAGCAAAGGTGCACAGATTATTCAAATTCAAGAGTTGTTTGAAACGCCTTATTTCTGTCAAAAAGAAAAGGCTGAATACTATGCGTTTGCTACAGAAGTAGAAAAGAATAAAGCAGTCAATCATTTTAAAAAGGTCGCAAAAGAATTAGAAGTTGTACTGCCAATTAGTTTCTATGAGAAGAAAAATAATGCGAGATATAATTCATTAGCAGTCATTGATGCAAATGGTGAAGTGTTAGGGTTTATCGCAAAAGTCATATTCCAGATGGACCTGGTTATGAAGAGAAATTCTACTTCAACCCAGGTGATACAGGTTTTAAAGTGTGGGATACACGATATGGAAAAATTGGAGTCGGTATTTGCTGGGATCAATGGTACCCTGAAGCGGCAAGATGCATGGTGTTAATGGGAGCGGAAATTTTATTCTATCCAACAGCCATTGGGTCTGAGCCTCACGATTCTACAATTGACTCTAAAGATCACTGGCAAACATGTATGCTTGGGCATGCAGCATCCAATTTAGTTCCTGTAGTGGCATCTAACCGAATTGGTGTAGAAGAAGATGAAGATTCTAAAATTACGTTTTACGGTTCGTCATTTATTGCTGGACCTCAAGGAAATAAAATAGAGGAAGCAGGACGCAAAGAAGAAGCTGTATTAGTGGCTGAATTTGATTTGGATGCATTAGACGCTCAGCGAATTGAGTGGGGCATTTTCAGAGACCGTAGACCAGATTTGTATAAAATTATTACCTCTTATGATGGTGAGTTAACTATTTAACCTGCTCTTTTAGGACACACGACATGTAGTAGAAAGATGTCGTGTGTTTTTTATAATGAGGTGCAAGGAGGGAACGTTGTCATGGACATAGAGCCAATAGACCAATACTTTTTTGAAAAACCGACGCTGACACTGGCAAAAGAATTAATTGGGAAACAATTAATAAAAGAGACAGAAGAAGGGATCGCCGGAGGTTGGATTGTTGAGACAGAAGCTTATATAGGTCCTGAAGACAGAGCCGCACATAGCTATAATAATAGAAGGACGAAGAGGACTGAAGTAATGTTTGGTCCAGCAGGTACTATTTACACATATGTGATGCATACTCATTGCTTAGTTAATATTGTAAGTGGGGAAGTGGATAAGCCAGAAGCTGTCTTAATTCGAGCCGTTGAACCGGTTATCGGAGTGGAACTGATGCGAGAAAGAAGAGGCATTGACAAAAAAATGATCGATTTAGCAAGTGGACCAGGTAAGTTAACGAAAGCATTAGGAATTGTAAAGGAAGACTACGGTTTGCCAAGCTATCAACGCCCCCTTTACATAGCGCCAGGAAGAGTAGTAGAAGAGATTGAATCAGGTCCAAGAATTGGAATTGAAAACAGTGGCGAGGCAAGAGATTATCCATGGCGTTTTTGGGAAAAAGGCAGTAAGTTTACATCAAGATAAAGAATGAAAACAATTAAGTATGCATTGTTTAAGGAATTAAACGTCTATGGATAAACGAAAGTAGAGAGGGTGCCATAATTGGCACCCTCTCTATCTATTACGATTGTTTGTTTTTCCATTTGTTAAACTCTAAATACTCTTTAAATTGTTCTTTACTTATTCCAGATTCCATTGCTTCGCGAACAAGCTCAACCCATGCTGAATCGAGTTCATTCTTATAATGTTCCTCTTCATTTAAAAGAACCTCTACCGAAACTCCGAGTACAGAGGAAATCTTCTCTAAAAATTGAATAGAGGGATTGGACTGGATATTTCTCTCAATCGAGCTTAAGTAAGATTTAGCTACACCAGCTTTTTCGGCCAATTCGGATAATGAGAAGCCTTTCTCTAGTCGAAACTTTTTAACTCTCTCACCAATCATACGTCAATGTTCCTCTCTGCCAATTTATAATTAAGATTATAGCAGTGATCAGGTTGTTCTGTAAACCGAACTAAAAAGAGGAGGGACGGAGAAACCTCTGGTTAAAAGTGTAGTAAAAATGAGTTGCATATCATCAAAATGACAGTCTTTTATCTTTATTTCTCCTCGGTCATTTGACTCTTAATAAAAGCAGGATCGATTGATTTTGTCCGAAAAAAGTCCTTCACTTCATCATACGATAATCCTAATTTCTTTGCAGCCACTATCAGTTCGACCCAACCACTATCAAGGTCATTTTCATTGTTACTCATTGAGAGATCCTCCCTTATTTGTGAAAACTCAACACGATCGTTCTTTTTAAAGAATTTATTTTGAGTATAATATGAAAAAAAGGCGGAATAAAGACATTTTTTTAATTTTTTTGACTTTTTTGTTCTTTATATAGATCGATGATGGTGATATGTGAAATTCGTAATGAAAAGCAACTAGTCACTAGTAATTTCGTAATATTTTTTAGGGAATTTCAAACTAATGTTGAATTTAACCCTTTTTTCCTATGAGTTTTGACGGTGAGTTTTGAATGAAATGTTTCTTTTTCGTTTGAGTAAAAAAAGGACAACCCTTCTTTTACTTTAGGACATCCCTGTTTCTGATCTACTACCCAATAGAGACGAAAATCCTATCTACATATAATAATCTCACTGAGAATTTCGTAAATAGTATCATTTTCATATTTCTGAATATTTTAAAGGTTTATTAGTTATAAAACGAGAATTTCTATCACCGTTGGTGTGGAAAATGGAGTTGTTAGGAGGGAGCTTTGCTATTTCGAAATACTCTTCCACTAAAAAAGTAAGGGAGTGTTCGACAGTGGGGAAGAAGATTAACTTATTTGTTATTTATTCACTAATTTTTCTATTAGCTATTTCAAGTTTTGTTAGTTTTGGTTCGACCGCTCAAGCTAATGAGGCAAAGGCAAATGTGGCAAATCTTCATTTAGAGGTCGATGAAGCATCTTCAGAAATGGTAACGGTTATTGTAGAGCTTGAAGAGGAATCAATTGTTGAAGCAAAGCATAAAGGGAAAAAGCAAACAAAGCAACGTTTAAAAGCAGAACGTAGTGCGATTATTCAAGATTTTAAAAAGGTGGCGTCTTCTGCTGAAGTTAATCAAGAGTATGATTATGTCTTCTCTGGGTTTTCAGTCGATATTGCCGAAAAAGATCTTTATCAACTTGCTGCTGTACAAGGTGTAAAAGCAGTCTATGAAAATCAAACCTATCAAGTGACATCAATAGATGAAGCGAAGCTAGTAGACCGTGAAGGATTTAGTCCTGCAATGGCTGATAGTGCGCCATTCATCGGTTCAGATGAGGCATGGGAAGCTGGCTTTAAAGGCGAAGGAGTAACAGTAGCGGTTATTGATACAGGTGTTGACTATACTCATCCTGATTTAGCTGCGAACTTTGGCAATTATAAGGGCTGGGATTTCGTAGATAACAATGACGACCCGCAAGAAACACCTCCTGGCGATCCACGTGGCGGAGCGACAAACCACGGTACCCATGTGGCGGGAACAGTTGCAGCAAATGGTGAAATTAAAGGGGTAGCTCCTCTAGCTACACTGCTTGCTTATCGTGTATTAGGCCCAGGTGGAAGTGGAACAACGGAAAATGTTATTGCTGGAATTGAACGAGCTGTTCAAGACGGTGCTGATGTCATGAACCTTTCATTAGGAAACTCAACCAATGATCCTGACTTTGCGACAAGCATTGCATTAGATTGGGCGATGGCTGAAGGGGTTGTAGCTGTCACATCAAATGGAAATAGTGGTCCAAATAACTGGACAGTCGGATCTCCAGGAACTTCTCGTGAAGCGATTTCGGTCGGGGCTACTCAACTCCCATATAACGTCTATACAGCTGAAATCTCAACAACAGAAGGAGTATCGTATCCAAGTGCAGAGGTAATGGGTCATCCTTCAGAGGAAGCGCTACTTAACTTAAACGAGGGTGAGTTTGAATTTGTCGATGTAGGTCTTGGTGGGGAAAAAGATTTTGAAGGAAAAGATGTAGATGGGAAGATCGCATTAATCAGTCGTGGCGAATTTGCATTTGTTGATAAGGCGATAAATGCGAAGAATGCAGGTGCAGTTGGTGCCATTATTTACAACAATGTAGCAGGTGTTCAACCGAATATACCTGGTTTGGCTGTTCCGACGATTATGACGACATTAGAAGATGGTCAGAAGTTATTGGACGAATTAGAAGCAGGTAATCAAACCGTTTCTTTTGAAATTGAATTCCAGAAACCGGTCGGTGAGACAATGGCCAACTTCTCATCGCGTGGTCCAGTTATGAACACATGGATGATTAAACCAGATGTGTCCGCTCCTGGGGTGGCGATTGTTAGTACAGTACCAACACATAACCCAGAAGATCCACACGGTTATGCTTCTTTACAAGGGACAAGCATGTCAGCACCACACGTAGCAGGGGCAGCAGCTCTTATTTTAGAAGCAAATCCTGAGTGGAGTGTTGAATTTGTTAAAGCTGCTCTTATGAACACAGCCGAAAATTTATACGACATTGAAGGAGAGCTTTACCCCATAATAGCCAAGGCGCTGGAAGCATTCGTGTGTTAGAGGCGATAAATACAGAGGTACTTGTCACTCCAGGAAGCCATTCATTTGGTATCTTCTCAGATGAAGAAGAAAAAGAGGTGAAACGCCAAAGCTTCACGATTCATAATTTATCTAATGAGCGCAAAAGATATTCGATTGAATTCACAGGTCATGAAGGCATTAAAGTTCAAACAAGCAATAATTTACAAGTCCAACCAGGACAAACACAAAACGTAAACTTTGGTGTTCAAGTAGATGCTAGTAAGCTATCTCCTGGTTACTATGAAGGTACTTTCTTATTAAGCGATGGAGCGCAAACGATCGAAGTACCGACTATTTTATTTGTTCAAGAGCCTGATTATCCGTTGCTTTCTGGATTATCGTTAGGAATTGCAGGCGGAAATTTAGTTGGAACGGTAAATGTACCGGGCGGGGCGGATCAATTTAACCTTCGCATTCGAAATGCTGATACAGGTGAGTTATTATCTGAGCCAGCACAAGCTACGAATCTTCCAAGTGGAGTCCACAGCTTTAGCTGGAACATGATGATCGATGGCGAGCCGCTAACAGCTGGCCGTTACCAAATTAATGCGTATGCAAAAAAAGGTACCGATCAATTTGAACTGTCAGGTGGAGTATTGACGATCAATGAGGATTAAATAAAATGGGCTGCTGGTGAGACGTTCCTCACTCAGCAGCCCATTTTTTACTACAAGAGGGGTATCGTTGGAAAAACACTTCTTACTGGAAGTTTTTTAAAACCCTTTTGTTACCGGTTCTTCTACATGTAGCAATTTCTTATCAAAAATGAATGGTCCAAATGGCATAATGGAAGCGACGCACGCAAGGAAACTTTTCTTGTAAGACCAGTTCTCGCTTATTTTCATATGAACAACTGCTCCAATATAAAGGACAAACAATGCTCCATGTGCAGCACCGACATAGGTGACCATTAAAGGCATGTCTAACATGTATTTAAGCGGCATAGCAATTCCAAGAAGAAGTAGAAATGAAATGCCTTCTAATAAACCAATGACTCGAAAAGCTTTCAATGATGTACTCAGGATAATCAACTCCAATGGTTTATTTAGTGAAAATCTATTTCATTATTATAGCAAGTACAGAAGGAAACATGTATTAACAATTAATGAACGATTAGGCACACATTTACAAAAAGAGGGAATAGGCTATAAGAGCTTTTTGCTGAAGGAAAGGAGAGAGATCGTTGTACCCGAGTTATCCCTATTATGATAAAGAGGTAAAATGCAAGGAAAAGCCTGTTGCTTTTCCCCCTCAGCAACAGGAGCAACAGCCTGGTTTAGAGTATAAGATGACACCTAAGCCAATTGCTGAAAATCCTAACTATCAGCCAGCTGGAAAATTAAAAGGAAAAGTAGCGATTGTAACAGGTGGTGATAGTGGGATTGGCAGAGCAGTAGCCATTGCTTTTGCAAAAGAAGGAGCCGATGTCGCTATTGTTTATCTGAATGAACATAAAGATGCTGAGGCGACTAAAAAGAGAATTGAGGAAATTGGAAAAAGATGTAGAACGATGGCAATTGACCTTCGTCAAGAATCAGCCTCAACAGAAGTAGTCAAGCAAACGATTGACACCTTTGGAAGAATTGACATTTTAGTAAACAATCAGGCGATCCAATTTGTTCGTGAATCGATTTTAGATATATCTAGTGAACAGTTAGAACAAACATTTAAAACGAATATCTTTTCATTTTTTTATATGAGTAAAGCTGTACTACCCTATTTAAACGCAGGAGATGCCATTATTAATAATTCTTCCGTGACTGCTTTTGCTGGCCATGAGAGATTAATTGACTATTCCGCTACACAAGGCGCAATCATCACGTTCACTCGCTCGCTCGCCTTATCTTTAGCAAAGCAGGAAATTCGTGTGAATGCTGTAGCGCCTGGACCGATTTGGACGCCGCTCATTCCAGCGACGATGACGGTAGAAGATGTGAAATGTTTTGGAACAGATACTCCTATGGAACGGGCAGGGCAGCCATTTGAACTTGCGCCTGCTTTTGTGTATTTAGCTTCTGATGATTCTAGATATGTAACTGGGCAGACGATACATGTTAATGGAGGTCACATCATTGGTTCGTAAGTTTGAGAGGTAATGTCAGTAAAATCAGATTGAGAAAACTGGGTTATAAGTTAGACTCAGTTTTTTTTAATTCAAGTGGAATCATAAGGAAATTGGGTAAACTAATAAAATATAGTGTCGGGTGAACTGACTTGTTGAGTGGAAGCTCTTTTCTAAGTAACAAATAAGAGGTAAAAGTAGAAATTGCACTAATACAATTGTTAGAATGGGAGAACAAGCTTAAGAAAATAAAAATTGAGTAGGGATCACATGCGCACGGAATTAAACGTTTTAATCAAAAAGCAAGCAGCGGATAAAATAAGAAAAGGTTTTCCACTAATTGAACAAACGGCGTTAGTTAGAGCTCTGCCCAAAGTTGATGAAGGGGCAATTTTACACCTTTTTGATGAATCAGAGCGTTATCTTGGTAAAGGATACTATGGGAAACAAAACAAAGGGATTGGCTGGGTTTTGACGAAAGATCAACATATGAAGCTTGAAACGACCTTTTTTAATAGTCATTTAAAAAAAGCAATCGAGCACAGATCTGAATTCTTAACTAGTGAACATACAACTGCTTTTCGTCTTTTTAATGGTGAAGGAGATGGAATTGGTGGGCTGACAATTGACTGTTATGAAGACTATTATGTGTTCACTTGGTACAGTGAAGGAATCTATAGCTTTCGTGATGATATCTACGAGGCTTTTCAACAGATTATAAATTTTAAAGGGATTTATGAAAAGAAACGATTTGCAAAAGCTGGTCAATATGTTGAAGATGATGACTTTGTTCAAGGAGAGCGAGGAGAGTTTCCGTTACTAGTAAAAGAAAATGATGTTAAATTTGCTGTTTATTTAAACGATGGGCCTATGACGGGTGTGTTCTTAGATCAGAAGGATGTCCGAAAACGAATCAAAGAACATTATTCAAAAGGAAAATCAGTTCTTAATACGTTTTCGTATACGGGAGCTTTTTCGGTAGCTGCAGCACTTGGGGGAGCAAGGAAAACAACAAGTGTCGACTTAGCCAAAAGAAGCTTGCCTAAGACGATTGAACAGTTTAGTATAAATGGTGTTGATTATGAAGCACAAGATATTGTTGTTATGGATGTGTTTCAGTATTTTAAGTTTGCAAAGAAAAAAGGGAAACGGTTTGATTTGGTGATTCTAGATCCACCTAGTTTTGCTAGATCAAAAAAGCATACGTTCAGCGCGGCAAAAGATTATACAGGCTTATTAGAAGAGGCGATTGCGATCACCGAAAAAGAAGGTGTAATTGTAGCTTCAACCAACTGTAGCACATTTTCAATGAGTAAGTTTCATATGTTTATTAAAGAAGCTTGCAAAAGACAAGGCAAACAATATGAGATTGTCGAGCAATACTCATTGCCAAAAGACTTTAAAACGACGCAGTCTTTTGGTCCAGGTGATTATTTGAAAGTGGTTTTCATTAAGTTGAAAAAATAATATCAATTCTTTGGCTTTCTAGGGTTCCGTACATTCAGTAGTCTGGTCCGAGAGAAAGCACATAGCAACAGCTATGGACACGGAGGGAGAAAAGCCCGGGAGGTACTGTCATATTTCATGATAGGACGTTTCGGGCTTTTTCTTATGAAAGAAAGGAGAAAATACATGAACAATCAAAAAAATATTGCATGGCTATTACTCGTCATCGCCGCTTGTTTTGAAGTAGGTTGGGTTGTTGGACTAAAGTATGCGACAACGGTACCGGAGTGGAGTGGAACGATTATTGCTATTGCTGTAAGCTTTTATTTACTTATTTGGACTGGTAGTAGGTTATCTGTAGGGACAGCGTATGCCGTTTTTGTCGGCCTAGGGACTGCTGGCACTGTATTAGTAGATACATTTATCTTTGCAGCCCCATTGGAACCGATTGCTCTCCTATTCATTGTCACTCTTTTAATTGGTGTGGTTGGATTAAAGATGACAACAGAAGAAAAAAAGGGATCAAAGGAGGTTGAAAACTAATGGAATGGATGTATCTTATTTTTGCAGGTTTATTTGAAGTAGCCGGGGTGGCAATGATCAACCAATATCACCTAACGAAAAAAATAAGTTCAATGATCTTGCTCATAGGAGCCTTTGCTTCAAGTTTCTACTTCTTATCCCTTGCCATGGCTGTCCTGCCAATGGCGATTGCCTATGCAGTTTGGACGGGAATAGGAGCATGCGGAGGAGTCCTCATAGGCATGCTATTCTTCGGCGAATCAAAGCACTGGAAACGAATCCTCTTCCTCACCCTCATCGTCACCTCCGCCATCGGCCTAAAAAGCATTTCATAATAATCAGAAATGTTTCACGTGGAACAGAGCTTTTGAAAAGGGCGTTCTTTGCCTTTTCCAAAAGCTCTAAGCAATGAGCGTAACCGTTGCATCTCTGAGCTACTAAAACCGCCCTTAATCTCTTAAATCATTTAAATTAAAACCCCCTTCTCCCAATCAATTTCTCACTCGTTGCTTTTTTTACCGTGGGTGCTATCATGGAAGAATCAGAAGTTTGGAAAGGATGTTTACATGCAAAAGTCAGTTGTATTAGCGGAGAAGCCTTCTGTTGCTCGGGATATTGCTCGCGTGTTAAAGTGCGGTAAAAAGGGCAATGGATTTATAGAAGGAGATAAGTATATTGTCACGTGGGCTTTAGGGCATTTAGTGACGTTAGCAGAACCTGAAAGTTATGGTGAGCAATATAAAACGTGGAATCTTGATGAATTACCTATGCTTCCGGGAAACTTAAAGCTTGTTGTTATGAAACAAACGAGTAAGCAATTTCATGCGGTTAAAGCTCAACTGCAACGAAAAGATGTAAAAGAAGTCATTATTGCCACAGATGCAGGACGAGAAGGAGAATTAGTAGCTAGATGGATTTTAGCAAAAGCACATGTGAACAAACCGTTAAAACGATTATGGATTTCTTCTGTAACTGACCGTGCGATTAAAGAAGGGTTTCAGAAGCTGAAAGACTCAAGCGCATATGAGGGGCTTTATCATTCTGCTGTTGCGCGTGCAGAAGCTGATTGGTATGTAGGAATAAACGGAACACGTGCGTTAACGACAAAGTATCATGCTCAGCTTTCGTGTGGACGTGTTCAAACACCTACACTTGCAATGATTGCTAAGCGTGAAAAAGATATTCAAACGTTCAAACCAGTACCATTTCATGAGATAACAGTTCATACAAAAAAGGGAATAGCTTTTAACTGGATCGATCAGAAAACAAGCGAGAAAAGAATATTCAATTTAGAAAAGGCGCCAAAACTGAAAGAGCAAATTCTTAAAGAGATAGTGACGATAACCGACTTGAAAACAACTCGAAAGAAAACCCCTGCGCCCTCTTTATATGACTTAACAGAGCTGCAAAGAGAGGCAAATAAACTCTTTGGATTTTCTGCAAAAGAGACATTGTCGGTTCTTCAACGGTTATATGAACAACATAAAGTGCTGACGTATCCAAGGACGGATTCAAAGTATTTATCAAGTGATATGGTTGAGACACTGACAGAACGCATAAAAGCTTGTGATATACAGCCATTTAGAAAAATCGTCTCACAACTAAAAGGGATCAAGCCGACGAAACAATTATCTTGTGTTAATGATCAGAAGGTAACAGATCATCATGCGATCATTCCGACAGAGCAAGCTCCAAGCCCGTCTGCATTAAGTGAAAAGGAAACAAAAATCTATCGATTGGTTGTGAGAAGGTTTTTAGCTGTGTTTTTTGATGCGTATGAGTATGACCAAACAACGATTACTGCCACAGCAGCAGGTGAGAAGCTAGTAGCAAAAGGGGAAAGAATGGCTGAACTTGGTTGGAAGGTTGCTTATCATGATGATGCAACAGGAAATAAAATGGATGATTCGGAAAGTCATTTATCAGAAGTTAAGATTGGCGAGGAATTGAAGCTTTCTGATGTGAAAGTGATTTCGAGTCAAACGCAACCACCTGCGCGTTTAACAGAGGGCACACTGCTCGCGGCAATGGAGCGTCCGATGGCCTACTTGGATAGTGAAAATAAGCAATTAGCAGATACGCTAGGCAAGACGGGAGGAATCGGTACCGTTGCAACGAGGGCTGATATTATTGAAAAACTAGAAAACACTCACTTAATTGAGAAGCGAGACAAGTTTTTGCATTTGACGAAAAAGGGAAAACAACTTCTTGAACTTGTACCTGCTGATTTGCAATCCCCAGCATTAACGGCTGAGTGGGAACTGAAACTAGAACAGATTGCTTCGGGTAAATTGAGTAAGGAGCTTTTCGTAAAAGAAATGAAGCAG
Organism: Halalkalibacter krulwichiae; assembly: GCF_002109385.1. Lineage (NCBI taxonomy): Bacteria > Bacillati > Bacillota > Bacilli > Caryophanales > Bacillaceae > Halalkalibacter > Halalkalibacter krulwichiae. The sequence continues at coordinate 4,507,464 of NZ_CP020814.1, read as the reverse complement.
TATGCAGGGGATATTGTTCAATCGATTAAACAGAGTGAGAAGACGTTCAAGCATGATAATGTGACGGGAAGCCCTTGCCCTGAATGTGGGAAGTTATTACTAGAAGTCAATTCAAAACATGGGAAAAGGCGTGTTTGCCAAGATCCGACATGTGGATATAAAAAGAATGTTTCTAAAGTAACGAATGCGCGCTGCCCGCAGTGCAAGAAGAAACTCGAGTTATGGGGTGAGGGAGAAGGGCAAACATTTGCATGTGTTTGTGGTCATCGAGAAAAGATGTCAACCTTCCAAAAACGTCGTAAAGAAAATCAGAATAAAAAAGTTTCGAAGCGTGAAGTTTCTAATTATATGAAAAAGCAAAAGAAGGAAGAAGAATTCACTAACACTGCATTAGCAGACGCACTAGCAAAGCTGAAGAAAGAGTAAGCTGGATGGAATGATACAAACTTTATAGAAAGTTCGCCTCAAAAGGTCAGAGTTACCTTTTGAGGCGATTTTTTTTCGATCTAGTCTTTTAGTCAGGGAATGGAGAAGACAATTGGATAGTCTTTTTGTCTAATAGAAAAATATTTTTCTAAAATAAAAATATAAACCAATGAATTGTAAAAATCTCAGTCGTAAAACTAGGGAATTCCTTCATTAATAACACACTCTTAAAGTTGGCTTAGTTTTTGCATAGTAAAAAGTAGATTGTGATTATCATAATTTGAGGTGAGTACTGATGGTAGCTGTGAAGGAAAAAGGAATGGAAACAAAAAAAGGAATGTTGGCACAAACGCAAGATGTTGTTCAAGATGCCTTGGGCAAACTAGGATATAACGATGCAATGTTTGAACTAATGAAAGAGCCCGTACGTATGCTTACGGTTCGTATCCCTGTTCGAATGGATAATGGAGAAATAAACGTATTTACAGGATATCGTGCCCAGCATAATGATGCAGTTGGTCCAACAAAAGGAGGCATTCGGTTTCATCCTGAAATCAATGAAGAAGAAGTAAAAGCATTATCAATGTGGATGACTTTAAAGTGTGGAATTGTTGATGTTCCCTATGGCGGAGGAAAAGGGGGGATTGTTTGTGACCCTAGAACAATGTCCTTTGCTGAACTTGAGCGTTTAAGTAGAGGGTATGTTCGAGCGATTAGTCAAGTAGTAGGGCCGACTAAAGACATTCCGGCACCAGATGTTTTTGCGAACTCCCAAGTTATGGCTTGGATGATGGATGAATATAGTCAAATTCGAGAGTTTGATTCACCAGGATTTATTACTGGTAAGCCAGTTGTACTAGGAGGATCACACGGTCGAGAAACAGCAACAGCAAATGGCGTAGCGATTTGTATTGAAGAAGCAGCTAAGAAAAAAGAAATAAATTTAGAGCAAGCAAAAATTATTATTCAAGGATTTGGTAATGCTGGTGGATATCTTGCCAAGATCTTATCTGATAAAGGAGCAAAGATTATTGGAATTTCAGATGCGTATGCAGCGTTATATGATGAAAATGGGTTAGATATTGATTATTTGCTCGATAAGAGAGATTCATTTGGAACAGTAACGAACTTATTTGCACATACCATTACAAATAAAGAGCTACTAGAGCGCGAGTGCGATATTTTAGTTCCGGCTGCTGTTTCTAGACAAATTACGGATGAGAATGCCCATGAGATAAAGGCAAAAGTTGTTGTGGAAGCAGCCAATGGCCCAACAACAATAGAAGCAACACAAATCTTGCATGAGCGTGGCATACTGATTGTTCCTGATGTGCTAGCAAGTTCTGGTGGGGTAACGGTCTCGTACTTTGAATGGGTACAAAATAATCTTGGGTATTATTGGCCGGAGGAAGAAGTAGCTGAAAAGCTTCGAGATAAAGTTGTCAAAGCATTTCATACTGTACTTGATACGGCCGAGAAGCATCAAGTTGATCCGCGCCTAGCCGCCTACATGGTCGGTGTAAGAAAAACAGCAGAAGCTGCTCGATTTAGAGGTTGGGTTTAATCATATTAATAGGGAAGAGCCCGATATGATCATAGCGGGCTTTCTCTATTTCGTTACACTTTGCGTAATGGTTTTTTCGCTGGTCCTTCTAAAACGTCGCCGCAAGGAGCAAAGCGTGACCCGTGGCAAGGACAGTCCCATGAACGGTCACCTTCATTCCAGTGGACTTCGCATCCCATATGAGTACAAGTTGTATCGACTACATGCAATTCACCTTCTGTAGTTCGATAGGCTCCGGCACGTTTGCCATTTACACTAACAATAGCAGCTTCATCTTTTCCAACGTCTTCAGGGTGACGCTCGTTTTGATCAAATTTCCCTTTAAGGAGTTGTTTCGCCACATCTGTATTATGCGAAAGGAATTTTTTAACACTAGGGTCAGCGATAAAACGCGACGGACGATATAACGATTCGTAGCGGTTATTTCGCTTTAGAATTAAGTCGGTCAACAAGAGACCTGCCATCGTTCCATTTGTCATCCCCCACTTACGATAGCCGGTTGCAACAAAAATATTATGATGCATTCGCGAAATTCTACCGATGTAAGGGACTTTGTCTAATGTCACTGTATCTTGAGCAGACCAGCGATATTCAATTGATACGTCGCTAAAAAGTTCCATTCCATATTGTTCTAACGCTTCATAATGATAGCTCGTATTGATTCCTTGCCCTGTTTTATGTTCTTCTCCGCCGATAATGGCAAGCTTTTGTCCATCTCTCATCGTATAACGAAGAGAGCGGGAAGGGGAATCAATGCTCAAGTACATGCCATCAGGACATTCTCGCTCAGGTACTTTTGCGGCTAAAACATAAGAACGTTCGACGTACATCCTTGAAAAATATAGACCTCCTCCATCATAAAAAGGAAAATGAGAAGCAACGACAACAGATCCTGCTTTGATTTTCGGGCCATTTTGAGTCAGTACTATTGGTTTGTCACCATCTTTAATATCAGTAGCAACTGTATGCTCAAAGATTTGTCCGCCATGTTCTACAAACTTTTTAACTAAGTGTGCTAAATACTTCAGTGGATGAAATTGTGCTTGGTTGCGCATAACGAGAGCTGATTTTACTGGAACGTTGTTTAAAGGGACCGAGTCGAGAAGTTCACCTCGAATGCCGAGCTTTTGGTAAGCGGCGTATTCGTCTTGAAGTTTGCTCTGACCGCGGTTCGTTGTCGTATATAAGTAAGCATCTTCTTTTGAAAAGTCACAGTCAATGTTTTCTTCTTGAACGAGCTGTTCGATAAAGGTTAGTGCTTCTGTTTGTGCATCGTAATAATGCTGTGCTTTTTCTTCTCCGAAGTGAGTGATCAATTCATGATAAATAGCCCCGTGTTGTGCGGTAACTTTTGCGGTTGTATGGCCCGTTGTTCCATTCAGTAAAACATCAGCTTCAAGAAGTGCAACTTTAACACCTTCTAAGGCAAGGCGATAGGCTGTGGTAATTCCTGATATCCCTCCACCAATGATCGCGACATCTACTTCAAGGTCGTTTTCTAAAGCTGGATAACGTTCTACGTTAGCTGAATCACGCCAGTATGGCTCAGGTTGCTTGGGCATTGAGGAATCCATTAAATTATATTCGTCTGACATTATGTACCTCCTAATAATGAGAACTCTTTTTCCATAATGTAACCAAATAAGGGAATCGCATGTATCATAGACAAGATTTTTATTATAGAGTAGAAAGAAAAGGGTTAAAATGAAAACATATTGTGATGTGAAGCAGGACATGTTATTATTAAAGATGTTTTAAATTTTGACACATGGTGAAATCACCAATAAAGGAGATTATATATTTGGCAACTTTTTATGACTTTGACTTGAATCATCAAGTCGTTCGAGCATTAACAGAAATGGGATTTGAAGAAGCAACACCGATTCAAACAGAAACGATTCCTACTGCATTAGAAGGAAAAGACATTATTGGGCAAGCGCAAACGGGCACAGGAAAAACAGGTGCATTCGGAATTCCGCTAATTAACCGAATTAATGTTGAAGAAGCACATGTTCAAGCACTTATCCTTGCCCCTACACGAGAGCTTGCGAATCAAGTCGCAGAGTCACTCGTTTCTTTTGGTAAGCATAAAGGCGTTCGTACGGTTGTCGTGTATGGTGGCCAGGACATGCGTAAGCAGATCAATGACTTAAAGCGTAAGCCGCATGTTGTTGTCGCTACACCTGGACGTTTAATGGATCATATGAGACGAAAAACAATTCGTCTAAATGAAGTAAATATGGTTGTCTTAGATGAAGCAGATGAAATGCTTAATATGGGATTCATCGAGGACATTGAGACAATCTTGAAAGAAGTTCCAACTGAACGCCAAACGCTTTTATTCTCTGCAACGATGCCAAAGAGAATCGAGAAACTAGCGCAGCAATTTATGTCTAATCCACAATTAATTGCAGTGAAGGCGAAAGAAGTAACGATGGAAAACATCGAACAGCAATACGTAGAAGTTCATGAGAAAGAAAAGTTTGATGTATTAAGTCGTTTTATGGACATTCATTCTCCGGAGCTTGCGATCGTATTTGGTCGTACAAAGCGTCGTGTTGATGAGTTGTCTGAAGCTCTCATTAAGCGTGGATATCGTGCAGAGGGTATTCATGGAGACTTAAACCAAGCTAAACGTGACAGTGTTCTTCGCAAATTTAAAGGTGGACTTATTGATGTTCTAGTTGCAACAGACGTAGCAGCGCGTGGACTTGATATTAGTGGTGTTACACATGTATACAACTTCGATTTACCACAAGATCCAGAAAGTTATGTTCATCGTATTGGACGTACTGGAAGAGCTGGGAAGTCTGGATTAGCTGTAACGTTCTCGACTCCTCGTGAAATCGATCATGTTCGTACGATCGAGCAAGTTTCTAAGAAAAAGATGACGAAGGTTGCAAAACCTAGTTATGATGAAGCTCTAAGAGGTCAACAAGAACAAGCAATTGAGCAATTACGTTCATTAGTAGGTTCTAATGAAGCGGATAGCTACCGCAAAGCTGCAAAGGATCTGTTACAAGAAACAGATGCAACAACAGCTTTAGCAGCAGCATTAAAGCTTCTAACAAAAGAGCCTGATACAACACCGGTACGTCTAACGGGAGAAGCACCTTTACGAGTGAAGAAACGCCGTGATGGTGGTGGAAGTGGTAAGCCGTATCGTGGTGGGCGTCGTGATCGCGATGATCGTCGTAGGTCGTCTTATCGCGGTAAAGATGAGCGTAGTGGAAATCGTCGTTACAGCGGCGGTGGCCAAGGTGGTAGCCAAGGTGGACGTGGCGGCCAAAAACGTAAGTTTAAAAATGCATAATCAAATGATAAAGGTCTTATGGTCCCGATGTCGGGCATCATGAGACCTTTTCGTTTGGTGGAAATAAATGAAAAAATGCAAGAACTTAGTTAAAAATTCAATTTTAAGAAAATTGAAATACTGTAAGCCTTTTCATTGTTTTAATGGTGCGGATTGACGTGAAAACCGCGAAAACACGGGCTATATATTCTATGTTAGATAATCTGACATAGTCATTGCGAAAATTCGCACAACATCATAAAGTAAACATAACAAGTTGATGTCACAAAACATTACATGAAAAGGAAGTGTTGTAAAAATGGCCATTTCGACTCCTACGAGAGAAAGCTTAGTCGCAACGATAAAGGAAACGATTGAAAAAAAGAGCGTTGAACTTCTTCACGTACAATTCGTTGACATTGAGGGAACACTTAAACATGTTACGGTAACGGCAGACCAAATAGATCAAGTAGTTGAAGGAAGAGTAATGTTTGATGGTTCTTCTATCACGGGGTATACACCTATTAACGAATCAGACTTATATTTAGATCCTGACTTAACAACATTTGCAGTTCTACCTTGGACAGAACAAGAGGGTTACTCTGAAGCTCGCTTCTTATGTAGCGTAAAAAAGCCAGACGGATCTGACTTTGACGGAGATCCTCGTAACGTTTTGAAAAAAACAGTTAAGCGTGCGAAAGATCAAGGTTATTCAATTAGTGTTGGTCCTGAGCTTGAATTCTTCTTATTTAAGACAGATGAGAACGGACAACCGACACTAGATACACAAGATAAAGGTGGATACTTTGAACCGTCTCCTAAAGACTTAGGTGAAAAAGTCCGTCTTGAAATCTATAAAGCTTTGAAAATGATGGGCTTCACCATTGAAGCATCTCACCATGAAGTAGCGATTGGTCAACATGAAATTAACTTCAAATATGCTGATGCATTAGGTTCAGCTGATGCAGCAACAACTTACAAATGGGTTGTAAAAACAGTTGCTCAACAATTTGGCTATCATGCTACTTTTATGCCAAAACCACTTGCTGGTGAAAATGGAAGTGGAATGCACGTAAACATCTCTTTATTCAATGACGAAAAGCAAGAGAATGCATTCTATGATGCGTCTAACGAACTTGGACTATCTGAAAAAGCTTATCAATTTATCGCTGGTTTAATGGATAACGTAAAGGATTTCGTAGCGGTAACAAATCCACTTGTTAACTCTTACAAGCGTTTAGTTCCTGGTTACGAAGCACCATGCTACATCGCTTGGTCTGCATCTAACCGTTCTGCATTAATCCGTATCCCTGCAACACGTGGAGCGGGAACTCGTGTAGAAATTCGTTGCCCGGATCCATCAGCTAACCCTTACTTTGCATTTGCTGTAATTGCTTCTGCTGGTTTAGACGGGGTAGACCGTGACTTGTCTGTTCTACCATCTGTAGATGCTGACATCTTCCACATGTCTAAAGAAGAATTAGATGCTCGTGGAATTGAAAACTTGCCAACAAGTCTTGAAGCAGCTCTTGACCGCTTTGAAACTGGTGAGATCGGACGCAAAACACTTGGGGACCATGCTTTTGGTGAGTACTTAGCTCTTAAGCGTGCTGAATACGATGACTTCCGTATTGCTGTAACGAACTGGGAAGTTGATGCTTACCAAGGTAAGTTCTAATAATATATGATAGAAGGCATGCTGATATGTGTCAGCATGCCTTTTCATTTTGTCCATCTTTTGAGCGTGATCGCATTGAAACAATTCTTTGAAATGCAGGTGTCTTTGAAGTGGTAAAAAGAATCAATCCAATCCAAATTAGTAAAAAGGAGAGGAATTGTACACGTGAAAAAGGCTCGTTAAAGAGGAATATGCCAAGAAGTAGCATGATCGTTGGAGCAATATATTGTAAAAAGCCAATGAGAGATAACGATATCCGTCTAGCGCCAATGGCAAAAAGCAATAAAGGAACAGCCGTTGCAACACCTGATACAACGAGCAAAACGGTTGTATCTAACTGTGTAAAACTAAATGCGCTTGAAAAGCCTGGTTGATGGTGAATCCAATACAAATACAGGAGTGCAATCGGTGTTACCAATAACGTTTCAATTGTTAAGCCAACGAGAGCGCCAGCATTGACGAGTTTTTTAAACAGCCCATATAAAGCAAATGAAAGCCCAAGAGACAAAGCAGCCCACGGCACGGCGCCGTAATTCATCGTTAGAATGCCGACGCCTACAAAAGCCAGGCTAAAAGAAACGATTTGCCAGCGTGTGAGAGATTCTTTTAAAAAGAGTACACCTAATAAAACATTAAGCAATGGATTAATATAATAGCCAAGGCTTGCTTCAATGACATGATCACTGTTAACAGCCCAAATGAAAATAAACCAGTTTATTGATATGAAGCTAGAGGCTAACAGAATGCCAATCGCTGACCGAAATTGTGTAAAAATACTAATAAATTCCTTCCATGCTGGAGCGAGCTGCTTACTCACTGCTAAGATACCGACCATAAAAAGCAATGACCAAATGACACGGTGTGCTAACACTTCTCCAGGGGAAACGGAGTCGAGGAGTTTCCAATATAGGGGAGGACTCCCCAAAGCAGATAGGCGGCGATTGCAGTAAGAACCCCTAATCGTTGATCTGATTGTTGCATATACTTTTCTCCTTCTCTAGATGAGTTAGATCTATTTTACACAAAGGAACAATCGTTGCCTATCGGAAATTTTCGGGTAGCTAAATAAAAATAGGAGGAACAAGCATGAAACAAATAAAAGTCGTTATTTTTGATATGGATGGTGTTATTTCTAATACCGTTCCGTTACATTTTGAAACGAACTCTCGGTTAGCTAAGCAGCTAGGTGTGGATTTTACAGAGGAGTGGAACCAATCGTTGCAAGGGCTTAGTCGTCGAAAGACAGTTGACGCAATGATTAAGCGTTGTGGACGTACATATAAGGAACAGGAAATAGCTGATATTTGTGAAGAAAAAAATAAACATTACCAACAATTAATTTCCAAACTAACGGCAGAGGATGCTCAGCCGGGCATACGAGCATTTATTCAGCAGTTGGCTAATCGCAACATCCCAATGGTCATTGCTTCAGCTAGTCAAAATGCTGAGCTCGTATTAACGCAGTTGCAGCTAATTGATTATTTTCAAGACGTTGTTGATGTCACAAAGCTTAAAAAGGGAAAGCCAGATCCTGAGATTTTCTTAAAAGCAGCTGAATTAGCAGGTGCGGACCCTAGTGAATGTGTTGCAATTGAGGATGGGGAACCAGGATTATCAGCGATCTTACAAACGGAAATGTTTTCAGTAGGTGTTGGCCATGAACCATTTCTAAAGCAAGCTGACTTATATTTAGATTCTACTTTAAAATTAACGGTTGAGGCGTTGGAGCGAGCGTTGAATGAGCGACAATTGGTTTTAAAATAGTTTGAAAAAGATCGTTATGTAAGATAAGATTTGCTTTATGAGAAAGAGCACGAAAAAGGAGATTTTACATGTCACAACTTGATCAGCAATTGCGAAAGAAAGCATATGAAGAAGTTGAAAAGCAAAAAAAGGTAGTAAACGCCGATCGGTATCGATTAGCGTACCATGTCATGCCGCCTGTTGGTTTGTTAAATGACCCTAATGGTTTTATTCAGTTTAATGGAATTTATCATTTGTTCTATCAATGGAATCCGTTTGCAACAGAGCATGGAGCGAAGTTCTGGGGACACTACACGTCTACAAATTTAGTGGATTGGCAACATGAGGATATCGCTCTTACTCCAAGTGATTGGTTTGATAAAAATGGCTGCTACTCAGGTAGTGCCATTGAGCATGAAGGCAAGATTTATTTATTCTACACTGGAAATGTCAAAGATGAGCATAATAATCGCGAAACATACCAAGTTATGGCTGTTTCGGAAAATGGACTGGATTTTGAAAAAAAGGGCGTTGTATTGAATCTTCCAGAAGGTTACACGCCTCATTTTCGCGATCCGAAAGTGTGGGAGCATGACGGTCAATTCTACCTAATTATTGGTGCGCAAAGTAAGGATGAAACAGGAAAAGCCGTTTTATTTCGCTCGAATGATTTACATCATTGGGAGAATTTGGGGCAATAGCTGGTGCACATATCGGACAATTTGGTGACTTTGGTTATATGTGGGAATGCCCTGACTTATTTACACTTGATGGTCAAGAAGTCCTTGTCTTCTCGCCTCAAGGAATCGAGTCAGACGGGATCCACTATCAAAATCTCTATCAGGCGGGTTATGTTATTGGCGAATTAGATTACGAACACGCTAAGTACAATCATGGAGCCTTTGTAGAAATTGATCGGGGCTTTGAATTTTATGCTCCTCAAACAACGGTTGATGAACAAGGTCGTCGTATTTTAATTGGTTGGTTTGGAATGCCAGAAGAGCGTGAGGATGCTCATCCGACGATTGAACACAAATGGGTTCATGCAATGACACTGCCTAGAGAATTAAAGCTAGTAGACGGCAAGCTCTATCAACAGCCAATTGTAGAGTTAAAAGAGCTGCGGAAAGAAGAAGTTTCATATCCTGGTGTTGAACTAAAGTCAAACAAACAAAGCTTTGACAAGATAGAAGGAGAAACGCTTGAGTTGTTCATGGAGAACTTGGAAAAGAATGAACCGATCTCAATAAACATTCGCAATCATGCCAATATTGTTTATTCTCCAAAAGAGCAATTACTGAAAGTCGACCGTATTAGCTTTGTTGATGGACAAACAGTTGAAGAACGCTTTTGTCATATAGAAACGTTGGATAACCTCCGAATCTATCTTGATACATCATCATTGGAGCTGTTTGTTAATGATGGTGAAGAGGTATTCTCGGTACGTATTTACCCTAAAATAACAGAGACGGGGATCTCTTTTTCATCAGAAGGAAAAGCAAAAGTAAATCTTACAGCTTGGAAGTTGTAGCTACTGCATGTTTAATGCCTTTGCCGTAATCAGGTGAAGGTTTTTCTTATGAGAAAAATATATAGAAAAAAACCTCTAAACTGTGAGTTTCAAAGTTTAGAGGTTATTAAAGCGATTATTTTCTTGCTGCAGCTACATAACGGTGGCTGTATTTTTGATTAATTTTTTCAATCGAGCTTTTAATTTTTTCGATTGTAATATCTGGCTCTACATATTCCTGTTGAATAATTTTTTTTTGCCAATCTGACCAGTTTGTATCTTTCATTTAGCTCACCCTTTTATAATATTTTTGAATATTCTGAATTAATAATGTATACGGATAGCGTCAAAAACGACTTGCATTTCAAATTTATGTCACATGGTAGTGGATAGAAATTTTTATTGTTTGTTATTTAATTCTATTTTATAACCTTGCGAATGATCTGATCAATACAATAAAAAGATAATATCATGCTTTTTTGAGATCGATTTAAAAAACGGTTGACGTTGTAAGAGGGAAAGGAAAAGTATTTTTAGTGTATTCGTATATATCGCAAAAAAAATCAAAAATCCATTTTGTGGGTTTGTTACAATAAGTTGGGAGGGGGAGAGGTGTTGAGAAAACATTACATGACGGCTGTTCGTGATTCGATTACGTATGTAGAAGAGCATTTGTTAACACAACTATCGTTAGCAGAAATAGCTGAACAAGTTTCATATTCTCCTTTTCATTTTCATCGAATTTTTCAATCGATTGTGGGGATGTCTTTAACGGAGTATATCAGACGGAGACGACTAACCCATGCTGCTTCTGAGCTTGTGTTAAGTGATGAACGTGTACTTGAGATTGCTTTGAAGTATCATTTTTCATCACAGGAAGCTTTTTCGAGAGCTTTTAAACAAGTGTTCCATATTAGTCCAGCAAAATATCGTAAATTTACAAGGAATTTATTTTTAACAAAGGAGGATTTGCCATTGAACAAATTAATACCAAAAGGTTGGATGCCGAGTGGCTCTAACCCAAATGAATATGAAATTGGGGTCGATACTCGAAAAGCCCATGGTGGAAAAGCCTCAGCAATCATCCGTTCAAAGCATGAGAGTGTGCATGGATTTGCAACAATGATGCAAATGTTTAAGGCAAGGAAGTATCGTGAAAAAAGAGTTCGCTTTTCCGCGTTTGTCAAATCTGACCAGGTGGCAAATTGGGCTGGGTTATGGATGCGTGTTGACGGTGAAGCTGATGAGATTCTTGCTTTTGATAATATGGAAGGTAGACCGATCAAAGGAACGACTAGTTGGAGTCCCTATGAAGTAGTATTAGATATTCCAGAAGAAGCATCCGTTATTAATATAGGCATCCTGCTAGCTGGAAGTGGAACGGTGTGGTTGGATTCCGTTGAATTTGAAGAAGTAGACGACAGTGTTTCAGTAACATCTGGTGACCCATTATTGGTCTTACCTGATGAGCCGACTAACTTACACTTTGAACTTGACTTTGAAGGAGCTATCAACAATGAAGCAAAAGAAGAAAAGGGATAGGGATAGGGGAATGTGGCTCTCGGATTTATTGGGGATGTTTATTGAGCTATTCCTCTATATGCCTCGCTTAATCATTTCGTTCTTTCGTAATATATTCTGATGCAAAATTAAGCTAATAAAAAAGGAGTTACCAAGGCTTGCTAATCATTCGAGCGAATTAGTAAGCCTTAGAGTGAGTGATTAAGTTGGGAATTTTCAACAGTTGACGGTTGATGTCTGAAGCTGTAGAATGAAAGCGACAACAACAAATGTGGGATTGTTACTGATTTGCAGGCAAGACCTAAAATGGAACCGATTAGACGTGGATTCGCATGTCAAAGAAGCGGTGTCATTTTAGGTCTTTTTTGCGTGCTTATAACGTTCCTGCTTCTGTTCATGCTATATTACTGACTAACTGAGGAGGAAGAAAAATGGATGCTAAGAAAACGGCAAAAGAGCTCATTGAGCATCTAGGAGGAAATGAAAATGTTATTAGTGCGACACATTGTGCGACTCGCTTGCGCCTTGTGTTAAAAGATGATAACAAGCCTAATAAACAGGAAATTGAAGAATTAGAGGGTGTAAAAGGTGTATTTAGTGCATCTGGCCAATTTCAAGTGATTTTCGGAACGGGTCTTGTTAACAAAGTATACGCTGAATTTGCGAATGAAACTGGTTTAGGGACAAAAGATACCGATGGCGGGGAAAAGCAAGTTGATCATGCTGAAGCTGCGAAAAAGAAAATGAATCCTTTTGCTCGAATCGCCCGCACGTTATCAAATATCTTCGTTCCCATCATTCCAGCCATCGTTGCAAGTGGTTTGCTAATGGGCTTACTTGGGATGATGACTGCGTTTGAGTGGGTAGCGCCAGATAGTCCTTGGATCTTGTTTCTCGATATGTTCTCAAGTGCTGCCTTTATTATTTTACCGATCTTAATTGGATTTAGCGCAGCGAAGGAATTTGGAGCGAATCCATATTTAGGAGCTGTACTCGGTGGAATTATGACCCATCCAGCCTTATTAAATCCATGGACGTTAACAGATGCGGTACCTGAGTCCATTGTTTTCTTTGGAATGAATGTCGAGCTGTTAGGCTATCAAGGAACGGTCATTCCTATTCTTCTTGTCGTCTATATTATGAGTAAGATTGAAAAAGGATTGCGAAAAATCGTCCCTAATGCAATCGATTTGTTAGTGGTTCCTTTTGTGACAGTAATTCTAACCGGATTTATCGCTATGTTGTTTATCGGTCCACTTGGAACTTGGGTCGGAAACGGCTTAACGTGGAGCCTTGACTTCATTTATAATACAGCTGGCCTCTTCGCTGGTTTGATTTTTGGTGGACTGTACTCAACCATTGTGATTACAGGTGTTCATCATAGTTTTCATGCGATTGAAGCAGCCTTGATTGCTGATCTAGGTGTTAACTTCCTATTACCAATTTGGGCAATGGCAAATGTGGCACAAGGAGGAGCAGGTTTTGCTGTCTTTTTCTTAACGAAAAATCAAAAAGTAAAAGAAATTGCGATTCCGGCTTCGTTTTCAGCTTTCCTTGGAATAACGGAACCTGTTATATTCGGAGTTAACTTACGATTCATGCGTCCGTTTATTGGAGCGGCGATTGGTGGAGCGTTAGGGGGAGCATATGTGGTGGCTATGAATGTTGTCACGAATGCGTACGGATTAACAGGAATTCCGATGATTGCCATCGCTGCTCCATTTGGATCTTCAAATATTATCAATTATTTAATTGGAATGCTGATCGCGGCAGTTGGTGCGTTTATCGCTACTTGGATATTAGGTTTAAAAGAAGATACTACAAAAAAATAAATAATGAAAAAAGTCCGTTTCAAGCGGGCTTTTTTGATTGCTGTTTCAATCGTTCCTCGTTTCAACATGTTAAAATGATAGGCAAAGGAGTGGCATTGGTGGAAACAAACGATTGGGAAACATTAATAGAACGAGAAAGAAAAAAGGACTATTTTAAAGCGTTAGAAACATTTTTGGAGGAAGAATCGAGTTCTCATCTTATTTATCCTCCCAAAAAAGATAGATTTCAAGCGTTGGAGTTAACCCCTTACAATGAGACAAAAGTAGTGATGCTAGGACAAGATCCATACCATGGGCCGAACCAAGCACACGGTTTGAGTTTCTCAGTAAAGGTTGGAGAGAAGATTCCACCATCATTACGAAATATCTATAAGGAATTACGTGATGATCTAGGTTGTGAGATTCCAGTAGATGGTTATTTAGTTCCATGGGCAAAGCAGGGAATCCTATTGTTAAATACGGTACTAACTGTAAGGGAAAAAGAGGCTGCCTCTCATAGACGAAAAGGGTGGGAAACCTTTACCGATGAAGTGATTAAGGCTTTAAATGACAAAGTGCAACCTGTTATCTTTGTGCTATGGGGCAAACATGCACAGGAAAAGAAAGCGATGATTACAAATCCTCACCATTATGTAATTGAATCCGTTCATCCTAGTCCCCTTTCTGCACGTCGTGGCTTTTTCGGGAGTAAACCATTTTCAAAAATTAATCAAATTTTGCAAGATGAAAACTTAGGTTATATTGATTGGTAAATTTAATTTTGAATGTCAGATTATAAAAAATCTAGGGTTAGCTGAAGCCAGAGAGATCGTTACTGGTTGAAAGCTGACCCTTTTTTACTAGTTGATTTGATACTGGAATAGCCTTTTATTACCAATGGGGTAAGCCCTTTCATGGATTTGAGACGTCTTAAAAAGCTTGTTAGGATATCTGACAATAGAGTAGATTCAGAATATTTTGTACGTATAATGAGAACTAACAAGAGATGTTAGCTTCTCTGACGCTAACATGTTCACAATCTGAGAGGAGAGGTTGAGATGACTGAATTAGCACTTATGGATAATTTGTGGGTCATGATTTGCGCAGTCTTAGTTTTATTCATGCAAGGAGGCTTTATTCTATTAGAAGCCGGATCAACGAGAATGAAAAATGCTGGGCATATTGCCGGTAAGACTATTTTCACAGTCGGAATTGCTTCATTAGTCTATTGGGCAGTTGGTTGGGGTTTTGCGTATGGGGAAGGGAACGCCTTTATTGGGATGTCAGATTTCTTCTTTGGAGACTTTTCAACCGCTGAAGAAGGGTTAGTTGGTTCTGTAGACTTCTTCTTCCAAGTTATGTTTGCCGCGATTGCTCTGACAATTGCTTTTGGTGGATTTGCAGAACGTGCGAAATTATCAACTTACATTGTATTCGCCGTTTTATTCTCAGCGTTTGTATATCCGATTGTGGCTCATTGGATTTGGGGTGACGGTTGGTTAGCGAACTTAGGGAAACAAGATTTTGCAGGTTCTACAGTAGTCCACTTAACAGGTGCGATGGCAGCACTTGCAGCAACCATTTTATTGAAGCCGCGTCTTGGTAAATACAACAAAGACGGTTCAGCAAATGAGTTAGCAGGTCACAACCAAGTCTATACTGCTTTAGGGGTTCTCATTCTTTGGGTAGGTTGGTTTGGATTTAATGCAGGTAGTACGTTAGAAGTTGCAGATGCTTTCTTTGGATATGTAGCGTTAAATACGCAATTAGCAGCAGCAGCAGGTGCAGTAGCCGCTTTATTCATTGCCTGGGCAATGACTGGAAAGTCTGATGTGCCAACAATGTTGAATGGTGCATTAGCTGGACTTGTAGCGATAACAGCATCTTGTGCATTCGTAGCTCCTTGGGCAGCTGTTGTAATCGGAATCGTTGGTGGTCTAATCGTATTCTTTAGTATGAAATTTTTCGATAAGGCTCGCATCGATGATCCAATCTTCGCATTATCTGTTCATGGTGTAGCTGGGATTTGGGGAACCATTTCAACTGGATTCTTTGCAACACCTGAACTTGCTGCAATGAATGGTGGTAGCGCTGGTCTATTTTACGGCGGAGGATTTTCTCAGTTAGGTGTTCAAGTATTAAGTGTTGTAGCGTGTGGTGCATTTGCATTCATCGCTTCGTATGTATTGCTTCTAGTAACCAAAGCATTAGTTGGTGGATTGCGTGTATCTGAAGAAGAAGAAATTGTTGGTCTTGACCTAAGTGAGCACGGTAGCTACGGTTATCCAGAAAGCATGCCTGGTAATGAAAGAACTGGAGCATAAAAATGCCAGAGGCAAATGTTTATTCTGTCTATGGCGACAAAGGGTGGGATGAACAGTACAGGCATCTGTTTGAGGAACGCCTTAAAACGATTCATCATCAAGATCATACGTCAGCCTCTCTTCAAGTCAGTCATGAATCGATTATAACAAAAGCGGTATGTCTCGCTCTAAAAAAGACAGAAAGTGAGTGGGGGAAACCTCCTACTCACTTTGCTTTCTTTTTAATGGGGAGTGGAGGCAGAAGGGAACAATCTTTTTGGAGTGATCAAGACCATGGGCTTGTCTTTGATAGTGACAACGAAGAAGATGTTGAATACTTCCTTCATTTTGGAGCCGAGATCGTGTACGCCCTTGAAAAGGTAGGGTATAAGCGTTGTGATGGCAATGTCATGGCATCAAGCAGTCGTTGGTGTCGTTCGTCTAAACAATGGGAAGAACAGGTGAGGATTTGGTTGCGTACCGGGACTTGGGAAACGCTACGTTACACACTCACGTTTGTTGATTCAACGCCGTTTTATGGTCAGAATGAAATCTTTACTAAGTTAAAACGAACGTTATTTCAAATGATTAAAGCAGAGCCTTTTTTGCTTCAAAGATTTACTGAGAACACAGGAAGGTTAAAGAAAGGAATTGGTTTGTTTAATCAGCTCCTTGTTGAGCCGAAAGGCAAACATCAAGGGGAATTTGATTTTAAGCAAATCGTATTATTTCCTTATGTAAATTCTCTGCGGTTGCTCGCTCTTGAACAGCAGATTTTATCATCTTCAACATTAGAGAGATTCCAACAACTTCCGGATAAGTATGTACATGTGAAGGAAATGAAGAAAACGTTCACTGACATACTTGAACAACAATTGATTTGGCATAAGAACACGAAGGATTACGAGGATATACATTATTTAAAAATCGATCAACTGAATAAAGAGGAACGAAAGCTTGTGAAAAAATGGGTGAAACAAGGACATCGATTGTATCAGGAGATCGCGAAGGATTTTATTAAAGGGTGAAAGCGAAATGATAAATAACATGATGCAGCTTGTAAAACAGCTGTCAAATAAATTAAGCCCAAATGTCTATACGTCTTTTCAACAGCAATCTGACACTGCCAGGTACTCTCAATTACGTCAGATTCAGAGAGAGTTAAAGCAGGAGAATGTCCTTGATTGCCCACTTTCAGAGCTTCCGTTTATTATTTTTGACTTAGAAACAAGTGGCTTTTACCCTGACAAAGGAGATTGCATTCTTTCAATTGGTGCCGTGAAAATGAAGGGGTGTGAAATCCTTAAAGAAAATATCTTTTATTCCACAGTCAAGTGTAACAAAATGCCGTCAGCAACGATTTTAGAATTAACGAATTTATCGATAGAAGAACTAACGGATGCGCCACAGTTAATAGATGTGTTATCTGACTTTTATCGATTTATCGGACACTCTACTTTGGTAGCTCACCATGCTCATCACGAAAAAAAGTTTATGTCACATGCGACATGGCAGACGTTACGAACCACGTTTCAGCATCGTATTTTAGATACCTCTTTTCTTATGAAAATTGTGACTCCAAATGAAAATATGATTACCCTCGATGAATGTTGCGCGTTTTACAACATTCCAGTCCAAACGAGGCATCATGCATTAGAAGATGCTTTACTAACAGCGCAATTATGGCAAAGGAATTTGCAGTTAGTGAAGGACAAAGGGTTTGATACATTAAGAGATGTTTATGCCTATTTAGCAAAAAGGTCTAACAACTAGAGTGTGAATATAGTAGCGGGGGAGGAGGGAGCGAGTGAAGTCAGATATTCCAAGAAAGCAGGCCTGTTTTCCAATCCGTGTAGTCATGGATATGACGAGCTTGTCTGCCCGTCAAATTCGTTATTATGAAGAACAAGGCCTAATTAAGCCATCTCGAAATGAAGGAAACCAACGGATGTTTTCCCTTGATGATATCGAGAAATTTATTGAAATTAAATCTCTTATTAAGCAAGGGGTGAACATTGCAGGTGTGAAGGCGATATTTGCAGCAAGACAAGAAGAGGAAATGAATCATAAAGACTACTGAGGAAAGGTGAAACCGCACCTTGCCTCAGTAGTCTTTTTCAATGCTCTTATAAAAGCAAAGTGGTCTAGGATTGGTCTGTTGCTTTATTCGTTGTATACTAGGAGGAAGTGATGAAAGTGAGGGATACATAATGGATATACCAGCTCAGAAGATTTGCGAACAATTAGATGTCCAGCTTGCTAAGCTCAAAGATGCTGTCTCGAATCAAGATAAACAAACTATATCAGAAAGTGTGGCGGTTATTGAAGCGTATTGTCAGCTACTAAAGGGCTCTCAATCCACTGCTATCACGCAGCAACAGCAGGCTTCACGGCAACAAACCTATTCACAACCACAACAACTACCTTATTCAGAACCACAACAACCAGTAACCAACGTGGAACAAGAGGTAAAGGGAAGGAATCTCCTCGAATTTTAACAAACTTATGAGTGAAAGAGGTTGAATGAAGTGGCAAAGTTATTTATATTCATTGGAAGTTTTATTATGGCATTGTCTGTTATGATCGGTGCGTTTGGGGCGCATGGCCTTGAGCCGCGTTTAACAGAGAAAATGATGAAAAACTATCAAACAGGGGTACAGTATCATATGATCCACGGGATTGGCATTTTAGTTGTCGGTCTCCTTGCTTTAAAAATACCAGTATCGGGATTGTTAAATGGAGCTGGATGGGCGTTTTTGGTTGGTGTGCTGTTATTCTCTGGTAGTCTATATGCGATGGCGTTAACAGGAATTACCAAATTGGGTGCGATTACTCCAATCGGGGGATTGGCCTTTATTGTTGGTTGGGTACTTGTAGGGATAGCTGTGGTAAGAGGTTTATAGGTTAAACAAATAATTTAGGGGCGTCACAAAGGTCTGTTTTGACCTGTGACGCCCCCTAAAGCGTTTCCCTCTCTGTTTCTACTTAAAGACGGAATCACGTTTTCTAATTAAACTAAGTATGGTGTTCAACCATTTGGTCGAGGTGAATATGTGGCTAATGGGGCTGCTTGCCCAAACGGATAGTCATACTCGATAGGTTCGTCAAATTCAACGTAATCTAGATTTACCATTAATAGTAAGTAATGCTTTTGGTCTTCAAAGTCGCCGACGACAATGTGATCACGCCCTGCTTCTTCAACAATTCCTCTAAAGATTTTCGCATTCCACTGGTTATTGTTTTCATACGTCATATAGAAGGTAGCTGCTTTCCCTCTATTCAAGCGAAGAATGTTTTCAATGAACGACTGCTCAAGTGGCAGCATGCCTTGTTGCTGAGCAAACAATTGTTGCGGTGTCATTTGTTGCTGCTGCTGTCCGATGCCTGGTATTTGAGAAAATTGATACGCTTGAGCAGATTGGTACGGCATCTGTCCACCGGCTTGCTGTTGGTGCATTTGTGGCTGTTGCTGGCCGTAGCCTGTTCCAGCTTGTTGTTGCGGATACCAAGGTTGTTGATACACATTGATCGCCCCTTTGATGTAAATTTAATATGTGCTGAATACTTCAGAACAATCGGATTGCGTTGGAGAATAGAAGCAGTGTAACTTATATCTTCCCGAGTTCCATTGACCCCACCATTGTGCTGGACATGATCCTTCAGGCCTGAAGAACCATAAGGAAAACTCAGCAGGGTGAAACCTCTCTCCGTTAATTACGCGCTGGGCAAGACGTCTATCTCTTTCCCGAGCATGCTGATAAAAGTAACTTTTCTGAACAGCTTCAAAACCGCCTGGCGATTGGAATGCCATTTGTGGAATGGTATTCACTTCTCCAAAGTCTAAACAACGAACCCTTGTGCGGTTAACCATCGTGTTTCCAGCCATCAACATCCCAAGCTCACCTTCACCTTCAGCCTCAGCACGCATCAGGCGGGCAAGCACATCAATATCGCTTGAATTAGCTTTAATAACAGCCATCCGCTCACCTCCTATTCATGTTGTTAATCTTATGATGTAGAAATGTAAGCAATCCTGCATCCATCAAATGCATGAAGAAATGGATGATTTCACGTAGGCGGTGCAGTTAGTTCACTATATGACCGCAAAAACGAGGGTATGCATCCTTTTTCTTCAGAAAAAAATCAAAGGGGCAACCCCAATAATGGAGTTGCCCTAAGCATATGTTACAGATGGAAGAAACGTGCAAGGTGATCTGGATTCAAAATGTTACCAACATAGAATGAACCGAACTCACCATAACGCGCTGAAACTTCGTCAAAACGCATCTCATAAACTAACTTTTTAAATTGAAGCACATCATCGGAAAATAATGTCACGCCCCATTCCCAATCATCAAAACCAACAGAACCGGTAATGATTTGTTTTACTTTCCCAGCGTATCCACGGCCAATCATGCCATGACTGCGCATAAGGGAGCGACGGTCTTCCATTGGAAGCATGTACCAGTTATCATCGCCTTGTCTACGCTTGTCCATCGGATAGAAGCAAACGTGACTAGCTTTTGGTAATGTTGGATAAAGACGTGAGCGGACATGTGGATTCTGATATGGATCCTCGTCGCTTTCGCCTGCCATGTAGTTACTGAGTTCAACTACGGATACATATGAATATGTAGGAATTGTGTATTCAGCAAGACGAGATTTATTAAAAGCATTCTCAATTTCATTTAATTCTTCCATCGTTGGACGCAAGATCATTAACATGATATCTGCTTTTTGACCAACAATTGAATAAATGGCATGGCTGCCTTTTTCGTTCGCTTCTGTTTCATTCCACTTATCAATCATCGAATGGAATTCTGCTAAGATTTGCTCGCGCTCCTCAGTAGAAACCATCTTCCATGCAGGCCAATTGATCGTACGGAAATCATGCAAACAATACCAACCATCTAGTGTAATTGCAGCTTCACTCATGTATAAACAACTCCTTTGTTTTTTCTATCATCGTTCAAACTATACCATAATTGAACGCAGACTAAAAACAAAGAGGTTGACATTAACGTGACAGAAATTGCTGTACAGCGATTTTATGTTCTGCTGTCTGACCAGCTTTTCGTTGGTTTGTAACTTCTTGTTGAAGGACACTCTCTAAATCTTGTTCAAAGCTTGTACGAAACGTTCTTTTCATCATTCCAAAAGCTTGTTTTGGCATTTTTACTAGTTGTGTAATAAGCTCATCGAGATTGTCAATGCGATTAATGAGATGAATCCGGTAAGCTTCCTCTGCATCGATGATTTCGCCGAGTGCTAATTCATTTGCTTTGCCTAAGCCAACAATTCTTGGAAGGAAGAAGGACGCTCCAGCATCTGGTACAAGGCCGATTTTCAAAAAGCCAAGACCCATCAAAGCCTTTTTTGTCGCAACACGATAATCACAAGCTAGTGCGATACTCAAACCTGCACCGACGGCAATGCCATTTATATAAGCAACAAGTGGTTTATCGATAGACACCATTAGCCGTATTAGTTTGTTATACGTTCCGTCCAAATAATTGCCATAATCAAAAGAAAGTAATTCTTCTTCTGGAATACTTTTTAGGTCAGCTCCAGCACAAAAAGCGTTGTTAGCTCCTTGTAATACGATAACGTTTACATGTTTGTCGTGTTTTGCTTCATCTAATGCTTCATAAAGAGCGATGTGCAGTTCGGTATTTAATGCGTTTTTTACGTGAGGGCGGTTAAGTGTAATCGTCGCAACGTGATTGCGAATTTCATACAAAATTGTCGAACTTGTCATAAGCTTATCCTCCTTATTAAATGAATGGTTATTCATTTTTGATCACTGTAAGATATTCGACACATAAGCTTGAATTCCTTTGGCAATCCTACTATAAGAAATATTATTTTAAAAAAATACGCATTTTATGGAAGCGCAAACAGATAGATTGTTTGAAAAATTAACACTTGAATGAACATGGCTGAGGAGGTTCCCTTTTGCAATCAAGAGGAGTATTCTTGTCATATAATATTTGATCGAGGTTGAATGAGGAGGAATTATTTTGAGTAATCTCTTTGAGGAAATCAAAGCACAAGTAGAGAAACATAACCCAACAATTGTGCTTCCAGAAGGTACGGATGAACGTATCTTAGAAGCGGCTGCTAACTTAGCAAAGGACAAAGTTGTCACACCTATCTTAATTGGGAATGTTGAAGACGTTCAAGTGAAGGCGAAACAAAACAATGTTGAACTAGGGAACGTTACGATTATTGATCCACATAACTATACTGAAATGGCAGAAATGGTTGCTGCATTTGTCGAACGCCGTAAAGGCAAAGAAACAGAGGAAACGGCTCGTGAGAAATTAGTTGATGTAAACTATTTCGGGACGATGTTAGTATACATGGGGAAAGCTGATGGACTTGTAAGTGGAGCCGCTCATTCAACAGGTGATACGGTTCGTCCGGCATTACAAATTATCAAAACACAACCAGGAATTAAAAGAACGTCTGGTGTGTTCGTGATGGTTAAAGATGAGCATAAATTTGTATTTGGTGATTGCGCAATCAATATCGCTCCTAATAGTGAGGAACTTGCTGAAATTGCGATTGCAACAGCTGAAACTGCGAAAGTGTTTGGACTTGATCCGAAAGTCGCGATGCTAAGCTTCTCGACAAAAGGTTCAGCGTCATCAATTGAAACACAAAAGGTTTCAGAAGCAACAAAGCTTGCTCAAGAAGCTAGACCAGATCTAGTTATTGATGGAGAGTTCCAATTTGATGCAGCTTTTGTTCCTGCTGTTGCTCAAAAGAAAGCACCAGATTCACCCCTTCAAGGTCAAGCAAATGTCTTCATTTTCCCTAGCCTTGAGTCTGGAAACCTTGGATATAAAATTGCACAGCGTTTAGGGGGTTATGATGCGATCGGCCCAATTCTTCAAGGACTTAACCGACCAGTAAATGACTTGTCGCGTGGTTGTAACGCAGCAGATGTTTATAAGCTTTCTCTAATTACAGCGATGCAAGCTATTAACCAAAAAGTAACTTCATGAAAGAATAAAAAAAGCGAGCTTGGTAACTAAGCTCGCTTTTTTAGATGTTGCTAAGCGCCTTCTCATTGCGCAATCTGACACGATCATAATGGTCTGAGAACAATAGCTGCTCTTCTTCTGAGAATGGCTGTACCGTTAGTTGGATGTTTTGACTTTGAGCCGTTTTTAACAATTGCATCATTACATCAGCTACTGATAGCTCAACCCCGAGTAATTCACTTAAAGAGGCCATCGTTTCGGGTTGTATAATTGGGTAAGTGAATTTAGTTGGACTTCCTTGAACGGCCTGATCGTAAAAGTTGCGAATCAATTGAGCTCGTTCGCTTCCACTGCCAGTCACACAAAGATAAATTTGAACAGCGACACCACCGCGAATTCGCCGTTGTGAAATCCCAGCAAACTTTTGACCGGCAATACTTAAGTCAAAGCTTCCTGGACAATACGATCCAACAATTTCATACGCATCAATCGTTACTGGATAAGAAGCAAACATGCTCTTAATTAAGGAGTACATTAAGTTGTAGCCATGGTCAATTGACAAGCCTTTCTCTTCCTTTAGAATAAGCGAGACATTTAAGACTCCTTCATCTAAGACAACGGCAAGCCCGCCAGAATTACGTACAATGGAGCGAAAGCCTTGTTCCAGAAGGAGGGCTCTGCCTTTTTCAATGTGAGGAAGCCTGCTATCTTGGATACCGAGGACGACAGTTTGATGATGAACCCAGGCACGAATGGTCGGTGTCGCATCATGCTGACCAATAAAAGTACAGAGTGTGTCATCATAAGCAAATGATTGCAGAGCATCAAATTGCGGTCCAAATGTTGTATGGTCAAGAAAACGCCATGTTGGCGAAATGGTTAAAAGGTCGTTGTTTTCCATAAAAGCGTACTCCTAATAGTCAGTTTGATCCTTATTATAGCAGTTTGAAGGCTGGATCTGAAGATAGCGCAAAGTATCATCCATGCAAATGGAGGGAAACTAAGGAATGAACATGGTCTTCATTTGTTCATAAGAGAGGCTCTGTGTTATACTATTTGTTGGCTAAAATGAAGATAAGCTTTGCAAGTATAGATGAATTTTAATTGTTGAAAGGAACAGACTATATGGCTAACGAATTCCGCATTTGTGATGAATGCCAAGCAACCAATATAAAAACACTCGTTCCGCGATTGCAAAAAGTGGATTCTGCTGCAACGATTGATATCCGTTGCCAATCCTATTGCGGTCCAGGTAGAAAAAAATCGTTTTGCTTTGTAAATAATCGTCCAATTGCAGCACCGGATGAAGATCAATTAATTGAAAAAGTAATGAAAAAGGTAAAGTTATAATTCCTAGTTGCGAGGCAGCTAGGGATTTTTTTCGAGACGGCCGGCTTATCGGTTCAGTTCAAATCAGCATGGAGTTCATGAGATGTGGATACTAAATTACCCTAGCAGGCAAGAATGGTTTCTAGGTATACTAGAACTACCTTATAGATGGAGAGGGACGGTTATGACAAAACCTTATTATGGTCAGTTAAGTGAAGAAAAGGTATTTAAGGATCCGGTGCACCGTTATATTCATGTTCGAGATGAATTGATTTGGGAATTAATTGGAACAAAGGAATTTCAGCGATTGCGTCGGGTAAGACAGCTAGGGACAACTTATGTGACTTTCCATGGAGCCGAACATACCCGCTTCAACCATTCTCTAGGTGTATATGAGATCACAAGGAGAATTCTTGAAGTGTTTCAAGGTCGTCCGCATTGGGATGAGAATGAACGGTTACTGGCGCTTTCTGCTGCGTTATTACATGACGTAGGACATGGTCCATTTTCTCATTCGTTTGAGAAAGTATTTGATACCGATCATGAAGAATGGACAAGAGAGATCATTCTTGGAGATACAGAAATTAACGAAGTACTTTCAAACGTTAGTCCAACGTTTCCCCAAGCGGTTGCAGATGTGATCGAGAAGACGTACTCCAATAAACTTGTGACAAGCATTATTTCTAGTCAAATAGATGCCGACCGGATGGATTACCTACAACGTGATGCTTACTACACAGGGGTGAGCTATGGGCATTTTGATATGGAACGGATCTTACGAGTGATGCGTCCGATGGAGGATCAAGTCGCGATTAAACAAAGTGGCATGCATGCAGTTGAGGACTATATTATGAGTCGTTATCAAATGTATTGGCAAGTCTATTTCCACCCAGTAACGAGAAGTGCAGAAGTGATTTTAAGCAAAATTTTTATGCGGGTGAAGCAGCTATATGAAGAGGGCTACGACTTTAAGCATAAGCCTAACCATTTTTATTCCTTTTTTAATGGAAAAGGGAGCTTGGACGATTATTTACGCCTAGATGAGGCGATAACCATGTATTATTTTCAAATTTGGCAAGATGAAGAGGATCGCATTTTAAGAGATCTTTGTGTAAGATTTCTTAATAGAAAATTGTTTAAGTATGTCGAGTTTAACCCGAATCTTCAGATGAATGATTGGCTCGTGCTCCAAGACTTATTCAAAAAAGCCAATTTGAATCCAGATTATTATTTAGTCGTTGATTCATCGTCTGACCTGCCTTATGATTTTTATCGCCCAGGTGAGGAAGAAGAACGATTGCCGATCCATCTAATAATGCCAAATGGGAAGTTACGAGAGTTATCCCGTGAATCTGAGGTCGTTGAGGCGATCTCAGGAAAGAAACGCACAGACCATAAACTCTACTTTCCACTCGATTATTTAGAAGATGAACGTGAACATAAAGACATTAAGGAAAAGATCCGAGAATTATTAAACGTATAAGGGGGAGCATGCTTTGCTGAAGGATCATGCAAATGTGATGGCATTGTTTTTGCAAGCTGGTGAGATTGTTGGACGGAAGAAGCTGCAGAAAATTATTTATATCGCTAAAAAAATGAATGTGCCATTTTCAGAGCGGTTTAAATTTCACATGTTTGGACCGTATTCGGAGGAGCTTAGTTTACGAATTGAAGAGTTATGCAACCTTGGATTCGTTGCTGAACAAAAAGAAGACAAAGGAAATTACTATCAATATCGATATGGATTGTCAGAAGAAGGGCAAAAATTTCTTGATTTATACCAATGTGATTTCCCTGAGAGCAAGGAGTTAATTGACCGTTTAAATAATCAGAGCTCACGTTTTCTTGAGCTTGTTTCGACTTTGCTTTATTTTGAAGAGTTAACGCGAGATGAGGTTAAGGAAAAGGTATTTACGTTAAAAAAGAAATCGAATTATACAGAAGAAGATATTGAACAAGCTTATACGTTTATTGAAATATTGCGCAAGCTTGCCCATTAATGATGAAGCTCACTTTTCCAGGTTGGGAAAGGGGCTTGTTTTTCTGAACTTAGATAACGATCCAACTGCTTAAAGAAAAGAGCGTCAAGAAAAAGCAGTACGCGAATTTATGTTTCTATATTATGATGAATAAAAGAGTTGTGACATTTCCGCTGCTTGAGACTAGCATAAAGTCGGCTGTTTTGTGTAGAATTCTAACAAAGAGGATAGGAAGGGTGTTAAAGATGGACTTGTTAAACAATGATAACTTGAAGAAGAAAACGAGTGGGTTCAATATTCTTAGCAATGATTCTACAGATGGGCATGGTGGATACGGAGCTGGAACGTTAAATTTAGATAATGTATCTCCTGTATTTGTCGATCCGGAAGAAGGTGAAGCCTTTGTTGATATGGGAGCTTTACATGCACGCTCAGCCATTGAAAAACGCATCAAGTTCCTTCCGGATAAAGAGAAGGTGCCAAATGGCAAGCTTTATTGGCTTGTTTGGGTGACCATTCAACATAAAGATAGCAAGCCGTATTACGCTGGTGTAGCTGGTTGTGAAATGACCGTCGATACGGAAATTCGCCGCGGTTATAAGAGTTTGCCTGAGCATGTCAACAAAATGGATAAATCGTTAAAAGGGAAAATCTTGGTTGATGAAATGGATCAAAAATCAAAAGCCATTCTTGCAAAATTCTTGAAAGAGCACAACGAACAAATGTGGGAAAATTCTGATAAAGAATTGCGTGATGCATTAGCAAGCTCATAATAAATTGAACAAATAATTAGTCGTTTGTAAATACCAAAATTTAAATAACATTGAAAGGTTTTTGAACACTGAATGCGACTCTTGAGCTTTTAGCTAAGCTCGAGTAAACTGAAGGAAGTATAAACGCACATTTATACTAGGACACGAAAAAGCGCAAGGGAATATTCCCTTGCGCTTTTTCACTTTTTCTAAACAATTTTTTCCGCCAAAGACGATAGGCAGTGCTCGGTAAAGGCTACGATTCGTTGAATAGGTGGACAATACGAACAACGTCCGAAAAGCATTCACCTGATCAATGTCCAAACCATTTAAAGAAACGCTGCAAGAATTTTTCCTTTTCATGAGCTTCTTCATCAATCGCATCTGCTTCTTCGCTGTTTTCAGGCGCAGGACACTCTTTAGTTGGTTCGGTCCCTTCCACAAAGTAAGTTGTTCGATGGGTTGGACAGTGTTCCGTTGCAAGCAATCCATTTTCTGGGTTCATTTTCACTCCAATGACGCCATCAGGCTTTTGAAATTCCATAACCGGCTGATCCTCTAACGCTTTTTCGGTAAAGTTCGCCCAAATATTTTTAGCGATTTGGCCGTAGGATGCGTGGTCCAGTTTGATTCCCTCGTTAAAACCGACCCAGACACTTGTCACAAGTTGCGGTGTATAGCCGACCATCCAACTATCGGTTGATGTCGATCCTGATTTACCAGCAACAGGACGGTTTAGTAAGTGGGAGATTGAGCGACCAGTAACCGATGTGTGTGCATTTAAATAAGGATCAAACATTCCGGTCATTAAGTCAGTCATAATAAAGGCTAGTTTAGGATCTAGTACTTGTACCAACTCTGGTTCTGATTCATAGATGACTTCGCCGTCAGCATCAACAATTTTCCGGATAAATCGTGGCTCGACCTTATGGCCGCCATTGGCAAAAGCGCTATAAGCTCTTGTCATTTCAAGAACACTGACATTAGAAGTTCCAAGTGCCAGTGAAGGATGATCCCCTAATGGGCTTTCAATTCCGACACGTCTGGCAAGCTCAATTCCCTTATCTGTCCCTAATAATAGATGAGTTTTCACGGCATAGATATTATCGGAAAACGCCATTGCTTGAAGCAAGGTAATAAAATCTTCTGCGTAATTTTCGTTGAAATTCGTTGGAGACCACACATCTCGGCCATCATCAATACTGAAGCTCGTCGCTTCACTAAGGAGCGTAGAGGCAGGTGTATAGCCGTTCTCAAGCGCTGCGTAATAGATAAACGGTTTAAACGATGAACCTGGGCTTCGCGTAGCTGTAACGGCCCGGTTATAAGGACTTTCAACGTAATTTGTTCCGCCTATGAGTGCTTTGACATCACCAGTACGGGGATCAATCGAAACAAGGGCTGTTTGCAGCTCATTGTCAGGCATTTCTCGTTCGACCCAGTATTCAGCTTCTTTTTGGATCTTTGGATCTAGCGTCGTATAAACCTTCAATCCGCCCGCTTCAATGAGAGCTGGATCAATTCCTACTTCCTCAATTAATTTCTGTTCGACTACATCTTGAAAATAAGGTCCAACATCAGCAGGTCGCTCAAGCTCATTTTGGATGAAGTTTAATGGCTCTAAATGTGCTTCATCAGCTTCCACCTGATTGATGACTCCGTTTTGCACCATGGATTGTAAGACAACGGCTTGACGATTCTTAGCTCGATCTAGATCAAATAAAGGAGAATAATAGCTCGGCCCTTTAGGAATGCCTGAAAGCATACTTGCTTCAGCTAATGATAATTGTTTTGCAGGCTTACCAAAGTAATGCTGTGATGCTGCTTCGATGCCGTAAGCACCATGTCCATAGTAAACGGTATTTAAATACCCTTCGAGAATTTTATCCTTGTCGTAATTCATCTCAAGTCGTAAGGAATATAAGAGTTCGTTCCATTTCCGTATCCATGTTTTATCGTGACTCAAATAGAGATTTCGTGCGTATTGTTGTGTGAGTGTGCTTGCACCTTGGGCTCTAGAGCCTGAGCGCAAATTGGCAATAACGGCCCCACCAATACGCGTAAGGTCAAAGCCCCAATGACTGTAAAAACGGCGATCTTCAATTGAAATCGTTGCATCAATGACATTAGGATCAATTTCTGATAAAGGAACCCAATGACGGTTTTCGCCTTTATGATGCTCTCCAATTGGAGAATTGTCTGCCCCGTAATAGACAGTTGTTTGTGGCACATTGAGAGGCGGTGGACCTTGCATCTTTGTATAGGATAGAAGGCCAACACACATGGCAGCTCCTATTACTAAAAAGATCAGCATTAATCGAATGAATAAACGAAACAAACGTCTTCTACGCCGGACTCCTCGGTTCACGACGACTTCCATACAATGTCACCCCAATCGTAACTCTCTTATCTTTTCATCTTCGGTAATTTTTGAATTTTTTAAACGTCAGAATAGTCAAGTGTTTGGATAAATTTAACTTGCTTTTTTTTTCCGTTGCTTTATACTTTCTTTGTTAGATTAGAAAGCAAAAAATAGAAAACCCTATAGATGAAGACGTTAGAAATTATTGAGGTGAATGATAATGGAATTATGGTATACAGAAAAACAAACAGAGCGTTTTGGAATCACTGCAAAAATAAAACAGACACTTCATACGGAACAAACAGAATTTCAAAAACTGGATATGATTGAAACAGAAGAGTTCGGAAATATGCTTGTATTAGATGGAATGGTCATGACAACGGAGAAAGATGAATTTGTCTATCATGAAATGGTGGCACATGTTCCACTATTCACTCACCCGAATCCGAAACACGTTCTTGTAGTTGGTGGAGGAGACGGGGGCGTTATTCGTGAAGTTCTTAAACATCCATCTGTAGAAAAAGCAACATTAGTTGAGATTGACGGGAAAGTCATTGAGTATTCAAAAAAGTACTTACCAACCATTGCAGGTGCTTTAGAAGACTCGCGTGTTGATGTACAAGTTGACGACGGCTTTATGCATATTGCAAAAGCAGAGAATCAGTACGACGTCATCATGGTTGACTCAACAGAACCAGTAGGCCCAGCGGTTAAATTATTTGAAAAGGGATTCTACGAAGGCATCTCAAGAGCACTAAAAGAAGATGGAATCTTCGTTGCTCAAACAGACAACCCATGGTTTCAGAAAGAATTAGTAAGCAAAGTACACAGTGATGTAAAAGAAATATTCCCGATCACTCGACTATACACAGCCAACATTCCAACATACCCAAGCGGACTTTGGACGTTCACAATCGGATCAAAAAAGCACGACCCATTAACAGTAGAAAAAAGCCGTTTCCACGACATTGAAACGAAATACTACACAAAAGAACTACACACAGCATGCTTCGCACTACCAAAATTCGTAGCAGACCTAATAAAATAAAAAAAGGGCATTGAAAAAGGCGGTTTTCCTTTTTCAATGCCCTTAAACAATGAGCGGAGCCATTGCAATCAGTTAAGACTTTTTCGGTGGTTTTCCGAAAAAGACGCGCAATGCGAGGAGCCATTGTAATTCAAATGGAAAAAGGCGGTTTTCCTTTTTCAATGCCCTTAAACGCCTGCTTTTCTCTTTATTTTTAGTTCTAACGCTTATTTCCCTACATCGTTGTCTTGCAACTCGCTTGTAAACTCGCTAAACTTGAGAAATAGAGAGGTGTGCTGGCGGCATGAATAAAGCGATAAAACGATCTGTCAAAATGAGATTTCAAAACAAAATTAATTATGGCGATCATAGTGATGCCTACGAATTTACAACACGCGGTGAGCTTTTTCACAAAGGAAGGCAAGATTACTTGCGGTTTGAAGAGGCGTTATCTGATTCAGAAAAAGTCCAAACTACGATGAAGTGGGATGGACGAGAGCTGATGTTGATTCGACAAGGAACGATTTTAATGCGTCAAGGTTTCGTTGTTGGCGAAGAAACATTCGGACGATATGTTACGCCTGATGCTTCATGGGAAACAACAGCGATTACGGATAAATTACTCGTGCAATGGCCATCAGGTAAAACACGTGGGAAAATTAAGTTAACGTATAAATTTTTATTGCAAGGCCAGGAAACAGGGACGCATGAAGTCCGGTTGACATTAGAGGAGGATACGACTAAATGAATAGTGTAGAACAAATTAAGCAGCAACTGAAAGATGAGATTATCTTGGCAATTGAAGCAGCTGGTTTGGCTGAGCGGTCAGAGATCCCAGAAGTTGTTCTTGAAACGCCAAAGGATAAAGCACATGGTGATTATGCAACCAACATGGCTATGCAGTTAGCGCGTGTAGCGAAAAAGGCTCCTCGTATTATTGCAGAAGAATTACTGGCGAATCTAAACAATGAACGTGCTTCAGTTGAAAAAGTAGAAATCGCTGGCCCTGGCTTCATTAACTTCTTCATGGATAATAGTTATTTACGTGACGTCATTCCGACTGTACTACAAGCTAAAGATACATATGGCGAAACGAATGTTGGCGGTGGAAAACGAATTCAAGTAGAGTTTGTCTCTGCGAATCCGACTGGAACACTGCATTTAGGACATGCGCGTGGAGCAGCAGTAGGGGATGCGCTTTGTAATATACTTGCAAAAGCGGGCTATGATGTAGAACGTGAATACTACATTAATGATGCTGGTAACCAAATTAATAATTTAACGTATTCATTAGAAGCTCGTTACTATCAAGCATTAGGTTTAGAGAAAGCCATGCCAGAAGATGGGTACCATGGTTCAGATATCATTGGATTTGGACAAGCATTAGCAGATGAGTATGGTGATCAATTTGTTCATGTTTCAGAGAGTGAACGCCACGCCTTTTTACGTCAATATGGCCTTGAGAAAGAGCTTGAGAAAATTAAGGTTGATCTGCAAGAATATCGTGTTGAATTTGACAACTGGTTTTCTGAAACATCTTTATATGAGTCAGGGAAAGTTATTGAAACATTACAAGTACTAAAAGAAAAAGGTGAAACGTTCGAAGAGGAAGGCGCTACATGGTTCCGTTCAACGGCTTATGGCGACGATAAAGACCGTGTCCTTATAAAAAATGATGGAAGCTATACGTATTTAACGCCAGATATCGCTTATCACCAAGATAAAATGAACCGTGGATTTGAAAAGTTAATTAACATTTGGGGAGCCGATCACCACGGTTATATTCCGCGGATGAAAGCAGCGATCCAAGCTTTAGGATATGCACCTGAACAACTTGATGTTCAAATTATCCAAATGGTGAGCTTGTTCCAAGGCGGCGAAAAAGTAAAGATGAGTAAACGGACAGGAAAAGCAGTCACACTACGTGATCTAATGGAGGAAGTAGGAACTGATGCAACTCGTTACTTCTTTGCGATGCGTAGCACGGATTCACAACTTGACTTCGATATGGACTTAGCTGTTTCAAAATCAAACGAAAACCCTGTTTATTACGTTCAGTACGCTCATGCTCGCGTATGCAGCATGCTTCGTCAAGGGGAAGAACAAGGGCTTACATTTGATGAAACAACCGATCTATCGGTACTCTCATCAGAAAAGGCTTATGACTTATTAAAAGCAATCGGGGCCTTCCCTGAAATTGTTGCAGAAGCAGCAGAAAAGCAAATGCCGCACCGCATTACAAACTACGTTCATGACCTAGCATCAACACTACACAGTTTCTATAATGCAGAGCGCGTCATTGATCCTGAAAATAAAACAGCTTCATGCGCTCGACTTGCGCTAATGAAAGCAACGCAAACAACAATTAAAAATGCCCTTGCACTAGTCGGAGTAAAAGCACCAGAGAAAATGTAAGAGGTTGAATGTCATCATGCCTGTAATCATCTTTCGATTACAGGCTCTTTTTTCGCCAAGACAGCCTGTTCACTGGTAAAATAAGTCTTTCATTCATATATTTGAAAATTGGCCAATACTGAATGAGTGAAGATTTGAATTGTCATTATCTTCATTTGGAGAGAAAATAGTTAATTTTTAAGGTCGTAGCACAAGCTAGATAAGAGACTTCTTTATTGGGGGTACTTATGGAGATTTTTTATTGGATTCTCATCATTGCTTTGTTCATTGTAAGTTTTGTTGGATTGATTTTTCCGATTATCCCTTCTGTCGCGGCGTTGTGGGGTGGTTTTTTACTTTATGCCTTTCTGGTCGAAGCAGGACAGCTTTCGGTTTGGTTTTGGGCCGGAACAGGGCTATTAACGTTATTAATTTTAGTGTCAGATTTGATTGCGAGCCAATTTTTCGTAAAGAAGTATAAAGGATCTAAATGGGGAGAACGTATGGCAGCGGTCGGTGTGATCGTTGGTTCGTTTGTGTATCCGCCGTTTGGATTAATCATTGTTCCGTTCATTCTTGTATTTATAGCAGAAATGCTTACAAGTAAAGACCCGAGTCACGCTGCCAAAGTAGCAACAGCTTCGTTATTTGCTTTTTTAAGTGGTACATTTGCCAAAGCAATTCTTCAGCTTGTAATGGTTATTTGGTTTTTTATTGAAGTCATTTGGTAAGAGTGAGCTCGGATAAAAAAATTTTTTTCACACATAGTAAGAAGAGAAAGAAGGGATAACATGCAAGAAGTGATACTCGCGCTGATAGCTGGATTGATTGTTGGATTTGTCTTTGCGTTAATTAAGTTGCCAATTCCTGCTCCTCCTGCTTTAGCTGGGGTTATGGGGATTGTAGGTGTCTATTTAGGTTATAAACTTTACCATTGGTTGCTTCCCATTATTCAGTCGTAATTGAATTATAGAAGGAGGGCGCTGCGTTGCCATTCTTAAAGAAGTCAGGTCTTCATTTGCACTATGAAATCTACGGCAAGGGAACGCCTCTTGTATTCATACATCCACCAGTGATGGGATCTGAAACATTTCGTTATCAAAAGGAATTAAGTCAATATTATCAATTAATTTATGTTGATTTAGTCGATAGCGGAAGAAGTACAAAGAGGGTGGAAGAGACTAGTGTCTCTAGGCAAGCGGAAATGGTTCATGCTCTAATTCAGAAGCTTAAGTTGCCACCTGTTGTAGTTTGTGGCTACTCAAACGGGGGTTCAATAGCCCAGGAATTTGCGCTTCGCTTTCCAGAGAAAACAAGAGGGGTCATTTTAATTGGTGGATTCCCTGAAGTGTCGACCTTTTTACTAGGTAGAGAATTCGATTTAGGAATATGGGCTGCGAAAAACGAATGGCTTCCTTTATTTTCGTACGTATTGCCAGCCGCGCACTTTCGTTCAAAGCAGCATCAGAAAGAAATGGCTCATTTTATTAAGCAAGCTGATGCAAAAACGTTGCAAACCATCTATACGGAAGGAAAGCAATATGTGTCTACCGATCGATTGAACCAATTATCTGTTCCTGTTTTATTGATTTATGGAGAAAATGACATTGTTGCGCGCCCATATATAAAAATGTTTTATCAACAAGTGCAAGATTTACAAGTTGTGCTAGTAAGTGGGGTGGCCCACCAAGTACCGACAAAGAGACCGGCTCAATGCAATGAAATTATTAAAGGTTGGATGACTAGAAAGCAATTGGATCATTAAAGAAAGACCAAACCGTAACAAGATGGTTTGGTCTTTCTTCTTATAACAATCCTGAAACAAGTGTAGCCACTTTTTCTTTGCCACGTTGAAATAAAGGTCTTTTCTTATATGCCTCGATAGTAAGGCGTTCAGAAATACCAATATCATGTTTTATTTCTGTAAGCAACCCGTGAATAAAAGTTGGATCATAAATTAAACAGTTGATTTCATGGTTAATATGAAAACTGCGTTGGTCAAAATTTGCTGTCCCGACATCACAGACTTGATCATCGACTACTACGACTTTGGCATGGAAGAAGCCTCTATAATATTGATAAACACTCACTCCCGCTTGTAACAATGGTTCAAAGTATGGAAAGGCTGCTTCTTTCACAAGAGGGTGGTCGCCTTTTTTCGGAACAATTAGTTTGACATCAACGCCTCTTTTCGCTGCTTCAATCATTTCTTTTTGTAGAGCCTTTCCAGGGATGTAATACGGTGTCCCAATGATGAGTGTTTCCTTTGCTTGCCTGACGAGATCAATGAAAGTCTCCTCTAAATATGTCCCATCTGTTGGCAAGATTCGCAGTGGAATATCTCCTTTATTTAATGGAGGATAATGCGATGCTTCTTTTGAATATTTTTGTTTCGCCGTTTGCCAGTCCTCCAGAAACTGTTCTTGTAAATCTTGAACACCATCTCCGTCAAGTCGAAGGTGGAAATCACGCCATGGACCAAACTTGGGGTCTCGTCCTAAATACTCATCCCCGACATTGTACCCTCCAATGTATCCAACTCTTCCATCAATAATGGCTAACTTCCGATGATTTCTTCTGTTGAAGGTAAAGAAGATATAAGGGAAAGAAAGAGGGTGGGAATGAGCAAATAGTACACCGGCTTTCTTCAAATCCTTTTTCTTTTTCTTAGTGATTTTACAACCCATTTTATCAACAAGAAGTCGAACGACGACTCCTTCTTTTGCTTTGTCTTCTAATGCCTTTAACATTTTATTGCCAATATGGTCATCCCGAAAAATATAGAAAAGAAGGTGAACATGGTCGGTAGCTTGTTGAATATCAGCAAACAAGCGTTTATAGAAATCATCGCCAGTTGGCAGGAGATCCACTTTGCTATATCTCGTCTTCTGAACATGTCTTGTTGCTTCTCTTCTTTGTTGCCTGAGTCCTAACTTAAAATCAATCCGCAGCCAAACAATAATGGCTATTAAGATGAGAAGAGTCATAATCCATCCATTCATAGCATAACCTTCTTTCTACAAGAGTCCTGTCTTTAGCTTTTACCAATAAAGACGAGAACATGAAAAAAAGTTTAAAGAAAGTGAATGAATGGTCATTCACTTTGTGCTATAATGATGGTAAATAAACAATGGACTTGAAAGGGGTAGAATAATGGAAGCGTTAACATGGGTTAATTGGTTAATGTTCTTATTAGTAACTGGATATGCCGTATATTTGTTTTTAACGCTTGTAAAAACGCGTTATGAGTACATTAAGCTTGGAAAGAAGGCGGAGTTTGACCACACGATGAAGGAGCGAATCAATGCTATTTGGATTAATGTATTTGCTCAAAAGAAACTAATGAAAGATAAGAAAAGTGGCATCATTCATCTTATGTTCTTTTATGGTTTCTTAATGGTTCAGCTTGGAGCGATTGATTTGATTTGGAAGGGGCTTGCAATAGGTTCTCATTTACCATTTGGCCCTGTCTATCCATACTTTACGTTATTCCAAGAACTTGTTGTTGTCATGATTTTAATTGCTGTTGTGTGGGCTTTTTACCGTCGATATATTGAGAAACTTGTTCGTCTAAAACGTGGGTGGAAAGCAGGACTTGTTTTGGTCTTTATCGGCGGATTAATGACGTCGAAGTTGCTTGCAAAAGGGATGGAAATCATTTGGTTAGACAAGTCAATAAGTGGATTTGAACCGATTGCTTCTAGTATTGCTACTGTCTTTGGTTTTCTTTCGCCAGCAGTTGCAGGTGGATTGTTCTTTGTATTTTGGTGGATGCATTTATTATTCTTGCTTAGCTTTCTTGTTTATGTCCCGCAATCAAAGCACGCACACTTAATCGCGGGCCCAGTTAATGTCTTCCTCGGGCGTACACATAAAGTTGGTCAATTATCGTCGATTAACTTTGAAGATGAGAGTCAGGAAAAATTCGGTATTAATAAAGTTGAAGACTTTAATCAAAAACAGCTATTGGATTTATATGCTTGTGTTGAGTGTGGTCGATGTACGAATATGTGTCCAGCAACCGGTACAGGAAAATTGCTCTCGCCGATGGATTTAATCGTTAAGATGAGGGATCACTTAACGGAAAAGGGGGCGGCAGTTACATCGAAGTCTGCTTGGCTACCGGAATTTGCATTTTCCAATACAAAAGCGAACCAACTGGCAATGCAAGGTGCAGGCGGTCAGGAAGTAGCAGCTGGTTATGACGTTAGTTTAATTGGGGATGTCATTACAGAAGAAGAAATCTGGGCGTGTACGACCTGTCGTAATTGTGAAGACCAATGCCCGGTGATGAATGAACACGTCGATAAAATTATTGATTTACGTCGTTATTTAGTGTTAACAGAAGGAAAAATGGATGCAGACGCGCAGCGTGCGATGACAAACATTGAGCGCCAAGGCAACCCTTGGGGGATTAGCCGAAAAGAACGGGAAAACTGGCGTGAAGGCCGGGACGATATTCACGTTCCAACGGTGAAAGAAATGGAGAAAGCAGGAGAGGAGTTTGAATTCTTATTTTTTGCAGGATCGATGGGTTCTTATGATAAACGCAGTCAAAAAATTGCTCAGTCATTTGCAAAAGTGATGAATGAAGCTGGAGTGAAGTTTGCGATTATCGGGAACAAAGAGAAGAACTCGGGTGACACGCCAAGACGACTTGGGAATGAATTTTTATTTCAAGAGCTTGCAACAGCAAACATTGAGTTGTTCCAAAAGCATAATGTTAAGAAGATCATCACGATTGACCCACACGCTTATAATACATTTAAAAATGAGTACCCTGAGTTTGGACTTGAAGGAGTTGAGGTGTATCACCACACAGAGTTTCTTGCCAAACTTCTTGAAGAAGGACGAATTAAACCTAAGTATGAAGTAAATGAAACCATCGTCTACCATGATTCTTGTTATCTAGGCCGCTACAATGAAGTTTACGAGCCGCCGCGTGACATTTTGCGTGCGATTCCAGGTGTGAATATGGTGGAGATGGAGCGCAACCGTGATAAAGGGATGTGTTGTGGAGCTGGTGGTGGTTTGATGTGGATGGAAGAAGATAAAGGTCAGCGCATTAATGTTGCCAGGACGGAACAAGCATTGGAAGTGAAGCCTTCTGTTATTGGCAGTGGCTGTCCGTACTGTTTGACGATGTTAAGTGATGGAACAAAAGCAAAAGAAGTAGAAGAAGATGTTCAAACGCTTGATTTAGTCGAAATTATAGAAAAATCTTTAGTCGGGCAGGAAAAGGAACTCGGCCACTAGAATAAAAAAGAAAAGGCTTTCATAAGATGTATCAAGCCCACTTCAGTTGAAGAAGCAGGGCTTGATATGCGGACGATAACTGAGCGAGCGTTCAGTCATTAAATAGAGAAAGGCAGTGAAAGTATGAGAACCGTAATTGTAAGTGGAGCAAGGACCCCTTTTGCAAAATTTGGTGGTGCGTTAAAAGATATGACGGCGTCAGAGCTTGGCGGCTATGCGATTAGGGAAACATTAAAACGAGCCAATTGGTCTAGTGAGCAAGTTGATGAAGTAATTATGGGCAATGTTTTGCAAGCTGGGCAAGGACAAATTCCTTCGCGGCAAGCTGCTCATATAGCTGGTCTGCCTTGGACAGTTAAGACCGAAACGATTAACAAAGTATGTGCTTCAGGAATGAGGAGTGTCACTCTTAGTGATCGAGCGATTCGATTAGGAGAGGCGGATGTGGTGATTGCTGGCGGTATGGAATCAATGAGTAATGCTCCCTATTATCTTCCAAACGCAAGATGGGGATCGAGGATGGGCCATAGTGAGATGATTGACGGGCTCATTTATGATGGCTTAACTTGTTCCTTTACAGGCGTGCATATGGGCACATACGGAAGTAAGGTTGCCCGTGAGTTGGAAATTAAGAGAGAAGAGCAAGATCAATGGGCTTACGAAAGCCATAAAAGAGCGATGGCAGCGATTGAATCTCAGAGACTAGCAAATGAAATTGTTGCTGTACCTGTGCCACAGCGAAAAGGAGAACCGCTAATGGTCGATCGTGATGAAGCTCCGCGAAAGGATACATCGCTTGACACACTTGCAAAGCTGAAACCTGTATTTTCAAAGGATGGGACAATTACAGCAGGGAATGCACCAGGAGTTAATGACGGAGCGGCGGCACTGTTGTTAATGTCGGAACAAAAAGCGAAACAAGCTGGGATCAAGCCGCTAGCAACGATTGTAGCTCACACGGCTTTAGCGACGAAACCTGAGGATTTTCCGAAAACGCCAGGACTAGTGATCAACCAGTTGTTAAACGAAACAGGTTTACAGGCAGAAGATATTTCCCTTTTTGAAATTAACGAAGCATTTGCAGCCGTAGCGTTAGCGAGTCAGAAACTCGCTTCTCTTGATTCAAAGAAGATCAATGTCAACGGTGGGGCAGTGGCACTTGGTCATCCAATTGGAGCGAGTGGGACACGAATCATTTTGACACTTGCCTATGAGTTACAGCGTAGGGGCGGAGGACTTGGAATAGCAGCAATTTGTAGCGGCGGTGGTCAAGGTGACGCAGTACTAATTGAAGTCTAGGGGGCGATTATGTGGATATTAAAACAGTGATGGTGATTGGTGCAGGACAAATGGGTTCAGGAATTGCTCAAGTTCATGCAATGGCCGGATTTCAGGTGATCCTTCATGACTTAAATGACGATTTCGTTGAACGAGGTCTTACTCAAATAAACACAAACCTTACAAGACAAGTTGAAAAAGAAAAAATAACGGCAACTGACAAAGAGGAAATAGTTAAACGGATTGAACGATCGGTTCATCTAAACGATGCGAGCAAGGCGGACTTCATTATCGAAGCTGCAGTTGAAAACATGAAAATCAAGCAGGAGCTTTTTGCTAAATTAGATGAACTTGCACCTGGACACACCATTTTAGCAACGAATACATCTTCGTTGCCGATTACGGAAATTGCTACAGCAACAAAGCGTCCAGAAAAAGTGATCGGCATGCATTTTATGAATCCTGTTCCCGTTATGAAATTAGTTGAAGTGATTCGCGGTTTGGCAACAGCTGATGAAGTCTATGAGGTCGTTGACACATTATCGAAAACGCTAGGAAAAACACCTGTTGAAGTCAATGACTTTCCTGGTTTTGTTTCCAATCGAATCCTAATGCCAATGATCAATGAAGCCATCTTCACAGTTTATGAAGGGGTGGCTACACCGGAAGCGGTAGATGAGGTGATGAAGCTTGGCATGAACCACCCAATGGGACCTCTCACACTAGCTGATTTTATTGGACTTGATACATGTCTTTACATTATGGAAACACTTCATGAAGGATTTGGAGATGACAAATATCGTCCGTGTCCGCTTTTACGTAAATATGTAAAAGCAGGGTGGCTCGGCAAGAAAACAGGACGGGGTTTTTATCAGTATCGCTAAGTAAGGGCTTCTTACAGCAGGGAGGTGCAAGCGATGAACTTGCAATTTACAGTAGAACAAGAAATGATGCGAAAAATGGTCCGAGACTTTGCTGAAAAGGAAGTAAGACCGTGGATTCCTAAGATGGAAGAGAAGGAGATGTTTCCACGTCCTCTTATTGAAAAGATGAGCGAGCTTGGCTTAATGGGCATCCCGATTCCAGAAGCATATGCTGGCTCAGGCATGGATTTCACTTCCTACATCATCGCCATCCATGAATTATCAAAGGTGAGCGCGACTGTTGGTGTCATTTTATCCGTTCATACATCAGTTGGTACGAACCCAATCGTTTACTTTGGGACTGAAGAACAAAAGCAAAAGTATGTGCCGAAGCTTGCGACTGGATCCTATTTAGGTGCGTTTGCCTTAACGGAGCCTAGCTCTGGCTCTGATGCAGCGAGCTTAAAAACAACCGCTGTGAAAGAGGGGGATGTCTATAAACTCAACGGATCGAAAGTGTTCATTACAAATGGCGGAGAAGCAGATACGTACATTGTCTTTGCTAAAACAACACCTAATGCTAGCTCAAAGGGCATATCTGCTTTTATCGTTGACAAGGACACATCAGGGTTGAAAATAGGCAAAAGTGAAAAAAAGATGGGCCTACACGGGTCGAATACAACAGAGCTTATATTTGAAAACGCTCAAGTACCGGCAGCGAATTTACTTGGAGAGTTGGGCGATGGATTTAAGGTTGCAATGGCTAATTTGGAAATTGGCCGGATAGGTATTGCTGCTCAAGCGTTAGGTATCGCCGAGGCAGCCTTTGAAGCAGCGAGAGACTATGCAAAAGAGCGCAAACAATTTGGCAAAGAAATCGGTAAGCAGCAAGCGATTGCCTTTAAGCTTGCTGACATGGCAACGAAAGTCGAAGCAGCGAAACTACTAGTGTATCGTGCAGCACATTTAAAAGATCAAGGGCTCCCTTGTAAAAAAGAAGCTTCAATGGCAAAGTTATTTGCAGCAAAAACA
The DNA here is from genome assembly GCF_002109385.1 of Halalkalibacter krulwichiae. NCBI lineage: Bacteria > Bacillati > Bacillota > Bacilli > Caryophanales > Bacillaceae > Halalkalibacter > Halalkalibacter krulwichiae. Next base: position 4,466,355 of record NZ_CP020814.1, on the reverse strand, counting down.
GCAATGGATGTTGCCATTAGTGCGATTCAAGTATTTGGTGGGTACGGCTATACAAAAGAGTATCCTGTTGAACGCTATTTCCGTGATGCTAAAGTTTGTGAAATCTATGAAGGAACAAGCGAAATTCAAAGAATGGTCATTAGCAAGCAGCTATTGTTTTGATGAAGGAGGAGAATAGATGAATTTTTTATTAACGGATGAACAGGAAATGATTTGCAAAATGGTCCGTGAATTTGCGATGAAAGAAGTAGCGCCATCGGCAGCACAACGTGATGAAGAGGAGCGCTTTGATCGGCACATTTTTGATAAAATGGCAGAGCTCGGTTTGACAGGAATCCCTTGGCCTGAAAAGTATGGAGGGATTGGTGCCGACTATATGAGTTATTGCATTGCTGTTGAAGAGCTTTCACGCGTATGCGCTTCTACCGGTGTAACTCTATCGGCACATACATCATTAGCTGGTTGGCCTATTTATAAATTTGGTACAGAAGAGCAGAAGCAAACATATTTGCGTGCTTTAGCAGAAGGAACAAAAATCGGTGCTTACGGGTTAACGGAACCAGGTTCAGGCTCCGATGCAGCGGCAATGAAAACTACTGCTGTTCGGGATGGTGATCATTATGTACTGAACGGTTCAAAGATTTTTATTACAAATGGTGGAGTTGCAGAAATTTATGTAGTCTTTGCTGTAACGGACTCTTCCGCACGACATAAAGGAGTGTCAGCTTTTATTGTTGATTCTGATACAGCGGGGTTTTCTGTTGGCAAAAAAGAGCAAAAGCTAGGAATTCGCTCATCGCCAACAACGACGATTGTGTTCGAAGATTGCCGTGTACCGGCAGAAAATCGTCTAGGGGCAGAAGGGGAAGGCTTTAAAATTGCGATGATGACTCTTGATGGCGGTCGCAATGGCATAGCTGCACAAGCGGTTGGAATCGCTCAAGGGGCGCTTGATGCTGCAAACGCATATGCAAGAGAACGTAAGCAGTTTGGCAAATCAATTGGAGCACAGCAAGGCGTGGCTTTTAAATTAGCAGATATGGCAACTAAGATTGAAGCGAGCCGATTGCTTACGTATCAAGCAGCTTGGAAAGAAAGCGAAGGCTACCCTTATGGACTTGAATCAGCGATGTCGAAACTGTTTGCCGGTGATACAGCAATGGAAGTTACGGTTGAAGCAGTCCAAGTTTTTGGAGGCTACGGATATACGAAGGAATATCCAGTTGAACGGTTTATGCGTGATGCGAAAATTACACAAATTTATGAAGGGACGAATGAGATTCAGCGTTTAGTTATTTCAAAAATGCTTCTTTCAGATTACTAGAATCAACAAGAGGGCACGTCCTATGATGTGCAAATTTTGTCTACACCTCATACGTTTAGTTGTTAAATAGTAAGAAAGTATAGAACATTCACTCAAGTTCTAGTATGCTAGTAGCAAATAAATGAGGAAGTAGGTTGGCAAAATTGAAGAAATCGGTCCCGACAATGGTGAAAGATCCGAAATTAATTAAAATGCGTCGAGAACAAATGATAAAAGGCGCTGTACGTTTATTTAAAGAAAAAGGTTTCCATAAAACAACGACGAGAGAGATTGCCAAAGAATCTGGCTTTAGCATTGGTACGCTCTATGAATACATCGGCTCAAAGGAAGATGTTCTTTACCTAGTATGTGATGCTATTTATGAAGAGGTAAAAGATCGCCTAGTCAATCAGCTTGATACGAGTAGTAAAGGAATTACTCGCTTGAAAAGGGCTGTTGCAGCTTATTTTCAAGTTATTCATGATATGCAGGATGAAGTACTAGTCATGTACCAAGAAGCAAAGTCACTCCCAAAAGAGGCGCTTTCTTATGTATTGAAGAAAGAAATGGAAATGACGGAAATGATCGAAGTCATTCTTCGTGACTCATTACATGAAGAGGCTATTTCGTTAGAGGAAAACGAATTGAAGCTAATGGCACATAACATTTTGGTGCAGGCACATATGTGGACATTTAGAAGATGGTCGATCCAAAAAATGTACGGCTTAAAAGAATATACAGAGTTACAAATAGAACAGCTGCTTCATGGAGTCTATCGTCCTACTTAAAAAAGGAGAGAGTTAAATGGAATCAGCAACGTATCGTTCGAAACATCCAATTCGGTTTGTCACGGCATCGAGTTTGTTTGATGGACATGATGCATCGATTAATATCATGAGAAGGATTTTACAAGCGAGCGGCGCAGAGGTGATACACCTTGGGCACAATCGCTCTGTCGACGAGATTGTAAGCGCTGCCATACAAGAGGATGTTCAAGGCATTGCGATATCTTCTTATCAGGGCGGACATGTTGAATTTTTTAAATATTGTTATGACCTTCTGCATGAAAAAGGAGCTGGACATATTCGGCTTTATGGGGGAGGAGGTGGCGTCATTACCCCACCAGAAATTGAGGAGCTTCATGCGTATGGCATTGCTCGCATTTTCTCGCCAGACGATGGAAGAAAACATGGTCTTCAAGGCATGATTGATCAAATGCTAGCAGAATGTGACTTTCCGACGGTGGAACATCTCCAAGATGAACTGTCCCAGCTTAAAGAGAAAAACATTCGTGCCATAGCAAGGTGTATTACGCTTGCTGAGCAAGTAACAGAGGCAAAACAGGAGACGGCGGTTGCCCTTGAAGACGCTTTGAAGAAGATTAAGCAACTTGCTGCAGATGTTCCTGTTCTCGGAATTACAGGAACTGGGGGTGCTGGGAAAAGCTCGTTAACAGATGAACTCGTAAGACGATTCCTATTTGAATGTAAAGAAAAAACGGTTGCGATTTTATCAATTGATCCGACTAAACAAAAGACGGGCGGTGCTTTACTTGGTGACCGAATTCGCATGAACGCAATTCATCATCCACGAGTTTTCATGAGAAGCTTAGCTACGCGTGGTTCACGTACCGAAATTTCTGCGAGCATTCGTGAAGCGATTTCGGTGGTGAAAGCAGCCGGTTATGACTTAGTGATCGTTGAAACGAGCGGCATCGGGCAAGGGGACGCGGAAATTGCCGAGATTGCCGATGTGTCGATGTACGTTATGACCAGTGAGTACGGTGCTCCGTCTCAACTTGAAAAAATTGATATGATTGATTTTGCTGATCTGATTGCCATTAATAAATTTGATCGCAAAGGTTCAGAAGATGCTCTTAGACATGTTAAAAAGCAATATCAGCGTAGTCGCAATCTTTTTGTTGAACCTTTAGAGAAAATGCCGGTATACGGAACGATTGCTAGTCAGTTTAATGATCTTGGTACAAATACGTTATTTGCCGCACTAATTAACGTCATTAACGAAAAATGCCATAAACAGTGGAGGACAAATATTGAAACGAGCGCAGAAGTGATCAAACAGAATGTCATTATTCCGCCTGAACAAACACAATATTTAAGAGACATCGTTCAAACCGTACGGCAATATAAAAAAATGACCGATGACCAAGTGGCAGTCGCAAGAAAACTTTTTCAAATTACAGGGACGATCGAAACGCTTAAAGAGCATGACTCTTGTGCAGGCGTTGTACTCGAACAACTTGAGCAAACGAGAAAGCTTTATGAACAGCAGCTGCACCCAAGTTGTAAAGCCATTTTAGAAAACTGGTCCGACCTTAAAGAAACATACAGCAAAGATCAGTTACTAACAAAAGTTCGTGATAGAGAAATTGTGACAGAGCTGATAACGGAAAGTTTATCGGGACTCAAAATACCAAAGGTTGCTTTGCCGAGATTTGAGGATTGGGGCGAAATTCTGAGATGGTCACTTGAAGAAAATGTCCCGGGTTCTTTTCCTTATACAGCGGGGGTGTTTCCGTTTAAACGAAAAGGAGAAGATCCGAAGCGACAATTTGCTGGAGAAGGAACGCCTGAGCGGACGAATCGCCGGTTTCACTATTTATCAAAGGACGATGAAGCGAAGCGTTTAAGTACTGCTTTTGATTCGGTCACTCTATACGGAGAAGACCCCGATTACCGTCCTGATATTTACGGGAAGGTCGGAGAGAGCGGAGTTAGCATTTGTACATTAGAGGATATGAAAAAGCTTTATGCAGGGTTTGACTTATGTGCTCCACAGACATCTGTTTCGATGACGATCAATGGTCCTGCTCCTATTTTATTAGCGATGTTTATGAATACAGCGATTGAGCAACAAGTTGAAAAATTTGCAAAAGACCAAGATCGAAACCCAACACAAAAAGAATTTGAAACGATTAAAGCCCAGACGCTATCCACCGTCCGTGGAACAGTGCAAGCTGATATTTTAAAAGAAGACCAAGGCCAAAACACATGCATATTCTCCACTGAGTTTGCTCTGCGCATGATGGGCGACATTCAGCAATACTTTATCGACCATAATGTTAGAAATTATTACTCCGTTTCTATTTCTGGCTATCATATAGCAGAAGCAGGAGCCAACCCAATTTCTCAATTGGCGTTTACGCTTGCGAATGGCTTTACGTATGTAGAGTACTACTTGAGTCGCGGAATGGATATTAACAAATTTGCACCAAACTTATCGTTCTTCTTCAGCAATGGACTTGACCCGGAGTATACTGTGATTGGGCGTGTTGCACGAAGAATCTGGGCGACGGTGATGAAAAATAAATACAAAGCGAATGAGCGCAGTCAAAAATTGAAATACCATATTCAAACGTCAGGCCGCTCGCTTCATGCTCAAGAAATTGACTTCAACGACATTCGCACAACACTTCAAGCATTAATGGCTATTTATGATAATTGCAATTCCTTGCACACAAATGCGTATGACGAGGCGATTACGACTCCAACTGAGCATTCGGTTAGACGCGCGATGGCCATTCAAATGATTATTTCAAAAGAACTAGGCTTAGCCAAAAATGAAAATTCACTTCAAGGTTCCTTTATCATTGAGGAATTAACAAATCTTGTAGAAGAAGCAGTCTTACAAGAATTAGAGCGAATCAATGACCGCGGCGGCGTCCTCGGAGCTATGGAAACTCAGTACCAACGCAGCAAAATCCAAGAAGAATCAATGTATTATGAAATGAAAAAACATACTGGTGAACTTCCGATTATTGGAGTAAACACCTACATCAACCCGGCTGAACAAGAAGAAGAATTCAACCTTGAATTAGCGCGTGCATCAAAAGAAGAAAAAGAACAACAAATCACCAACCTTCGTGCCTTCCAAAAACAACACGAACCCAAAACCGCCGAAGCCCTAACCAAACTCCAACAAACAGCCATCACAGGCGGCAACATCTTTTCAGAACTCATGGAAACCGTCAAAACCGCTAGCCTAGGCCAAATCACCACCGCACTATACGAAGTAGGAGGGAAGTATAGAAGGAATATGTAAGAGATTTTAAAAAAAGGTCGAACTTCACCTTTTTTTAAAATCTCGAAGCGTGAGCGAAGCCGCTGCCATCTTTTAAGTCTTTTTGAGCGGTTTTCTCAAAAAGACGCGCAGCGAGTGCAGCCACGCCGCACTGCATCAGAGTGAAAGAAAAAAGGTCGAACTTCACCTTTTTTTAAAATCTCGAAGCCGCATCCCTACCCGATGCGGCTTTCTAAAAACTTTTTTCTCTTCGTGCATCAAATGACCGAAAAGATTTTTCAATCTAATATTCGTTTTATCTCACATGAACTAGCATAATCAGTGAAAATGTGTTTATAATGAAAAGTATGCTTATTATATGCTAGGACCAATACATAGAAGATTGATTGAAAGGACGTGCAGCCCGTGAGTTTACAAGCAATGGATCGAGAAGAATTGCTAGAAATGTCAATGGTTGAAATTGCGTTTGAAATTATGAAAGAGTCAAAACAACCGTTTGATTACTACGAACTTGCTAAACAAGTTGCAGCAATGAAAGAAATGTCACAACAGGAATTAGACGAGCGTATCGCTAACCTTTATACCGATATGAATATTGACGGCAGATTTCATTCTCTTGGAGATAACCGTTGGGGGTTAAAGAGCTGGTATCCACTTGAGCAAGCTGAAGAGGAAATTACGACTCCTGTTAAGCCACGTAAAAAAGCGAAGGCAAAGGCAGACCTTGATGATATTGATACGTTGGATGATGACTTCGAAGATTTCGAAGATGAGTATGAAGACTTAGAAGATGAGCTTGATGAAATTGCTGATGCTGATGACAGCGATGTAGATGTCGATGAATTTGACGATACGGACGAAATAGATGATATTGATTCTGATGATGACTCTGATGACGACGACAGTGATCTTGATGATGAGGACGATTTACGTTAAAGAACGACAAATCTCGACTCTGCCTCTTGACTTCTGTAACTAATCTAGGTAGAATCATTTTTGGGCTTTAGAAATCAATACATGATCGTAATAATACAAACAAAAGTGCGCCCCCTTCCTGGGGAGAGCTGTCACTTTTGTTTTTTTTTATTTATATAGCATACCCTAACTAGGAGAATACTTTATACAGAGCAAGGGAGACGAAAAAATGGCGACAACTAAGTATATTTTTGTAACCGGTGGCGTTGTGTCATCACTTGGAAAAGGAATTACGGCAGCATCATTAGGAAGATTATTAAAAAACCGTGGATTGAAAGTAACGATCCAGAAGTTTGATCCGTATATTAACGTGGACCCAGGAACGATGAGCCCTTACCAACATGGTGAAGTGTTTGTAACAGATGATGGCGCAGAAACAGACTTAGACTTAGGTCACTATGAGCGTTTTATCGATATTAATTTAAGCCAAAATAGTAACGTGACAACAGGAAGAGTGTATTCAACAGTCTTAAAGAAAGAACGTCGCGGTGATTATTTAGGTGGAACGGTTCAAGTCATTCCTCACGTAACAAATGAAATTAAAGAGCGTGTATTCAGAGCTGGTCGTGAAACAGGAGCAGATGTTGTCATTACGGAAATTGGTGGAACAGTAGGAGACATTGAAAGTTTGCCGTTCCTTGAGGCGATTCGTCAAATTAAGAGTGATGTAGGCTTTGATAATGTTATGTACGTTCACTGTACGTTAATTCCTTACTTAAAGGCTGCTGGTGAAATGAAGTCAAAACCAACTCAGCACAGTGTAAAAGAATTACGTAGCCTTGGTATTCAGCCTAACGTGATCGTAGTTCGTACAGAAATGCCTGTACCTCAAGATATGAAAGAAAAGATTGCCTTGTTCTGTGACATTGACAAAAATGCTGTTATTGAAGCTCGTGATGCGGATACTCTTTATCAAGTACCGCTTGATCTTCAAGCACAAAAATTCGATCAAATTGTTTGCAATCACTTAAAGCTTGAGTGTAAAGAAGCAGATATGACAGAATGGACGGCTCTTGTTAATAAAGTTCAAAACTTATCTGAAAAAGTAAAAATTGCATTAGTTGGTAAATATGTTGCTCTTCAAGATGCTTATCTTTCCGTTGCAGAAGCATTGCGTCATGCTGGATATGCATACGATTCTGACATTGAAATTGAGTGGGTTGATGCAGAGAAAGTAACAGATGAGAATGTAGCTGAGTTAGTTGGTTCAGCTGATGGGATTTTAGTACCAGGAGGCTTTGGTGATCGTGGCGTCGAAGGAAAGATTTCTGCGATTCGCTATGCGCGTGAAAACAAAGTTCCATTCTTAGGTATTTGTTTAGGAATGCAGTTAGCATCGATTGAGTATGCACGAAATGTTTTAGGTTTAGAAGGTGCACACTCAGCAGAATTAAATCCTGAAACTCCATATCCAATCATCGACTTACTTCCTGAACAAAAAGATGTTGAAGATATGGGAGGTACACTACGCTTAGGTTTATTCCCTGCTAAGCTAGTTGAAGGAACTGTTGCTCATGCAACATATAGCGAGCAAGTTGTATACGAGCGTCACCGTCATCGTTACGAGTTTAACAATGAGTATCGTGAGCAAATGGAACAAGCAGGCTTTGTTTTCTCTGGGACAAGTCCAGATGGAAGATTAGTGGAAATTGTTGAAATTAAGGATCACCCTTATTTCATTGCTTCTCAATTCCACCCAGAATTCCGCTCAAGACCAACGCGCCCACAACCATTATTTAGAGAATTTGTTGGTGCTTCATTGAAAAAATAACGTTAAAAAAACCCGTTGAGTCTCTTACTCAACGGGCTTTTTCGAAAATTACTCATACTCACTTAGAAATTCAACAATAAGCAAGTGCAAGTAAAAGTAAGTGTGAAGAGCTAGAAGGGATGCGGGATAGCCGACACGTTCACCCGTATCGGTGGGGACGAGGCTATTTGTAAGATTGAAATCAATATGAACATCAACCGAATCGGTCCATTTCCTAGCGGTGCTGTCTTCTGTATATGCTGTAATTCCAACGATTAAGATGCCTTGGCTGGATAAATGCCGAGCGAGATCCATCATTTCTTCATCGTTTGTAGATCTAGAAATGAGAAGGGCGCGGTCGGCGAAATCGAGCTCTGTTACTTTCCCTTCTGTTAATAATGGAGAAATTTTATCTATTTTTTCTTTTCCATATAAAGCCTCTGATGTAACAGCTGCCATTTCATCTTTTCCATGTATGTATACGTGGCCCTCACCAATTAAGGCTTGGCTTAATAAGCGAGCCGCATCCTCGAGTCGATCTTCATCAATATTTTGTAATAATCCTGTAAGTTGTGTATTGAAAATTTTTTGCAAGATGTGAACCTCCTTTGACATGCTAGTAAAAGCATTATACCGTACTAAGTAATGGATAAAAAGGCATGAGTCAATCGACATTGTTAGACATTGATTGTCGGACGGTTTCTTTGTGAGTGTGTGAAATTATTGCAGGATTTAAAAAAGTTGTAACGAATACTTAGAATTTGTTGGAGTGTGTAGGCAATGATAAGGATATTAATGATAGGAAACATACACACAAATCTCGAGAGGAGTGACGAATATTGAAAAAAATATTAGTAGTAGATGATCAGTACGGTATCCGTGTATTGCTTTGTGAAATCTTGCAAAAAGATGGTTATAAAATGTTTGATGCTGCAAATGGGGTGCAAGCGTTGAAGATTGTCGACCAAGAACAACCAGACCTTGTATTACTTGATATGAAAATTCCAGGAATGGATGGGTTAGAAATTTTAAAACGCATCAAAGAAGATAATCCTCAAGTTGATGTCATTATGATGACGGCGTACGGCGAATTAAATTTAATTAATGAGGCAATGAGCTTAGGAGCGATTACTCATTTTGCGAAGCCTTTTGACATTGATGACATTCGTGAAGTAATAAAAAATAGTTTAACGGTTTCATAAGCAGACAAAAGGAAAATTAAAACGCTTACTTTTAAAAACTTGCGAAAACCCGCGAGAAATAGGTGTTTTTTTAATTCAATATGCTATAATGGACACGTTCAATAATTGAGCTTTTCTTAAGATGAGCGTTTTGTTTAATGAGGATCTATACATAGTTGTTGGATATTTGAAGTCCCAATCGGGTACCTTGTTAAATAGATGCGCTGACTGATCTAATCAGTTAGGTTCGTTATCTAGATTTGCTCTTAACACGAAGGAGGAAGTAGGATGCCTTTAGTATCAATGAAAGACATGCTTAACAAAGCAAAGGCAGAGGGTTATGCAGTTGGTCAATTCAACTTAAATAACCTTGAGTTCACTCAAGCAATTTTACAAGCAGCTGAGGAAGAGAAATCTCCAGTAATTTGTGGTGTATCTGAAGGTGCAGCTCGTTACATGGGCGGATTTAAAACTGTTGTAGCAATGGTTAAAGCACTAATGGACGATTATAACATCACAGTTCCTGTTGCGATTCACTTAGACCATGGTTCAAGCTTCGAAAAATGTGTGGAAGCGATCCATGCAGGATTTACTTCTGTTATGATCGATGGTTCTCACCACCCGCTTGAAGAAAACATTGCGATCACAAAGCAAGTGGTAGCTGTTGCTCACGCTCTTGGAGTTTCAGTTGAAGCCGAGCTTGGCCGCATTGGTGGACAAGAAGATGATTTAGTTGTTGACGAAGCTGAAGCTGCTTATGCAATTCCAGCTGAGTGTAAAGAGTTAGTTGAATCAACTGGTGTTGACTGCTTTGCTCCAGCACTAGGTTCAGTTCACGGACCTTACAAAGGTGAGCCAAATCTTGGATTTGACCGTATGAAGGAAATCGATGAGCTTGTTGGTATTCCACTTGTACTACACGGTGGAACAGGTATCCCAACTGCTGACATTAAAAAAGCAATCGAATTTGGACATGCTAAGATTAATGTAAACACAGAAAACCAAATTTCATCTGCTGCTGCAGTTCGTGAAACGCTTGCTGCTAAGCCAAACGAATATGATCCTCGTAAATACTTAGGACCAGCTCGTGATGCGATTAAAGAAACAGTAAAAGGCAAAATGCGCGAATTTGGATCTTCAAACAAAGCATAAATAGAATTACCATTAAAAGCAGTTCAATGAGAGCTGCTTTTAATGGCATTTCAATTAACTAAATGTTCTTAGAACACAGAAATGTAAACGCTTTGATAAAAATCGACAAAAATTTTAAATGGGTAGGGGAGAAGAATTATGAAATTTTTTATTGATACTGCAAACATTGAACAAATTAAAGAGGCAAAGGCATTAGGAATTTTAGCTGGTGTAACTACCAATCCATCATTAGTTGCAAAAGAAGGCGTTGATTTTCACGATCGTCTGCGTGAAATTACAAGCATCGTTACAGAAGAATCTGTAAGTGCAGAAGTAATCGCGTTAGATGCAGAAGGAATGATTGCTGAAGGGAAAGAGCTTGCGGCAATTGCACCAAATGTTACTGTAAAAGTACCAATGACAACAGAAGGTCTAAAAGCTGTTCGTGCTCTAACCGATCTTGGAATTACAACAAATGTTACGCTTGTTTTCTCTGGTGTACAAGCATTGCTAGCAGCTCGTGCTGGTGCAACATACGTGTCTCCTTTCTTAGGAAGACTTGATGATATTGGTCAAAATGGACTAGAGCTTATTTCGGAAATTGTCGAAATTTTTAATGCTCATGAAATCCCAACACAAATTATTGCAGCATCTGTTCGTCACCCAATCCATGTTACTGAATCGGCTCGTCTCGGTGCTCATATTGCAACAATCCCATTTAACGTGATTCAGCAATTGTCTAAACATCCGTTAACGGATCAAGGTATTGAAAAGTTTTTAGCTGACTGGAATAACCGTTAATCAACAGCTAACCACACTTAGTGGAAAAATTTGACCATTTCCGTTACAATCAGACACAGAAAACCTCGTTACATTTCCACTGATATGGTTATAATGGAAGTATGAGAAAACATTATTGTGTCTTAAGAGCACCAATGGAAGGGAAGCGGTTATGGATAAATTAATGATTGAAGGCGGATACCCTCTTGAGGGGACAGTACAAATAAGTGGAGCCAAAAACAGCGCAGTAGCGTTAATTCCTGCGGCTATTTTGGCGGATTCACTTGTAACAATTGACAATCTACCAGAAATTTCGGATGTTCATTTACTTGCTGAACTACTGCAAGAAATTGGTGGAGATGTGACGCTAGGGAAGCATGAAATTACAGTTAATCCTGAGAACATGATTGCAATGCCACTTCCAAATGGCCGTGTAAAAAAACTACGAGCATCCTATTATTTAATGGGTGCTATGTTAGGAAAATTTAAAAAAGCAGTTATTGGACTTCCTGGAGGTTGTAATTTAGGGCCGAGACCGATTGATCAGCATATAAAAGGCTTTGAAGCGTTAGGCGCTCGAGTCACAAACGAACAAGGTGCAATCTATTTGCGTGCAGACGAACTTCGTGGTGCTCGCATTTATTTGGACGTTGTTAGTGTTGGTGCAACGATCAACATTATGCTAGCGGCTGTTAAAGCAAAAGGACAAACGATTATAGAAAACGCAGCGAAAGAACCAGAGATTATTGATGTTGCTACATTACTGACAAGTATGGGAGCGAAAATCAAGGGCGCAGGTACAAATGTGATCCGAATCGATGGGGTTGAATCGCTATCAGGCTGCAGACATTCGATTATACCAGATCGAATTGAAGCAGGAACCTATATGATCTTAGCTGCAGCAATGGGGCAGAAGGTATTGATTGATAACATCATTCCATACCATGTTGAATCATTGATTGCCAAACTAAGAGAAATGGGTGTAACAATTGAAGTGAGTGATGACCAGTTGTTAATACATAACAGCAGGGAGAAAAAAGGTGTTGATATTAAAACGCTTGTCTACCCAGGTTTTCCGACAGATCTTCAACAGCCATTCACAAGCTTACTAACTCAAGCAGAAGGCACAAGCATTGTTACAGATACGATTTACAATGCGCGGTTTAAACATATTGATGAACTAAGAAGAATGGGTGCCAATGTAAAAGTAGAAGGACGCTCAGCCATTATAAATGGAAAAACAAAGCTTCAGGGCGCAAGAGTACGCGCAAGTGATCTTCGTGCCGGAGCAGCCCTCGTGGTTGCTGGTCTCCTTGCCGAAGGAGTAACCGAAATCTCCGGTCTCGAGCACATCGACCGCGGCTATGCCAATCTCGAAGAAAAACTAAAAGGACTCGGAGCCAAAATCTGGCGCGAAAAAATGTCCGAAGAAGAACTAGAACAGGTGAAAAGCTAACAGAAAAAAGGTCAAACTTCACCTTTTTTCTGTTAGCGATGCAATGAGCGGAGCCGCTGCCAATCACTTAAGCCTTTTAGGAGTGCTCTTCTCCTAAAAGGCGCTCATGCTGAGTAAAGCCATTGCCACTATGTTCGCACACACCAAAACCCGCTATTACCAAGAACTACAACTATACTCAGACTCCAAAAATAGCAATCAAGTGAATGTAAGCACTTAATTAAGAACAATCTATTAGTGAAAATATATGAAACTAGTAAAATTTGTAACAGCTAACAAGGGGGAGACAAGCATGGAAAGAAGTTTATCAATGGAGCTAGTGCGTGTAACAGAAGCGGCAGCATTAGCATCTGGACGTTGGATGGGACGAGGCAATAAGGATGAGGCGGATCGTGCTGCAACGGAAGCGATGCGTGATGTTTTTGATACAATCCCAATGAAAGGGACAGTCGTGATTGGTGAAGGAGAAATGGACGAAGCACCAATGCTCTACATTGGTGAAAAGCTTGGAAATGGCTACGGATCTCGTGTGGACGTAGCAGTTGACCCATTAGAAGGAACGAACATTGTTGCTTCAGGTCAATGGAATGCGTTAGCAGTTCTTGCGATTGCAGACCATGGCAACTTGCTTCACGCTCCTGATATGTACATGGATAAAATAGCAGTAGGACCAGAGTCGGTTGGAAAAGTAGATATTAATGCTCCTGTCATCGAAAACTTAAAAGCTGTTGCGAAAGCAAAAAACAAAGACGTAGAAGATTTGGTTGTATCGATCTTAAATCGCGAGCGTCATGAGGAAATCATTCATGAAGTTAGACAAGCTGGTGCGCGTATTAAGTTGCTATCTGATGGAGACGTAGCAGCGGCAATAAATACAGCTTTTGGTGATACGGGTGTAGATATTATGCTTGGATCAGGAGGAGCTCCTGAGGGCGTTATCGCAGCTGTAGGCTTGAAGTGTCTAGGCGGTGAACTTCAAGGTAAGTTATTACCTGCTAATGAAGAAGAATTGGAACGTTGTAAGCGTATGGGAATTGCTGACGTGAACAAAGTTCTTACAATGGATGATCTTGTCGCAGGGGATGATTGTATTTTCGCTGCAACAGGTGTAACAGATGGTGAACTTCTTAAAGGGGTTCGTTATCATGGAAGCTCAGCAACAACACAATCCCTAGTCATGCGTGCAAAATCTGGAACGGTTCGATTCGTTGATGGAAAACATAGTATGAAAAAGAAACCAGACCTTGTTATTCGTTAATAAGAATGTAAGAGGTTAGCAAGTCGGATTAGAGAGGTGCAAGTCATTGTTCGCTACGCACGATGAGAGGAGAAACCATGCTCTATTCAAACTGTTACGACTTTGCTCATTGCTTCTAAGGGTGTGCCAAAAGGTCAATAAGAAACCTTTTGGCACACCCTCTATTACTGAGAGACCTTGAATATTTTTTATATTTGTGGTTAAAATAGTATATATGTTCGTTTTAAAGTGAAAAATTTCGTTCAGAACTCTGAGCAATGGCTTTAAACATGTTGCTATTACCTCGAACATTAGGTTTAATATGCCGTAGCTCCACTCATTATAAAGTGATCATCGATTAATCTCCAGAACTCTCCATTCTATTTTTATGAACACATTTCCTGAGTTTATTCTGTGAACAAGAATGAAGATTTTTAAAACATAAACCAAATCAACCGGTCTATAAGGCCACTTTTGTGTGCTCTTATCGACTTATTAATAAAAAAGCGTGGTGTAATAATGGGAGTGCATATCTCTGATTTAGAAAATATGAAGCTGAAAGAGCTTTATGAACTTGCTAGGGAATACAAAATTTCCTATTACAGCAAATTAACGAAAAAAGAACTTATTTTTGCGATTTTAAAAGGACAGGCAGAACAAGATGGCTTGATGTTTATGGAAGGTGTCTTAGAAATTATCCAGTCAGAGGGATTTGGTTTCTTAAGACCGATAAACTATATGCCTAGTTCGGAAGATATTTATATCTCCGCTTCACAAATCCGCCGGTTTGACTTGCGCAATGGCGATAAAGTTTCTGGAAAAGTAAGGCCGCCAAAGGAAAATGAGCGTTATCATGGACTTCTTCATGTAGAGGCTGTTAACGGTGATGCACCGGAGACATCTAGAGAAAGACCTCATTTCCCAGCATTAACGCCTCTTTATCCAGAGCAGAAGATTAATCTTGAAACAGCTCCTGGACGTGTGTCATCTCGAATTATCGACATGATCTCACCTGTTGGTTTTGGACAACGTGGATTGATTGTGGCACCTCCTAAGGCTGGAAAAACATCATTAATGAAAGAAGTGGCCAACAGCATTGCCGAAAACCATCCTGATGTTGAATTAATCGTTCTTCTGATTGATGAGCGTCCAGAGGAAGTAACAGATATTGAACGTTCAGTTAAAGCTGAAGTCGTAAGCTCGACATTCGACGAAGTACCAGAAAATCATATTAAAGTAGCTGAACTCGTTCTTGAACGTGCCATGCGCCTTGTTGAACATAAAAAAGATGTTGTCATTTTGATGGATAGCATCACTCGTTTAGCACGTGCTTACAACTTGGTTATTCCTCCAAGTGGCCGTACATTATCAGGAGGGATTGACCCAGCTGCATTCCACCGTCCGAAGCGCTTCTTCGGTGCTGCTCGTAATATTGAAGAGGGTGGAAGTTTGACAATTCTAGCAACAGCGTTAGTGGAAACAGGATCGCGTATGGATGATGTTATCTATGAGGAATTTAAAGGTACGGGGAACATGGAGCTTCACCTTGATCGTAAGCTTGCTGAGCGCCGAATCTTCCCATCGATTGATATTCGTCGTTCTGGTACAAGGAAAGAAGAGTTACTTATGCCAAAGAGCCAGCTAGACAAGCTATGGGCTATTCGTAAAACGATGAGTGATTCACCAGAGTTTGTTGATCACTTCATTAAACGAGTGAAGGAAACAAAGACAAATGTTGATTTCTTTGAGGCGATGGAAGAAGAAATGAGCCGTAATCGAAAGCGATAATTTCTTCATAAGGAGTCATTATCAAGGAGGAACCTTCCTACTGGATGAAAATGGAGTTGCTTTTTAGCGGCGGGCTTGTTATAATTTCGACATGTGTGATTTAGAAATTCTGTTTCGAGAGATTCAGGGCAAAGGAGATGAAAAGTATGAGACAAGGTATTCACCCAAATTACCAAAAAGTGGTATTTCAGGATACAAGCACAGGTTTCAAGTTTCTAAGCGGATCTACTAAAGGTTCTGCTGAAACAATCGAGTGGGAAGATGGCAACACATACCCACTTTTAAAAGTTGAAATTAGTGCAGACTCTCACCCATTCTACACTGGTAAGCAAAAACTTACTGATGTTGGTGGACGTGTAGATAAGTTCAAGAAGAAATACAACATGAAGTAAAACTGGATAGTCGAACAGGCAAGCGCAAAGCTCTTGCCTGTTTTTTTTGCCGGAAGCGACTATTTGTTGAAAGTCGCAGTCAATAAATTGCGTATACTATGTACGAACGTTTTCGATAAAATGAATTTTGTAGTTGTGGGGGAATTTAGATGCATGTCATGAAACAGGAAGGCTGGATTGAAGTCATTTGTGGAAGTATGTTCTCTGGGAAATCAGAAGAGCTAATCCGAAGAGTTCGCCGTGTAAGCTTTGGCAAACTTAATGTACAAGTGTTTAAGCCTGCACTAGACAACCGTTATAGTGAAGAAGAAGTCGTTTCACATAATGGAACGAAGGTAATGGCAGCACCTGTAAAAAAGTCTGTTGATATCCTCAATCTTATAAAAAATGAGACGCAAGTCGTTGCGATTGATGAAGTCCAATTTTTTGATGAAGAAATCGTTGCCGTCGTTGATGAGTTAGCCGATCGAGGGATACGAGTTATCTGTGCTGGGCTTGATCAAGACTTCCGTGGGGAGCCGTTCGGTCCAATTCAGCCATTAATGGCTTTAGCGGAATCTGTAACGAAGCTTCAAGCTGTTTGCCCTAGTTGTGGACAACCAGCTAGCAGAACACAACGATTGATTGATGGGAAACCAGCAGCTTACACCGATCCAGTTATTCTTGTTGGTGCATCTGAATCATATGAACCACGCTGTCGTCATTGTCATGAAGTACCAGGTCGTCCAAGGCTTGTCGTACCGATTAAGGCAGAGCAAATTTGATAAACGAGAAGTCAGTAGCTATAGCTAAGAGCTGCTGGCTTTTTGTGTAGGAGCAAGAAGGCAGAGATTGATGAAAGTTGCATCGAAGTATGCAACTTTCAAAGACCTGCAAAACGAAAAACCTACATTGAGCGATGCTCAATGTAGGTATCTTTTACACTTCCGAAATAACTTGCTCCATTTGCTCCTTCAATAAACACAGGTCATTTGTAAGCCAGCGGAAGTGAACGCCGTAGTCATCTAATTGGGTCATTCCAAAGCGATGGCTTGCTGACTTGAAAAAGGGGAACTCCCACTCTCGACTTGCAAGAGATTGATCAATTAACCAAATGCTCCCCATATACGTATGTTCTTCAAACATGCCGAGTTCAAAGAGTGGAGAGGCTTCTTTATTGATATCGAGATGATCAAAGACAATGATTTGATCATTTACATAAATGTTTGTTTTCGATGAGAAGCGCCTAAATTCAAAGCTTTCTGCACTTTTTTGACGGCCAGATGAAAAGATTTCACCAAAAACGAGAGAAGAGTTCTCCTGTAAATGAATTTTCGTGTCCGCTAGAAAGATGGAATTCTCAAACGGAATCGTCGTTTCAGGAAGCCACTTCACCCTTGCATTTGCTCCTACAGTCATCTCAATCGTCTGCCTACAAGCAAAATCAAACTTTGATGGATATACTTTTGTCGATGATTGTGGAATAAGTGTGACGTCGCAATCGTCCTCAACTAAAAATGTATACGCATTCCAATCTCCTGCAACCATACCACCTGATGTTTCCATTAAATAGACGGTGGCAGTGCCTTCGCCATCAAGATAAAGAGCTTTGCTTGCTTTTAACGGTGAGGAATGGTGACTGCTTGTGAGTCGAGTTAGAGAACCTCTTTTTTTAAAGTGTAAATTCAACTTGCCGTGCATGGAGTTCAATTTTGAATTAGTTTTCTTTAGCTGCAGGTTCTGCATATAAATCCTCTAACAATAGTTGATATTTAATCCAACCAATTACTTCTTCTACGCCGATGTCTTTTTTCTGGTTGGCAAAAATGAATGGGCGTCCTTCTCGTGCCTTTGTTGCATCTTCTTTCATTACATCGAGATCAACGTCAACATAAGGTGCTAAATCAATCTTGTTAATGACAAGCAGATCAGAGCGGGTCACACCAGGACCGCCTTTACGTGGGATGTCCTGGCCTTCTGCTACGTCAATAACGTAAATAAAGCCATCGACTAATTCAGGACTAAAAGTAGCTGATAAATTATCTCCGCCACTTTCGATGAAGATAATGTCGAGATCGTCAAAACGGTTATTTAGTTCATCGATTGCTTCGAAATTCATTGAGGCATCTTCACGGATGGCTGTATGGGGACATCCTCCTGTTTCTACTCCGATAATACGCTCGGGAGGCAAAACGCCATGTTTTGTGAGGAATTGGGCATCCTCCTTTGTGTAAATATCGTTTGTAATAACAGCTAAGTTATATTCTTCGTGCATGGCTCTTGTTAAGCGCTCTGTTAAGGCTGTTTTACCAGAGCCGACTGGCCCTCCAATTCCAATACGTACAGGTTTTTTCATTCTAATCGCTCCTTCAATAGTTATCTATGAAATGAAAAGTCTACTATGAAGCCGTTCGTGTTCCATTGAGGCAAGTTCAATTCCGACAGATGAATTACTTAGGTCATCAAGTGTCTTCTCTTTCACCAATTCAACGGCTTCATTGATTGGATCAAACAAGAGGTGAATTGCTTGCACACCCGCACTTTGTCCAAGTGGAATAGCACGAACAGCATTATGAATAAGTGCTGTCGTTGACGAGTAGAGAAAGGCTGCTAGCACATCCTCTAAGTCAAACTGACAATGGGCTGCGTATATCCCATAAGTAATTGCATAATGTCCGTGAATTTCTTTCTTCTTAATGAGCTCACGCCAAGTAGCGACGAGTTCGGAATCTGTAAGAGGAAGGATTGTTTCGATAAATTGCTTGCCCATTTTAATGCTTCCTTGCCGAGATTCCTTTGCTATTTTCATCGCATGACTGAGTTGATCGAGCTGTTTTAATTGTTGAAATTCTTGCTTTAAAGCAAGCGCGTATGCTTCTTTTACGAAAAGACCATCACCGAAAACTAAATTTGAGAAAAGATATGTTTTGCAAAAGTTTAATAGACTCTGCTTATCGGTTATTTTTTGTGCTTGAATATACGTCTCCATACCAAATGAATGGGTGTAGGAGCCGATAGGAAAGGCCGAGTCATGAATTTGCAAGAAGTGAAGCAATGACGGTTTAATGGTGATGATGTCCTTTGTATTTAAATGGCGTTTCAAAGCGGCGCTCGGTCTTTTCATAAGCAACATTTACTTTTTTGAAAATCGTTTCAAGAGTTTCATCGTAACGAACAACAATTTCTGAATCAGTAACGATGCAAGGGGTATGACGGTTGCCAAGTTCCCAACTTACTTTCCCGATTTCTGTAAATGTTGTTGGCTTAATGACATAAGCAGGCTCTAGTTTTGTCCGAATGGCAATGATCGAATTGTCATCTTGGAAAACGATATCGCCAACATGTAAGTGTGTATTGTGATCAAGAGTAATGGCAATCTCTCTGCCTTTATCCGTATGTTTTCGGATAATACGCTTGTTTAATTCCTCCCAATCAAGCTCAATCCATTCGAGCTTGTCGAAGTCAACTTCTTGCTTGTTAATGTTGCCGATGATGCTTTGAACGATCATAATAGTTCCTCCTAAAAAGTTAATTATTAAAATAAAAAGTAGCGTTGCGCGAGCGAGACCGTTTCAAGTGGCTCGCATTCAACTAATTGACCATCGACCTTAACTTCATAGGTTTCTGGGTTAATATCGATCTTTGGTGTTGCATCATTCCACTTCATATCCTTCTTCCCAATCGTTCGGCAACCTTTCACAGGAGCGATTATCTTGTTTAGCTTCAGCTTTTCTTTGATGCCATTGTCAAGGGCGGTCTGAGAAACGAAAGTAATCGAAGTAGAGTATTTAGCTCGGCCGAGTGTTCCGAACATTGGACGTTGAAATACAGGTTGCGGTGTTGGAATGGAAGCATTAGGATCACCCATTTGAGCGTAAGCAATGAGACCGCCTTTTACAATTACTTCAGGCTTTACGCCAAAAAACATTGGATCCCAGATTACTAGGTCAGCAAGCTTTCCAACTTCAATCGAACCAATTTCGTCACTGACACCGTGCGTAATAGCAGGGTTAATCGTGTATTTTGCTAAATAGCGTTTTACTCTAGTGTTGTCATTTTCATTAGCTGCATCTTCTGCTAAGAAGCCGCGTTGTTTTTTCATTTTATCTGCTGATTGCCATGTACGAATGATAACTTCACCGACACGTCCCATTGCTTGAGAGTCTGATGAAATAATGCTAATGATACCAAGGTCATGGAGGATATCCTCGGCTGCAATGGTTTCAGGACGAATTCGCGAATCGGCGAAGGCGACATCTTCAGGTACGTTAGGATCTAAGTGATGACAGACCATTAACATATCTAAATGCTCTTCAATCGTATTAACTGTAAACGGACGGGTTGGATTTGTTGACGAAGGCAACACATTAGGATGAGTTGCAATCTTCATAATATCCGGTGCATGTCCGCCACCAGCTCCTTCTGTATGATACGTGTGAATGACGCGGCCGTTGATTGCTGCTACGGTATCCTCAAGGAACCCAGCTTCATTTAACGTGTCGGTATGAATGGCCACTTGCACATCAAGTTCATCGGCCGCACGTAAGGCCATGTCGATTGATTGAGGAGTTGTACCCCAATCTTCATGGAGTTTTAACCCGATCGCACCGGCTTTGATTTGCTCTGTGAGAGGGGCGATGGCTGAGGCATTTCCTTTTCCGAGAAACCCAACGTTAACTGGAAACTCTTCAGCAGCTTCAAGCATCCGTTCGATGTTCCAAGCCCCAGGTGTGCACGTTGTTGCCTTTGACCCGGTAGCAGGACCTGTCCCTCCGCCGATCATTGTTGTCACTCCTGAAGAAATCGCTGTTTCGATTTGCTGAGGACAAATGAAGTGAATATGGGCATCGATTCCACCTGCAGTGACAATCATGCCTTCTGCTGCTATAGCTTCTGTACTTGCTCCAACGATCATATTGTCATCGACACCATCCATAATATCTGGATTTCCACCTTTGCCAATTCCGACGATGCGTCCATCTTTGACGCCGATATCTGCTTTGTAAATTCCTGTGTAATCAATGATTACGGCATTTGTAATAATAAGATCAAGCACGCCTTCATCACGGGTTCTTATCCCATCTTGCCCCATGCCATCACGAAGCACCTTGCCACCGCCAAATTTACATTCATCACCGTAGGTTGTATAATCCTTTTCAATCTCAATCCAAAGATCGGTATCGGCAAGTCTGACTTGGTCACCGGTAGTAGGACCGAACAGGTTCGCATATTGTCTTCTTGTTAGATCCATTATTGCTCGCCTCCTATGAAGCTTTTTTCTTTGAGGGCCTTTTCAATGGTTGTTCGTTCAGTAAGAGAACCGTTCGTTAACCCGTTTAACCCATGAACAATACGCCTTCCTCCGAGTTCAACAAGTTCTACTTCTTTTTCTTCTCCAGGTTCAAAGCGAACGGCGGTTCCGGCTGCAATATTCAAGCGCATTCCAATGGCAGCGTTGCGATCAAACGATAAAAACCGATTCACTTCAATAAAGTGAAAATGTGAACCGACTTGTATCGGCCTATCGCCAATATTCGAGACTTTTATTCTTAATGTCTTACGATTCTGATTACAAGAAATAACCCCTTTGCCAACGCGAATCTCTCCAGGTATCATCAAACTCCTCCTTTGTTATTGAATCGGATCATGAATGGTTACAAGCTTTACACCATCTGGGAAGGTTGCCTCAACTTGAATTTCTGTCAGCATTTCAGGAATTCCCTCCATCACATCCTCTACAGACAATACATGCTTTCCTTCACTCATTAGTTGAGAGACAGACTTACCTTCACGAGCTCCTTCCATCACAAAGCACGTAATGATTGCACAAGACTCAGGATAGTTTAGCTTTAAGCCTTTTGCCTTACGTTTAAGCGCTAATTCGCCAGCTAAAAAGATAAGAAGCTTTTCTTGTTCTACAGGAGTCAACTTCATTTGTTTCACCACCTTACATGTCCATGTGAGCTATTTGGTAGATATATGTAAACTGAAATGTAGCTTTTATTGTAAAGTTTCCTAAATATTGAAACAACGGACATGTCAGATAATCTAACAAACTTTTCTGATTTTTGTGTCTAAAGTTCAGGAAATTGTTCATTTTTGTCAAAAGGACACAATATGGAATCTTTGTTGCCGTGATTTCTCAGGCAATAACTTTAGTTGTGGTTAGGAAGTTTTTTTACAAGAAGTAGAGTTTAAAAATAAATCCTAAATGGAAAATGATAGAAAGTATTTAAAGGTATATCTTTTTTGCTTTCTTCTATAAGTATTGGAATGAAAGGGCCTAGAAAGTTAAAGAGGAAAAATAGATGAGTCTAAAAATTAATGTCAGATCTTCTCACCTAACTGGTGTTGATGTTGGAAAATTCTGATATCGTAAAGCCCGTAGACAAAAATGGTACATAAAAAAGGGAGGATCTATTGATGAAAAAGATTTTACGGAGGAAATCGATGCTGCTCGGTGCAGCCTTGTCAGCGGTGTTGCTCTTAAGTGCTTGTGGAGGAAGTGAGACTTCAGGTGAGACAGAAGAAGGGCAAGAACCATCTGCTGAGACAACCGATGAAGAAGTGAAAGTTGGGATTCTTCATTCTTTAAGTGGAACAATGGCAATGAGTGAAACTTCGGTAAAAGACGCAGAGTTATTGGCAATCGAAGAAATCAATGCAGCCGGAGGAGTGTTAGGAAAGCAGCTTGTTCCAGTTATTGAAGATGGGGCATCTGAACCATCAATCTTCTCTGAACGGGCAACGAAATTATTACAGCAAGATGAGGTAGCCGTTGTATTTGGTGGTTGGACATCTGCAAGCCGAAAAGCAATGCTTCCTGTGTTTGAAGAGAATAATGGACTTTTATATTATCCGATTCAATATGAAGGAATGGAAGCTTCGCCAAATATCTTTTATGCAGGTGCGGCACCGAACCAACAAATTGTTCCGGCTGTAGAGTGGTTGTTAGAAAATGAGGGAACAGAATTTTTCTTATTAGGATCTGATTATGTGTTTCCGAGATTGGCGAACCAAATTATTAAAGCACAGCTAGAAGCAAGCGGCGGCACAACAGTAGATGAGCAGTATACGCCTCTTGGTCACACAGACTACAGTACGATTATTTCTCGTATTCGCGAAAGCAAGCCTGAAGTCATTTTTAATACGTTAAATGGCGATAGCAATGTGGCCTTCTTTAAGCAACTAGCAGATGCCGGTATTACATCAGATGACGTTACCGTATTATCTGTTTCTGTTGCAGAGGAAGAAATTCGCGGAATCGGTGCAGACGTGTTAGAAGGGCATTATGCTAGCTGGAATTACTATCAAACAACAGATACAGAAGAGAATGCTAGCTTTGTAGAAAGCTATCAAGCACAGTTTGGTGATGATCGCGTAACAGGTGATCCAATTGAAGCGGCCTATTTCATGGTTCATCTTTGGGCTCAAGCTGTAGAAGAAGCAGGGTCATTTGATGTCGATGCAGTTAAGGAAGCAGCGCCTGGTCTTGAACTAAATGCCCCAGGTGGAAAGATTATCTTTGATGGTGACAATCAGCATGTCTGGAAAACGGTTCGAATCGGTGAGGTACAGGCAGATGGACAGTTTAAAGAAGTGTGGAATTCAGGGGAGCCGATTAAGCCTGATCCATTCTTGGAAGGGTATGAATGGGCGAGCGAAATTAGCTCAACAGTGCAATAAGGAGAGGGTTTTGGAGGGTGACATAAATGAACGTGTCGCCCTCTCTAAAAAAGAAGGTGTAAAGAGAACACTAAAGGATGGGGTTAATGATGGAAGGAATGATCGTCCAAGGCTTTAATGGCATTAGCTTAGGGTCAATCTTATTACTCATTGCATTAGGTTTGGCAATAACATTTGGATTAATGAAAGTAATCAATATGGCTCATGGTGAGTTGATTATGATTGGAGCATATGCAACATATGTGATTCAGTTATTATTTAAAAATCATTTGCCACCTGAATATTTCAACTGGTACTTCCTCCTTGCTATACCTTTTGCTTTTATTGTGGCTGCATTAATCGGAATGTTATTGGAATACACCGTTATTCGTCATTTATATGGAAGACCGCTTGATAGTTTGCTAGCAACCTTTGGTGTAGGGTTAATTTTGCAGCAAACAGCTAGGTCAATCTTTGGCGCTCCTAATGTCGGAGTAGAGGCACCTCCTTTTTTAAGAGGAGGAGTTGAAGTGATGTCCGTTATGCTTCCTTACACAAGACTATTTATTATTGCGCTCGTTATTGTTTGTTTCTTAAGTTTGTTCGTTTACTTGTATCGAACAAATGGAGGCAGAAGAATTCGTGCGGTTATGCAAAATCGAGATATGGCGACATGCCTTGGCATTTCCTCAAGGAAGGTCGATTCACTAACCTTTGCAATAGGAGCAGGTTTTGCTGGCATTGCTGGTTCAGCATTAACGTTAATTGGTCCGATTGGCCCGACGATTGGGCAGAACTACATTATTGATGCCTTCATGGTTGTAGTTGTTGGAGGAGTAGGAATGCTTACTGGCACGGTTATTGGCGCAATGGGAATTGGTTTGTTTAATACAGTCTTTGAATTTTGGACGAATGCTTCTATGGGAAAAGTGTTAGTATTTGCCCTTATTATTTTATTTTTGCAATGGAGACCAGAAGGGTTGTTCTCGCTTCGAACTCGTTCACTAGATTAAGAAAAAGGAGAATGAAACATGGCATTTTCGTTATCGAAATATCTGTTTGACAGAAGGTGGCTTTTTGTCGCCTTGCTCATCATCTTAGTAGCGTGTCCGCTGTTCTTGTCTGATTTCAGATTGAACTTGTTAGGACGGTTTTTAGCGTTTGCGATTCTTGTTATCGGACTGGATCTCTTATGGGGCTATACGGGAGTGTTAAGCCTCGGGCACGGAATCTTCTTTGGTGTAGGCGCTTATATTATGGCGATTTATTTAAAGCTTGAAGCAACTTCCGGGGCGGTTCCTGATTTTATGATGTGGAACGGCATAACAGAACTTCCTTGGTTTTGGGCCATGTTTGAGAATCCTGTGATGGCCATATCCTTTGCGATCCTCCTCCCGATGCTGTTAGCTGGTACATTAGGCTTTTTTATTTTCCGTAATCGAATTAAGGATGTTTATTTTACGATTCTGACACAGGCCTTGGTCATTGTTACGGTTACATTGATTATTAGTAAACAAGAGTATACAGGCGGAACGAATGGAATTACAGGTTTTTCAACTGTCTTTGGTCAGTCCTTAATGGCTCCATCGACACAAAAATCGATTTACCTGATTACGGTTCTATGTTTAGGACTCATTTTCTTCTTGTGCTATCGCCTGGTTCATAGTCGTTTTGGTAAAACGTTAATTGCCATTCGTGATGGGGAAAACCGGCTTCGCTTCTCAGGCTATGATACCTCTTTGTTTAAAGTTTTTGTTTTCGCGCTCTCAGCTGGGATTGCAGGGTTAGCTGGTATGTTGTTTGTGCTTCAGGTTGGGATGATCTCACCAACCACGATTGGAATTGTCCCATCGATTGAGATGATTCTTTGGGTTGCCATTGGGGGAAGAGGAACATTAATTGGACCTGTATTCGGCGCCATTACTACAAACTTAGCGAAAACGTTCTTTAGTGAGAATTACCCTGACATTTGGCTGTTTTTCTTAGGTTCCATTTTTGTGATTGTTGTTTTATTTTTACCAGGTGGATTCATGAGCTTGTTTAAGAAATGGCGCTTCAAGAAAAAAGGAGGAATAATCGATGAAACGAAATCAATTGAGGAAGCAAAACGTCCTGCAGTGTAAAGATGTTGTCGTGAGTTTTGGTGGTTTTCGAGCGATTAATCACTTTTCCTTTTCCATTCCTAGGGGAGAACTTCACTTCTTAATTGGACCAAATGGCGCTGGTAAAACAACTTTTCTTGATGTGTTATGTGGAAAAACGAAAGCGTCAGAAGGTGAAGTGATCTTTCAGGAAGAGCATGATTTAACAACGTTAAAAGAGTTTGAAATTGTCCGAAAGGGAATTGGACGGAAGTTTCAGGCACCTTCTATTTTTCCTAACTTAACGGTTTATGAAAATCTTGAGATTGCTATGAAACAAGATAAACGTATTTGGTCGATTCTCCTTGCAAAAACGACAGTTGAGCAGAAGCAGGACATAGAAGCGCAACTCGAGTTAATTGGGCTTTCCAATCTTAAAGATGTGCAAGCTCGAATTTTGTCTCATGGGCAAAAGCAGTGGCTTGAGATTGGGATGGTTATGATGCAGAAACCAGATCTGCTGTTACTAGATGAACCAATTGCGGGGATGACGGAAGAAGAGGAAGAGAAAACAGGAGAGCTTTTATTAAAATTAAAGCAAAAATGCACGATTATTGTCGTAGAACATGATATGGATTTTGTTCGGAAATTTGCAGAGAGAGTTACGGTCATGCATGAAGGAAGGTTGCTTTGTAATGGTTCGATGGCAGAGGTCCAAGCAAATGAACGCGTAATGGAAGTGTACTTAGGAAGAAAAGGAGGAGAAATGAATGCTGCAACTTCAACAGCTTGAAGTCGCTTATGACGAAAGTACAGTAATCCGAGATATTACAATGGAGATAAGGCCTGGGCAGATTGTTTGTTTGATGGGACGTAACGGAGTTGGTAAGACAACACTGATAAAATCCATTATGGGATTGTTAAAAGCGAAAAGTGGAACGATAACTTACTTAAAAGAAAATATGACCAATAAGACCCCAACTGTGCGAGCGCGAAAAGGGATTAGCTATGTTCCACAAGGGAGAGAGATCTTTCCGCAGCTCACTGTTTTTGAAAACATCATGCTTGGGTTAGAAGCGAGATCGAAATCAAGAAAAGAAGTAAGTGAAGTCATTTACGAATATTTTCCCGTTTTGAAAGAAATGAAAGATCGTCGAGGAGGAGATTTAAGTGGAGGGCAGCAACAACAATTAGCGATTGCTCGTGCTCTCGTTTCTGAACCCGATTGTCTCCTTTTAGATGAACCAACAGAAGGGATTCAGCCCAATATTGTTCAAGACATTCAGAATGTGATACGCGACATTAAGAAGCAAAATAAGAACATCTCGATTCTATTGGTAGAGCAAAGTTTTGACTTTGCCAAAAGTGTAGCTGATTATTTCTACATTATTGATAAAGGTCGGATTGTGTATGAGGGAGAAACGCTTGTAGAAGAAGAGGTCAGTCATTATTTAAGCGTGTAAGGTTGGGAAAAGGCTATCTTTTTATTGATAAAAAATCCAAACGGCATTACGGTCAATGCATCGTATTCGCTCCGGAAATATACTTCGCTTTGTGCGGGCAGCTGGTGAGCCTCCTCGTTTGGGTCTCACCTTTGCCCTTTGATTCTGCAGCAGTCTGCGTATATTCCTCCGCTAAGGTTGTCATCGTTCCTATTCTCAAAAAAACTGTTATGTCGCAGTCTCTTCATGTTTTCTCTCCTATGTAAACGAAAGCGCCCGTTAATTGAACAGGCAATGAAATAACCTTTGTAGTAATATACTAGTATTTACAAAAGGAGCCTCAGATGTTGTGAAATTAACATCTCTTTTATTATTTTTATTGCATCTATCTCTCTTTTTTGCTAATATCGTTTCATAGCTAACGATTTTGAAAATTAGAGGGGGAGTTATTATTCATTCATTTAACGAGGACGGAGAATTGCTTCCTGAAGAGAAAGATACGATGAATCTCTTAATGAAACTTCCACTTGAGTCATTGAACTTAGAGGCAATTGCTGTAGTCACAAACATATACCGCATTGCGCAAGGGTTGCGAAATAAAATGGAACGTGAAGTGTTATCAGAGTACGGTCTATCCTGGACATCTTTTTCGATCCTATATGATTTATGGATCGCGAAACAAGTAGAGACAAAAAAGTTAGCCCTTTCTGCTGGGGTTTCAAAAGCAACCGTTAGTAATATTACGAACACGTTGGAGCGAAAGGAATTATGCTATCGTAAAGTCGATCCTAGAGATCGACGAATTACGTACGTTACGATTACAGATAAAGGCAAGCAAGCCATGCAAGAGTTATATCCACGTTTTCATAAAGGGGAAACAGAGATTGTTTCTAGTTTAACGATTGTTGAACAAAAGAAAATATCGAACTTATTAAGGCAAGTTATTCGAGACAATCAGTTTTAAAAATCACATAATAAAAAGCGTAGATAGGAAACTGAGTAGTAATTACTTCCCTGTTTCAGAGAGTCGATGGGTGGTGTGAATCGACACATAGGTAATGCGAATTACAATCCTTGAGCTTTCTTTGCGACAAGCAAAGGCGGGCGAGCCGTTATTCGTTTGAGTGGAAGAATTAGATTCTTCAATAAGGGTGGTACCGCGTGCAAAACCACGTCCCTTTTTTAGGGATGTGGTTTTTTTGTATATTTTCATGGAGGGGAAAAAAGATGACTCAACAAAACGTAGAAGTAACAGATGAACAATTACAAGAAGTTAAAAGGCAAATGGAGCTTTACACTCAAGGTGTACAAGACATCATTCCAATCGAAGAACTCGAGCAAAAGATCATAAAGTCAGTAATAGAAAACCGTCCACTTAAAATTAAACTAGGACTAGATCCGTCAGCACCTGATGTCCACCTTGGCCATACCGTTGTTTTAAAAAAGTTGAGGCAGTTTCAAGAAAATGGCCATATTATTCAATTGTTAATCGGCGATTTCACAGGGAAAATTGGCGACCCTACAGGGAAATCTATTGCGAGAAAGCCTTTAACAGATGAGGAAGTTAAATACAATGCCAAAACGTACTTCGAACAGTTTGGAAAGATTGTTGATATGGAAAAAGTGGAACTGCATTATAACTCAAAGTGGTTGTCTGAACTAACATTTGAGGATGTGATCCAGTTAGCAGGGAAGATTACGGTAGCAAGGTTAATGGAAAGGGATGATTTTGAAGAACGGATTGCATTTGGTAAGCCAATCTCTCTTCACGAGTTTTTCTACCCATTGATGCAAGGTTATGATTCAGTTGTCCTAGATTGCGACATTGAGCTTGGTGGTACAGATCAGCATTTCAATGTGTTGATGGGTAGACATTTTCAAGAGAAGTTTGGAAAAGAAAAACAAGTAGCGATGCTAATGCCGTTATTGGAAGGGCTCGATGGGGTAGAAAAGATGTCGAAATCTAAGAAAAACTACATCGGGATTGATGAAAGACCAGAGGAGATGTACGGAAAAGCGATGTCTATCCCAGACCGGTTGATGAGTAAGTATTTTGAGTTAGTTACTGATCTTTCGGAGCAAGAAGTGAAAGCGATCGAAGGACAGTTAGCAACTGGCGAATTACATCCAAGAGATGCGAAAATGCATTTGGCGAAGACGATCGTAAAAATGTACCACGGGGTAGAGGCAGCAGAAAAAGCCGAACAACAATTTATCGCCGTTTTCCAGCATCGGGCAATACCTGATGAAATGCCGGTTGTGAAGTGGGAAGGTGAAGTTGAAATAGGAGTCATTGATCTTCTGTTAGAGTTGCAACTATTATCTTCAAAAGGTGAAGCCCGTCGAATGGTTGAAAACCAAGGGGTGAAAATCAATGGAGTTAAAGTAGAGAAGGTCACAATGACTGTTTCCATTACCGAGGGAATAATTGTGCAAGTTGGAAAACGTAAATTCGTAAAAATTATATGAAGCAAAGGGGTGTTTCAAAAGGTCTAATTTTGCTCTTTTGGAACTCCCCTTTTATGTATTCCTATGTGATATTTCTCCACAGGCAAAGTAACTAAATTCCGGAACTGTTTAGCGAATATAACTATAAACTCAGAATTATTTTGGAACTATTAACCAAAATAGGTTGTTAGATATTCTGACAATTCAGTAGAATTAGACTTTTTCGGGTGTTACTCTTAAAAACATAAGAGGCGAACAAAAAAAGAAAAGATGTGAAAATCGTCCGGTAATAAGGAGAATGTTTGAAAATCGTACAACAAGAACGAGATTAATAAACTGAATATTCTGTATTTGTTAAATGTGTGTTTTAGTAGAAATAATCTAAAGAGATGAGGGGAAGTTTATGCTATCGTCAAGTGTAGGGTATATGATTCTATTGATTTTTGGAGTGTTTTTTACCGCTGTTACTGTTTTGATTCAACGTAGACAAAAAGTAAAAATGACAGCGGAACAGTTTAGTACAGCTGGAAGAAATGTTGGTGTTGGCCTTGCGAGTGCTTCCATAATTGCGGCTTGGACATGGGCAGCAACGTTAATGATGTCTTCATCAACTGGTTATCAATATGGAATTAGTGGTCCTTTCTGGTATGCAGCAGGTGCAACGATTCAAATTCTGTTGTTCGCAATTGTCGCTATCCATTTAAAGCGAAAAGCACCACATGCAC
This sequence comes from Halalkalibacter krulwichiae, assembly GCF_002109385.1. Lineage (NCBI taxonomy): Bacteria > Bacillati > Bacillota > Bacilli > Caryophanales > Bacillaceae > Halalkalibacter > Halalkalibacter krulwichiae. The sequence goes on along the minus strand of NZ_CP020814.1, from coordinate 4,435,981 downwards.
ACACGTTTTTAGAATTTATTGGTCAACGTTTTGATAGAAAAAACCATAAGCTTATGCTCGTATTTGCTTTAATGACGAATATTATCGTAACTTCGATGGTTATTCTCGGTGGAGCGATTGCTTTAAATCAATTAACGGGAATGAACATTTTCATCGCAGCGTTTCTTATTCCATTAACGTTTACGATTTACACCATGATCGGTGGATTGAAGGCTTCGTTTATAGCGGATTATTTTAATACGGTGATGATCTTTGCAGTTCTGCTTATTTTCGCTATTGCCGTACATGTGAAGTTTGGCATTACCCCGATTTATGAAGGGTTGAGCGCAATGCCCGATACAGCTCAAATGCTTACAATGGCTTCAATTCCAGGTTTGTTGTTTGGAATGATTAATATAATCGGAAATTTCGGTACGGTGTTTGTCGATCAAGCATACTGGCAGCGTGCAATTGCTAGTACGAACAGTGCTGCTTCTAAAGCTTATATTTACGGTGGGATTGCTTGGTTTTCGATTCCATTTGCAGTCGCAATGATTTTAGGCGTAAGTGCTGCAGGGTTAGGTGTTTCTGTTTCATCACCGGATGCAATTGCTCCAGCGATGGCTGCTTATATCCTAGGCGATGTTGGTTCGATCTTGTTTTTAGCGATGTTATTCATGGCCGTTATGTCAACGGGGGCAGCCGAATTAACAGCTATTACAAACATTATTGTTACCGACATTTATCGTAAATCAATCAATCCGAAAGCAGATGGCAAAACGTTACTAAGTATGTCTCGCAAAGTTACATTGTGTTTTGGTTTAGGAATGGGTCTTTTATCCGTCTTGCTTTTCCATATAGGGATTGGGTTAGGCTTTGTATATATGGCGATGGGGATTTTCGTAAGTGGAGCAGTTATTCCAGTCACTTTAGGATTGATGTGGAAAAAAGCGACGAATACTGGAGCATTTTATGGTGCATTATGTGGGATGATCAGTGGCCTTATCGTTTGGAACTTGTCCGCTTTTCTCATGTACGGCGCAATCAACGTGGAAACGTTAGGTCAATTACACTCGATGTTATTCGGCAATGTTACCGTCTTCTTAGTAAGTGGAGTTATTTCAATTGGTCATGGTCTCATAGCATCGGAGGAATTTGACTTTGATTCACTAAAAGATAAGTTCAAAAGCTTTGATGAGTCAACTACAACAGTTGAAGGGACTGAAAAAGTATGGATGAAAAGCAGCTAATAAAAGATACAAAGTTATGTACTAGATGGGCAATCGGACTGTCACTCGTACTCGTTGTGATCTGGCCAGGAATTATGTTTACAACAGGTTATGTGTATAGCGAACAGTTTTTAACCGGATGGTTTTATTTATCTTTTGCTTGGTTAGTCGTTGCCGCTCTTTTCATTGTAACAAGACCGCTAATTGAATTTTACAAAGATGCTAAAGAAAAGCAGTAAGGTAAAGGAAGGAGGGCGCTCATATTGTGAGTGTCTTCTTTTTTATCATATGATGAAATTTGAGAAACGATGTATGGGCAAAACTAACAGCCGAATTCAAAAGTGGACTGGACATACTATAAGTGCAGCTTGATTTTGGTAACATGGAGGTGCTCTACAATGAAGAAAATATGGCTAAGTGGTTTAGCTGTAGGAATGCTGCTTGTTACTGGCTGTACTGACCCGAATCCACCGCAAGCGGGCAATCAAATACAAGCCCAAGGCGAGAGGACGGCTTATACAATGGGTGATTATGGCTTAGGAATGGGTCCGTTAGCAAAGACTAGCTATAATCGAAAACATGTCACGACGATTCAAGAAAGTGAGCTGAATCGAGGGACGAGTTATATTACCCCGCAAAGCTCGCGACGAACGTTAGAAAACGATCAACAGCTGATTCACCATATAATTGAAGATGAGCATGGGATGAAAGCTGGAATGGTTATTATTGCTGGTAGTCATGCTTTTGTTAATGTGACTCCACCGGCTGATTTAAATGAAGAAGACAAGAAGAAAGAGATGGGGAAAGTGAAGAGAGCCCTTCTTCAAGAAGTGCCTCGTTATCAAGTACATGTAAGGGAAGATAAGAATAACTAATAGGGTGGCGAAGACGCGATAAAGCCTTTTCCACATGGTAGCCTGATACGAGGAAGCTGACTCGTATCAGGCTTTTTTATAGGAAAGTGACGCAGGCTGTCGAATTATGTCCTGGGAAATGTTTAAGATTAGGAAATAGATACTGGCTTTTCGCACCTACTTCCGCCGCGCCACCTGCTGAATAGGATCCCATACACCGTTATAAGGAGGGGCATATGCTAAATCTAGGTCTTCAAGCTCGGATATCCGCATTCGGTGAAACAAAGCGGTTGCTAACACATCTATTCGCTTATCAACGCCTTCCTTGCCGATAATTTGACCACCTAGTAGTTGCTCTGTCTCAGCATGATAACTTAAGCGAATATCCAGTTTTTTCGGCTCGGGGTAATAGCCGGCGATATGAGGGATGCTAGCTTCAATCGTCTTATATGGATAACCAAGTTCCTCTATTTCTGCTTCAGACAAACCGGTTCTGCCGAGCGTGATTTCGAAAAATTTAATGACAGAAGTTCCAACAATTCCTTGGAAAGGCCGAGGCTTGCCAATCATTGAACATCCAGCTAAGCGTCCTTGTTTATTAGCATGTGTTCCAAGTGGAATGTAATCATCGCGCTCCTTTACCCGGTGATATTGGGTCGCACAATCTCCGGCTGCAAAAATGTTCTCAACGTTTGTCTTCATAAAAGCATCGACCTTAATCGCGCCATTTCCAGATAAATGAATGCCTGTTCCATCTAAGAAAGATGTGTTAGGGCGCACCCCGATTGCGATAACGACTAAGTCAGCATCAATTCGGCCTTTATCGGTTACAACTTCTGTTACACGCTCCTTGCCTGCAAATGCTTCTACCGATTCCTCAAAACGTAATTCGATTCCGTGCTTTTTCGCTTCTACATGTACATTCTCCGATAACTCTGGGTCAAAAATACCAGCAAGCCTTGGGTTACGCTCAATCATCGTCACCTTTTTCCCTAGCTGAGCGAAATTCTCAGCCATCTCGAGTCCGATGTACCCTCCACCTACAACAACTATACGTTCTGCGTCTTTTAAATCCTCAACTAGCGCCTTTGTATCTGGAATGGTTTTCACCGTGTGAATACCAGCTAACTCAACTCCATCCCATGGAGGGACGATCGGACTAGCGCCTGTTGCAATTAGCAATTTATCGTAATCGACGGAAAACCCATTGCCAGAGACCGTTTGTTTTTCGACATCTACGGCAGTTACCTCGTGGTTCACGCGGGCATCAATTCCGTATTTGCTACGAAATGTTTCGACATCACGGGCAATTAGTGAATCAAAAGAGTCAATGACTCCACCGACAACATAAGGGAGTCCGCACTGGGCATACGAATAGACCTCTCCCATTTCTAGAGTTGTCACTTTTGCCTTCTGGTCTGCACGAACAATTTGCATCGCAGCACTCATTCCGGCTGCGTCGCCACCAATAATCACATATCTCATATACCTCACTCCTTATACAGATACTTTACCCACTTTTGGAAATTTCAAAAGTTTGGATCGTACGTTTTTGGGAAGACTATAGTGTGACTCACATTGACCAGCATTCATTGGTATACTATAATTAGAATGTTATACACTGGAAATCTTAATGAGGTGAAAAGCCGTGTTAGACCGTTTACAATCATTAGAGGATCGTTATGATCGTCTGAACGAATTACTTAGTGACCCGGATGTTATAAATGATTCCAAGAGATTAAGAGAATACTCTAAAGAGCAATCAGACCTTCAGGAAACCGTCGAAACGTATCGTGAATACAAAGAAGCGGCGGAACAACATAAAGACGCAAAAGCGATGCTTGAAGAAAAGCTTGATGATGAAATGTATGCAATGGTAAAAGAAGAAATTGATGAATTGTCTACTCGTATTGAGGAGCTTGAAGCTCGCTTGAAAATTCTTCTCTTGCCGAAAGACCCGAATGATGACAAAAACGTTATCGTTGAAATTCGAGGAGCAGCTGGTGGCGATGAAGCACAGTTATTTGCGAGTGATCTTTATAAAATGTACAGCCGTTTTGCGGAAGCTCAAGGTTGGAAAGTTGATGTAATTGAGTCAACGGCAACAGAACTTGGTGGATTTAAAGAGATCATTTTCAGCGTGAATGGTGCAGGTGCTTATTCGAAGCTTAAGTATGAGAACGGTGCTCATCGTGTGCAACGTGTACCGACAACAGAGTCTGGTGGCCGTATTCATACATCAACAGCAACGGTAGCTGTTTTACCAGAAGCGGAAGAAGTTGAAGTGGAAATTCACGACAAAGACATTCGTGTTGATACGTTTGCTTCTAGTGGACCAGGTGGACAGAGTGTTAATACGACGATGTCAGCTGTTCGTTTAACGCACTTACCGACAGGGACGGTTGTATCATGTCAAGATGAGAAGTCGCAAATTAAGAACAAGGAAAAAGCGATGAAGGTTCTTCGTGCGCGTGTTTTTGATAAGATTAACCGCGAAGTTCAAGCGGAATATGATCAAAACCGTAAGCTGGCAGTTGGAACGGGTGACCGTTCTGAGCGTATTCGTACGTATAACTTCCCGCAAAGTCGTGTGACAGATCACCGCATCGGCTTAACTCTGCAAAAGCTCGAGCAAATTTTGCAAGGGAAGCTTGATGAAATCATTGATGCTCTCATCGTCGAAGAGCAAGCAGAAGCGATGCAAAGGGCAGAAGATTAAGTGATGAATAAAACAATACAAGAGGCCCTCAATTGGGCTTCTTCTTTTTTAGCAGAACGAGAACTTGAGCAGCCAGTAGCAGAGTGGTTGCTAAGACATTATTTACAAATGAGCCGAACGCAGTTATTGATGAGTTTGCGCGAGCCGCTAGCAGAAGACATCTTTCTAAGATTGAATGAAGATTTGAACCGGCATGCAAGTGGAATTCCAGTTCAACATATTATCGGGTATGAGGAGTTTTTTGGAAGACGGTTTGAAGTCAATGAACATGTCCTTATACCAAGACCGGAAACGGAAGAACTTGTTGTTCAGGTATTAGAACGAAAAAAAGCAATCTTTCATACTCGGCCGATCAAGTTAGTAGATGTTGGGACGGGAAGTGGCGCAATATCGATTACACTTGCCCTAGAGGATCCTACAATTGACGTACGTGCAATTGATATTTCTTCTGATGCGCTGACTGTTGCGAATCGAAATGGCAACAAGCTTGGTGCAAATGTGACGTTTACTCATGGTGATTTGTTGCAACCTTTGATAAAAGTCAAGCAGAAAGTAGACGTTGTCGTCTCGAATCCGCCTTATATTCCTTTAACAGATGCGAAAACATTAATGACGCATGTCCGCGATCATGAACCACACCTTGCTTTATTTGGGGGCGAAGATGGCCTTGATTTGTATCGTCGCTTTATGGAAGAGCTTCCTAAAGTGTTAAATGAAACAGGGATTGTTGCTTTTGAAGTAGGTGTCGGTCAAGCTGAAGTCGTGAGAAAGATGCTTGCAGATGTTTTTCCTAATGCAATAACAGAGATTAAAGTGGATATTAACGGGAAAGAGCGAATGGTATCTGCTTTTGGCAATATGACAGTGAGAGCGATTTAAAATAGAGCCGGTTCGAGCAAGCTTGCTCGAACCGGCATCAACATCGAAACGCCGAATCTATCATTGCTATGATTAATTTTTTAAAAAAGTTTATTTAATAGGTTTAAAGATTCACCGTCCTGTCCACAATGATTTTATGAAAGGGCGGTGCTATCAAATATGAAACCAAATGTTATTATATATCTATTATTCTCTTTATTTGTAGTGTTAATGAGCTGGGAGTCACAAAGTGCAGTTGCTGTTGCTTCGCTTCACCAAGAAGTGAGCCAAGAAGAGGCGATTCGCTTACGTATATTAGCGAATAGTGATTCGATTCGCGATCAAGCGTTAAAGCGTGATATTCGTGATCGTGTCAATGAAGCTATCACAGAAATGGTTGTCGATCTAAGAGATTTAGACGATGCGAAAGCAACGATTGAAGGAAATCTAGCAATGATAGAAGACATCGTCGAAAGTGAATTAGCGAAAATGGGTTTAACCCAAACTTATGAAGTAAGTTTCTCGGAAGTTCAATTTCCGACGAAGTTATATGGAAATATCGTTTATCCAGCAGGTTTGTATGATGCGGTGTTGATTACACTAGGTGAAGGAAAAGGAGAAAACTGGTGGTGTGTCCTATTTCCTCCGCTTTGTTTCTTAGATATGGCTAATGGTGAAGCGACAGATGAAGCAACATCGGTAAATGCTGCAGAGTCAGAGCAAACAGAATCAGAGGAAGACATTGAAGTGTCATTTTTCGTAGTTGAACTATTCTCTTCTATTATGGATCGTATCTTTTCATCAGAAAAGGCATAATTGGTACAAGCTCCACATACATATGAAGTAAGGAAATTGTGTGAAAGGGTGGAGCTTATGGGGATTGTTGTTCGAAAAGCGAAAACGAACGATATGTTAAAAATTCAACGACTGGTTGCAAAAGCAGGACTAAGAGATGAAGGAATAGAGCAATATATTAAGAGCTTTCTCGTTGTTGAAGATGAGAACCAAACTCTAATTGGAACGGTTGGCGTTGAGCAATATGAGACGGAAGGATTGCTCCGCTCACTCGTTTTAGATTCACCTATTTGGAATGCGAGCTTAAGTTTGGAATTCCTGCAGCTAACATTGAAATATGCAGAGGAACAAAATATGGAGACGGTCTATTTATGTGCAAAGGGGACTAATGCTTTGTTCCATCAACTTGGTTTCCGTGAGATGGACAAGAGTGATGTTCCGCATTCTATAAAAAGTTCTCCACATTTTCAAAGAAATGCTAAAGCGGATGTGAAGGTTTGGGCCTGTTCATTATTGGAATAGGTTGTTGATAACTGGATAAGTAACCAAAGTTATCTACAGGTTGTCCACGGTTGTGGACAACTTTTTTGTTGTCATAGATAAGAACATTGTCGAACAAAGGAAGTGTTTTTATGAGAGTTAAGGTGTAAACTACTGAAATAGTAGGGGATATGTCGATTTTTTACTCTTTTATTGACATCGTTTGACATCACTTGCAAAATGGAAGAGTTAGGAGCGATGAATCGTGAGTTATAAACAAACTGAATTTTGGATTGTGGATAAGTTTTGGGAGTATGAAAAACAAAGACAATTTATCAAGGATGCAGCCCTGTGGATAAAAAAAGGAGAGGTTGTTGCCTTCCCGACAGAAACGGTTTATGGTCTCGGGGCCAATGCGTTGGAGGAAGCTGCGGTAAAAAAGATTTTTGAAGCGAAGGGAAGGCCGAGTGATAACCCGCTAATCGTTCATATTGCAGATACTTCTCAATTAAGTGAGCTTGTTGAAGAAGTCCCACAGGTTGCCCAACAGTTGATTAAACATTTCTGGCCAGGTCCGTTAACGATTATCTTAAAAAAGAAACAATCAGTTGCAGAAAGTGTAACAGCTGGTCTTGACACAGTCGCGGTTCGTATGCCAAATCATCCTGTTGCTTTAGAGCTATTGAGGGATGCGGGTGTTCCTGTTGCTGCACCGAGTGCGAATCTTTCAGGAAAACCAAGTCCAACGAGTGGTGAGCATGTTTATCATGATTTGCAAGGGCGAATTGCTGCGATTTTGGATGGAGGACAAACAGGGGTAGGTTTGGAATCAACCGTACTCGATTGTACCAAGGACGTACCTGTCTTATATCGTCCTGGGGGAGCGACTATTACTGAAATTGAAGCTATTGTTGGACCGATTAAAGTCGATCCGTCTTTAATATCGAAAGAGGAAATCCCGATGTCTCCGGGTATGAAGTACACCCACTATTCTCCGAATGGCTCTTTTGTGTTAGTACAAGATCAAAAGAAGCTTGTTCGTCTACTTGCAGAGGCGAAGGCAAGTGGCAAACGTACAGGGGTCTTAACGACAGAAGAGAACAGAGATAAGTATGAAGCTGACGTTGTGGTTAGCTGTGGAAAAAGAGATGATCTTAGATCGGTTGCGAATCATTTGTATGAGAGTTTACGTAAGTTTGATTTAGAGGAAGCGGAAATTATTTTTTCAGAAACATTTCCAAATGAAGAATTAGGGATTGCAATTATGAATCGGCTTGAAAAAGCCGCAGGTGGCCAGATTTTATAAAAGTGATCATCGGGCGTTTCAAAAAGTCTATTTTCGACTCTTTGAGACGCCTTGTTAATTAGGCTGTCTATTTTCTTTTGGACGTGCATACATTGGAGTAGCATGTTCTTAGGAGTGGTAGGCGATGAGCGAGTTAGTGACACTTTTTTTAATGGCAAGTGCATTAGGAATGGATGCTTTTTCCGTCGCATTAGGGATGGGAATGCTAGGATTAAGACTAAGACAAATCTTTCATATAGGTGTAACAATCGGGTTATTTCACATTGTCATGCCGCTCTTTGGGATGTTAACAGGGAAGCTTTTATCGAATTACTTTGGCATGATTGCTACTTATATTGGAGGTGGCCTTCTGTTAATCATTGGCTTACAAATGGTGTGGGCTTCTTTTCAATCAGAAGAGGAAAGTTCATTAGAGCTGATTGGTTTTGGCTTAATTTTATTTGCGGTTGGAGTTAGCCTTGATAGCTTTTCTGCAGGGCTTAGCTTTGGGATTTTAGGGGCAAAGACCGCGCTGACTGTGTTAATGATTGGCTTTATGAGCATGGTCTTATCGTGGGTTGGCTTGCTAATTGGGGCTAGGTTTCAGAAATACATTGGGTCGTACGGAGAATTACTAGGTGGATGTATTCTCATTGGCTTTGGCTTGAAGTTGATTTTCTAAGTATTGCTTTGTACCGTTTTGAAAGTCAATATGATAAGATAAATTTGTAAAAAAGAGAAGGTAAATAAGGAAAGTGTTGGTTAGATGAATAATAGGAATAGGCGTTGTTTATTTGAACAGCTCGTATGTTTTTTTAAAAGGAAGGACGTGTGAATGATATGACGAACATTCTGTTTGTATGTACGGGGAATACGTGCAGAAGTCCAATGGCAGAAGCTCTTTTACGTTCGCGTGCAGGCGAAGAGATTGAGGTGAAGTCTGCAGGGGTACAAGCTTTTCCAAACAGTCCTGCTTCAGAAGGGACGCTAGCTGTCTTAGCCGAAAAAGGAATTGATACGGCAGAGGAACATCGTGCGCAGCATGTAACAGAAGAGTTACTTGAGTGGGCAGATCTCATTTTAACGATGACACATTCTCATAAACAAATGCTACAAACATTTTACCCTCATGTAAGCGACTATTTGTTCACGTTAAAAGAATTCGTTGATCCAGATGTGGGCCACTTTGACATTGCTGATCCGATTGGCGGACCAATCGAAGCATACAGACAAACAGCAGTAGAAATTGAAGAGAGCTTAACGCGGCTGACGAAGAAGCTTAAGGAAGAATCGTAGAAGAGGTGTAGAGATGGCAGGGGGACAGCCAAGCTATAAAAGCAGCATTCGGAAAAAGTTAGTCATTGGTGTTAGTGGACTAGCTGTTGTGACATTTGGTTTTAGTGCTATTTTTATCTTTTTTTTAGCGGACTTTCTACAAGGAATGTTTGGGTTAACAAGCAATGGAATCATTGCATTTACTTTACTAAAAGGTGTTTTCTGGAGTGGGGTATTAGGCTATCTAGCGGCTCCTTTCATATCTAAACCTTTGCATGAGTTAGAACAAGCGGCAAGAAGAGCAGCTGATGGTGATTTGAGAGAAGAGGTAATCGTTTCAAAGTCGGATGATGAAATTCGTGCACTCGGGTTGGCTTACAACGAAATGCTTTCAAGCTTGCGCGCAATGGTCAAAGACATTGATGATAACTTCGAGCGGACGAATCAAAAGGTAGAAGAACTAAGCGGAGCCTCGGAACTTGCTGCAACGAAAGCGAACCAAATTGAAGCAACAATGGATGAAATTGCTCTAGGTGCAGAAAATACAGCTAGTGCTATTCAAACGACAGCAGAATCAATGGAAGAAGTTACAGAGCTTGCAACGCAAGTCCAAGACCGAGCAAATGAATCAAAGGTTTCTTCACAAGGAATGGTGCAAACACTAAAGGAAAGCCGCATGGTTGTTGATTCATTGGTGGAAGGAATTAAAAAGCTTGCAAGTGATAATGAACAGTCGCTCTTAGCTGTTGAGCGTTTAAAGAAACAAGCAAGCGAAGTTGGCGAGATCACTTCGCTTGTCGGAGATATTGCACGGCAGACGAATTTGCTAGCCTTGAATGCTTCAATTGAAGCAGCGCGAGCTGGAGAGCATGGCAAAGGTTTTGCGGTTGTAGCCAATGAAGTTCGGAAATTAGCTGACGAAAGCTCAACAGCAGTAAAAGGCATCTCCGGCCTGATTCATAACATTCAAATAGAAGTCGAAAATGCCACATTGCAAATTGATGGTCAAGTGAAGACAGCTATGAAACAATCAGAACAAGGTACGCAAGCTACACAAGCGATTGGGGAAGTGGAAAGATCCGTTCACGAAGTTGCTGACTATATCACAGATATCTCATCAATGGTCGACCGCCAAATGAACTTGATGAAAGACACAACAAGCCAATCACAAGAAGTAGCAGCCATCGCCGAACAAACATCAGCAGGATCAACTGAAATCTCAGCAATGACCGAGCAACAAGGCAACACACTCAAAGACATCCAACACCTAACCCGATCCCTATCGAACCAAGCAAAAAGCTTAAAAGAAACGATAGGGAGATTTGAGAGATAACAAGAAAAAAGGTCGAACTTTACCTTTTTTCTTGTTATCTCGAAGCGACGAGCGAAGCCACTGCATCTTTTAAGCCATTTAGGAGTGCCCTTCTCCTAAAAGGCGCGCAGTGAGCGAAGCCGTCGCCACGGGTCCAAGTCATCGAATCATTATCTCGAGAAAATTTTCTTACTATAATAGTAAGTGCGAATCAAATACATAAACGAAATTTAAGGAGGGTCTACAGTGAAAGTAGCAATTGCTTCAGATCATGGTGGAATCAATATTAGGGAAGAAATCAAAAAGTTAATGGATGAGCTGCAAATTCCGTATGAGGATTTTGGTTGTGAATGTAGTACATCGGTGGATTACCCTGACTATGCTGTACCAGTAGCTGAAAAAGTAGCTAGCGGGGAATTTGATCGTGGCATTTTAATTTGTGGAACAGGTATTGGAATGTCAATTGCAGCTAATAAAGTAAAAGGAATTCGTTGTGCATTGGCACATGATACATTTAGTGCAAAAGCAACGCGCGAACATAATGATACAAATGTATTAGCGATGGGAGAAAGAGTAATTGGTGCTGGGCTAGCTCGTGAAATAGCGCGAATTTGGCTAGAAACAGAATTTGAAGGTGGACGTCACGCGAATCGTGTGAATAAGATTACAAGTTACGAAGCGTAAAAGGAGGCAAAGGGATGGATTTGCCAATTAAAACGATTCAAGAGCAACTTAATCAATTGCTCGATGATTTAGATGCAGCCTATCCACTCACAGAGGATACGTTACTCGTTATTGGGACAAGCACGAGTGAGGTAGCAGGTCATCACATTGGAACAAATGGCTCGAATGAAATTGCTGAAGCGATCTACCAAGTGCTTGCGAAGAAGAAAGAGAAAACAGGTATGAAATTAGCATTTCAATGCTGCGAACATTTAAATCGTGCATTGGTTGTCGAAAAGGAAACGGCACGAAATGATCGTGCGGAAGTGGTTGCGGCAGTTCCTATTCGAAAAGCGGGTGGTGCGATGGCGGCCTACGCTTATCGAAAAATGAACAATCCTGTCTTAGTGGAAGCGATTCAAGCTGATGTAGGGATAGATATTGGCAACACCTTAATTGGGATGCATTTGAAAAAGGTCGCGGTACCTTTACGCAGTGAAGTAAAAAAGCTTGGAGAGGCACATGTGACTTTAGCTTTTACCCGTCCGAAGCTAATCGGCGGCATGCGTGCTGTTTATGAAAAATTGCAAGAACATGAATAAAAAATATTTTTTTTGAAAAATTGTACGGAAATGAAAGTGCAATTGTGTTAAGATAAAAGCGAATTGAATGTTGTGTTGTATAAAATCCGAAAGATATAGTTTGGAAGGGGAATAGAGATGAATCAAGAAACGTTACAAAAACAAGATGCAAAAGTATTTGAAGCGGTGCAGCAAGAATTAGGTCGTCAACGTGATAAAATTGAGCTAATTGCTTCTGAAAACTTTGTTAGTGCAGCAGTAATGGAAGCGCAAGGATCTGTACTTACAAATAAATATGCAGAAGGTTATCCTGGTCGCCGTTATTATGGCGGTTGTGAGTATGTTGATATTGTTGAGGATTTAGCTCGTGATCGTGCGAAAGAAATCTTCGGAGCAGAGCATGTCAATGTTCAGCCGCACTCTGGTGCACAAGCAAACATGGCTGTATACTTCACGATCTTAGAGCCGGGTGATACAGTTCTTGGTATGAACCTTTCGCACGGTGGACATTTAACACACGGAAGTCCTGTTAACTTTAGTGGTGTTCTTTATAATTTCGTAGAGTATGGTGTTGATAAAGAAACACAATACATTGACTATGATGTCGTTCGTGAATTGGCGAAAGAGCATAAGCCGAAGTTAATCGTTGCTGGTGCAAGTGCATATCCTCGTCAAATCGACTTTGCGAAATTCCGTGAAATTGCTGACGAAGTAGGCGCGTACTTAATGGTTGATATGGCACATATTGCTGGTCTAGTTGCAACTGGTTTACATCCAAACCCAGTTCCACATGCGCACTTTGTGACGACAACTACTCATAAAACACTTCGTGGACCTCGTGGCGGAATGATTTTATGTAATGAAGAATTCGCAAAGAAAATTGATAAATCAATTTTCCCTGGAGTTCAAGGTGGTCCATTAATGCACGTTATTGCTGCAAAAGCTGTATCTTTCGGAGAAGCATTGACTCCTGAGTTTAAAACATATGGTCAAGCAATCATTGACAATGCAAAACGTCTAGGTGAGAAATTAGTAGCAGAAGGAATCAATTTAGTATCAGGTGGAACAGATAACCACTTGCTTCTTCTGGACCTACGTTCGCTTAACCTTACTGGTAAAGTAGCAGAAAAAGCGCTTGATGAAGTAGGAATTACAACAAATAAAAATACAATTCCATTTGATCCAGAAAGTCCATTTGTTACGAGCGGTATTCGTATCGGAACGGCAGCTGTTACGTCGCGCGGTCTTGATGGTGAAGCAATGGATGAAATTGGGGCTCTTATTGCGTTAACATTGAAAAATGTTGATAATGAAGAGAAATTAGAAGAGGCACGCACGCGTGTTGCTGAACTAACGAAGAAATTCCCAATGTACACACATCTATAAGATTGTGAGGCTGAACCTTAAAAAGGTTCAGCCTCTTTACATGGAAAAGGGTAACGAAGCTGTCGGTGCTTATCGAACTATGGCGAAAAGGTATAATCATACTACTATAAAGAGTTATCAAAATATTATAAATTAAAGAAATAAGGCACTTATTCTCAGTATAGCTTGAAGAGGCTTGGCTTTTTTTGTAGAATTTTGAAGGAGATATTAGATCGTTTAAAAGGAGCTAAAAAGCTAATGAGTAAAGTTTTCGTGTTTGATCACCCTCTAATTCAGCATAAACTGACGTATATCCGAGATAAGGAAACTGGAACGAAAGAATTTCGCGAGCTTGTAGATGAAGTTGCTGGCTTAATGGCTTTCGAAATTACACGTGATTTGCCGTTACAAGATGTTACGGTTGAAACACCTGTAGCTACGGCGCAAGCAAAGACAATTGCAGGTAAAAAGCTAGGACTAGTTCCGATTTTACGTGCAGGTCTTGGAATGGTTGATGGGATTCTTCGCATGATTCCAGCAGCTAAAGTCGGACATGTTGGTTTATATCGTGACCCTGAAACTCTTCAACCAGTAGAGTACTACGTAAAGCTTCCAACAGATGTAGAAGAAAGAGAATTCATTGTGATTGATCCGATGTTAGCGACAGGTGGATCTGCTGTAGAAGCGATTAATAGTTTGAAAAAGCGTGGAGCCAAAACAATGAAGCTTATGTGTTTAGTTGCTGCTCCTGAAGGGGTTCAAGTTGTACAAGAAGCACACCCAGATGTAGACATTTATTTAGCGGCAATGGACGAGAAGCTAAATGACCATGGGTACATCGTTCCTGGTCTAGGAGATGCGGGAGACCGTTTATTTGGAACAAAATAATTACTTATTTAAAAGAGGCTGTTGATCAGTCTCTTTTTTTGTTGAGCAAACACAGCTGTCCCTCTCACATACATGTTTCTCCACTTTTTGTACATACTATCAACATATGCAAACAGGCAGGGAGATGGTAAGGATGAGAAGCGTTATGGCGTGTTTATTAGCAATGTTAGTAGTATGCAACATCAATGTGAATGTGAGTCTGGCTGCCACTTTCCCTGAAATCCCGGCCTTGAAAGAGCTGGATCAGTCAGATGAAAAAGTCGTTGTGATTGTGACAGCAACTGGTGAAGTCGAGGAGGCCGTAGCAGCAGTCTCTCAAGCACTTCCGCAGAGTGAGGTTCGGAAAATGTTTAAAAGGACATTGAATGGCTTCTCTATTGAATTAATGGAAAGTGAAGTTGAACTGCTGAAAGCCTTAAATGAAATCGAACGAGTCGATGAAATTGTTGAATATAGTGCGAATTTAGATAGTAGTGTTCCGTTTGTAGGGGGAGATCATGTAAGAGGAATGGTGGATCCAAAGGGGTCAAACTAACAGGAAAGGGAATAAAGGTTGCGGTAATTGATACAGGCATTGACTATCACCATCCTGATTTAAAAGCGAACTATAAAGGTGGGTATGATGTAGTTGATTATGACCGCGATCCAATGGAGACGGTTGCTACGCAAGGACCGCCGACGTTACATGGAACCCATGTTGCAGGAATTATTGCTGCAAACGGACAAGTAAAAGGAATTGCCCCGGATGCAGATATTTATGCGTATCGTGCACTAGGGCCTGGAGGGCAAGGTACGACTGAGCAAGTTATTGAAGCGATTGAAAAGGCAATTGATGATGAGGTTGATGTTCTTAATCTCTCACTAGGCAACACGGTAAATGGACCTGATTGGCCGACAAGTGTTGCGCTTGATAAAGCAGTAGAAGAAGGAATCGTTGCGGTAACTTCAAATGGGAATAGTGGACCGAATATGTGGACGGTTGGTTCACCTGGTACATCAACAAAAGCCATTTCAGTTGGAGCCTCAGCTCCCCCGCTCAAAACACCTTATGTTACCGTGCCGGGACAAGATAAAGAGATAACGCTCTATCCGATAGGTGGTACGCTGCCTTGGACGATAAAAAGGGACTATGAGATTGTCGATGCAGGTTATGGATTGGAAGAAGAGTGGAAAGATCTAGACGTTCAAAATAAAATAGTCTTGATTAAACGGGGGATGATTTCTTTTTCTGAGAAAGCAAAAGCTGCACAAAAGGGAGGGCCAAAGCTGTATTAATCTACAATAATTTACCGGGTTCCTTTGTTGGGGCGGTAGAACAAGGCGTGGAACTTCCGGTTGTCAGCATTTCAAAGGAAGATGGAGAGTGGCTGCTGGAGCAAATAGAGGAACATAAAGATTTCCAACATGTACGAACGATATATCGCCATGAAGAAGATTTTATTGCGCCATTTAGTTCGAGAGGTCCTGTTACGCAAACTTGGGAAGTGAAGCCTGATTTAGTGGCTCCTGGAGTGGCAATTGATAGTACGGTGCCAAAAGGCTATCTTGCGTTAAATGGTACAAGTATGGCGGCGCCCCATGTAGCTGGTGCAGCAGCACTTGTGAAACAAGCTCATCCAGATTGGACACCAGACCAAATTAAAGCAGCGCTTATGAATACGGCAAAGCAACTAGTGAAAAGTGATGGTGAGCCGTATTACCCATATGAGCAAGGAGCGGGAAGACTGCAAGTTGATAAAGCGGTTGAAGCGACAACGCTTGCTTATCCTGGAGCATTAACATTTGGAAAGTATACAAAGGATGATCCGAGAGAAAAAAGAACGGTAACATTCACAATTGAGAATCATGACGATGTTGCCAGAACGTATCATGTAAAACCACCTTTTGAAGCACCGGATGGTTTGCAGTGGGAAGTGCCATTTTCAACGACCATTAAACCAGGGGAAAAAAGAGACGTTAAAGTAAATCTTGATTTATTTCCGCAAGTGCTCGCGGAGGGCACTCATCATGGCGAAATTATAATTGAAGGTGGCAAGGAGCCAATTCTTGTTCCGTATGTATTCTTTATAGAGGAACCTGACTATCCAAGAGCGATGGCGTTTAATTTTGGGCCGGGAGACCAGCCAGATCAATATCGTTATGAATTGTATTTACCTGGTGGCGCAGAAGAGATGGGAATTGCGCTTTATGACGCAGACACTTTCCAGTTTGTCAAGTTTTTAGACGTCAAGAAAAACGTCGGACGAGGCATGGTTGGGCAAGTTTGGGACAAGTTGGACGTGCCAGATGGGACCTATAAAGCTCTGATCTATGCAAGGAAAGATGGCAAGGAAGATACGCTTGAATCCACGATAATAGTAGGGCCTCAAGTTTTAGATGAACGGCTTCATGATGATTAAAAGGTCAGACCTCTTCTGTTTCAGAGGAGAGGTCTGACCAATTTTGTGAGCTTTTTTGACAGATATGTGAACACGTGAAATGAAGGGCGGAATTAATGACAAATCGCATTGACACAGGGTTTTCACTATTGTACGATTACTAAGGATATAATGATAAGGGTTACATATATGGCAAAAAAAGATTGAAAGTTTCGAATGGAAAGCTCAGGCGACAATCGTTGTGAGGGGGAACGCTTTCATGACAGATGGCAAGCGTAATCCATGGCGTGCTATGGTGCTCGTTTCTATCATTTCTTCCTATATTGTTGGAGGGACAGTCGGTGGAGTTTTTATTGGCTTATGGCTTGGGGATCAATTTGGTGCAAAGCCGTTTTTCTTAATTTTATGTTTGTTGTTGGGACTTGGTACAGGGTTCTACGGTGTATTTAAAGCAATTGAACCTTTTATAGGAGACGGTAAGAAAAAATGATGTCACTCGAAGCAAGAATGAAGCGATATACCATAATAGTCTCTATCCTCATAGTGCTCTTTATGATTGGGTTTTGGGTTAGCACTTATAAATCGATTTTCCTCGGTCTTACAATAGGGCTCCTTTTAAGCTTTCTAGGCCTGTCAACGGTCTTCAGAAAAGCCCAATATGTGGGAGCTGTTGCCACTGGTATCAAAAAGTACAAGCTATTTAGTTACTTTATTTCCACATTTGGTGTCTTAATCCGGATCGGGTTGGCGATATTGTGTGTATGGTTAGCACTCTCATTTCCAGAACGACTCCACTTATTCGCGGTCATTACAGGGTTCGCCCTGATTTATGTCATTATAATGACAGATATACTTATTGAATCTGGTAGAAAGAGGTGAAAATAAATGGATCATATATCACCCATTAGGGAGTATTTTGGGTTGACCTTCAATATGTCTACAGTTTTAATGACGACTGTTACATGCGTAATTGTATTTCTTATTTGTTTTATCGGATCTCGTCAATTAGCAATGCGCCCTTCAGGTTTGCAAAACTTCCTTGAGTGGATCGTTGATTTCTGTAAAGGAATCATTAAAGCGAACATGGGCTGGAAAGTCGGGGGACAATTTATTGCTCTATCTGTTACGATATTGCTTTATGTATTTGTTGCTAACATGCTCGGTATTCCATTTGAGATATATAACAAGGATACGCATGAAGTATGGTGGAAATCGCCAACCTCAGACCCAGCTTTAACGCTTACGATGGCAGCACTTGTTATCATTCTTACTCATTATTATGGGATCAAGGTTAAGGGATTTGGCGAATATTTGAAAGATTATGTTCGTCCAGTACCGTTTCTATTGCCATTCAAGATTATTGAAGAATTTGCTAATACACTGACACTTGGAATGCGTTTATTCGGTAACGTGTATGCTAAAGAGATTTTGATGATTCTATTAGTTGGTTTAGGAACATCAGGACTTATTGGAGCCTTTGGGGCCTTTCTGCCAACCATCATTTGGCAAGCATTCGGTATGTTCATCGGATCGCTCCAAGCGTATATCTTTGCCATGCTAGCAATGGTTTACATGGCACATAAAGTCGAGCATCACTAAGTTTTCGGGTTTTCTACCGTCCTATCTTTGGACATTAATATATAAAAAAAACTACAAGATAATTTTAAGGAGGAAATTTTATTATGGCATTTTTAGCAGCTGCAATTGCAGCAGGTTTAGCAGCAATTGGTGGAGCATTCGCAGTAGCAATTATCGTTCGTGCAACTCTTGAAGGTGTAACTCGTCAACCTGAATTAAAAGGTACCCTTCAAACTCTAATGTTTATTGGGGTTCCTCTTGCAGAGGCCGTTCCGATCATCGCGATCGTTATCTCTTTCTTATTATTGTTCCAATAATACTAGTAAGGCCATTTCGTGCCTTGCAATTTCTGAATGGCGACAGTTCGATTCAACGACCTTCGCCATTCCTTATGTATCAAAATTAAAATCTAATGTTTGAATATCATATTTTCACATCCAAGAAAGGAGTGAATCGCAGTGTTTGATATTAATTGGGGATCAATTCTTTATCAATTAGTTGCCTTTTTAACACTACTCTTTTTCCTAAATAAATTTGCACTTAAGCCTTTATTGGGTGTAATGGAAAAACGTGAACAAATCGTAAACGAAAACCTTGACTCAGCTGAGAAGAATCGCAAAGAGGCTGAGGAATTTATAGTACAACAACGTAAAGAACTTGAAAAAGCTAGAGTGGAAGCGCAAGAGATTATTCAACAAGCGAAGAAACTAAGCGAACAGCAAGGCCAAGAAATTTTAGAACAAGCTAGAGAAAATGCAGAACGCGTTAAAGACTCTGCTTTAGCTGAAATTCAACGTGAGAAAGAACAAGCTGTTCAAGCTTTACGTGAACAAGTTGCTAGTCTATCTGTCTTAATTGCAGCAAAAGTAATTGAGAAAGAGTTAGACGAGAAAGCACAAGAAGCTCTTGTTCAAGACTATCTTAAAGAAGTAGGCGATAAGCTATGAGCAATCAAGCAGTAGCGAATCGTTATGCGGTTGCATTATTTCAACTTGCAAAAGAAAAACACGACTTAAAAAAGGTCAATGAAGAGTTACAAGTTGTGAAAACAGTTCTTGAAACAACTCCTGAATTTGTTTCTCTTTTAAGTCATCCAAAGGTTACTAACCAACAAAAACAAGTTTTTATCCAAGAGGCTTTTTCAAAAACTCTTAGTGAAATCACTGTGAATACAGTTTTGCTTTTAGTGGAAAGAAAGCGCGTAGATGAACTTGTACCAATGATTAATAAATTCAAAGATTTAGCTTATGAAGCTCAAGATCTGGCTGAAGCGAAAGTGTATTCTGCTAAGCCTTTATCTGAAAAAGAGCAAGATCATATTGCAAAGATTTTTGCGAAAAAAGTAAAAAAATCTAAAATTGAAGTAACAAACATCGTCGATTCAGATCTAATCGGAGGCATTAAGATCCGTATTGGAGATCGCATATATGACGGCACTGTTAAAGCGCAGCTTGACCGTATCGAGCGTCAGCTTGTTGCCGGTGCACGCTAGTAGAAGATAGGGGTGAAAGTAATGAGCATCAAAGCAGAGGAAATTAGTTCTCTCATTAAACAGCAGATTGAAAATTTTCAGTC
Organism: Halalkalibacter krulwichiae; assembly: GCF_002109385.1. Taxonomy (NCBI): domain Bacteria; kingdom Bacillati; phylum Bacillota; class Bacilli; order Caryophanales; family Bacillaceae; genus Halalkalibacter; species Halalkalibacter krulwichiae. The sequence goes on along the minus strand of NZ_CP020814.1, from coordinate 4,416,167 downwards.
TGATGTACAAGTACAAGATGTAGGTACAGTTATCCGTGTCGGTGACGGTATCGCCCTTGCTCATGGCCTTGAAAACGTAATGGCTGGTGAGCTACTTGAATTCTCAAATGGGGTTATGGGGATGGCTCAGAACCTTGAGGAGAACAACATTGGTATTATTATTTTAGGACCTTACTCGGATATCCGTGAAGGAGACGAAGTAAAACGTACTGGACGTATTATGGAAGTTCCTGTAGGTGAAGAATTACTTGGACGTGTGGTGAACCCACTAGGTCAACCAATTGACGGATTAGGTCCAATTAACACTTCTAAAACTCGTCCGATTGAATATAAAGCACCAGGAGTTATGGATCGTAAGTCTGTACACGAGCCACTTCAAACTGGTATCAAATCAATCGACACAATGGTTCCGATTGGCCGTGGACAACGTGAGTTAATCATCGGGGACCGTCAAACAGGTAAGACGGCGATCGCAATCGATACGATCTTAAACCAAAAAGATCAAGATATGATTTGTATCTATGTTGCAATCGGTCAAAAGAAAACAACAGTGGCAGGCCTAGTTGAAACATTACGTGCGCGTGGTGCTCTAGACTACACAATCGTTGTATCTGCGAGTGCATCTGACCCAGCACCATTACAATACCTAGCACCATATGCAGGGGTATCAATGGGTGAAGAGTTCATGTATAACGGCAAGCACGTTTTAATCATTTATGATGATCTTTCAAAACAAGCTGCTGCGTACCGTGAGCTTTCATTATTACTACGTCGTCCTCCAGGTCGTGAGGCATTCCCAGGGGATGTATTCTACATCCACTCTCGTTTACTTGAGCGTGCAGCGAAGTTAAGCGATGCTTTAGGCGGAGGGTCAATCACTGCTCTTCCTTTCATCGAAACACAAGCTGGTGACGTATCTGCTTATATTCCAACAAACGTAATTTCGATCACTGATGGACAGATCTTCTTACAATCAGATCTATTCTACTCAGGTGTTCGTCCAGCGGTAAATGCCGGTCTTTCGGTATCACGTGTTGGTGGATCGGCGCAAATCAAAGCAATGAAAAAAGTTGCTGGTACATTGCGTCTAGACTTAGCGGCATATCGTGAACTAGAAGCATTTGCTCAGTTCGGTTCTGATTTAGATAAAGCAACTCAAGCGAAACTAGATCGTGGTCAACGTACGGTTGAGGTTCTTAAGCAAGATCTTCATAAGCCGCAACCAGTTGAGTACCAAGTAACGATCATCTACGCTTTAACAAAAGGATTCATTGATGATGTCCCAGTTGCAGATGTTCTTCGTTTTGAGTCAGAGTTATTCACTTACTTTGATCACAACAAAAAAGAGATCCTTGACCATATTCGCACAACTGGAAATCTTCCTGATGAAGATGAGTTCAAAGCTGCGATTAGTGAATTTAAAAAAGGTTTCATTCCTAGCAGTAAGTAAATAATGGTGCAAGCAGCAGGTAACAGGCCATTGCCTCGCTGCGTACCATCCAATCAGGAGATTAACTCTTTTAGTTTTGCGAAAAGGTGGTGAAAATAAATGGCTTCAATGAGAGAGATAAAAGGGCGAATTACGTCAACGAAGAAGACAAAGCAAATCACAAAAGCGATGCAAATGGTATCAGCTGCGAAATTGAACCGTGCTCAAACGAATGCACAATCATTTTTACCTTATACGGAGAAAATTCGTGAGGTTGTGGCGAGTATTGCTTCTTCATCGACAGAGGTAAGCCATCCGATGCTAGAAGAGCGTCCGGTTAAGAAAACTGGCTATATTGTCATTACATCTGACCGTGGTTTAGCTGGGGGCTACAATGCGAGCCTGACTCGTTCGCTTCTTACTACAATCCAACAACGTCATAAATCACCAGATGAGTACGGAATTGTCGTTATGGGACGTATCGGACGTGATTTGTTTAAAAAACGCAACCTTCCAATCATTCAAGAAATCACTGGACTTTCTGATCAACCTGAGTTCAACGATATTAAAAATATCGCACGTACAACGGTAGAAATGTTCGCTGATGGAGTGTTTGATGAGCTATATGTGTGGTACAACCACTTCGTAAGTCCATTAACACAAGAGGTAACGGAGCAAAAGCTCCTGCCGCTTACCGATATCGGAGAAGGTACGAAAACTACTACGTACGAATACGAACCATCTGAGCAAGCCATTTTAGAACGATTATTGCCACAATACGCAGAAAGCCTTATTTACGGTGCGTTGCTTGATGCAAAAGCAAGTGAATTTGGTGCACGTATGACGGCAATGAGCGCTGCAACAGACAATGCAACGGCTCTTATTGATGATTTAACGTTAGTATACAACCGCGCTCGTCAAGCTGCGATCACGCAAGAAATTACGGAGATCGTTGGTGGAGCAGCTGCGCTTGAATAGATTTTTTTAGGTGGACGAAGGTTCTAATTGCTGAGTCTTCTGATACTCGGACATAAAACGAAAACCCCATTGGTAAGAAATAGGAGGGCGAAAAAATGAATAAAGGTCGCATTATTCAGGTAATGGGTCCGGTTGTTGACGTGAAATTCGACAACGGAATTCTACCTGAACTCAACAATGCATTAGTCGTTGAGCAAGTTGGCTCTGAAGTTAATGCTGTTGATGTTAACGTAACACTAGAAGTTGCTGTGCACCTTGGTGACAATACCGTTCGTACAATTGCGATGGATTCTACAGACGGACTTGTTCGTGGAACAGTAGCCGTTGATACAGGCGCGGCAATCTCTGTCCCTGTAGGTGAAGCAACGCTTGGACGTGTATTTAACGTACTTGGTGAAGCAATTGATTTAAATGATCCAATCCCAGCTGACGTGAAGCGTGATCCTATTCACCGTGAAGCACCGAAGTTTGAAGAATTATCTACAACAACTGAAATCCTTGAAACAGGTATTAAAGTTGTTGACCTTCTTGCACCATACATCAAGGGTGGTAAGATCGGTCTATTTGGAGGAGCCGGTGTAGGTAAAACGGTTCTTATCCAAGAACTTATCAACAACATCGCTCAAGAGCACGGCGGTATCTCAGTATTCGCAGGTGTTGGTGAGCGTACTCGTGAAGGAAATGACCTTTTCCATGAGATGACAGATTCAGGCGTTATTAAGAAAACAGCGATGGTATTCGGTCAGATGAATGAGCCACCTGGAGCACGTATGCGTGTTGCTCTTTCTGGTCTTACTATGGCTGAGCACTTCCGTGACCAAGATGGTCAGGACGTTCTTTTATTCATCGACAACATTTTCCGTTTCACACAAGCAGGTTCTGAAGTATCGGCCCTACTAGGTCGTATGCCTTCTGCCGTTGGTTACCAACCAACACTAGCAACGGAAATGGGTCAATTACAAGAGCGTATCACATCAACAAAGGTTGGATCAGTTACATCAATCCAAGCGATTTATGTACCTGCCGATGACTATACTGACCCAGCTCCAGCGACGACGTTTGCTCACTTAGATGCAACGACGAACCTTGAGCGTAAACTTTCTGAGATGGGTATTTACCCTGCCGTGGATCCTCTTGCGTCTACTTCACGTGCGCTTTCTCCTGAGATTGTTGGAGAAGAGCATTACGAAGTGGCTCGTCAAGTTCAATCTACACTTCAAAAGTATAGAGAGTTACAAGATATCATTGCGATCTTAGGTATGGACGAGTTATCTGAGGAAGATAAATTGGTTGTTGCACGTGCACGTCGTATCCAATTTTTCTTATCTCAAAACTTCCACGTGGCTGAGCAGTTCACCGGCCAACCTGGATCTTATGTACCAGTAAAAGAAACGATCAAAGGCTTCAAGGAAATCCTTTCAGGTAAGTATGACAGCCTTCCTGAGGATGCGTTCCGTCTTGTAGGTCGTATTGAGGAAGTAGTAGAAAAAGCAAAACAAATGGCGTAATCCATTACGCATAAAATAAGGAAAGGAGAACCTTTCCTTTCCAAACCCCGTATTGCTATAAGGAGGGTTTTCCAATGCCAACAATTCAAGTAAGTGTTGTAACTCCTGATGGCAAGGTGTATGACGGTGACGTAGATATGGTAAGTGTTCGCACAATTGAGGGCGAATTAGGTATCTTACCAAAACATATTCCGTTAGTTGCTCCATTAACAGTAGGGGCAGTACGCTTAAAAAAAGGCTCCACTGTAGAAAAAGTAGCGGTTAGTGGTGGATTTGTTGAAGTTCGCCCTGATCAAGTAACGATTTTAGCAGAGGCTGCTGAATTGCCAACAGGTATCGATGTGGACCGTGCTCGTGAAGCGAAAGAGAGAGCTCAAAAACGAATTGATTCAGCAAGAGCGGATGAAATTGATTTCAAACGTGCTGAATTAGCGTTAAAACGAGCTACGAATCGCTTAAATGTAGCAGGAAAATAAAAACGACAAAATAAGACATAAATCATGGAGTATTAGACAATACTAATGCACAGGATCTTATGTCTTATTTTTTTGCATTTGCCGAAAATTGTAAGCGTTTTCTGTAAAAAAATAGGTCCGAACAACTATAAATTCACACATTTCTTCTATAGATTTTTTAGATCCTATCAGTTATGATGGAAAATGGGCTGAAAACTAGCGGTGGTAACAGTTTCAGCTCAAATATAAGCTGATCAGCGGTAAGGGAGTAATGACAATGTTCGACGGATTTGGACAACAAGCAATGATACATATCATTACAAGTGTCTTTTTCTTGGCTGTTACATGGTGGGCATTACAATCTTTTCGATTTGATCTTTTTGTAAAGGAACCGAATAGTCCAAAAGCAAAGGTTCTGATGATAATCGTGACGATTGCCATTGCTCAGTTGTTAACATCTTTCTTTCTCGACTATTTACATTCTTCACAGATGCTAAGGTATTTGTGGGAATAAAGCTTTTGTCGAGGAATGACTACAACTTCCATGTATGCTGAGCCTCCTCCTGGTAAAAATGATACTAATACTCGTTTTCTTGGGGAGGAGAACAGAAATGGTTTATGTGCGATTAGTTGTATTTGGTTTCGTTTTTTCTATTATTGGGTATGTACATGTTCTAAGTGCTACTTTACAACCTTCGTATGAGCAACCAATGCAGGAGTTCCATGAGCTTGTAGAAGCAAATGAGGAATTAAGCTTGAAAGAGTGGACGGTTCGTTTGCGACAGGAGCAGGTGGACTCAAGCATGAAAAACAAGGATGACTTTATCGCCTTTGTTTCTCAATTGGCTTCTGATGATTGGGAAGAAAGCTTTGTGTCAACGGAAGGTTCAGAGTGGAAAGCACATTATACATATGTACAACCAAATGGGTTGATCGAATCCTTGCAATTTTTCGCTTACCCAACACCAAACAATAAAGCACTTACTTATTTAGTTACTTATCAGGTGCTTGGAACAAATGGATCTGTTATTGAATCTAATATAGTAAATGAACTAGTTGAACTACGAACGGAGCAATTATCTTTGCAAGATGCAACGGCATATGTTCAATTTCAAGCAAATGACAGATCAGGATCGAGCGATATAAAGGCAAATGCGAAAAAGTGGATTCAGCAATTAGGTGCTAACGAAGTAGAAGCACTTATAGAAGAAGGCTTTGTCTCTTATTCCGCGTTTCACTCCGAGTGGGAATCTCACATTGAAACAGCTGGGACAAAGATGAATATCCAGCTAGCGATTAGAGAGAATGAACGATTGGGCGCAGGGACAACGGTGACAATAGGAACGCCTATTATTACCACTGAATATTGATGATAGAGAAGAGACTATAATTTAGACGCGGAGGGGAATACGTTGGAGAAAATTATTGTCCGGGGTGGCAACCAGCTACGCGGCAAAGTGAAGGTAGAAGGTGCGAAAAACGCAGTCCTACCTGTCATCGCTGCATCAATCTTAGCAGGCCGCGGCACAAGCCACATATATGATGTGCCAAAACTGGCAGATGTATACACGATGAAAGAAGTATTACGCAATTTAAATATTGAAGTTGAATACAAAGACGGAATATTTCAGGTGAATGCAGAAAAGGCATTAAAGACTGAAGCACCATTTGAATATGTCCGTAAAATGAGAGCATCATTCTTAGTCATGGGACCTCTTTTAGCACGTGTAGGAAAAGCAAGAATCGCTCTTCCTGGAGGATGTGCAATCGGATCACGTCCAATTGACCAGCATCTTAAAGGCTTTGAAGCAATGGGTGCGACAGTTGAGATCGGGAACGGATTTATTGAAGCGCGGATTGATGGACGTTTAAAAGGCGCGAAAATTTATTTAGACTTCCCTAGTGTTGGGGCAACAGAAAACATTATGATGGCCGCTTCAATGGCAAAAGGAACCACGATCATTGAAAATGCTGCCGAAGAGCCTGAAATTGTTTGTGTTGCGAACTACTTAAACGCAATGGGAGCAAAAGTTCGTGGAGCTGGTACGGGTGAAATCCGTATCGAAGGTGTAGATGAACTAGTAGGAGCGAAACACACTGTTATCCCTGACCGCATCGAAGCAGGAACCTTTATGGTAGCAGCTGCGATGACGCAAGGTGATGTAATTGTGGAAGGTGCTACGTCCGAACACCTTCGTCCACTTGTTGCTAAAATGGGTGAAATGGGCGTAACAATTGAAGAAGTAGAAAATGGCTTACGCGTAATCGGACCAGAAAAGTTAAAGCCGGTGGACATTAAAACAATGCCACATCCAGGCTTCCCAACTGACATGCAGGCACAAATGATGGCTCTTCTTCTTCAAGCAGAAGGAACAGGAGTAATCACAGAAACGGTGTTCGAAAACCGTTTTATGCATGTTGAAGAATTCCGCCGCATGAACTCAAATATCAAAATAGAAGGCCGCTCTGCAATCATAACAGGGCCAAACAAACTTCAAGGTGCTGAAGTAGCAGCAACAGACTTACGCGCAGGAGCAGCCCTTATCTTAGCAGGCCTTGTAGCAGATGGCATGACACGTGTAACGGAACTGAAACACATTGATCGTGGCTACGTAGACCTAGCCGACAAACTACGCGCCTTAGGAGCCGACGTAGAACGCATCGTAGAAGAAACGGAAGAAGAAATCGAAAACTTAGAAGCACCTGCACCACTGCAGATTAAGTCGATATAGCAAACAAAAAAAGGGGGTGAAATCCCCCTTTTTTTGTTTGCGCCGAGATATGAGCATTGTTTTCTTCGGTGCGGTGCATGGAGGAGCTGAAATAACAGGTTTAATTAAAATAATGAGAGAACATTGTAAATATAAATCTCAATTGCACATGAATGAGACCCCTATATATGCGCTCAAGGACAAAAGAGAGTTAAAAAGCAAGGAGAATGTCCTTCATCAGGTCAATAAAGGACAAAGGAGCATAGAAAGGCAAAGAGAATGTCCTTTATAAAGGTGCTAAAAGACAAATAAAGGCAAAGAATCAAGGGGAATTTTCCTAGACGAATATTTCCCGTAGTTTGACAGCTAAATCTTGGTCTATTTCATGACGGGCCTTCATATATTTTTTGTAGAGAACAATCATCAACCTATCAATGGAGGACTGACATGAAACGACTTCTAATCGCAGCAACGATTCTTTGTACTGTTATTCTTATTATTCCAACGATGCTCGTTCTTTTTGTTTCTGAGACGGAAGAAACAACAACTTCTACGGTCAGATCAGTTGCAGTTGATCAACCGGAGGAAAAGTGGTCATATAATCCAGAAGATGATATGACAGTCGCGGTGTTCCGTTCGCAGCAGAATGAAATTGAAGAATTGCCGCTAGAACAGTATGTTATGGGCGTGGTTGCTTCAGAGATGCATCCTAATTTTGAAATGGAGGCGTTGAAGGCTCAAGCAATGACGGCGCGCACGTATATGGTTAAAAATATTCTTCAACCACGTGATGTTCAGGTTCCAGACGGTGCGATGGTGACCGATACAGTTACGCATCAAGTTTATCAGAGTGAAGTAGAGCTAAAAGAAAAATGGGGCGCTGATTTTGACTTATATATGGCTCGTATCCAAGAGGCCGTTTTATCAACGCAAGGTCAAGTGTTAACGTATGAAGGGGAACCAATTGATGCAATGTTCTTCTCTACGAGTAATGGTTATACGGAAAACTCCGAAGATTATTGGCATAGTGAATTTCCTTACTTAAGAAGTGTTGAGAGTCCGTGGGATCAGTCTTCCCCTCGTTTTACAGCAGAAAAAATGGTTTCTGTTGCTGAGTTTCAAAATCGTTTAGGGGTCGCTCTGCCTGAGGATGGTTCGGTAGGAACGATTGTAGAACGAACGGATGGAGGGCGAGTCGCGAAGGTCGTAATTGGTGGCAAGGAATTATCCGGTCGCCAAGTACGTGAGAAGTTAGAACTCGATTCCTCTGACTTTCAGTGGCAGCGCCAAGGTGATCAGATTGCGATCCAAACGAGAGGCTGGGGCCATGGAGTCGGTATGAGTCAGTATGGTGCAGATGGTATGGCGAAGGAAGGGAAATCGTATGAAGATATTCTTGTCCATTATTACCGGGGGTAGAAATCGAAGCCCTTGATCCATTTATTGCCCAAATGACGGCAAAAGCTGAATAAATTCAAGCTCTGGGAATGATGATCCCAGGGCTGATTCTTTACACTTGAAACAAGTGATTCGGCTGTTATCGAATTCACTCTTATAATGATGCTTTGCTAATAAAGGAGATCTTCCCATTCAAACCGTATTCTCACGTAATTTTTTGTGTTTTAAAAAGAAATGTAAGTAGTTATGCATAAAAAAATCGACTTTGTCGAAAACTAATTTAAAAAAATGTTTGGCGAGATGTATACATTTCTAGCAATCTGATCAGAATGGTTGCTGAGGTGATGAGAAATGAGAGAAGAAGAAAACAAACGCTCTTCTAAATCTGAAGAAAATTCATTGAATGTAAAAGGTCTATTACGTAAGCGCTGGATGTTACCTGCTATTTATCTAGCCGCAGCAGCAGGGGTTTTAATTGCCGTATTTGCAATGCAAGGTCCTAATGATTCAGCTGCTCCTGGTGAAGGTGTTGAGGTAACTGATCCAAGTCAAGCAGGGGAAAATTATCCGTATGGTGAGGATGCCGTTCAAGTAACAGCATCATCTGAAGTGGTAAAAATGCCAGTTGCAAATGAAGAAGAAGTGACAGTCGTTGGTTATTTCTATGATGTCAATGGTACACCAGAAGAACAGCAAGAAGCTCTTGTATACTACAATAATACGTATTTCCCGAATAAAGGTATGGATTTTGCTCACGTAGAAGGTGAAAGTTTTGAAGTAGCAGCTGCAATTAGCGGTACTGTTGTAAAAGCGGAAAAAGATTCGCTACTAGGATATGTTGTTGAGATTTCACATGAAGATGGTGTTGTCACGCACTACCACAGCTTAGAAACAGTGGAAGTGGAAGAAGGGACTACAGTTCAGCAAGGTGATCTATTAGGCCGTGCAGGACGTAACAGCTACAATACAGACGCTGGAATCCATGTTCACTTTGAAATCCGTCAAGATGGAGTTGCTGTGAATCCTAATGATGTATTCCAACAACCAATTGATTCTGTCAAAGATGCTGTGAAAGATCAAGAGAAGAATAAAGAAGATGAAAAGCCGGCTGACGAAGAAGAAGGAAATGAAGGAGTCAACGCGGCGCCTGACGAAGAAGAAAACGAAGATGAAGATGCAGCTGATAACGAAGATGAAGAGGAAGTAGCACCTGAGGATAATACGGACCAAGATGAAGACGAAGAAGAAAATGAATTAGGATAATAAAATAAAAGATGGCTCTGCGATGTCGAAAACTTCCGCGGAGTCATCTTTATTTTCGACAAGAGAAGTTATTGACTTATATCTGAAAATTTGAAATAATACATTTTGTAGAAAGTAATCTTACCTCTTTTTTACCAGAATAAATGATAACGCTTTCATACCTTGTCCTACTAAGGAGGAATGAATATGATCTATCTATTCTTACTTATCACTGTTGCTTCTCTTATCTTTGCCTTTCGGTTAAAAAAGCCCCTCTTGTTATCACTACCGTTTGTATCTATTTTTGCTTATATGATCGTTCAAATTGCGATGGTTCCACTCGGCTTTTTTGAAACAATTAAATTTATCTTTCAATTAAGGTAAAACAATGAACATGAAAAAGAACCGACTAGCCCGTACACAAACCGACCGGTCATTATGTGTGAAATGTAATCAACAACAAACGGTAGAAATTCCATTAGTACGTCATGTGATTTTACTCAGTGTCTTGCCGTGGATTGCTGCAATTATTTTAGCTATTATTGCTTCGTTTTTCTTTCTATTATTTATACCTATCATTGGAATCCTCAACATGAAGCTTGCCAAGCGAAAACCTCTTAGACGTTGTTCATCTTGTCACTTTCTTTTCTCCTATCAACCTTAAGTACATTCCGTAGAGGAGGCGATGCTGTTTAATAATAATGAAAATGCCTGAGATTAGTCATGATTAAAAAAGGAGGAGTTTCCAGTGAGAAAAATTGACAAAAATGTTGCTGATGCTTATTTCCGCGCGAGGACGATGCTCGTTGTGATTTGTTTGATTATTGGTGGTCTTGCTTCCTTTGGAGTTGTTGCATTTGCTGAGAGATTAAGTCAATTTACGATTATGGGAATGCCGGCTCATTATTACATGGGTGCTCAAGGCGCCGTTGTGACCTTCGTTGTCTTACTTTTTGCAAACGCTATCATTAGTGATCGAATTGACAAGAAGTTCGGAATAGATGAAGAGCATAACACAAGAGTAAGTGCTGGCAAGGTGTTAGATCACTAAAAAATAGAAGATTCTATAGGGGGTTAATGCATGGATCAGCAAACAATTGTTTCACTACTGCTTATCTTAGCGACGTTCGGACTTTATATTGGTATTTCTGTTTATAACCGTGCAAAAGCAACATCTGATTTCTATGTAGCAAGCCGCGGTGTACCACCTGTATGGAACGGGATGGCCATCGGCGGTGATTGGATGAGTGCAGCGTCCTTTATTGGGATGGCTGGTACGGTAATGATTCTTGGTTATGACGGTTTAGCTTATATTATGGGTTGGACCGGTGGCTATTTATTTTTAACTTTCTTACTCGCTCCACAGTTACGAAAATATGGTCGTTACACGGTTCCTGAGTTCATTGGTGACCGATTTGATAGCAATGCTGCAAGATTAATTGCTGCGATTGCAACAATCATTATTAGTTTCACGTACATCATCGGGCAGTTATCGGGTTCAGGAGTAGTTATAGGACGAATCTTAAGCATTGATGCGATGTATGGAACGATGATTGGGGTTGTCGTCATTGCGATTTATGCAACGCTTGGCGGGATGAAGGGGATCACATGGACGCAAGTAGCACAATATATGATCTTAATTGTTGCGTATATTATTCCAATCGTGTTCATGTCACTTCAAATTACTAGCAACCCGCTTCCGTGGCTTACATACGGGAAAATTGTGAGTGAGCTTGGTGAGTTGGATCGAGCACTTGGGGTTTCTGAATACTTTGCACCATTTGCTGAGAGTGACAAATCGCAATTTATTGCTTTAATGTTTACTTTAATGGTGGGTACAGCAGCGCTTCCACACGTTATCGTACGTTTCTACACGGTAACAACAATGAAGGCGGCTCGCTGGAGTGGTGCGTGGGCACTTGTGTTTATCGCTCTTTTATATTTATCTGCTCCTGCCTATGCAGCATTCTCTCGTTTCATTTTAATGACACGTGTAGCTGGCCAGCCACTTGATCAATTGCCAGCATGGACAGAAAATTGGGTTAATACTGGTCGACTTCAGCTTGCTGATGCGAACGGCGATGGAATTTTACAATGGAGTGAAATTGTCATTTCAAACGACATCGTCGTAATGGCAACACCAGAAATTGCTAACTTAGGTGTATTCGTCATCGGGTTAGTGGCAGCTGGAGCAATGGCAGCGGCATTATCGACAGCTGGTGGATTACTAATTACCATCTCGTCTTCGTTTGCTCATGATATTTACTACCGTCTAATGAAGCCAGATGCAAGTGATCAAAAACGCTTAGCAGCTGGTCGTTGGGCGATTGTGATCGCAACAGTGGTAGCTGGTGCGGTAGCACTAAATCCTCCTGGTGTGATTACGCAAATTGTTGCGTGGGCCTTTGCCCTTGCTGGTGGAACGTTCTTCCCTGTTCTTCTTCTAGGGGTTTGGTGGAAGCGTGCCAATAAGCAAGGAGCCATTGCTGGGATGTTAGTTGGGTTATCTGTTACGTTAACGTACATCTTCCTTGCTAACAACGGCATTACGCTCTTTGGAATTCAAGACACAGGAGCAGGTTTAATTGGGGTGCCAATTAACTTTGTTGTAACATATCTTGTGTCGAAAATGACAGTAGCACCATCACAGAAGCTTCAAGATGAAGTCGTTGACCTCCGTTATCCTGAACAAATGAGTTATAAAGATGGAGAGGTTTGGATGGATGATGCAGCCGGAAAATAATGTGCGAGCTCAAATCCGCAAGCACCCGGTCTTCGTTGGGCTGAGTGAAACTCAGTTCGACGAAGTCCTTCGGGGCTGTGTGCTCAAAACGTATAAAAAAAATGAAAAGGTGCTTTATTCAAAAACACCAAGAGAAGGACTTCTGCTTATCCTAAACGGGGTAGCAGAAGTTTTTGTTGCACCTGGTGACTTTCCGCTTCCATCCCTGACGCCTGAGCAGCCCTATGCCCAGAAGGAGGTCCTGGAAGTGCTGCAAACAGGGGATATGATCGGATTTTCGAGTTTGGCTGATTTTCTAGGCGGAAAAACAGAGGAACCAGAGAGATATGCTGTCGATGTCCAGGCAGTTGAAGATGCAGTCTGTTTGCATATTCCGTACTCTGTTATTCAGTCGCTTTGGGGTGACCCTGGAGTGCGTGATTTCATCTTGCAGCAAGCCGCTGTGCGCTTACAAGATGTGTACGCTTCCTTCGCTGAACAAATCCGTCTTGCGAATAAGTGGGGAGAGAGTGAGCCATTTATTCGTCGCATTCATGATGTGATGAGCCAGCCTGTCATTAGTGCGGACATCGATGACGATGTCCAAGACGTAGCAGCGTTGATGGTTCAGTATAATACTAGCTCTGTTGTCGTCGTGAATGACAATGGACAGCTAATCGGGATTGTCACTGAGAAAGATTTAGTTCAGCGTGTAGTGGCTAAGGGGCTTGGTGCAGGTCTTTGCGCGAAGGATGTTATGACGCCACACCCCTTTATCATTTCCCGTGATGCTTATTATTACGAAGCGATGTCGAGCTTCTTAATGAATGGCGTGAAACATTTGCCAGTTATGGACGGAGGCAGGGTCATTGGCATGGTCACACTCTCAGATTTACTACGAAAGAAGAATCGCGGAACACTTGAGCTATTGCAGTCGGTTGAACAGTCAACTCTTGATAACATAGCTGAAATTAAACCGGCAATGTATGAAGTGCTAGCACATTTAATTCAAGATGGGATCCCTACGGCTCATCTGCTAGAAGTGATGACAAAGCTTTATGATCGCCTCGTTCGTCATGCGATCGAATTAGCTTTGAAGATGGTTGGGAAACCTCCTGTGCCTTTTGTTTTTTACATGATGGGAAGTGGAGGACGTGGTGAGCAATTTTTGCTAACAGACCAAGACCATTTTCTTGTTTATGAAAATCCGAAACGAGAGTATAAAGAAGGTGTAGACCGTTATTTTGAGCGCTTAGGAACGGAGATTGTTATGCACATGGAAGCTGCAGGATATAAACGTTGTCCTGGTTTGATGATGGCGAGTGAAGCAAATTGGAGAGGTTCGCTCGACTTATGGCAAGAACGGTGGCGAAGCTGGGCGCTGAGGGCAACGAATGAGAATCTACTGCTTGCTCATAACTTTTTATCCTTTCGTTATTTATATGGAGAGGAAGAACTTCATGACCAATTTTGCAACGTGATTAAGCAACAATTAGAGAAATCACGAATCTTTTTATATCGGATGGCAGAGCTCGAAAAAGAACAACCTGTCCCGACATTTGACCATCCCATTCGTGCCCTCTTTCGGATGAAAAAGGAATCAGTCGATTTAAAAAAGCACGCCTTGTTTCCTCTACATCATTGCTTGCAGTTACTGTGTGCAAAATATGACCTACTTGAAGGCCACTCCTTGCAACAAATTGACTTATTAACAGAACATCATGTCTTTTCAGAAGAAACAGCTGATAAGCTAAGATTTGCTTATGAAGTCATTTTAAGAATTCGAGTCGATCGAACGTGGACTGCCCACCAAAAAGGCAGGGAAAGTTCCAGCGAAGTGGAATTCAACCAACTTAAAACAAAAGACAAAGAAGAGCTCATGATGGCACTAAGAACGATTCGGAGTTTGCAAAATCAAGTGCTCGTGACTTTTGGATTAGGGTAGAAGTCTGGATTCCTTTTACCCTAATAAGGCAAAAATCGAAAAAGGCATGGAGGAGATGATCATGTTTCGGAAAAAACCATTATGGCCTAAGAGGAAATTGGTGAAAGAGATTCCATTGAACACCCACCACTCTCAGCTAACATTTACGATTTTTGATACGGAAACAACGGGGTTTGCTGTAGGTTCACACGATCGAATTATTGAAATTGGTGCGGTTCAGGTGAAAGACCGTCAAGTGTTGGAGAAGACCTTTCAGACGTATGTTAATCCTGATCGAGAAATTCCATTTGAAATAACTGATTTAACGGGTATATCAAATGCGACTGTTGCCGATGCTCCGACGGTGATTGAAGCAGTTCAGTCCTTTCTTCACTATAGCGAGGAGGGAGAAGGAGACGTTTGGGTCGGACATTATGCGAGCTTTGATTTACTAGCTTTTAAAAAAGAGATTAATAGAAATCAGTACCGCATCGATTTTCCTATTTGTTTAGATACGCTTGATTTAGTAGGCTATTTAAGCCCGGCCAAGCATATGCTAGATTTAGAGATTTACGCAAGTCAATTTGGCTCTAGGATCTATGAACGTCACCAGGCACTTGGAGATGCCCTGACAACCGCTCACTTATTTTGCGAGCTGCTTCACCACCTTGAAGATCGAGGCAAGAAAACACTTGCAGACCTAATCGAAATCTCAAATATTACAAAGCATTACACAAAATTCTGAAAAGTCAAGCCCGTCCATGCAAGAATGTGGTATATCTGCGTGCACCGCCTAATAAACTGTACCAATCACCCAACACAGAATTAGGGAGGCGAGTCGTGTGCACGATTACATCAAAGAGCGAACCATCAAGATTGGTAGGTATGTTGTCGAGACTAAGAAGACAGTAAGAACAATTGCCAAAGAATTTGGAGTCTCGAAAAGTACCGTACACAAAGACCTCACAGAAAGACTGCCAGAGATCAATCCTGAGTTAGCGAATGAAGTCAAAGAGATTTTAGAGTACCACAAGTCGATCCGCCACTTGCGTGGGGGAGAAGCAACGAAAGTAAAGTATAGAAAAACGCAAGACGATTCCGATAAACCAATTGTCAAAACAAGAAATTAATTGTCAAATGTTGTAACTTTTTTAAAGGAAAAATTACCCCCTGTGACCACATCTGTGATAAAATAAACAATTAGGTAAATCGTAATAAATAATACGATCATGTTCCGTGAAAACAGGGAGGAAAAAGAATCATGTTTGGTCGCGATATTGGAATTGATTTAGGTACAGCAAATGTTCTTATATATGTCAAAGGTAGTGGAATTGTCCTAAATGAGCCGTCTGTTGTTGCTATTGATACAACAACGAAGAGAGTACTAGCAGTAGGGGAAGAAGCGTTCCGTATGGTCGGACGTACACCAGGAAATATTGTTGCCCTGCGCCCAATGAAAGACGGTGTCATTGCAAACTTCGAAATGACTGAAGCAATGCTCAAACATTTCTTAGGCAAGATTAACGTCAAAAGTCTTTTCTCTAAGCCTAGAATCCTAATTTGTTGTCCGACTAATATCACATCAGTTGAACAAAAGGCGATTCGTGAAGCCGCTGAGAAGAGCGGAGGGAAAAATGTATATTTGGAAGAGGAACCGAAAGTTGCTGCAATTGGAGCGGGAATGGATATTTTCCAACCAAGCGGTAACATGGTAGTAGACATAGGCGGTGGAACAACAGATGTTGCTGTTCTTTCGATGGGTGATATCGTCACCGCCTCTTCCATGAAAGTCGCGGGAGACCGCTTCGATGCTGATATTCTTGCTTATATTAAGAAAAAGTATAAGCTGTTAATTGGTGAGCGCACAGCAGAGAATATTAAAGTACAAGTTGCAACAGTATTTCCGGGTGCACGTCAGGAAGAGATTGACATTCGTGGACGTGACATGGTAAGTGGACTTCCACGAACAATTACGGTACACTCAAAAGAAATAGAAGAAGCATTAACGGAGTCGGTTTCCTATATTGTACAAGCTTCCAAACAGGTGCTAGAAAAAACACCACCTGAGCTATCAGCAGATATCATCGATCGCGGAGTGATTCTTACTGGTGGAGGCGCACTTCTTCACGGCATCGACCAGCTGTTAGCAGAAGAACTGAAAGTACCTGTAGTCGTAGCAGAAGAACCAATGCACTGTGTCGCAAAAGGGACAGGCATCATCCTAGAAAACCTAGACCGCATGTCGAGTAAGAAGGTAAGACTTTAATCAAAAAGGACAAACTTCCCTTTTTGATTAAAGTCAGCAATGAGCGAAGCCGCTGCCATCTCTTAAGCCTTTTAGGAGCGCTCTTCTCCTAAAAGGCGCGCGTGCTGCGCGTAGCCATTGCCAGGGTTTAACCACAAACTAAGGCTAAAAGCATTAGGCTTTACCCTATAGAAAAGTGGTTTTCTCCACCATCTTCAGGTCGAAGCATCAATGGAATTGTTAAAAAATATTAGCTAATAAGACAACCCACCTTTACTCCTTCCCTATATCCCTCATTTCTATGGTTTTTCTTCATTATCATTCTCAGGAAGAAGAAGAGTTATAACGAAGCAAAGCCATTATTAACCATTGGAAAAAGAGGATCGAAAACCGATATAGTAAGTAGAGTAGAGATATGTAGGAGGAACTCAACAATGCTTCGTGGAATGTATGGAGCTGCCGCAGGAATGATTGCTCAGCAGCAGCGTCAGGAAATGTTAACTAATAACCTAGCTAACGCAAATACACCTGGATTTAAAGCCGATCAAGCTTCATTACGTTCATTCCCCAACATGTTAATTGCGGCGATGAATACGAATCGAGCTCCAAAAGGCCAAGTGCAAGTGGTTGGTGAACTAGTAACAGGTGTTTATCTCCAAGAACGAATGCCGAACTTTCGTCAAGGCGATTTGATGGAAACAGGAAATAACACAGACATCGCTTTACTACAAGGCGTGATGCCGCAAACGGAATCAGGAAGACAAGGGGCACTTTTTTATACAATAGAAAATGAAAATGGCGAAGTCCGCTATTCACGTAACGGAAACTTCACGATTAATGGCGAAGGCTTCATAACAACAACAGAAGGACATTACATCCTTGGTTCAAACGGAGAAACGATCCAAGTTGGCAATGAAGAATTTCGTGTAAACGAACAAGGTG
This sequence comes from Halalkalibacter krulwichiae, assembly GCF_002109385.1. NCBI lineage: Bacteria > Bacillati > Bacillota > Bacilli > Caryophanales > Bacillaceae > Halalkalibacter > Halalkalibacter krulwichiae. The sequence continues at coordinate 4,398,613 of NZ_CP020814.1, read as the reverse complement.
TGATCGTAAATGATCAAGGAGTGCAAGTAGCACAAATAAATGTTGTTTATGCAGAAGACCCAATGTTACTTGTAAAAGAAGGCAGTGGTTTCCTTCGCTATGAAGGAGAAGGAGAACTCCAAACAGCAATCGGAAACGGAGCGATCACCTTCCAAATCCAACAAGGCTTTCTCGAACGCTCGAACGTAGATGCCTCGCAAACGATGACCGAAATGATGAGCGCCTACCGTACGTTCGAAGCCAACCAACGCATCCTCCAAGCCTACGACCAAAGCTTAGAAAAAGCGGTGAATGAAATAGGAAAGATCTAAGAAAAGGCGAACTTCCCTTTTCTTAGATCTTTCCAGCAATGAGCGAAGCCGCTGCTATCTTTTAAGCCTTTTAGGAGCGAACTTCTCCTAAAAGGCGCGCGTGCTAAGCGTAGCCATTGCCCGGGGTACTTAGCTAACCAAAAACTTCACTAAAAGAAGATCATTACAACAAAAGAGGGATGACAATGAATACTTCGATGATCTCTGCTTCTGTTACGATGGGGCAGTTGCAACGAAAGATGGATACCATTTCACATAACCTTGCTAACTCTAATACGACTGGTTTCAAACGCAGAGAGGCAACGTTTTCTGATTTGCTTTTTCAGCAAGTGCATACTCAGCCTAATGCTCAAAATGAAGTCGGAAGGTTAACGCCAAATGGCATACGAGTAGGTTCGGGGGCGAAGATTGCCGAAACGGCTTTGAGACTCGAGCAAGGTCCATTCATTAATACAGATCGAGAGCTTGATTTTGCGATTACGGATAAAAATCATTTCTTCCGAATTCAAACGATGGAGAACGGGAATCCTGTTGAACGTTTATCGCGTGATGGTACATTTTATTTTAGTGAAAACCCTGGAAATCCAAATCAGCTTACGATTGTGACAAGCAATGGCGATTTCGTTTTAGATCAAAATGGGGACCGAATTACCTTGCCTTTAAACTTTCAATCTATTAGTTTAAATGAAGAAGGACAGTTGCTTGTGACGCTAACGGATGGCACGGTTGAAAATATAGGCGAGTTCGGTTTAACGCGAGTGCTGAAACCGCAATTGCTTGATTCAATTGGAGATCAGTTATATCGATTGCCTAACTTTGCGGCACTTGGACTTGCTGCAGGAGATGTGTTGGAAGCTGCAGCAGTAAACGGGCGGGTTTCTCAAGGAACGCTTGAGGGTTCCAATGTAGACTTAGGTAATGAAATGAATGAATTAATGATGGCACAACGACATTACCAATTTAATTCAAGAGCCATCTCTATGGCTGATGATATGGCAGGATTGGTGAATGGGTTACGGAGATAACTGTTCCGTACCTAATCATCCTGCTGCGATTTGAGGAGAGAACGATGAGCGAAAAACGATCAAACCAAGAAAATCCACATACAGAGCTTGAACAACAGCAAGAATCCACTTCAGGCGAAATGAAGACAGATATGAATGAGGAAAGCTCTGGGCAAGAGCAAGACTTAGTCGAGACTTCAATTCGTGAGGAAGAAGATGCGGTGGAAGAACAACTAGGTGCTCAAGAAGTGATCGAAGAACAATCGAAAGCTCAGGAGGATTCTGAAAGCCAAGAGGCAAAACAGGAGACGGACCTCGGTACACAGGCTCCTGCAACTGTTGTGACAGCAAAGGAAGCAGAAGAAGCTGAATCAAGAGAAGACAGAAGAAAGAAACGTGAGAAAAAGCCGAGACTTCGATTAATTCCCATTTGGCTTCGTATTGTGATTTCGATTCTGTTGATTGGAGGCAGTTTAATTGTCGGCTTGCTTGTTGGCTATGGAGTCATTGGCGGTGGGGAGCCAAAAGAGGCTCTAGAGCCAGATACGTGGTACCATATTATTGATATGATTAAAGGGGAGTGATCTTTTTTCAAGGTCATTCTTTTTTTTTATTCGTTTCCTTGGGGCTTGTTAGACAGTTCCACAAATATGGTATAATTGTTGAAAAGTTGAATTGGAAGGATGAACGGTCATGTTAACAGTTGATGAAATTAAAGAAATTATTCCACATCGCTATCCGTTTTTATTAATTGATCGAATTGAAGAAGTCGAAGAAGGAAAACGTGCTGTCGGCATAAAAAATGTTACAGCAAATGAAGAGTTTTTTAATGGGCATTTCCCTGAATACCCTGTTATGCCAGGTGTATTAATTGTGGAAGCTCTAGCACAAGTTGGAGCGGTTGCCATCTTAAAGAAAGAAGAAAATAGAGGCAAGCTTGCATTTTTTGGAGGGATTAACAATTGCCGCTTTAAAAAGCAAGTGAGACCAGGTGATCAATTAAGACTTGAAGTTGAGTTAACGCGAGTAAAAGGGCCAGTTGGCAAGGGCCATGCAATTGCGACGGTAAATGGAGAAGTCGCGTGTGAAACGGATATCACCTTTGCTTTAGGAACAAAATAATGATGTAAAAAGAGCTACTCTTAATAAGGAGTAGCTCTTTTTCTTTTTAAAATTAGATATATTTCCCATATTTATTCGAGATTGTTATGAGAAAAGATGAAAGAAGTTGTGGATTTGGTAGGACATTTCCAAAAATGCACGCATTTCATAGACGCATGCGAATAATCTTGCTAAGATACACACAGACTAACAGCAGAGAGAGATTTTATCTGCTAGTCACATTTTTTAATTGGGGGTAATGAAAATGAAAAAGAAATTTTTAATGACAACAGCAGCTGCTGTTTTATCACTAGGAGTAATTACAGCTTGTGGAGCACCTGCAGAGGAAGATCCAGTATTAGAAGAAGATCCAGCAGTAACAGATCCAGCATTAGAAGAGGAAGCTCCAATGGATGAGCCAATCGATGAAGAGCCTGCATTAGAAGATCCTGAATTCGATACAGAAGAGGAAATTGATGTAGATGTTGAGGATGAAACAGGCGATGAGCTTGCTGATGAAGAAGAAATGGATGAAGAAACGAACTAATTAAGCAGAGGCTAAAATAAAATGGCGATGACTTCGCTTGCTGCTCGACCTAAAGGGGAGGTTTCTTCCTCTTTAGGTTTGAGGTAGCGGTCCAATCATTGCTCCAGGGTTGTTCTATAAGGTCGAAATTAGACTTTATAGAACAACCCTTTTCTTTTTGTTTTTAACCCTCATACTCCTTGCATTCTCACCACAAGAACAATATACCAGCTGAAATCAAAATATAATGAATGCATAAAACTTTTAAATTTTGTTTAACAATTGTATAATCAATATACAATGAAATGAAAGATATTGAGGGTGGAGGAATCGATAATGATTTCATGGTTGATTCGAAAACGAAAGCACCATTTTGTTTTTCTTAATGTTTACGTTGGTTGGAATATTAAGTTTTATACAATTGCCTCAAAGAGAAATACCGGAGACGAGTCCGGCTATTGCGCAAATAACAACGATCTATCCTGGTGCAGGAGCTGAGCAAGTCGAACAAAATATTACGAATGAAATTGAGACAGAGCTAGAACAGATAAGTGAGATTTCTTCGATTTCTTCCGTTTCAAGTCCTGGTATCTCGTTGGTATCGGTTCAACTAGAAAGTGGAGTTGATGCTGATCCGATTTGGAATGAAGTGCGACAGAGAGTAGCAGATGCAACAGCGAGATTTCCTGATGAGGCGAATGCCCCTCAGGTAAATAGTGAACTGGGTATTCAAGGACTTGCTACTTATCAAGTTACACTTGATGATGAAGAGAAGCTCGAAGCAGTGAACGAGTGGATTGAGCGTTGGAATAAGCGTCTCATTCAGCTTGATGACATTACGTTTGTTCAAGCTGATGGAACGTTAGAAAAAGAAATTGTACTTGAGCTCGACGATGAAGCTCTTACTAATTATCGCATTACGACTGATCAGGTTATAGGTGTGTTAAATGGAGAAACAAGTGCACTGCCTCCAGGACAATGGCAGACAGAGGCATATGACTACCGTGTCGAGCTACAAACTTATGATTCTTTAGCTGAGCTCGAGACACTACCTGTTGGGTTTTCAGAAGAAGACGGAATCATCACTCTTGCTGATGTTGCAAGTTTACGCGAGACGTTTAAAGAACCGTCAGAGAAAGTGGCGTTTAACGGGGAAGAAGCGATTTCGCTAACATTTTATTTAAAGGAAGGAGCGAGCGTCACACAAGCTCAGAAGTCACTCGATCGGTTCATTGAAGAGATGAGGGTTGATATACCAGAGGGTGTAGAGCTTTCGCTTCTCTATTCGCAAGCTGATTTAGTAAGCGAGTTGTTTAAAGATCTAGGTCTTTCCTTTATCATTGCGATTGTGTCTGTCTTATTGGTTTGTTCCCTTGGTTTAAACATTCCAACGGCATTCAGTGTCGCTTTGGCTATTCCGGTATCGCTTAGTTTAGGAGCGATCATTTATCCGTTTATTGGGATTGATTTAAACCAAATCTCTCTAATCGCGCTTATTATTGCTCTTGGGATCTTAGTTGATGATGGGATTGTTGTAAATGAAAACATTGAGCGAAGGCTACAACTTGGTGAACAGCCTTTAGATGCTGCGATTAATGGAACGAAGGAAGTGGCTGTTTCTGTTATTACTTCGACACTAACGGTTGTATTTACTTTTTTGCCGTTGTTATTGTTACCGGGGGAGGCAGGAGGATTTATTCGACCACTGCCAGCCGTGTTAGTGGCAACGATGATTGCCTCAACCGTTGTTGCTTTGTTTTTAATTCCAACTTATCGAACTCTTCAAGAGCGTCGGAACAAACAATCAGCTGAGCGAAAATCAGCAGGATTGCTTTGGAAATTGTTTGACAAAGCGGCCCATATTTATAGTGCTAGGTTAATGTTAAAAGTGAGCCGTCGTCCACTTCTGACAGTGCTAATTGGATTTGCACTTGGAACAGCAGCTTATGCGCTAATTCCGTTTATCCCACTTGAGTTTTTCCCGGATACAGATCGAGAAGAAGTGTTTGTCGAGATGAAGCTACCGGAAGGAACATCGCTAACAGAAACAAAACAGCAGTCTAAAGAAGTAGAACAGTTCTTGACAGGGTTAGATTATGTTGAATCTGTATCTACTTATGTCGGTACGAATATTCCACGTTTATTTGGCGCTAGTGGCGGTGGGGCAACTGGTAACCATATTGCCAATTTCTTTGTTTTTATTAATTCAGAGAAGATTACGACACGAGACGCTAGAGATACTTGGAATCAAATATTGAAAGAGCAATTCCCTGATAAGCGTTTTACTGCTTCCATGATTGAATCAGGCCCGCCTGTTGGAGCGCCGATCGCCATTCAAGTGAGCGGACAATCGATTGACCGTCTAACAGAAATGGCCGATGAAATGAAAGAGATTTTATCAGAAACTACAGGGGTTAGTAACGTTGATGATGATGTTGGGGCAGCGCTTGAAACGTATAATGTGATTCCAAATCGTGACGAACTTGAAGCGAGTGGAATTACGAGTGCAGATCTTGCTCAAGCGTTACGCTTAATTGGAGAGGGAATCCCATTAGGACAGTTGGAGATAGAAGATCAGTTAATTGACCTTAACGTACGTTATGCGATTGATCAGGAGCCGACGACTCAATTGTTAAGTGAGATTTCACTGCCATCGACAAGAGCAGGAGCTGTCGTGCTTGAAGATGTTGTAACGGTCGAAGAAGTTCTTTCTCAGCCGAACATCCCTCATCAAAATGGGGTAAGAACGGTTACTGTTAGGGCTTATCCTAGTGGAGAAAGAACGACTGATGAGATTCTAAATGAGACAAGAGATGACTTACAACAAGTCGTTGATGAGGCAGGATATACAATTGATATCGGCGGGGAAGCATCCGCTAGAACTGATGTGTTTATTGATATTGGAAAGATCTTTATTGTCGTTGTGTTCTTAATTTTAATCGTTATTGCAATTCAGTTCTATTCATTGATGATGCCGATCTTAATTATGAGTACCGTTTACTTGGCTGTTGCCGGTGCTTTGATTGGACTCTTTATCACCCAAACTGGTCTAGGCTTCATGTCGATGATGGGGGCCGTGAGTTTGGCTGGTATTGTCGTTCGAAATGGAATTGTATTAATTGAATTTATTGAGCAACGTCGTAAAGAGGGGACTGACCCAGTTGAAGCTGTGATCATTGCTGCTGAACAACGCTTTCGTCCGATTGTCTTAACGACTTTAACATCAATTGCTGGACTACTTCCGGTCGCGCTTGGAAATAGTACGTTATTTAAGCCGCTCGGAATTGCGATTGTTTCAGGATTGATCTTCTCGACCTTATTAACCTTGTTTATCGTGCCAGCCTTGTATCTTTTACAAGCTAAATTAAGGAAGGCATAATATTACGATCGAGGTCGAATGGTGAGTCTCCACGTGCTAACTGGAAGCCACTGCAAAAGGTACAAACCAACCTTTTACAGTACCCTCCTAATGCGCTGTGGGGTCTCGCCCATTCCTCTCGGCTAAAGTTGTCATCGTTTGTATTTTCAAAAAACACTTTCGTTATGTTCCAGCTTCGGTTTATTAGTAGTATTTCCGTCCTTAGTCACAATTGGTAAAAGGTGGTCTTGATACAACTAGTACTTTTGAATTAAAATAGAAACAAAAGAGCTAGCTAGTTGACCAAAAATAAAAAGTGCACTATACTTACTTTATGTTAGTATGTATAGCAACTAATAGTGAGGGATTCACTTGAAGTTTACCTTTCAAGACTATATCAGTATTAAGCTTCACCGAACAGATTTGTATTTAACGAGTCTGATCAAAGCTAAGCTAGAGCCGTTTAACCTTGCACCAGAACAGAATTTAATTATGATGCTGCTCTGGGAAAAGGATGGTTTAACACAGAATTACTTAGTTGAAAAGCTTGATAAAGATAAAACAAATATTGCTAGAATGGCCTCGAGCCTTGAAAAGAAAGGCTTTGTCAAAAGAATTCATTGCCCGAATGACCGGCGTTCAATTAGGCTGTATTTAACTCCTTGCGGGGAGAAGTTAGGTGAACAAGTATTGCCAATTACAGAACAGTTCAATGAAACCGTCTGTAAAGGGTTTTCTCGGGAAGAGCTGTTACAATTAGAACGATTGCTCGAAAAGATGAATGACAATGTCCGAACTTGTTTGTAGTTCGACATTCGCACTAATAAGTTGCTATAACAACTATACGAGATCAAAAGGTTGCTATATCAACCAACAACAATATTTTGGAGGTTTTACAAATGGCAAAAGTATTATTCGTTAAAGCAAATTCTAGACCGATTGAGCAAGCAGTTAGCGTGAAGCTTTATCAAGCATTTCTTGATAGCTATAAAGAGGCAAACCCTACTGATGAGATTACAGAGCTTGATCTTTTCGCAGAAAATCTACCTTACTATGACACAGATAAAATTAACGGTATGTTTAAGTTAGGAAAAGGCATGGAGCTTACGGCATCTGAGGAAGAAGCAACAAATGTTGTAACAAAATATTTAAATCAATTCCTTGAAGCTGATAAAGTAGTAATTGCATTCCCATTATGGAATTTCACTGTTCCAGCAGTATTACACACATATTTAGACTATTTAGCACAAGCAGGCAAAACATTCCGTTATACAGAGAACGGACCAGTTGGTTTGTTGACGGATAAAAAAGTGGCATTATTAAATGCCAGAGGTGGGGTTTATTCAGAAGGCCCTGCACAAGCAGCAGAAATGGCTGTTACCTATGTTAATACAATGATGAGCTTCTGGGGCATTCAAGATATTTCAACAGTAATTATTGAAGGGCATAACCAGTTCCCAGACAAAGCGGATGAAATTATTAATGATGGCTTAGCAAAAGCAGCTGAGGTTGCTTCTAAATTCTAATCAACAACCTCTTTGCTACCGTCGCTTTTGAAGTATTGTAATGGCAGTTACTTTACTTTATAAATTGAAAATAAGGATACTTAAACGAGCTTACATTTTCGGAGCTCGTTTTTGGTTTGCAAATAATCACATTTTTCGAGTTGTCGTTCAAATGAATGTTCTCTACACCATAACCGTTGTAGTAGGTTGGATATTCTTGTTCGTTTTTCATAGCGTGTCTCCTTTTCCTTTTTCATAAATTGGATGAGATTCTCACATAAAAGCAGTAGTGTCTTTGTAAGCATTGTCTTCATTGCGAACTTTTATTGATATGTATGAGAGTAGGTATCGTTACATACCTTCAAACTGTTACAATTTTACCATAAAAAGATCATTTTAGGTGGTCCATTCCATAAAAGTAGTCAAAAAGTTGTTTGGTACATTAAGAAGAGACGCCTCAAAAGATCTTTTGAGGCGCCCCCGTAGCTATAAGTGATTTCACTATATTCTTATCAAGCCCTTTCTCGTCGTTTGATCTTTACACTTTTGGTGGTGACTCTAACCAAGCATTTTCAATCAAGATATTGCCGCCATCTTCGGAATATAATTGAATTTCAGCTAAAAAGCGATTGTACATAATTCCAAGGTCTTTTTTTGAACTTGTTGCGAGACCTAGCCCGTAAAAAGTCATGCTGAAATTGGTTAATGTGACAATTGCAAACATCATTAACTTATCTGAAAAAACGTTTGCTGATGATTCAATGACATGAGTGTCCCAAGAGAGAGGGACTTGCAAATTATGTTCTTTTAAGTGAGAAGCAAGAACTTCACAGTGTTTTCGTCCGATTTCTTCTCCTCGAACGAAATGTTTATATACCTCTTTTGATGTCGCTGATTGGCAAAATGCACGTATTGTAGCGATTCCTAGAGCATTACGTTGAAAGTTTGCGTATAGATTTGTTACTTCAGGTGCAACAAGTGGTCGTTTATCACCGAAAAACCCTGCAAGAAAGTTCTGATGTTCAATAAAGTCAACTTTGTGAGTCATCTCTGGAATTCCCGATGAGATATAGAATCCTTTTTCCACTAATAAATCCTTTGCAGACTCATACAACGTAACGGCTTCACTTAGGCATTGTTGAAAGAAGGCTGTACAATCAATCCTTGCGGGTAGAAACGGTTAAATTGACACTGTGGCCGCGGACGCCGATCTTCGCAAACTCATGGGTGTACTCTAACATGAGAATATCAGAAAAGATCCTAGGAGCACCCGTTGTAACATCTTTATCGCCATGAAAACCAACAGGTACTTCATGTCCTTCTTGTGTAAAGAGTGTTTGGATGCTCTGGAGATGTTCAAGACACTTTTGGTGGGCAAATTGGATGATTTTTTTTATTTGTGCATCTTCAACATGTTCGAGGAAATGTTGAAATATACACGCTTGAGCTATCCCCTATGTACGAACTCCATAATTAAGATAGCTCAGACGATGTTAGCTTGCTGTTGAGTTGATATGCCATATGTTCCCTCCGAAAATTGTTCTTTGGTAAAGAATGCCCCAATAAGAGCAAATTCATGTAGTGTTAGTGCATCTTACTTTGGTTGCGAAGATTACAATCTAAGGGGCTAAAAGCCTAAAATTGTGCGAACTTAAGCGTACAAGTTCCTAATACGGCCTGTTTTAAATAGGTTAATAAGTGAATAAGAAGTAAATCAATAGGAGGTTAGCGTTATGAGCATGCCACAAATTCCAAAAGAACCACATCGCCCCGATAAAAAGAAAGTTGTTATAGATTTGTTTGAATCAATCGCACTTGAGGAGATTGCATTATCGCATATCTTAAATGCAGAAGCTGAAAAAATTCAAGCGTTTGTAGGAGAAGACCTAGATTTCCCGACTTGCCCATCCAACCACGACATTTCAAAATTTAATAATGGCGTTGTGCAATTATTAGAAACAGTTGTCATGAAAGAATGGTTGCTTCTAAGAAAGTTTGAAAATGTGATGCAGTTAGTCGATGATCATTGTTTCTGCGGAAAGAAACATGTAAAAAAACATGAGAAAGAATGCAAAAAGCATCATAAACACTGCAAAAAGCACCACAAGAAGCACAAAAAATATAAGTGTTAACCTCTTAATCTAATAATGAGAGCTGAAGGTGAATGGGAGATGAGTGAAACAGATTTTTTAATAGAATCGTCATATGAACTCAACGTTTCCATAGAGTATTTTATGGAAAGTGCGCTTTTATTATTTAATTCTCAGCATGAATTAGTTCAAAATGAAAACATGTTTGATTCCCTTCGAATGCTTATGGAAAATCTAATTATGCTACAAAACCTGCAAATGAGAAGGCATACTTTTTACCGCTATTCTTTCGAGTCAGATGTTTGTATGATTTGTACACAACCCGAGTTGCTAAATATCTACTTTGAGGCCTATGAAGAGATCAAAAATAGACTCCTCGATAGTGATTTATGTGAAGAGAAACAATTTATGCTACTAACATTATTTGATGAAATAGAATATCTTCTTGGCGAGAAATACATCCCAGAGGGGGAGGGAGACCAAGCATTAGAAACAGGGACAGCAGATCAACAGGTAGGAGAATTAGTAGAGCAGTTAGCAGAAGAAGCAGCAACTGAGCAGCAGGTAGAGGGAATAGTTGAACAACTGGCAGAAGAAGAAGAAGAGGAACTGGTTATTGAATGGATTTTTGATGAGAATAATCTTGAATATGTATGGTTAGTGAAGGAATTTACACATGACGATTATTAATTAGAAACCTTGAGAAATCAGGGTTTTTTTGTTACATAAAAAAGCACGCCGTTTCCTGCTAAGAGTAAGTGGAGTATAGAGTTTATAACGGTGACGAAGGCCTCTTTTAATGAAAGGACATCAAAAATGGGAACATGTACAACCCCTTTCTATTTATTTTCATAAAATGCATTATACCTTAAAAAGAAAGGAGGAAGAAAAATGAGTAACCCAAATATCGATAACATTCAACCTAATATCGACATTGATCGTGAGCAAGTCATTAACCTGCTGTTAGCCTCCGTTGCCCTCGACGAACTAGCGATAGCCCATCTAGTTAACGGTGAAGCAGAAAAGCTTCAAAGAGCGTTAGGAACACTGGAGGTAGACGGAGATACACCTCCTGCATTAATCGAGACTCTTGATGACTGGCGCTCTGTAAATAGAGACGTCATCAAATTTTTGAAATTCGCTACGCAAAAAGAATTCAACCTTTTAGTTAAACTTCAAGATGTCGTTGACTTTGCTGAAGAGTTTACACCGCCAGAGCCAGAGCCTGCTGTGTGTCCGTGTGAAATCCTTGTGAATGCTAGTGGTACAACAACATTCCAAGGACAACAGGCTGTTGTTAATTTAAATGCTGCTATTTGCCCAGGTTGTACTCCAGAAGGTACGTTAATTACTATTACTGCAACTTTAGGTGGAGCTAATGTACCTATTACAGTATTTACTCCAAGTATTGATGTTGTAACATGTGGAGAAGACTTTGCGACTGTAACGTTTGTAGGGGTGGCGACATTACCTGGTCAAGCGCCAGCACAAGCAGAATTCACACTATTTGTTCAAAACGGTACTATCGTGTTGTCTGCGGAATTAGGTGGGACAACAGCAGCCATCCAACTTACTGGTACTGCGACTGTAACACCTTGCCCTCTTCCTGAAGGATAAACAAAAAATATTGGAATATATAGAAGTTCGGTAACTTGATGTTACCGAGCTTTTTTCATTTAAATATTGTGGAACCTATGAAAAAAATTAAAAATTGACTCTTTGATGAAATATAATATCTTCTTGGCGACGATCACTTCACAGAGGAAGAAGCAGACCAAGCGACAGAAGCAGGATCAGCAGGTAGAAGGATTAGTTGAACAACTGGCAGGAGAAGCAGAAGAGCAACTGGTCATTGATTGGATTTTTGGTGAGAATAATCTTGACTATGTATGGTTAGTTCCAGACTTTCCACATGATGATTTTTAATTGAGAACCTTGAGAAATCAAGGTTTTTTGCTACATAAAAAAAAAACACGCCGTTTCCTGCCAAGAGTACGTGTCAAAGAGTTTATAACGGTGCTGCGAATAGAGACGTGAGAAGTTTCATGAAATTGGCGACACAAAAAGAATTCAATCTGTTAGTTAAGCTTCAAGATATAGTTGACTTTGCTGTGGAGTTCACGCCGCCAGGGCCAGAGCCGCCAGCAGTGTGCGAATGTGAAATTATTATGAATGCCCAAAGTGATCTTGGTGATAGTACTTTAAATCTAACTGTTCAAATTTGCCCAGGGTGCGACCCAGAAGCTACTAGTATATTTAGTCTTACATTAACAGAGGAAGACGGTACTATTATTGCAATACCTGTCGATCCAAATAGTATTCAAGTCACAGAATGTGCTTTAAATGTAGCTACTATAGAGTTTGAGGTTGAGTTATTCGGTTTGCAGTTTGATGCGCAGCTAGAAATTAACGGAACGGACATCACTCTCCGTTTGTCCATTCCAGATGACCCAGGTGTTCCTATAGTATTGTCGTTTACTGGTGCTGCTACAGTGAGACCATGCCCGCTGTCTAGTAATGGATAACATTGGTTTTAGCAAGACCTGAACGCTGGCGATTGGATTTAGAAAATACAATTTCAGCAACTGCTGCTGCTCAAGGGTGCAAATTCTGGTTCAGTAACAGTTACAATATGCCCGATTGTGTATAGAGGATGAATGCTCGAGCCTTTAGGTTCCAGTCTTTCTATTGTTTTCTCATTTAAGAACGATGTCGAGTGGAGACAGTTTTTCAAGCTTGTCCTAGCGGCGAGTTTTTTTATGTTATGCTTCCAAACCTAAAAAAATTGCTAATTCATTAGACGTTTAGCCTAACCAAACGGAGACTAGTTGAATAGGGTAGATAGAGTTCAGTTTTGAAAGGAGAGGAATTAATTGGGATATCCAAACATTCCAGATATTAACCCAGATATTGATATTGATCGTGACGAGGTAATCAACCTGCTATTGGCATCAATTGGCCTAGAAGAATTGAGTTTGGCCCATTTAGTCAATGCGGAAGCTGAGAAACTTCAGAGAGCATTAGGAACACTTGAGGTTGGCGGAACGACACCTCCCCCTTTAGCTACAACATTTGATGATTTGATAAGAATAAACCGTGAAGTAACAAGTGTATTAAAATTAGCGATGCACAAAGAGTTTATTTTACTTGCAAAATTGCAAGATGTAGTTAGGTTTGCAGAGGAATTTACTGATCACTGATCCTACTCCGTAGAAGTTTTCTTTTAAGAAATTCAGTAGAACTTTTGCTAAACACATTTTATATATGATGATAAGTGCCTTTTATTAATTAAAGGGTACTTTTTTGTGATTATAGTAAAGTTAATACTATGCTCTATAATCCTTAGTTGATAAAAAGTGAAAAGCCAGACTGTAGAAGTTAGTAAGGGCAACAATTTGAGAGACTAAGATATGTTGTTAAAAATAAAAAAGTGAAAATCAAATAGCACATAATTTTAAAAAATATACTCAATTTGCTGTGAGCTTTCTGCTTGAATTAAATGGATATATGGAATTCTTTCGTATGCCAATCATTGCATGCTATGTTTTGTAAATGGGTCGTTTTATCAATTTATAAAGACATTCGTGATTGAAATGAAAATAATCCGTATAAAGGCACTCGGCTATAGTTGATTTTTTTAGCGAGTACCTTAATGAATGAGCCTAATGATGATACTTGTCACAGAATCTGTTTCTCAAATGAGGAAGAAGAAATATAAAAAACCTAAGAATGAGTCCTCTTAGGTCGGGATTTAATTCTTAGGGTAACTATTAAACGCCTCCATTTGTTTCAATAGGACATTCAGTGATTGTAACATTTAAATTTTCCATCGTGATACTTGCTGTCCCTCCGACAGGGGCCGGTAGTTGTGCTGTAAATGTTGATGTCCCATCCGCGTTTACAGTAATTGTAAAAGGGAGTTCATCACTAACTGGTGTAGGTAATGGACCACCATATAAAAGGACATTGGCTAAACCTTGAATAAATGAAGATGTCTCGCCTTGACATAATTGCTCTACTGTTCCAGGCGTTAGCGTAGCAACTAGTGTTGTGTTCGGATTTGTTGTGGTATTTGCAAACACAGCGTTTATTGTACTTTCGCCTGGTTCACAACCTGGACAAATGTTAACGGTAAGTTGAATGATAGCTACATCCTCTGGATCGACATCAGCACCTGGGAATTCTGTAGCAGTTATTACCGTTTCTGCGTCTGCAGTTATTTCTACCGCGCAAGCGCACGCAGCTGTAGCCGTAGGAGGTGTACCTAGAAAGTCAATGACATCCTCAAACTTCCATTGCAGAAGCATTTCCTTTTTAGCAATAGTACGTAACATTCTTTCAACACTACGATTTGTTTCTAATAAATCATCTAAATTATCAGCTAGCGGTCCTGGAAATATAAGTGCTCCTGTATCATTTACAAGAGTACCTAAAGCAGCTTGAAGCTTTTCTCCCTCAGCATTCATGATATGTGCAAGTGAAAGTTCCTCAAATGCAATTGATAGAAGAAGTAGGAATGCGATATCTTCAGCCTCTAAATCTATATTAATAGGACCAAAATTCTCAGGTAAATTTGGAAAGCCCATAAATTAATCATCTCCTTTTAAAGATTTGCTACCTTCCATATTACAATATTCAAAAGATACTAATGTGTGTAGACGAGTTTACTAGTAGAAGTGAACAATTTGAATGCATAATCTCTTAAATCAAGTTCATTCTTAAAAAGGAGAATACATAGTGGAGGACTATCAAATTAACGAGATGATCACCGCCGACCATTTCAACGACGAGGAATCAGTAACCGCTGAATCCATCTATAACCAAAAAATTTATAACATCACCTTTCATAAGCAGATCTTGAGATTATTAATATATGGCTGTTTGAGGATTGACTTTACTGCCAGCTAACTTATCTAAATGCTTAAATTCTAATTCTATTAGAGAAAAGATTAATAAGAGGATTTAGAGGAGAGAAAAGCAGTAAGTAAGTGTTATTTACTTACTGTGAAACATATATTGCAGTTCAGTGGAAAAATTGCCGATAAGCTCATGCCCAGTTGCAATCATCCTGAGAAACCCCATCGGGACTCAGTGTTCCAGTAAGAGTAGTAAGAGCGGTAGAAGGCACCGAACGCTCCGTAATCTCTAAGTTTTATTCAACCCAATTTTTGTGAAACGGCAGTGTTGTCACCGGAATCGTCGGTCCCCCAAGATTTCGACGTCTTCAAATGCATGCTTAAATGCATCAGCTAAAACGATGGAGTATTTACTGGGATCTTACTACTGAGTGGGTGCTGTTAAAGCCCCGAGTTGAAGTAGATCCGGAATCATCGGCAAAAGTAGTAGAAACGGAGCCTACATTCGCTGAGTAGTTTGCCAAACTTGTTTCATATAGACCATATCTAGTTTACAAAAGCAATGTCTTGTGTTTTGCAGGTGTTGAATATTATTACTCTGTTGAATTGATATACCATGATTGTCCTCCTGGTAATCTTCTGCTAGCTAAATAATGCCCAATTAGGAAGGCTTTATGTCCATGAATAGCTACTTACATTAAATTTTTCAAATCTTAATATGAATAATCATCATTTTGAAGCTCACCCTATAAACAAAAAAGGAGATTACATGGTGGAACAATATCAAATGAAAGAGATAATTATTGATCATCACTTTATCGGGGAGGAATCAATTACCGCTGATTTCACTTATAACAAACAAGATTACAGTGTCACCTTTCATAAATCGGACCTTGAGGTTCTTAATATGTGGGTTTTAAAAGAGGGGACATCATTGCCAGCCAACCTTTCAGACGAGCTGATTCATGCGTTGAGAGAAGAGGTTCAGCAACGTATGTAACACAACAAAGGAGCAGCCTATTGAGACGGGCTGCTCCTTTGTTGTTACGATAAATGATAAATGCTAATTTCATGATGTTTTCCAAACAGGGCGTACACAAAGACAATTGTTGCGAGAATAAAAGCCGAATAGGCAACGAGTGGGTAGGCAGAAAGGTTATCTACCCCGATACCAATAAGTGCCCAGACGAATACGAGTGCAAAGACGGGATCTCCTCGTTTGATCCGAAAGACTATGGCGAGTACGGCAGAGACGAGTAGCATAATCAGCGTCCATGTAACATTAGAGAGGCCGAAGCCACCCCAGCCAATGTCGACTAGAAAATAACTAATGTTGGCAATCGTAGCAACACTGATCCAGCCGAGATACAAAGAAAAAGGAAGTAAATCAAAAAGGGTTTTGGCTAGAGGGTGAGTACGGTGATACAACACAAGTAAGGTTGCAAGCAGAGAAATCATCACGAGAACCGATAAGAGAAAATACTCATAGTGCCATAGAAAGAGCCAGAAGCTGTTGAGGAAGCAGCTTAAAATGAACAATGGACTGCCTACTTTATATACAGCCGAGTCTCTTTGTGAAGGCAAGAGCTGACGTAAGACCCAAATTGTTAACAATAGATAAATGACTCCCCAAATACTGAATACATAGCCGGCAGGAGTGAACAAAACCTCGAGGCGGTTTGCGACATCTGAAGTGGTTTGCTCATTAAATGGCAGTGCATTGGCTAAATAATTGATCAAAAGCACAAAGATAAGTGCAAATAAAGTGAAAAAGAAACGCAACATGTCCTCACCTCGCTTGTCTATTTACCCGTTCTTTTCAATTGTATTCAACCAAGTTGAAAAAATCCCACATAGATTACAAACTCTTCGGAAAGCTAATAGATTTTTACACAGCATTCGAGCCGTCAGATCTTTTATAATAGAACTAAAATAATCATTCTAATTGAGTAGTTTTAGTTGGCCATGAAAGGAGGAGTGATGACCATGAAAAGGGCTTTAGTCGCTGGGGCATCGGGTGGAATCGGTTATGCATTAGTTTGCGAACTAATCTCTCGAGGCGTGGAAGTCGTGGCTTTTGCAAGAGGAAAAGAGCGCCTACATTCTCTTTATCAAAAGTTAGTAGATGTGACGATTTTCAAAGGGGATGCATTGAACCCGGATCATTTAGCAGCGGCAGCAAACGGTGTTGATGTGATTTTTCATGCCATTAGTTTTCCGTATCAAGAGTGGGAAGAGAAGCACATGCAATGCCTTGATGTCATGCTTGAAGTCGCAAAACAAAAGCAAATAAAGGTAGCGTATGTTGATAACATCTACGCGTATGGTCGTCAGCCTAACCAACTCGTTGATGAAGATACGAAAAAAAGACCACATACGAAAAAAGGTAAGCTTCGTTTAGAGATGGAGAAAAAGTTAATAGAAAGCGAAGTCCCAACATTAATTGTTCATATGCCGGACTTATACGGTCCGAATGCAGAGAATACCATCCTTTATGAAACATTGAGAAATGTCACTGAAAATAAGAAAGCAAATTACGTCGGTGATACGAAAGTTGCGAGGGAGTTTCTCTTTACAATGGACGGGGCAAAGGCAATGGTCGAGCTTGCGACAAGAGAGGAATACTATAATCAAAACTGGAATATTCCTGCAGTTAATCCAATTACCGGGGATGAGTTGATTAGCATTATAAGAGAAGTAACCGGCTATGATAAAGCAGTGAGAATCGTTACGAAAAGAATGATTAGGATTATTGGCATATTCTCTCCTTTCATGAAGGAGCTTGTTGAGATGATGTATTTAACGGAAAATCCAGTGATCTTAAGTGGGGAAAAATACGAAACCGAGCTACACTCGTTGCCGCGTACGCCTTACCAAGAAGGGATTAAAGAGACGATCAAATGGATGAGGAAACAAAAGTGAAAGAGCTGCCTTGGAGTGAATGCAGCTCTTAGCGAAGTTTCGATACAAATTGAAAAAGCCCAAACGCAATGATCACAACAAACATTCCAGCTAGAAAAAGCTCAGAAGGCGGCCAGCCAACGAGACCTGATAAAAAGGAACCTGAGATCACACCGAATGAAAAGCAAGCGTAGTAAATCCCAAATGACTTTCCTCTCTTTGACTCCAAAGAGCTCTCAACAACCGTCGCGCTCGTTGAAGGAAACAAGAAAGAAAAGCCAATCCCGTAAAGGCTCATCGCAGCAAAAAGGTGGCTACTCTCCTTAGCCAAAGCGAGAGTTAATAGGGCAAGCGAGATGATGATCAGACCTGAACTCATCAAGTGAGTCTTTGAATAACGGTCGTAAAGCCGATTCGTCGGTAAAATGAAAAGGATGATCGCGACGATTCCAAACGTGCTAAGAAGAGGACCTGTTAACACAGCTTGCAGGCCCAGCTCGCTAACTTTAAGTGGAAGCGCAAAAGTGAGCATACCTAATGTAAATAGTAACAAATAAATCGATAAATACGCATACTTCAATGAGAAAGTGAAGGAAACAGATTTTGATTCAATCTGTTCGTTTGGCTCTTTTTTCACCTCTTGCTCTTGTAAAAACAACAAAGCCAAAAGAGCAGCCGTTAACATAACCATTGCCATGCTGTAAAAGAGCCAATCAAAGCCCAATCTACTGCTTACGACAGCTCCGAGTGCAGGCCCAGCAATCGCTGCTGTTCCAACAGCTGCTCCTGATAAAGCCATCTTTTTGCCATTCCCTTGTCCTCGTTTTGTGGCGGCTAAAATAGTAAAAGCTGCTGGTACGATGAATCCCCCGCTAGTCCATGTAGGAAACGAACCATAAGCAGTTGCTTAGGAGTCGTTACGAATGCATAAAGAAGGAGAAACAAGCTTACAGCTATCATTCCGACACATAATATTCTTTTCGCTCCGACTCGATCGACCAAGAGCCCGGAGAAGATATTTCCAAAAATATTCGAGAGCGAATAAGCCGCAATAATGATCCCAACCAACAACGAACTTGCCCCAAGGCTCATGGAAAATGGCGTGATAATTGGTAGCTGAGAGAAGGTATCGATAAAGGATACAACAATTATGAAATAAAGTAAGAACATGTTCCATTCACCTCACTGGCAGGCTAGGGCAGTCAATTACATACGAACCACCTTACCGCAATACCTGCATACGTTCAGTATCTTTCCTCACACTTAATCTTCAACTTGAACCATTTTGTTTTTAAAAGCCCCTGTATGTCTAAGTTTTACATTCACCGTTACGTTTTCCAACTTGCCCTCTTGAAGTAAATCATTTTTAGTAAATTGTTTCCACTTATGAGGGTGTTCTCGATAAAGCAGATGCTGGAAGTTGAAGAAGTCGGTTTTTGTCTCAATGCTTAATTGAAAGAGTTCCTCAATTTCCTTTTGAATGCTTTTGCTCGTTTCCTCCTCCATTTGCTTTAACTGATCTAGTCCATCTAATTGATTGCTAACTAATCCCTCGGTGTTGAAAACGACGGAGAATGTAGGAGTGTCTCCTTCTGTCATTGAGATATCTGCCCCAAAGCGATCAATGACAGCTAAAAAGTCAGCATCTTCTTCATTTGGTACTAAGACAGAGGCTCTTTTTGTTTCAGGGGTAAGCCATCGCAATCCCTTTAACTGTTCAAGTGTGTAGGCGCCATTGTAAGAGTTAGCTTCAATGAAAAACGCACCTTCTAATGCTAGCTTTGGTTCACTTTCCTGATTCTTTTGCCATTTATCTTCCATAATTGATATATACGGGAGATAGGTTGTTTGGGCCGGTTCAAACAATTCTCTCGCTAATTGGTGGAGACGAATAGGTCTAATAATTGAACTTTGCTTGTGGATTCTTTGGGGGTTATGAAGAAGTGTTTCTAAGGCAGATTGATCAAAGAATCCAAGTGTGGTTAACACTTCATCCAGTGGCTCTTTTGTTGCGAACACCCAAGGGGTCAATCGGAATTCATAATATCTCGTTAATCCATCAAAGACATTCTCAATTCCTTGTTCTAGAACAGCTTCGCTTAGGACAATGGAGGTAATATGCGCCCAAATAAATCTTTCTTGACCAGTTTGATACACTTCAAAGAAAGCATCAATAAAAGTTTTCCCTTCTGCCCGAGAGACGAAGGTTTGCGGTGGAGCACTTTGGCCTTCTGTTTTTGCTACGGAAGCTAAACCTACTAATTGAGTATAAATGTAATACTTTCCATCCTTATAATCAACTCCAATGGCTGTTGCATAATTTAGAGTTTGGATTTCCTTCATATCGGTTGTACAGCCGGAAGCAAACACTAAGAATAAAAGGAGTAAGCATAAAAATTTTTTTGTTCTTTCATCACTTTTTTCTCCTTTTTTGAAACATCGGTGCTGAGAATCTTTTCTGGTTATACGGATTAATTAAAAATGTAATAGGGAACTCATTAATTTGTAACGTTGATACCGGTTCAAGATAGTTGACTTTAAACGATTCTAATTGACTTAAATAAATAAGGATGCTTAAAAAGCTTAAAACAAAACCGTACACGCCAAGAAAAGTACCTAAAAGCATCGTGTAAATTCGTAGAATAGTTACGGTTCCTGTTAAGGATTGGTTTACAAGGGTATACGTAGCAACGGCAGCGACGGCAATTACGACGAGTAAGGTTGGTGAAGTAATACCAGCTCGAATCGCTGCATCTCCAATAATAAGACCGCCGACGATTGAAATCGTTTGCCCTACAGCTGAAGGCATTCGAACTCCTGCTTCCCTAAGCAATTCAAATAATATGAGAATTAAGAAGGCTTCTAGGGGCAGTGAAAAAGGAAGTCCTTCCCGTGCAACAACGACCGTTGCCAATAACGAGAAGGGGAGCTGATCTATATTGACATTCGTAATTGCTATGTAAAGTCCAGGTAAAAAAATTGAAACCACAAGCCCTATCGACCTTAATAGTCTTTGAAAGGCGACAATATAAAAAGGGAAATGAACGTCTTCAGGCGATTTAAGTAGTTCAAACAATGTCGTTGGACCAATCAGAACGCTTGGAGTCCCATCGACGATGATAACAAATCGACCACGCAACATACATTCAAGAGCAAAGTCTGGTCTTGTAATGTAATCAAAAAGCGGAAAAAGTGAGAAAGTGCGGTCAGAGAGCCATTGCTCTAACTGTCCACTACTCGATAAGCTTTCCGTATCTATTTTTTCTAAGCGTTTTTGTGCTTCCTTAAGCGTATCTGGGTTCACTTTATCTTTTAAATAAAGCAAGGAAACCTTTGTTTGATTGATCGATCCGATCTCGAATACTTCGTTGTGGAGGATTTCTGTTTTTAAACGCTTACGGATAAGAGAAATGTTGGTGGCAAGCTCCTCTGTAAAGCCATCTCTCGGTCCTTTTAACGAAATTTCCGTCTTTGATTCCTCTGGAGCTCTTTGAGGGACTTTTGAAATATTAATCGCATAAAAAACATCGTCTTCTAGCTTATAAAAAACTAAAAAGCCAGAGAAGACTTTATTCATCATTTCCTTCATTGTCTTTATTTCAATCATTGGTGGTAAATCTTTTTTATCATTAGTAAAGTCTTCTGTTAGCGAAGTAATAGTAGTGTGAAGGTATTCATTATATTGGCTTTTATCAATCATTCCTTCGCAATAAAAAGCAATAATTGAATCAAAGTGTTGATTAGGAACAAATACAATATCGGCACTATGGTGGAACAGTTCAGTGAGTTTCTCCTTCGTTAAATGTCCTTGCTTCAAAGCTTGCTCATACTGATTCATTTCCGTATCATGTTGATTGTTTTTCATAAGCATTTGACCCTTTCTTTTTTGGTAAGTAACTAATAATCAATAACAGTAAGGTCATTGAAACCCCAAATATGAGAACGGAAATATAAAAATACATCTTCAATATCGTTTGCATCCATATATCACTAATATGAAGAACCATACCTATCAAAAAAAAGACTGCCGTACTTACGACTAAGCTGACTCTTATTTTGGTAGATTGTGCATTGAATAGATTAGGAAGTAAGAAGAAACAAAGAGCAACACGAATCGTCACCCCACATAGCAGTTGAAACACAGCTAATGCGTCAACATGTGAGACGTGTTCGCCGATTGTGACAAGACGCTATTGTTCAAAAGCAGGAAAACGCATATCTGCTGCTACATTCGGTCCAAATGCCGCTAACGAACCAATCGTTGGACCGAGAATCAGTCCTGTTAACAGTGTAATGAGAATGAATAAGTACTTATATGAAATCGGTTTATTAACATATTGCTGCAGGACAAAAAGCACTAACAGATCGACACTTCCACCTAACACAACCAGTACACCGCGTATGAGTGATGCCTCATTATCAGCAAGTATCGGTAACAAGTAAGAGTAATCTTTATTATCCATCGTCGTAAAAGCAACAAAGTGACCTAACATCCAAACGATCGGCAGGATAATTGCTGATGAGTAGACGATGGCTGTCATCCCTTTAATAGCTGTCCATATGCATATAAGTAAAAAAGGGAGCGCAACAAACCAGGTTGGTGTGAGTGGAATAAAGTAAATTTTCACTGACACAATTAAATCAAAAAAAGAGATAAAGCCAATGACGATGAAATACAAAAAAAAGAAAGTTAGTATCAAATAACTTACCTTTTTCCCGGTACGCTCTTCTAACCAATCATATAGCGATTTCCGTTGTGGATTTTTTCGGAAAATAAATGAACAAATAAGAGCCCAAGCGATAAGAATTCCATAAGCTACTAGCACGGAAATCCAAGCATCTCGCTTGGCAGCACCAAGTAAATGCGGCACAATCAACACATGATTCGAAATTCCAACAAATAATAATAAAACAAAAAGAAGTTGTAACCGCGAAAAGCTCATAGACTCTACCACCCAATTAATCATTTGGTGGTAGTATTTGTTACGTTTGCTTGATTATGCTTTGGAAATTTTATGGAATGAGGAGAGGGAAAGCAGAGTGAAAGTGGAGGAAAAGGCAGGAGGAAAGCTCTTGATCTCACTTCAAACGGAACAAAAAAACCACCCAAAATGGAGTGGTTCAGGCCGATACCAGTGAAAACAAGATATTTCCCTCAAGTGATCGATGTCTCTTTATTATTCAATACTCGAATGGACGCAATAATTCCTCGACAAAGCAAATATTTGCAAGCCATGCTTATAATAGAATGCTGCCAGTTCCACCCCCTTTTCCATGAAATTAAATCGGTTCTTCTCTCAGCAATCGTTTCGATGATTATTTGCGGGATGAGGAATGGAAACAGCTTAAGGATGATTCCTAGCGGTTTACTGTGCAGTGTCCATTGGTTATAGTAAAGCAAAAACAATGGGAAATGAAGAAAGTCAAAGGGCAGGTGAATCGTCACTCTATGAGGGAACGGTCTGACCTTATACTTTAAATACCCTCTCGATACGAGGAAACGGTCAGCGAAAGAATTGCCCATACAGCTAACTAAATACACAATAATCCAATCTTTTAGTGGGCGTTTTATAATTGCAAAAGGCAAAAGAAGAATGGATATGAAATTGATTAGCTTGAGAAAGAGATTTTCTATCTTCATCATAACACCTCCTCCTTTTAAACTGCTTCCTTTTTATAAAGACATACCTAAAAACAATTATTTTGAACAAATTACATATTTTGTAAGTTTGTTGGAGAAGGTATGATCAAGGAGGGGTAAAATGAATCACAAGCAAAAACAAATGCTCTTATTCGGTAGTATTTTTTTAGTAAGTGTATATAAAAAAACGTGGAAAGGGATACCTACCTATTATAAGAGCTTGAGTTATGTAAGTTTTATCAATGCCATGTATTATTACCTTTTCAAGAGACATTTGATTTGGGAGTTTAATCCTGGTGGAATGGATTGGAGGGTAGTTAGGTTAGTACATATTTTCTTAATCACACCATTGTTGGTGTTGCTATTCTTATCGAATTTTCCAAAGGAATTTAAAAAACAGGTTAAGTATGTTAGTAAATGGGTATTTGCTTCAACCATTGTCGATTGGCTTTTATTAAAGAGCAATATGTTAATTTTTAAAAACGGTTGGAATACGTTGTGGTCAGGCTTGATTTATTTACAAATGTACTTGTTTAGCTACTTATTTTTGAAGAGACCCTTTTTAGTAAGTGGACTATCGGTGATTTCGGTTGTTTTTTATATGGGAAGCTTCCGATTGCCTCTTTCGAAAAGGTTATACAAAGGCCCGATTTTGCTCTTATTTAAGAAAACGAAGTTACATTGGGTAGATCGTCTGAAAAAGGGAGTGTGTGACTGTTTTGCCCATCTTATTGCGTGAAAATATTAAATGCAAATTTCGACAAACACCTCATAGAAACGTTAAGCTCTGGTTACAGTAAGAGTGAACGGATAGGAGGTTTTGTTGTGAATAAAACCAAAGTGGAAAAATCGGCACTACGTGTACTGCTTCTTTTTTCAATAATTTTGCTTCCTTTTTTGCTGAGAAGGCCTCCGATAAAAGATTGGTTGTTAGCGTTTCTTCTTAATGCCTATTCAAATGTTTTGATTGACAAAGTCATTATTCACTCAGGGATGCTTGACTATCCAATTCGTGTCTTACCAAAAAAGTTTAATACGAATATTTTATTCGATCACATTATTTATCCAACGTTCTCAGTGATTGTCAATCAAGTGACAAGATATGATAAGCCGCTTATAAGTGCGCTCAAAATTATTCTGATGGTGCTACCGATTAATTTCATCGAGTTTTTGGCCGAACGGAAAACGGACTTTATAAAATGGAAAAAAGGTTGGAAATGGTATCATTCATTTGTTAGTATGTGTTTGAAGTCAATGTTGAATCGCTATCTTGTTGGGGTGATCAGAATGATTGATCGAAAAAAAAATAGTAACTAGTAGGAATGGATCCGAATAAAGAGACCATTCCTTTTTACTATGATTGGAGACCCTAGGGACGCGGTCTCCTAACCATAAAATATGTCAGTGTAGTAGCGGAATCAAACAATTAGCGGTGGTTAAAGGTGACAAAGATGTGAGTTAGCCATTAGCACATTCATGATCAATTTCTTCGTTGGGCATTCGTTTTAAAAATGCACAAGTGACTTTGCATTTCTCAAGAGTTGTCTCGATCTCACTTCTGACAAGAGTCGAATAAGAAGGCACTGCTTCAAGGCCTTTGTCATTAATGCGGATGAACCGAACTTCTTGGTTATTTGCTTGTGTACGCCATTCTAAATCAATCAAACCTTCTTCAATGAGCGTAGAAACCCCTTTAGTAAAAGTGGTGTAAGAGCATGATAAGCCATAATACAGTTGAATGTTTTTCAGTAATTTTGCAATGCTTACATACTCATCCTCATTTTCAACCTCTTGCCATTTTGTTAGCTCGAGCAACATAAGTAACATCATCGCGTGTTTCGAACGACAAAGTTGGTTTAAGAAATTAGATTCATCTGTTGAGAGATGAACTGGTTTTTTAGATGGCTGCATGTCCTGGCACACGTGTAAGAGGTGCTCTAAGCAGTGCAGCTGTTTTGTGAAAATATCTCTCCACTTATACGTTGTAGAAAAAAGAACTTCTTTGCCAGTAGCACTTAGTTTGTAAGAAGGCGTTTTCAGTGCTGAATTAATCAACAATAGCTCTTGTGTTTCAAGGGAAATAACAAGATTATGAACTTGCGTCTTCAAACTAATCGACTGGTCAAAAAAAGGCACATGAGCGGGTATTGATTCAGCAAGAGAAGAACTATCTCGCTGCCCTAAATAAACTTGCTGAAGGATTAACCATTTTAGCAATTGTTTTCTTGTAACTTTCACATACATCATCCTAAAATTTTTGTATTTTTTTTGCGACTAAAACAGACAAAGTAAGCCATCCCAAAGAAAATAGGGACGGCCTAAATAGACGTTCTATTTATGTTGGTAACCAGGCTGACATCATTTTGAATTGTTCCTCCAAAACCTTAGTCCCTAGGCTTTGCGTCCTACCCTTTCGAATAGTTTGCCTTTTTCAATTTTGTTTGTTTTATCCACCCACAACTGCCATAGTCAAGTGTACATGATGATCAGTGTTAGTTCAAGCGGTTGCCTTCATGACGCCTTTCCTCAATGATTGGTCAAAGGTGTTAAAGCTTTTTGCATGTCAGTTACCGTAGACGGCAAGTCACCTTGATATGTATGCATGATGGAGAAAGTAGAGCGACGAATTAGATTCATTGAAATAGACTAAAAGTATCAAGAGAACGATTGAAGGAGGGATCTAATTCTTTCATTCTCCTAAAGGGAAAAAATGTAAAGTGGAGAAAGCAATAAGGGAAGAGCAGGAGGTGCGGAATGAAAGTAACACTTGATATTGATCAGAATTATGAGCAAACGAGAATGACGATTCACTGCAAAGAAATTGATGACACTGTCAATGAGATTCTTAATTTTATGAAAGCAAAAGAAACGGAATTTCTTATTGGCCGGGAAGGAGAGCGACAGCATATTTTGAAACCGCAAGATATTCACTTTTTTTATACGCAAAAGGACGCGGTATATGCTGTGACCGATAAGGGTGAATTTAAATTAAAGGAGAAATTGTATGAACTTGAGCAGCTGTTAGCGCCGAACCGTTTTGTTCGACTATCTAAATCTGTGATAGCAAACCTAAGAGAATTTAGTCATTTTGAACCTTCCTTTAATGGAACGCTTTGTGTGTTCTTCAAGTCAGGGAAAAAGGAATATGTAACAAGACATTATGTAAAAGCGATTAAAGAAACATTGAAAATGAATAGGAGGGAAACAAACGAATGATTAAACGTTTCGTATTTCAAAGTGTTGTCGGTATTTTATTTGGAGCTTTTCTTGCGGTCATTTCCGTTATGAATGTGGTTTTGATTGGTGATGTGAATCAAGTAGAAGGATCGGTATTTGTAACAAATGCACTAGGGTTGATGTTTTGCGGGTGGTTCTTTGCCGTCACACCGCTTGTTTTTGAGATAAGGAGCTTATCTCTGTCGATGCAAACGCTCGTGCACTTTATGATCGTAACTCTTTTATACTTCCTATTATCTTTTGGAATTGGTTGGATTCAGTTCGATTTGATGAGCGTACTTGCAGGAGTAGGCATCTTTATTCTTATTTATGTATTGATTTGGACTGGATTTTACTTCTACTTTAAAAAGGAAGCGCGAAAGTTGAATGAAGAGTTGAAGCAGTTGTAAGGACGAAAGCATCGTTGAAACGTGATATATATCACATTTCCATACTGGACATTGCTGTATACTGTCATAAGTACTAGGACTATATGACAGTGGAGGGCTTTAAATGAAGTTAAGGGCGAAACTACTTTTGTCTTTTTTATCAATTATCGTCATTTTTGTTGGATTAACACTTTATGCGATCTACAATATGTCAGAGCTGTACGAGGATAGTGTTGAATTGTATCAAGATCAGCTTATTCCTACCGGTTATGTCGCTCAAATGGCGCAATTAGCTGAAAATACGAGAGTGCAAATGACGACTGGTCTCTTATACGAAGATGTGAGTTTAACAGATAGGGCGATCGAAAATTTAGAAAGCATTCAACAACTGCTTACACTGTATGAAGGAACGAATACACAAACCGAGGAAGCAGCAGCGCTTACCCGTTTTGCTGATAACTGGGCTTTGTTTGATGAACGAGTACGGATAAATAGAGAATTGTTTATAGCTGGTAATATCGAGGGGGTACGAGAAGGAATAGCAATTGGTGCTCCTTTATTCCGTGTGGCGCGTGAAGACTTATTGGAGTTGATTGCTGTTAACGAAAGATTAGCGGCTGAGTTGGTCGAGCAAAACGAACAAATGTATCAAGTTAGCCGAATGACGATGCTTATTGGAGGCTTTCTTGCAACAGGGCTTGCTGTAGCAATTACGTTGATTTTAAGTAAGTATTTGTTGAAAACAATTCAGACAGTAAATGGCAGACTGCAAGAAGTCGCTGAAGGTAATTTGAGTGGCGAAGATCTTCATCTTCAAACAAAGGATGAGTTTGCGACGCTTGCTGACGGTGTGAACTCGATGCAACATAGCTTACAACGATTAGTAACGGAAACGGTTGAAGCAACGCAGCAAGTATCGGCTAGTTCGGAACAATTATCAGCGAGTGCTGAACAAAGTACGCATGCAGCTGATCAGCTAGCCGCTTTAGCTCAGCAGTCAGCTGAAGGGTCGGACCAGCAGTTGAACAGCTTAAATGATGTATCCTCGGCAGTCGAACAAATGGCTGCAAGCATTCATCAAATTGCACAAAACAGTGCAGAAATGAGTGCATATTCTGAAGAAGCCGTATCCCAAACGCAATCCGGTACAGAAGCGATCGAACGTGTTGACGAACAAATGCTGAGCATTTCAAACGCTGTTTCCGAAACGTCCCAATCGGTTGAAAGACTAGGTGCAAAGTCGGTTGAAATTGGCAACATCGTCAAATTAATTACCGGCATTGCTGAGCAAACGAATCTTCTTGCCTTAAACGCTGCGATTGAAGCGGCACGTGCAGGCGAGCATGGAAAAGGCTTTGCCGTTGTGGCAGATGAAGTCAGAAAGCTTGCAGAGGAATCAAAGCAATCTGCAGCACAAATCTATGACATGATTACGGAAATTCAAACGGAAACCAACTCAGTGATCACATCAATGCAAGGCGGTGCAGAGCGTGTGCAAGAAGGGCTTGAGACAACAAGCAATGTTACGAGCACATTCGCTGAAATCAAAGAAGCGATTGAATCAGTCACTGTCAAAGTTCAAGAAGTGTCTGCATCGGTTCAAGAAATGGCAAGTGTCAGCGATCATGTTGTCCATTCCATTGAAACGATAAAAACTGTCGCAGAAATGTCAGTTGTCTCAAGTCAAGAGAGTTCAGCAGCATCACAAGAGCAGCTAGCGACGATGGAAGAAATCACCGCCGCGTCGACTTCATTAGCCGAACTTGCAGAAGGTTTGCAACAATCGATTTCTAAGTTTCGAGTGTAAATAGTGAAGTGCCTCAAAAGGTTAAACTTTTGGGGCGCTTCTTCTTTCGGTTGAGGCATGCAGGTGACCATGAAAAAATGATAGAATAAAAGGAGCATGAAAGAGTAGGAGCTGACAAAAACAATGGAACAATTAAGCCTGTTTGGAGACTTTGAAGAAGAGAAAAAGGAAATAAAGCAAGAAACCCTATTGTCGGACAGCCATGTTCCAGCGATTGCAAAATCTCTCGTCCCACACCAAAATGAACTGTTGACCTATTTACAAGAAGGCTATACGGCGAAGCAGTTATGTGATCATCTAATAAAGGAGCGTGGTTTCTCTAGAGAAACATACAGCCAAGGTACGCCAAAGCTCTATCCGATATTAATGATCTACCTTATGCATCTAGTAGACCAAGGTACTCTTCAATTAGAAAAAGTCGATCCGAACGGTGACAGCAACTTTATCGATTATTCTCCTGATTATGTAGGCCAAAAATATGACGCAATTTTCAAAGTGGTATAGGAATTAAAGGTGTTTCGCAACATACTCCGACCAACGTTTGAATAGTACAGCAAAAAACCGTCTCTTTAGACGGTTTTTCTCTTGTCATCGACGTTCTCTCGAATCTTTGGATCAATTGAGTGGAAGTATTGAAGTTGGTGGATGCTTTCTGGCAGTTTTAAGATCGAGTGGTTAACCAGATCGAGCTTGTTCTCGACGCGGTGAAGCAAGTAGAGAGTGACGATGACAGGAAAGCCAAACTCACTTAGAAGTGGCAGCCACATGTCCATTTTCCTTCCTCCTTTCATAAAAGAGTGCGCCATAAAGTCTCACTTTGACCTTATGGCACACGATAATATCGTTTAAATTTCGATTTCTTCGACGGTACGGTCAACGAAGCGGGCTGATTTTTTGCCGACGATTTCTCCGCCAGTTGAAATAAACGCATTCTGCATCACGATGGCATCCATTGCTGCGCTGACTGCCGCTGGATTAGCTGGATGTACCGGGTTATCCAAGGTCAATGTAATGTTTCCACCCATCTCATTTTCAAAAATCAGTTCTAGACGTTTGCTCATTTACCTTCCTCCTTTCCTTTGCCTCGTAGGCTTAAACTAAACTATGAATATTTGTGCGATCAACTTTGATCAAGTCCCATTCTTGAAGAGGCGTTAGGGCAGTGACAACCGCAATAAGCTGTGAATCTGTTGCTGATGTCTTAATGTTTGTGAAGCTTTTTGTCATAAGGATGTCTTTTCCATCATCATCAACGCCATTTCCAAATTGAATGACTAAGCGAGAATTCGTTAGCATGTTTAGCACCTCCTTTCATTTTGTATATATAAGAATTTTTAGAAAGTGTACTAATTTTTTAGGGTAAAATGTTTCATTATTAAATTTGGGGGAATATGGTAATATGAAGGGGTGACAAGATTTTTCGATGATAAAGCTCGTAATCGCTTTCTAAAGGAGGGAAAATATTGGACTTTATCTTTCTATCGCTTGCCATTGCAGCTGCAGGCTATTTCATTGGAGACGGTTTAAAAAATTTTCAAAATCCAAATGCCAAAAATATACTAGAAGCTTTTGATTTTGAGGACGATCCTCAACTTATTAAAGAAAGGGACGTACATCTTTTTATCGGGATATCAAAAGAAGATGCCAAGCAACTTTTGAATGAGTATCCAGACATCCCTCATATTAAATTGAATCATACAATCTACTATCCAAAAGAAAAATTACGAGAGTGGTTGAAAAATGTAGGAGAGGAATAAGTTCATCCGATTCCCATTCGAAACCTCCATCCTAGCTATTAAGCTGAGAAAGGTAGAATGATTCCTTCGCAAAACGAAAAAATAGATTTTGGAGGTGCGAAAATGAAAACCTTTGACCCAAAGGCGATAAGTCAATCCTTTCATTTGGCAGCAGTTGGTATGGCAATCATTGATTTAGAAGGAAGATGGATAGACGTTAATAGAGCCTTTTGCGAGCTAGTCGGCTACTCTGAGGGTGAGTTACTGTTAACAAGTTACTTCGAGCTAAGTAGACCAGATGATGAAGAATTGGAACGCTCTTATTTAGAGCAAATGTGGAGCGACAAGCTACCTTTCTACCAAGTCGAAAAATGCTTCTTTCATAAATCAGGTTATGACATTGTAAGCTCAGTCAATGGTACGTTAGTGTATGATGAGGATAATAATCCTTCATCGATTCTCCTGCAAATACATAATCTTACTCAGATCGACCGTCCAAATAAAGAACAAGCTTATCGTTTTCTTGTTGAGAATACGTTAGATGTCATAGTTCGGTTAACCCCTGAATTGCATTTTCAATATGTAACCCCAAATGCCTTCACGATGTTTGGTTACCATCCAGAGGAGTTAGTTGGTACACCATTTTCACATTTTGTGCATCCTGAAGATATGAAGAAAATCAATGAATCTGGTCTGTTATCTCAATTCTTCAGCCGCTCACTTACGTTTCGTTTTATTAAAAAGGATGGTTCTTTTATATGGATTGAAACGAAATGTAATGATATTTATTCAGAGGGTGAAAAAATAGAAACAATTAGCGTTTTCCGCAATATTAATAAGAGAAATCTAGCTGAAGTCAACCTTCTGAATTCGGAAAAGAAGGTAAGAGCGATCTTTGAGTCAGCCAATGATGCCATTATTGTCGTCGATGAGAAGATGACGATTATCAATTGGAATAAAGCAGCTGAACGATTGTTTGGCTATACGAACCAAGAAGCCGTTGGTCAAAATACAAACTTGATTTTCAAAAGTTGTTCAAAAAGCAAATACATAAATGGAGTAGAACTATATCAGGAATTAGGAGCAGCGAAGAAAACAATAGAAGTTGCTGCTGTTTCTCGAGATGGTACAGAGATTCCGGTAGAAATCACCTTGAGTAGTTGGAAAGTCGACGGTGAGGTGTTTCTAAGTGCAATGGTTCGAGATGTAACGACGCGTAAAAAAACGGAAGAAATCTTACTTAACTCTGAAAAGCTGACAGTAGCGGGTCAGTTTGCAGCAGGAATTGCTCATGAAATTCGTAACCCTCTGACATCGATTAACGGATTCCTACAGCTACTAAGACATGAATTAAGCGAAGAACCTTATTATTTCCCTATTATCATTAAAGAAATTAATCGCATTGAAGTCATATTAAGTGAATTGTTGCTGCTAGCCAAACCACAAAGAACGACCGATCGAAAGGTAGATTTAACCAAGGTTGCGAAGCAAATTGCGACTTTGACCTCGGCCCATGCGACTTTATACGACATCGAAATCATCATGGAAGTGGAAGAAGGTTCATCATACACCCTCCTCGGAGACGAAAACCAGATCAAACAAACATTGATCAACTTTTTAAAAAATGCGATTGAAGCTATGCCGAATGGTGGAGAAGTCAAGCTTCAAATGACCACGAACGAAAGCAATGAGATTGTCATAAAGGTGGTTGATCAAGGAGTCGGGATCCCGCCAGAACAGCTTTCAAAAATTGGTAACCCCTTTTTCACAACGAAAGAAACCGGTACAGGGCTAGGCTTTATGATTAGCAAACAAATTGTCGAAAATCACCAAGGGAAATTAGAAATATTGAGTGAAGTGGACATAGGGACGACGATTGAGATTACCTTCCCACAAGTAACCGTTCAATAATCTTCTACTAGTATTTATTGCTGTGCCTGACGATCAGGTCAAAGCCACGTCAGGCACTTGAAAAAAAACAGTGCAAATAGCGTTTCAAATTCGTGCAATGTCAACGCCCCCAACGGATACACGGTCCTCTTCCTTCCAAGAAAAATCTTCTATCTTTTTACAAATTTTCAGTATATAATAAGCTAGATTTTATTACTTCATTTCCAGGAGGAATGTTATGTGAAAGGCTTATTCATGTCGTTCTTAGTCGTATTAGGTTTTGTTTTTGCTCCAGCTGCAAGCTATGCAGCACCATCTTCTTCTGAACTAGCAATCTATTTAAAAGAAATAGGTTGGTCTAAGCAACAAATGGAAGAACATTTGGATTTCTATGATCTTACCATCAAAGACTTTGAAAGTGTAACGGAACTGAAAAGCTTCTTAGGTCCTGTCTTAACAGAGAAGAATTTAAACAAGCTTTTAGTAGAACATGGTTTAACAAAAGAGGAAGCAACAGCTTTGCTTATTGAATATGGCGAGCTTGAAGAAGGACAAGCGATTTTAGATGTGTATAAGTTTTACGATGATTTAGATTTTGACCTTTATTTTTATAATCTTACTCCGATTACCGATGAAAATTTGCAACAGCTTTTAAACGATTATGAATTAACGATGGATGAGTTGCTCGCTCTATTAGAGGAAAATGGCGATTCTCTAGAATACTATGAATTTATTGAAGACCTCGAGTGGTCTGTAGATTACTATTTATATGGATCTGACATTGATTTTTCTGAAGTAGATGATTTATTTAGCATGATTGGGTTAACAGATAAAGAACTAGAAAGATTGTTCGAACACTTTGCTTCCCTTGATTACGAAAATCCTGCTTTCTTAGAAAAGTTAGAAGAATTAGCGAATCGATTAATGGCGTTTGAAGACTTTGAAGATCCAGCAGACTTAACGGCTGAACAAATTGCAGAGCTTCTTAGTATTTTTAAACAATTACTCGACCTATTTGAGTTAGACGTGAAGTATTATCTTGTAAAAGAAGATGAGAAAAAGCCTGTTTCATTAGAAACGTTGATGACAATGACTACGACAAATGGATATGGGTTGTTAATAGAGTTTTATAACAAACAAGGCGAATTCTTGGCAGATATATTGTTTACAGCAGACATGTTTGGACCTGAAATCATTCAAGAAACAGGAAAAGATTTGAAACAAGTTGAGAAAGTCGTGACAAAAGCGAAAGAAAAACAAGATCAAAAGCCAGTAACGAAAACGGAAAAAGGAGCAAAGTTACCTAAGACTGCTTCTGACTATGTAACAAATACGGCAGCGGGTCTCGCAATCGCATTTGGTGGTTTCCTTCTTTACCGTCGTTTTAAATCAAACCATGCGGCATAAAAAGCTGATTTTCCTACTTATTTGTAGTGCAATCATTGGTTTTGGCTTATGGTTTTCAACAACGAATGCATTTAAATTTGTAAAGGGTTATTATTTGTTTAAAACAGCAGAAAGTGCCGTTGTCGAACCAGTGGAAGTGAATGATCTTGTTGAGGAAGAGGAGAGCGAAGACGAGACAGATCGACCTGCTGACTCTTTGTATCCCCTCCAGCCTGAAAAAGGCGACTTAATGGGAGAACTCTACATTCCAAAGCTTGAAGCAACGTTGCCTATTTACCATGGCACAGACGAAGACGAACTGGAAAAAGGAGTCGGTCACTTTGCGGGCAGTGTGCTGCCGGGTGAAAATGACAATTCCGTCTTGTCCGGGCATCGTGACACGGTGTTTCGCAGACTTGGGGAGGTCGGTGAAAATGACTTGCTCATTGTAAGAACAGGTGCCGGCGAGTTCACGTATAAGGTACGGAAGGTGAGAATTGTTGATGAGGATGACCGTACCGTCATTGTACCTAAGCCGCGTGCGACATTAACAGTGTCGACTTGTTATCCATTTGATTTCATTGGGTCTGCACCAGAGAGGTATATTTTGGTGGCGGAGTTACGAGGAGAATAGAGTGAGCCTGAGCCCCGTTGTAATCGCAACGGGGCTCAAGTGCATGCACAACATAAGTTGTTTTTTTGTCAAAAACCGTGGATTATTACGGTTTTTTCTCGTTTTAAATCGAATTATCGTTAAAATGTATGTATAATAGAAGGATGTAAGAATAATAGATTTTAGCGTGAGGGAGGATCACTACATGATGGAATGGGCGTTATCCATTTTGTTCGGTGTCGCAGTAGCATTACTCGTATTATCATTTGTAAAAGCAAAGAAAACTCAAGAGATAGAGAAGCAAGAAATGGAGCAGTTGTCCATTTCGCTGATGGAAGAGATGCAAGAGTTGCAAAAGCAGCTGCATGACCTTGCGCTCGATAATGAAATTACAGCGCGTGAAGCAGGTGTGAAAAGTGTAGCAACGAAGCAGCGTGCTGTGTTGCGTCAAGTGATTGACTTACATCGCCGTGGCTATTCGTATGAAGGAATTGCCGCTCAAACGACCGCTTCTGAGACAGAAATTAGATTGATGCTTGCTCCTTATATTGAAGCAAAGAACGAAAGGAGACAGGTAGCAAATGAAGGCTAATACATTGCGCAGCTTTGCCGGTGGCCTGATTGTTGCCGCAACGGTGTGTGGTGCGGTATACTTCTTTGGCACAGAAGAAGGACAAGCTAATGAGGCTAGTGTAGCTGTGACGACAGAAGACCTTATAACTGAGCTAGCTGCAGAAGGCTATATGATCCAAACGGAAGAACAGTGGCAGGAGCAGCTTGCTGCGGCAGAACAAGCAATTATTGATGAAATTGTTGTAGAACCTGAAGCTGATGAAGAAGAAAAAGAAGAAGAAGAAAAAGAAGAAGAAGAAGTAAAAGAAGTCGTTATTTACAAAACGATGCTGACAGTGTCTCCTGGGATGACGAGCATTGATGTTGGTGAAGCACTTGTGCGTGCCAACATTATTGATAGTGCGATGAAGTTTTTCAATGAAGTCGAAAAGCGTGACCTCGCCAACGAATTACGTCCAGGGACATTTGAAGTCGATAGCGACATGTCACTTAAAGAAGTAATTAATTTGATCTTCCGTCAATAATAGATAGACCTACCCATATTGGGTAGGTCTTTTTGTTGAATGCTGTTCTCGTAGTGAAATAGAACGAACATGTGGAGAAACGAGTATCCATTTGAAATTACGGACATTACAGCGGCTGCACTCTGAACATGAGGCAACCGCTTTTTCACTTTAAAAACCCTTCCGCTGCTAGCAATAGCAGCTCTTTTTTTCGAAAGGCGGCTAGAGAAGATCGCTCAATTTCACTTAATCTAAGCCTTGTTACAAACGGTTCGCCAAGGTCATAGGAACGCGGGAACTGACAATGAAATCATTCGTATTAAGGCCTTCAACAACTTCATAGCTTTTTCCAGTTGATAAGCCAAGTGTGATGCTTTTTGGAACGAGGAGACCGTCTTTGGCTGTTACGACAAAGG
This sequence comes from Halalkalibacter krulwichiae, assembly GCF_002109385.1. Taxonomy (NCBI): domain Bacteria; kingdom Bacillati; phylum Bacillota; class Bacilli; order Caryophanales; family Bacillaceae; genus Halalkalibacter; species Halalkalibacter krulwichiae. The sequence goes on along the minus strand of NZ_CP020814.1, from coordinate 4,362,791 downwards.
TTTCATCACCAGTATGAAGCAATGTGTTTTGAGGGATAATGATGGCATCTTCAATTTCAGTTTGAATGATGTCAAGATCGACATGGTACCCTATTTTTAATTCAGGCGATTCCGCGTCTAGTTCGACGTAAAAGGGATACATCGTCTCAGTGTCGATTGAAGGTTCCTTCGTTGGAAACTGCGCAATCTCTGAGAGGATGCCGTCTATTGGCTCTTTGTCATGTACAAATACTCGGACGTCAAGTCCTTCTGAAATTTCAAGCGATTCTTCCTCGGTTACTTCGCTTCCTACGATGAAAGGAGATGAGACGATTGTGAGAAAAGGCTCGTTACGATTCGTGTTGATTTCCTTGACAATGCCGGTTACAGGACTAATCACCTCAAGCTGATCGTGCTGTTCTTGTAAAGATGTCAGAGACTGTTCATAGGTTGTTTTTTCGAGCTCAATTTGTTCGATTTGATGTTGTTTCTCGGTGATCTGAATATCATAGAGCGCATTTTGCTGCTCGATTAACGCTTGGTGCTGTTGCGACTCTTCTTCGTCCTCTGTTTGATAGAGTGGTTGCTTCAAACCTGATAAACCATTGATTTCAGTGGCAAGCTGTGAGGACCGAAGCTCTAGTTGTTCAATTTTTGCTTCTAGTTCAGCTGCAGCTGCAAGCATATCGACATTCTCATAGTGGAAGAGGGCTTCTCCAATCTGCACCTCTTGGCCTTCCTCAACATAAATCGACCCAACGGAACCGAAGCGGTCATCGACGTAAACAAACTCTTCCTTACTTGCCGTGATGACGCCGCGTTTTTGCATTGCTTCGACGATGTCGGTTTGGCGAGGGGACTGCAGCTCATCGACAATTTGCAAACGAGCGATTTCATTATCTTCATGCAGGAGCAAGTACATATTTATTCCAATAAATAGCAGAATGCTAGCGAGCAGTATGTATGCTTTCCACCTTTGCAAAGCGTTCACCTCCGTTTTTAGATCAACGTTATATAGACGCTGAAAAATGTTTTTAAAATTGAAAAGACGATAACAAGCAAATGAACAGCAATACTAATCAGGACAATGAAAAATTTGCGTTCCGTTGTTATTTGCGAGAATGCATAAATGTGCAGGATGATGCTCCAAAAGAGAAAAAGCGAAAAGTGACTTCCAATCTCAATATAGAAATCACTCGCGCCGAGCACATTTGCGATGAGACCGAATGCAAACGGCGAAGAAGTGGAATCAAGTCCAAACCAGATTTCGATTGGGAGCATGGCAAGTTTGCCAAGTTGAAAAATAAACAGACTGACTGTACTAACGATTAGTGCGTGTCGAAATGTAACCTCATCAAACAAAATCGTATAAATGAAACTCGTGAAAGTAAGAAACAACAAGGGAATGAAGAAGGCTTCTAGTAAACTACCTAGTGCGATCAAAAGCTTCATGAACTCGAATTCACTTGCTTCAACATTTGAAATAAGAGGTGATAATCGTGCTGTATCTAAGCCCATGAAGGCACGGATCAATGCAATGACCATACCTAGCAAAAGGACGAGAACTATTTTTTTTATTGGAATGGCAATCATTTCAGCGACTTTTAGCTGATAAAATTTTGAGGTAGGATCTTTTAAACTAGCAAGCAACTTCAACTGATACGTCATTATGTAGCCTCCAAGTAGTTGTGATCTTTCTATTACTCTCATTTTATCGGAAAAAGACAGAGGAAGAAATAATTACCAAGTATTATTTTTTGAAAGATTCCCTCTTTTAAAGATCAATGAAAAATTGATAAAATGGAAACCATATGTAAAACGAAACGTAATGTTAGTAGGAGGTGTTGATATGACAAAACCAAAGACGGATAAGCTCTTGAAGGGCTTGCTTAGTTCGAGTGTAGCGCTAATGGGTTTAACGGCCTGTTCGCCGGCGGCACAGGAGGAGCTTTTTCAAACGCCGACTGAACCTGACCCGAATGTACAGCCGGATGCAGGACCGCCTTCTCCTGAAGAAGCTGATTGCGATACGTGGAAGTGGGATGAGGAAGCGGAAGGCTATCAATGTGTCCAGGAAGGCAATGAAAACTACGGCCACTATTATTATGGCGGTAGCTGGTTCCCAACGATTGCCGCGTTTATGGCTGGACGAGCAATGGGAGGCGGTGGTGGCGGCACACGTGTGAGAGAGCCGGCGACAACGCCAAGAACGGACCAAAACGTAAATCAGCCGAACCTGAATCAAAATCAGCAACCAGGGCGAGCAACGAATCCGCGTTCAGGAATGGGAGGCGGAGGAAGCTTTGGTGGATAAGCGCAACGCATTTTATGCGAAGATTCCTTCGTTTTGGGACCGGCTGTATGGTAGCGAGTATGCGTTATATGACTGCTACTTGCTCAAACAGCAGGAAGTTGATGCGATCAGGAAGGCAACAGAAGAGGTCTACGCCATTTTCAAAAAAGGGACGCAGATCATTCGAAATGCACCAGATGAAACGTTGCTTGATCTTGGCTTTCCGAAAAAGGCAGTGCCGTATCTTAAGATGGTAATGCTCCCATATGAAACAGTTATTGGCCGTTTTGATTTTGTTCAAACAAATAGGGGGCTGAAGCTAATTGAGTTCAACTCAGACACACCGACGTTTATTCGTGAATTGTTTGAGGTGAACGGCCTTGTTTGTCAAGAATTTCATCTTGCCAATCCGAATGAGGGGGCCGAAGAACAATTAGCGAAGGCACTCCGGAACAGTATCTTTCATTGTGCACAAGCAATTGGATTGAAGGGCCATCCAAACGTTGTATTTACAGCTCATGAAGAGGACATCGAAGACCGGGAAACGATGATGTATTTAATGAACGTCGCTCAAGTTAAGGGAGCAAGTTTCGTCCCGCTAAAAGACATTCACATTTTCGCCGGAGAAGGTGTATATGATTGCGCAGGAAATAAAATTGACATTCTCTACCGGCATACATATCCGTTGGAAGCTTTGCTAGAAGACGTATCTGCTGATGAATTTCCAATTGGAATTGAATTTATGCAATTAGTCAGAGAGCGTAAAGTTGGAATGTTAAACCCTGCATCGGCCTTTTTAATGCAATCAAAAGTTGTAATGGCAGCGATTTGGGGCATGCATGAACGTCGCCATCCGTTGTTTAGCGATCGGGAACATGACAGCATCGGTCGATATTTTTTACCGACTTATTTAGATGAAGAACCTTTTATTGAAACGGGAGAGCGTTACGTCTCAAAGCCTGCATTTGGCCGTGAAGGAGACACCGTTGAAGTAAGACAAAAAGGGAAGGTGCTCGCTAGTCAACCTGAAAAAACGTACGATGAGTATGTGAAAGTGTATCAACAATATGTCGATTTGCCACAAGCAACGATTCAAACTGAAAAAGGAAGAACGACTGCACACTTACTAATCGGGAGTTTCATTATCAATGAAAAGCCAAGTGCGTTCGGCATTCGTGCCGGTGCACAAATTACTGACAACCTATCTTACTTCCTCCCTTGTGGGGTGAAAGGAGCGAATGAATGGATTTAACGTTTTATTTACAAACCTTTGATCATTTTATTATTTATTTAGCGGTTTCTCTTGTTTTGTTTTTAATCGGAACGTACCTTTTTAAGCTGCTAACGCCGTACTCAGAACGTGAGCAAATTCGTAATGGCAATGTGGCCGTTTCATTAAAGCTACTCGGGAAAATGGCTGGACTTGTTGTCGTCTTGCAATCAGCGATTCGTCATTCCATTAACCTAGTTGACCTGGCGATTTGGGCTTTTATTGCGATTATTGTTCAAGTGGTGCTTCACCTGGTCGTTGAATATGTATTCACACGTAACACAAGCTTGGCGAAAGAAGTTGAAAAAGGAAACGTTGCAGTCGGCCTTTTCTTAGGGGAATCTCTGTCTTAGTCGGAATGATCGTTGCAGCAACAATCAGCTATTAAGAGGAGGTTGTATACATGCTCCCATACAAATCATTAACGGAACCATTTGAGCCTAATGCTTATGAAAAGAGGTGGCTTGAACTTGAGCGTAAAGTAGCGGAGAAGGGCTTTACTTGGGCAACGCTCTATGAAAATTATGAAGACAACCAATACATGAGCGACTCACTCCTTGTTGTACCAGCTTCGCTTGCACGCGAAGTGGAAAATGCATCAAGAGCTGTGAACGATATTTTTGCTAAAGCGTATCAAGAAGCGATGAAAGACCGCTCTGTTATTCATAAAACAGGAATTTCCGTCTTTCTATGGGATTTGCTTTTAGCAGAAAACAGGACTGCTTTTTCTTATTTCTGTCGCTATGACTTCATCGCATCGGCCAATGGGTTAAAAGTGATTGAAGGCAACACGGACACGCCGGTTGGGCTAGTCGAAGCAGCCGTTGCCCAGCAAGTGCTTTGCGAAGAACATCACAGTACCAACCCGAATGAGAAAATGGCCGGTAATATTAAGAATGCTTGGAATCAAATCATCAAAGACTATCAAATTGGCAGTACGGACACACTTTATTTCACATGCGCTGACTGGCATGATGAAGATAAGCAAACGGTTCAGTACTTGATGAGCTTGTATCCGCAGCAGGCGAAATACATACCGCTCGCTGATATTGTTGTTGAGGAAGAGGACGTTCGAACTCCTGAAGGGGAGCGCATTGACTTTTTGTATCGACTATATCCGCTTGAATTCTTTTTGGAAGAAAAAAGCGCAACAGGCGAATTAATCGGCGAAAGATTCATTGTTCACGTCTTGAATGAAAAAGTGAAAATCATTAACCCGCCCTCTGCTCTGTTCATGCAGTCTAAAGCGATACTTGCTTTAATTACGGAAAAAAAAGAACAGTGGTTCACACGCCAAGAGCAAGCGGTGATTGACAAGTACTTCTTGCCAACCTATGAAACAGCGCATGGACTCGATTCCTATGTGAAAAAGCCAGTGCTTGGCCGCGAAGGAGGAGGCATACAAATTGTTTCAGGAGGCACGGTGTTAGATGAAGATGTCGATTATTATCAAGATCAACCCGTCGTCTTCCAGCAATACTTTCCGATGCCTGATCAAACGGTTGATACGTGGGACGGACCATATACGGGAAAGCTGTTGATCGGCTCCCACGTCATTAACGGCGAACCAAGCGGTTTGTTCTTCCGAGTCGGTGAGCACATTACCGGCAACCTCTCAATGTTTGTCGCCTATACGACGAAGTAACTTGAGTAGCGCGTGCATGTGTAGTGCACGCGCTGATTTTTATGTGCAGTACGCGACCATAATGAGCGTAAGTGAATCGAATGGAGGAGTCCACAGTATGCATTTCTTTCTAAAAATAAGCTTAGGCTTAATAAAAATGAGAAACATGACGCTCTTTATGACAACGGCGATCTTTATTGTGCTAAGCACTGTCGTCATGTATGCGCTTGAGCCACAGACGTTTGAAAATCTATTAAACACGTTTTATTTTGTGATGACGACCTTTACAACAGTAGGATATGGAGATTATTCACCTGTTACACTGCCTGGTAAATTCTTTGCTGTCTTTATGTTTTTAATTGGAATTGGCTTACTTGGGGTCGTGATTGGAAAAATCGTTGATTCGTTCACATTGTTTCGGAAAATGAGAGAGGAAGGGAAGTTGAGCTATATGAAAGACCGTCATATTGTTATGATAGGTTGGGGGAAAAAGTCAGAATCAGCCATTAAAGAAATTCTAGACTCTGATCCTGAGATAGAAGTAGTGGTTATTGATTCCTTACAAAAAGCACCGATTGATATCTCGGATACACGCTTGCACTTTGTCCAAGGTGACCCCACGTCAGAAGAACCATATTTAAAAGCAAACATCGAGGAAGCAAGTGCAGTCATTATCTTTTCTGATGACAATATCCAAGATCCATCACTAAAAGATGCCAAAACCTTACTCGTCTCCATCACGGTAGAACGACTAGCGCCAGATGTCCATACAACCGCCGAAGTGATGACGGAAAAGAACATAGCGAATTTCTCACATGTGAAAGTCGATGAATTTATTTTGTCACAAGAGACGATTTCTCGCCTTGCGGTACGGTCTGCCCTATATAAAGGGGTGAGCCAAGTCTATTCCCAGCTTATTAGTCGTCAGCACGGTGAAGATCTTTATAAGATTTCGAAACATCCAAGCTGGACTACTTACAATGATGCCTTTTTGGACCTGCTGATGCAAGGAGCAACATTAATAGCTGACCGTCATTTACTCGACATTAATCGTCGTTTAAATGAGGAGATTCCCGTAGAAGCAGAACTTTATATTATTTGTAATAAAGCAACATATGAAAAAGTGAGAACAGGAGCTGTTTAGCCTCTGTTCTCTTTTTAGGTCAAAAATAACAATATAGAACACCATTGGGGGAGGTGAATCTAGTAAACTACTGTAGTACCAGTAAATAGTTAAGTTGCGATAAAATTCGTTGAAGTCTGACTATTTTACTGGTAAAATAATCTTACTATTAGAAGATATAACCATTTTAATAGAAAGCAAAATCTACTATTAGACAGGTGCTAACATGGTATTTGATGGAATTCTATTGTCGCTTATCATCGGGTTTATCAGGGGCGGAACGTTAAAAGGCTTAGCAGATCTCAGCTTGAAATTTGGCTGGGTGTTTCCTATTTTACTAGGCATCCAACTGTTTGTCTTTTTCTTTCAAGACCGAGTCGCTATTCTGGAGCAGTTTAGTGGCTTTTTATTTATCCTCATCTACATCATAGGAATGTGTTTCTTATGGATGAACCGCGAAAACAAAGGCTTTACTCTCTTATTAATTGGTGTCTTTCTAAACTTTATAGTCATGGCTTTAAATGGAGGGAGAATGCCAGTCTCCTATGAGGCAACTGTAATCGCTCTTGATCCCATTTATGCAGACATACTAAAAGAAGGCTTATACGGCAAACACATGATGCTGACAGAATCTACTAAATTAGGATTTCTAGGCGATGTTATTCCAATCACAAGCCCTTATCCTAAGAGCCAAGTCATTAGTATTGGCGATATTATTATGAACATTGGTATCTTTATTTTTATTCAACACCTTATGTTGCGACACAAAAGAAGGCAAGCGACTACAAAAGCAGCCTAGCAAAGGAGGTGACGACTTTGAATAAGAAAAACCTATTAATCAATCTAGCGATAATTGCATCTCTTGTTGTTGCATTTACATCAGGCTATCATCTAGTGTAAGTACTCAGAGAGGCTGGGACATAACTAAAGTGTTTTATTAAAAAAACGAACGGTGACAATCTTAGCGAAGTATATTTTCGGAGTGAATGCTATGCACCTATCACGTTCGGATTTTTCGTTAATAAAACTCTGTTGTCCCGGCTTCTTTAATCTATTGTAGAGAGTGAGAAATAATGAACAATCATGGAGTATTTAATAAAAGTTCAAATATATATGTTCTGATTATCTCGATGCTAGGATGTAGTTTATTTCTTTTACTAGGAGACTTTCAACTTACCTATTCGTCCTATGAATGGACTATAATTTTGTCGTTAACAATCGTGAATGTATTGTGTAAACATTTTACTATTTTGATCCCTCCAAAAGGAAATGCTCTTGCAATGGATTCAACAATTTATTTAGTATCCATTTTTATTTTTGGTTTGAATTTTTCATTAACACTGCTATTAATGAGCAGTGTAATTGTTGCGATCTATCAAGTCAAAACAGCTTGGTGGAAGCATCTCTTTAACTTCTCTTCTTTTACGTTAATGATTATTGCTGGGTATTATGTTTATATAGCAACTGGTGGAGAAGTAGGGGCAGTTGGCTTTCCGTACATGCATTCTTATGTGTTAGCTATGATCGTTTATATGTTGTTAAATATATTTGTGATTGGAATGTTCTTTTGGTTTATTAGTAATGATCCATTGCTTCAAATTGTCAAAGTATTCTTGAAGGAGTCGATTTTTAGTTACTTTAGCATTTTAATCCTTTCCCTTATCTTAGGGATTCTTCTCCTGCATCAGCCGATTATTGGGCTCATTTTGTTTACGGCTGTCATATTGATGCTATCGCTTGCGTTTAAGCAGCATTTTAAATTGTATGAAGAGGCTTCTAAAAAGGCGAATCGTGATGATTTAACCGGGCTTTATAATCACGGGTATTTCAAAGAGACTTTTGAGACGATTATGAAGACACAGGAAATGAAACGCTTGAGTCTCGCAATGATTGATATTGATGATTTCAAAAAATACAATGATTGCCATGGCCATCTTCAAGGAGATGAGTTGCTGAAACATTTCGGCCGGCTGTTAAAGGAAGGATGCAGCCCATATAATTATACGTATGCGAGGTACGGTGGAGAGGAATTTGTGATCTTGATGCCGGAAAAGGATGCGTTTGAGGCATATCAGTTTTTAAACGGCTTACGAAAAAAGATTAATGATAGTTATTTTAAAGGGGTTGAAGTGCTTCCTCATGGTTGTTTATCCTTCTCGGGTGGCATTGTTACACATGAAGGGGAGCGCTACGACACATCAGAATTGCTTGATCGGGCTGACCAAGCGTTGTACCATGCGAAGGCGCAAGGAAAGAACAATGTGCATCTTTATGATGAGAATGATGTCTATCAGAAGAGTCTGAATGAAGAAAAGAACATTGAACTGCTTGAGCAACAAGTTCGCATTTTCTTGTCAAAGGATGTGTATACATACAAGCATAGCAAGCGTGTCTTTCGGTATGCGGTTAATTTTGCACAGAAACTTAGGCTGAGTGAACGTGAGGGCAAAGTGCTAATTTTAGGGGCACTTATCCATGATATTGGCAAAATAGAAATCTCACGCGATATTCTTAATAAGAAGGGTAAGCTGGATCCTGACGAGTGGGAGATCATGAAAAAGCATGTTACTTGGGGCAAGGACATCATTTCAACAAACAAAGCGTTGAGTGAGCTTGTGCCATTAGTCGAGTTGCATCACGAGCGCTATGATGGCAAAGGGTATCCGCATGGATTGCAAGGTGAATCGATTCCAAAGCTTGCACGAATTCTTTGCATTATCGACTCTTTTGATGCGATGACAACGGAAAGGCCTTATCAAGCAACTAAATCTTATGAAGAAGCGATTCAAGAACTGCGGAAATGCTCGGGTCAGCAGTTCGATCCACAATTTGTTGAGCCGTTTATAGAAATGATTGAAGAGAAGTATCCATTTGAAAAAGTAGTGTAATTAGTTGCGGCTTTGACTGCCAACTTGAAAGGGATTGTCACATAAGGTAAGTTTGTCTACCTTCTGGGGCAATCCTTTTTATGTAGGTAGGGCAATTTATAAAAAAAGTAGAAATTTTCTTTTCTCCATACTTTCTCAACATTTATCTACTAAGATTAAATAAAAACATAAGAGGTGAGGATAAATGAAAAAATGGTTGATGACATTAGCGATTATTACGTTTGCTGGAGTGATGGCAGCTTGTTCAACTCCAGAAGATAACGAGCATAATGGTCATAATGAAGAAGAAGAGGTTCATGTTGATGAGCATGCGGATGAACATGCTCATATGGATCATTCTAGCTCAGGCGAAGTACCAGATGAGTTAGCGGTGGCAGAGAATCCAACATATGAAGTAGGAAGCAAAGCTCTCATAACAGATGGGCATATGCCAGGAATGGAAGGTGCTGAAGCTACGATTGTAGGAGCTTTCGATACGTATGTCTACGCGGTTTCTTATGATCCAACTACAGGTGGCGACCGAGAGATAAATCATAAGTGGGTGATTCATGAGGAGTTGGCTGATGTTGGAGCAGAGCCATTAGAAGTTGGCGATGAAGTCGTACTTGAAGCTGAGCATATGGCTGGTATGCAGGGAGCGCTTGCAGAGGTTGATTCAGTTGAAAGAACATTTGTCTATATGGTTGATTTCGTGCTTACGACTACCGGAGAAGAAGTGGAAAATCATAAGTGGGTGACGGAAGAAGAACTGTCACCGGTTGAGGAAGAATAAAAAAAAGAAGGAGGCTGTCTGAAACTGGACAACCTCCTTCTTTTGAGGGAGAGAATCAGATGGGAAAAAGAATTTGTTGCTTGTTATTTGTTATTTTCACGCTCGCGGCTTGTGGAAAGGCTGAGATCGATTCCTTTACTCATATACATGGGTTGGAGTACTCGCATCATGATGAGAGTCTGTTTGTAGCGACTCATTATGGGTTAGTGAACATTGCCGATGGCGGTTGGACACATGTTGGTGGGGCAAGTGAGCAACATGATTTAATGGGTTTTTCGATTATTGATGAAGAGGTCATGATTTCAAGCGGGCATCCTAGTCATGACTCCAAGCTTGCGGATCCACTTGGAGTGATGTTGAGTAAGGACCATGGTGAAACGTGGGAGCCGATTGCGCTTTATGAAGAAGTTGATTTTCATATTCTTCATGTGAATCAAAGTGACAGAAACATTATCTATGGCATTGATGCTTACCATTCCAAGCTATATCGATCTGAAAACGGCGGGTATGATTGGAACGAAGTGAAGACAGAAGGGTTACAAAGTCCTGTTGGATCGATCCTTTCATTAACGTCTCATCCACAACAGCCAGATTTATTATTGGCTGGAACCGAAGATGGATTGTTTCAGTCTGAAAATGGTGGTCAATTATGGGAACGAACGGAATCAGAATTTAGCGCTAGTGCGTTAAAAACAATTGACGCTCAGTCAGCGGATGTTTTAGCTTATTTAATAGGAGAGCAAGAAGGTTTGTTTGTTAGTGTTGATTTTGGAGAAACATGGTTAAGTTTGAATTTCAAACTTCAAGGTGACTATGTTACGTATATTGCGATTGACGCAGACAATGATCAGAGAATTGCTCTAGGCTCATACAATCAAAGCATTATGGAAACAAATGATTTTGGGAAGACTTGGAGAACAATATCTGAGCTTGGTCAAAAAGCAAATGAATGAGTAGAGAGGAAGGGCGGAAGGATGTATCAAATTTTAGTAGTCGACGATGAAAGGCAAATGCAGTCTTTGCTTACAACGTGCATTCAGTCTGATTCTATTCAAATTCAAACGGCTAGTTCAGGTGAAGAGGCACTTGAAATGTTAGAGAGGAACAGCTTTGATTTGATGCTCCTCGATCTTATGATGCCAGGGACAAATGGTTTTCAAGTGTTGAAGCGAGTGAATCAAACCGCGCTGATCATCCCGACTATCATCCTCTCGGCTATTGGTGAGACTGACCAAATCGTAGAAGGGTTAAATCTAGGAGCGTATGATTATGTGACAAAGCCATTTGAACCGAAAGAGCTTGTGGCCAGGGTGCAGGCCGTCTTACGGCGGACAACGATGAGCAAAAAGACGATGTACGGCTTAAGAGTGCATGAAGAACAAAACAGGGTTACCTATCATGGGGCGGAAATTGCTTTTACGAAGTCAGAGTTTCAACTGTTTACGCGCATGTTTTTACATGCAGGGAGGGTTTTTACAAGAGAACAACTTCTTAATCTAATATGGGATCGTTTAGGTGAACGGGAGGATCGGACGATTGATACTCATATTAAAAACATCCGAGACAAGCTGAAGAAAGTTGGAATTACTGAAGCTATTGTCGAAACGGTATGGGGAGTTGGCTATAAAATCTCTCAGCCGGAAGAAGAAAGCAAATGAAGATTTCTACGAAACTGGCACTGACCGTTTTTGCAGCTACGACTTTTGTCATCATCCTTATGAGTACGTCGTTTTATACATTGTCAAAGAATTTTTACAAGGAACAACTCCAACTCGACATTGAATCGCGTCTCGAAGGTCATCGCGAAGCTATTGAATCTCACTTGGCAGAAGAAACATTTCTTCATATTGTATTAATGGAACGTCAAAGAGAGGAAAATGCTTTTGTTATATTTGATCCAAACTTGAATGTGTTGCTTCAAAGTCAACAAGTAGAAGATAGGCAGCTTGAAAGTTACCGAGATTGGTTGAGGGAGACAACGGAAAAGAGTGAGTACATTGAGACAATAGCAGGACACATTCCTCATATATGGTCATTTGAGCCTTTCTATCAACAACAAGAGCTATTAGGGTATTTATTTATTGACCAAGATACAGGGAGCTTTGAAGAAGCCAGTTCAAGAATGATGATGTTAACGTTAGTAACAGCGCTGTTGACGTTGCTGTTAGCAGGGATGCTAGCATTCTTTTTCTCAAGAAAAATTACAAGGCCGCTCAGGGCTGCCGCAAAAGAAACTAGGAAAATTGCTAAGGGCGATTTTGACGTTCGCTTAGATACGAAAGGAAATGATGAATTAGCGGGCTTAACCGAGCATATCTCGTCTATGGCCATACAATTAAAACAGTATCGTGATACGCAGCAACAGTTTTTAACGAATGTGTCCCATGATTTAAGAACCCCGTTAACATATATTAAGGCATATGCCGCCTTGTTGAAAGATCAACCGTTAGACCAAACAACAGTTCAAAGCCAAGCGGAAATCATTCATCAAGAGGCAGTCAGGATGGAAGGGCTCGTTCGCGACTTATTCGAACTGATGAAATTAGAAGAAGGCAAAATTCCTTTGCAACTAGAAGAAACTGAACTCGTCGAATTTATTTCAAACCTTACAGATAGAGTACGGGTCGAGCTTGATCAAAAAATGATTACCGTTGAAGTCAACGCAAATCAGCCTGAAATTTGGACTGAGATTGATGTAGAAAAAATCGCCCGGTCACTTATAAATCTATTATCAAATGCCGTTAGACATACGGAAGAAAAGGGTGCAATTGAAATACAAATAGAACAAAAACAAAAGACGGTCACGATTGCAGTGTCTGATACTGGCGAAGGGATTCCACCAGAAGATCTTCCATATATATGGAATCGATTTTATAGGGCAGATAAGTCACGGAATTCGAATAGTGGAGGAAGTGGAATAGGACTAGCCATAACGAAGCAATTAATCGAACTTCATAAAGGCAAGATTGACGTGAGCTCTACCCAACAGGGGACAACCTTTTTCATTGAGCTTCCTCTACCTAAACGATGAAATTATAGAAGAAAAACGTTCAATCCTACCAAATAGTTGTGGTCCTTACCATTCCTGTGGTATCCTGCTAATAGTAGAACGGATTGACTAAAATAGTATTTTGGTCAGTGGAGGGAAGAGAAATGGAAAGCGTGAAGAAAAAGAGCATTATTGAGGCTGCCACGAAGTCATTTGCTTTGTTTGGATATAAGGCAACAACGATGGATCAGGTATCTAAAATTGCTAAAGTAGGCAAAGGAACGATCTATACGTATTTTGCAACAAAGGAAGAGTTACTGAAGGAAATCATCAATGATATCTCAATAGAAATGAATGATGTAGCGAGTAAAGCAATCGTTCCGGGTAATTCGTTTGTCTCAAATTTTAATGCCGCGTTAAATGGCATAGTTGAATTCCAAGAACAGCATGAACTAACAATCAAGCTTTCTCAAGAAGTGAAAGAGATTGGAACCCCTGTAGTCGTTGACGCACTTCAATCATTAGAAGATGAAATTTGTCATTTTATTGAAGTTCATATAGTAAAGGCAATCGAACGGGGAGAATTGCGTCAATGTGAACCGAAAGTGACCGCTTTTCTCATGTTCAAAATGTATATCAACCTCGTCAATGATTGGAAAGATCGTCACGCTCCTCTACCGAAACAACAAGTAGCAAGTCTGATTAATCAATACTTTATCGAAGGGTTAGCTAAGCAGACCAAGTCGTAAGCTAGCTTTTCTTTTTACAAAAAAATGACCAATGAACTATTTTGGTCAGTTGTCTAATTCAAATAGGCATCAAAGATATGGGAGGACGATCATGAGAAATGTTTGGGCGATTTTTCTGCAGGACCTGCGTAATATAAAGCGAGTACCACTTGTTGGGCTTTTGTTAATTGGGTTAGCGATCTTGCCTTCGTTATACGCTTGGTTTAATTTAAGCGCCGCTTGGGACCCGTATAGCAATACTCAAGGAATTCAAGTGGCTGTTGTCAATGAAGACGAAGGAACAGAAATAGAAGGAGAGTATGTCAATATTGGTGAAGAGCTCATCCGTAGCTTAGCTGGAAATGAAAATTTAGGATGGGTCTTTGTGTCAAGGGAGCAAGCCGAAAAAGGGGTTCGCTATGGTGATTATTATGCTGGGCTTTATATTGATCAGCACTTCTCTCGGCATTTGGCACAAGTAATCACAGGTGATCCGGTGCAGGCTGAAGTGTTTTATCAAGTGAACGAAAAGGTTAATGCAATCGCTCCGAAAATGACGTCTACAGGAGCGTCAACGATTGTGAAAGAGATTAACGCTCAATTTATTGCAGAAACGTCACAGGTGTTGTTTCACGAGTTTGATAAGCTTGGAATTCGCCTTGAAGAAGAACTCCCTACATTTCGCAAAATAAAGCTAGCAATCTATGAGCTGGAAAAAAGGTTCCCAGAAGTGAATGAGTTTGCTGACTGGTTGATTACGCTTGATGAAAACTGGGATCAAGTGGAAGAGCAGGTTGACCGTCTCCTTGCTATCGAGGGTCATCTTCCACAAATTCATGAAGGGGCGGAACAAATTTTACGGATAGAGAAATTATTTCCTGAACTTTATAAACTCGGTGATGGAATCTTGCAATTGGAAGATGCGATTCCAGAAATCGAGCTTGCGGTAGAAGAATTAGATAAGATCAATGATCGTTTTGCTGAAGTGAAAGAGCAACTTCAACGCTCATTAGAAGCAACACAACAGGCTCAATTGTCTATTAAATCAGCTCAAGATAGTTTGTCTGTTGCTTGGAAGCGAGTTGAGTCTACTCAAGCTTATGTTGAGGCGTTAGATGTGTTCATCGAGGAGACGCAATTGGCGGCCGATCCGATAATTGATACGCTTGCGCAGCAGCTTCTTTTTATGAATCAGACTGCTGCAGCGGTCAATCATGCTCTTGCGATGGTAGAAGATGAGCAATCGCTCGAGCAAGTAGAAGACGTGATCGAGAGCATCGATCACCAGCTAACAGCGCATCTTGAAATGCTTGAAAGTGCCATTGAGATGTACAGTCGTTTATATGAGGTATCAGGAGAGGAAAGTTTGTTACCAATGATCGAGCGGTTAACTGGAACAAAGGATGGCCTCGAACGCATGAAGGAACAGGTACCTCAAGTGGATCTTTCAAATCCTGAACGAGTAGAAGTGGCCAGACAAAATGCTGAACAAGTTGAGAGAGCAACAAATGAACTCTATTCCCTTCTAAAGGGCGATGGGCCTGCAGAGCTTGAACGTGCGATTAACGGTGTGCACTCAGCGTTAAAGCAACAATCGTTTGATGAAGCCTATTCGAAGCTTGACTCACTTGAGGAGGTGCTTAGTCATGCAGAGTCGATCACGGCAACGGGAGAAGAAACGATTGCAGAGTTGATCGAACGTTTGCCAGAAATTGAAACAAGGTTAAATGAATTGATTGATCGTGTTCAAGAAGATCTTCCAACAGTGATCGTTGTTATTGAAGCGTTAGGGCAGTTTGTCAAACAAGACCTCCCTGTTATTGAAGAACAGGTGAAGCGAGTGACAGCATTTATTCGTGAAGATCTGCCAGAAGCCGAACAAACGTATCTTCATATAGCATCTCTTTTAAAAGAGAACGTCCCTAACATTCAACAATCGATCCACGAGCTCGCCAATTTTGGACGTCAGCATCTGCCAGAAATAGAAGTGAATATCGGTGAGGCAGCTCGGCGTATCCACCAAATGGAAGATGATAACCGCATCAATGAAATCATTTCTATGCTCCGAAATGATCTTGATCAGGAAAGTGACTTCTTTGCAAGCCCTGTTCTTTTAAGTGAAGAGCAACTGTTTCCGATTCCAAACTATGGATCAGCGAATGTACCGTTTTACACAACGCTAAGTCTTTGGGTCGGTGCTCTCTTACTATCAAATTTAGTGAGCACGAACCTGCATGGAGCTGACCGACGCGAGCCGTTCACATTGCGTCAGATCTACTTTGGACGAATGATTCTCTTTCTAATTGTCGGTGTTCTTCAAGGGCTCATTGTGAGCATCGGTAATTTAACGCTGTTAGGAATCTATGCGGCTCATCCACTGTTGCTCATTTTGTTTTCCGTCTTGATCGCGATTATATTTATGACGATTGTTTACACGTGCGCGTCGATTTTAGGGAACATTGGAAAAGCGTTGGCGATCGTCCTCCTCGTTCTCCAATTATCTAGTGGCGGAGGGACGTTCCCGGTTGAAGTAATCCCGCCCTTTTTCCAAGCGATTCATCCGTTTATGCCATTTTCTTATGCAATTAATTTATTGCGTGAAGCGGTTGGGGCGTCATCCCTATCCTTGTTTGGCGTAATATAGCGGTGCTTGTTTGCTTCTGGCTTCTAGCGATTGCCATCGGTGTTTTGTTAAAGCCACTCTTTGACAAACGTATTCAAGCGACCTCAGATAAAGCAAAATCAAGTCGTTTAATTGAATAAATTGAAAAAGCCGCTTTCAGACAATGAGATCTGAGCGGCTCTTCTCGTCGTATCAAACAATAAAGATGAAGGGAGACCAGTGATTATGAAAACTATGCATGAGGCGGTCTCTCTAACCACGCATGTTTAATCATGAGGGATAAGCCGTCATCTGCATATGTTCCGACCTCAGCAACGAGCCTAGCGTAATTTGTGACGAGGTCCCGTCGTTGGCTGAGTGACATCGAAATCCCGTAATTGCCCATGCCCGCAGAACTCATTAAGCCTGTATGATACATCATTAGTTTATCGGAAAAAGGAGGGATCTTCTCTGGTAGTACTTCAAAGTGTGATGACATTGGGGCAGGAAGATTGTGGTCTAATAACTGTTTTGAGAATAGTTCAATATGCTTTTTAGCAATGTCAGATCCTCTTTTCATATAGGCTTTTACCTCTTGATCTTGAGCCACTTGAGCAAATCCTAAAGCGATAGCTTGACCAATGTTATTCGTTTGGATATTCGCATGTAAATACATAATCTCTGTTCCAGTCAGCGGCCTCTGTTCTCCGAGCCATCCTGCTAAAAAGCTTTGCTTTTCTACAAATGTAATTTCTTTATGGTAAGGAATTTGTGGAGCTCTTATTTCTAAGCCCTTTTTAAGTAAAAGATCTGTCACCTCGTTATAAAGCTCTGTTGAGGAAGCGAGACAACTTGAAAAGAACTCACGAATATCAAGCCTCGACATATTAGGTAAAATGATTGCATACGTCGTTAATCCAGCTTTTGTCATGTTCTTCAAATAATAAAGGTAGAGAGTATCGTTAAAGAGCCTTGGTGCATTTACGTTGACATCTTCTTTGTTAGAAAAACCTTTAGGAGTGGGCAACCCTTCCTGTTGGTAGATTTTATCAATGACAGAGACGTGTTCATTAGAAAGCTTAAGAGCAAATTTGAGCAAATTTTTAATCTCAGGATCTTCGACTTTTTCGTAAAAGTAGCTAAGAACGCAAATGGACATGCTGTCACCAATAAATGAAGTCCATAAACTTGAAATTTCTGCTGATGTTAACGGAGCATGGTGTTTCGATTTCATTGATGTTTCTCCTTTCTTTTCCATACTTAGGTAAGAGTGCGGAAGATGTTGAACCTATTTACTAAAAATAATATCGGCCCGAATAACATGACTCTTCTGAATGGAGCTTTAAATCTTATTAAGAAAAATAGTAGTGTCGGCATCGATAGTCCCCAAACGAGAGCCGGTTTCTTCGGGTAAGCATATCCATACGAGAAAAGCAAAATATAGATGAGCCATGACCAAAGAATGTTCCATTTATGCTTAAAGTAAATCATATTTGATTTTAGCCCGATGAATTCGAAAGAAGCACACATGCATGCCCATTTCACAATATGCTTCATTTGTTTCCGAACATTCTCTTTCGGAAAGTTCACCATGCAGAGTAAGAAAATTAAAGGCGTAATGATAAAAATATGGATAACGCGTAACGCCTTTAAGCTCAAGCAGGTCGATTGCAGCTCCCAAAGAATACGGTTCTTAAAAAAATAATAGTAAGAGGAATTTATAAAAGCGATGTAAATCAATGCCTGAAAAAAGTGCGGAAGAAGCGTCCACGTTCGCTTACGGTAATTTAACCAAATGAGAAATGTAGATAGAAGGATATGCCTCATGTTCAAATCCCTTTCCTGTTGTAATACCGTTAGGGTTCGCTAATATGATTGAAAAAATGTAAAGGTTTTGTACTAGCATGCCTAGGAGGTTAGCTGTAAAAAAAACAGACCTTACCACAAAGGGAATTAGTCTGTTTGGTAGCGGTGATTCTGTTCTTGTGACCTACTTATGTTTCTTATTAATCCCATTAGGAGGCGAACACTGAAGTATTTTGTGAAAGTCGAGATGTACGTATGATAAAAGGTCCATCCTTTCTTCCATTTGATTAAGTTCGTATTCTTTTCTAAGAAAAGTTCAAACACAGTCATAGGTGTAATAAACAAGAATAATTTCAATAGTGCAAGTTTTGGCTTATCTTTAAAGGTGATCTGGTTATAGAGAACATTTAAAAGCGGACAAAGAAGATAGTCAAATAAGAAGGAAGTCTGTAAAAACCTTGGAAACGTTCTGACTGGGTATTGTAAGATACCCTTTCTTGTTAGCCATTTATCAATGTTGCCTGAAACGATCCCAACTAAGAAGAAGACGATTAGCCAATCTTTTATCGGCTGCTTTCGAAAAAGCACAAACGGTAAACTGCCAATGGTCATCCCTTGTAAAAGCCAAAGAAAATTCTTCTCGCTCATAAACGATCCCCTTTTTCTTGAATTTGCTTTGATAGTATGTTTCTAGGTGGGGGAATGTATGCAAGCGAAGGAAGGAAATAAAAAGAACGAAAATCCGTTTCGAATAGTCATAAGCAAAATCGGGGTGGCGTTCATCCCTCTTGCCATTGTTTACGCAGCAAATGATTTAGTAGGAGCGTTCGTGGCTATGCTCAGGAAGGGGAACTTGATAACTGTGTGGAATTAATAAGGTAGACCAAAAAAAGACGAGGTGCTTTATGAAAACGTGGACGAAATCAATTGAAATCGATGCACCAATCGAAAAAATATGGGACTACTTTGACGGCTCATTGGAAAACATCCAAAAAATTATGCCCCAAGTTGTCGAAAATAAGCCAGTTCATGTAACGGAGGAAGGCGTCGGCAGTGTATACCTTCAAACATACAAAGAAGGCAAACGTGTGCAACAATATGAAGTGGAAACGCTAGAATATGAAAACAAAGACAATGAAAAGAAGCTAAAAATCGGCTTTACCCTTGCGAATATGTTTAAGATTACAGCAAGGTATCAATTAAAGAAAATCAACGATGGCACAACTTTGCTTACATATACAGCGACTAATCAGCCACTCAAATGGTTTGTGAAGCTGTTCTTATTGTTTGCTACGGAAAAAGTAGTTGTAGACTTTGTTCATCGAGTGAAACAAGAGGCAGAAAAAGGCGCTAGGATTGACTAACGCCTTTTTCTGTATGTAAATTTTAAAAAAGAGGGTTTAGTGCCCAAGAGCTTCTTCTTCATTCGGCATATTGTTTAATAGGCCGTTAAGAAAAAGCAATGGGAGGAAGATAATTATGAATAACTATCACCAAACAGACCAAAGATTTCTCACAGGAGGAGGCGGTTTTGGATACGGAGGAGGCGGTTTTGGATTTGGAGTTCCATTTCTGACGGGCTTAGCAGCGGGTGCATTACTAACACCACCTAGATATTATTACCCTCCTTATCCATACCCATATCCTGTGTACCCATATCCGTATAGACCATATCCGTACTATGTCTACCCTTATCGTCCGTACTGGTAAGACAAATAGCTTAGCTATGTAAAATTTGAGACTGTGTACGTTTGACACAGTCTCTTTTTGTTCAATGGGAGTGAACAAATGGTAAGAGCATTGCCATATCCGGTCAGCAGTCATAAGGGAGGAATCATATGTTTTGCCTATACCTATTTGATGATGATTCTGTTCGATGCGAACAGCATGTAGGAGGTTGTCATCTTTTTTTGGCTGCCCTTTTAATAATCTGTCATTCATGTCTCTTTAACTGGTTTCTACCTCCTATAGTAACACTATATTCATAGCCTCTAAGTAGAGTATAGACGAGTTCCTACATTTTTTAAAATGTGCGCATGTGGTGCTTGGCCATTTCAGAATGAGGAAACTGCCTGATCATTTCCCGGAAAATGTCGAACCAAAGCAATAACCTTTCCAAACTTTGGCTATACTGATGCCAAACGTTAGAGGGGGAGGTTACCTTTTATGAGAAACTACTTGTTCATCATATTCATCTTTCTATTAATTGGCTGTCAACAAGCGCTAGAAGATGATCCCGATCCGCTCAATGTAAAAGCGGCAAAAGATAAACATGTGAGTATGTCAACAAAAGAAATGGAAGAAGAAGTGACGATTACAGTTGGAGCCATCGGCGATGTATTGCTTCATGAGCGTGTCTATGATTTAGCAGTAACCGATGCAGGCTATGACTTCATGCCAATGCTTAAGCCTGTCCAAGTACTACTAGAGGCTCCTGACTTTATGATGGCCAATCAAGAATCGATGCCAGGTGGGGTTGAAATCGGCCTGTCAACGTACCCAGCTTTTAATAGTCCGCAAGAAATTGTTCGTAATCTACAAGCTCTTGGTATTGATATGGTGGTTGGTGCGAATAATCATACGATTGACCGAGGGCCTCAAGCTGTAATGAGTGCGCTTGATTTCTATGACGAAATTCAAATGGAATATGTCGGTGTTTATCGTGATCGAGAAGACCGAAAAAGAGATCGGATTGTATCGGTGAATGATGTAACGATTGGAATTCTAGCATACACATATGGAACCAATGGCATCGCTCTTCCTGTTGGCCATGAAGACATTGTTGCTTTAATCGACAAAGAGCGAATGAAATCGGACGTTGAAAGACTCAGAGAAAAGGTTGATGTCGTCATTGTTCATATGCACTGGGGTGCAGAGTACGAACGTGAGCCTAATCAAGAACAACGCCAGCTCGCCCAGTTATTATCTGAAGCTGGGGCGGATATTATTTTTGGCCATCACCCTCATGTCTTGCAACCAATCGATGTGATTAAGCAAGAATCCGGTCATGAAACAACGGTCTTTTATTCACTAGGAAATTTTTTGTCAGGACAAGACTTTAACTATACTGATGTTGGTGGAGTGGCGACCATTGATATTACGAAAAATATAAGAGGCGATCAGACGGTTCAAATCCACTCACCAGAAATTGAACCGACAATTGTCGTCAAAGAAGAGAATTTATACAAAGTTTATCCGTTTTCGGAAATCGAAACGCCCGCGATTAGTGGAAGTTCATTTGAAGAGATCAAAAGCCATACAAAGAAGTATGTGCAATAAAAGCAAGTAACTAGCTCCAACACCTTCTGTTCATATGGTAGAGTGAAACTAAAGCCATAAACGGAAGGAGAGCGTTATGAAACTAATAGAAAAAGGTTTAGCGTCTTTCATTTGTGCAATCATGTTATCCATTGCGCTTGCAGCAGTGCTGTCGAGACCTTCAACAATTTCGTTTTCTTTCATGTTCACAGTGGCACTCTTTTATTCGTTTCCTATGCTTCTTATAGGTGGTGTCACCTTTGCTGTGCTTGCAGAAAAGCTACTTACTAAATGGAAACCGAGGAAAACAAACGAAATATACCCTCGGGCCTTGATGATTTATGCAGTTGGGGGCGTCGTTGTTAATTACTTTTTCTATGTGTCGTTGTTTAGACAAGAGTGGGGAAATGTATTGTTTTTCTTAGTCATTGGGGTGATTGCCTCTTTGTTCTTTTACCATGTATTACTTGTAATCAGTTACGCTTTTAGGGCAAATTTGAAAGAGTCGTAAATAGAAAAATATGAGGGGGCGTCTTAATCTTGAGACGCTCTCTTTGTTTCTTTCAATGAGTTGTGAAATGTTCAAATGTTTGCCGTTAGTTGGACAGAGGTAGGCGGTGAAACTATGGTAAGATAATGGTGGAAAAATTCTTTAGAGAAAGCGGAGAGACAAGGAGAGAAGCACATATGAAAAGAAAAGTCTTTGCTGTTATTGGATTGCTTTCGGTTGCTTTATTCGTGTATGTCTTTGCTGTTAATAATGATCAGCAGGCAGCACTTCAAGAGCCTGAGATCAAGGAACTGGTTCATGAATACAGTGTCGGAAATATCCAAAATGAAAATGCTTCGATCACTTCACATGAACTAATTGTTACAGACAGTGATGGAAGTCAAGTTGTCTATGAGTTACCGGAAGATGAATTTTTTGTTTCAATCGCACCATATTATGATCACACTCATCCTTGAATGAATCACAACTTGACAGGTTGTCAAGGAGAACTAGTGAACGAATCATTTAACGTATATATTGAAGACATGGGTGGAAATGTTATCATCGATGATACGATGGAGACGCCAGCAAACGGATTCCTCGATTTATGGTTGCCACGCGACAACAACTACCGTGTTGTAATTGAACACGTTGGCGGGGAAACGCTCGAATCAGAGCTATCAACGTTTGAAGGAGATCCAACTTGTATCACAACGATGCAGTTCATGTAGAGTAGATAAGGCTGTCTGTAAGGTCGATACGACCTTGGAGGCAGTCTCTTTTTTTTCTGTAACATCTCCTTACAAGGACGGGGTATAAACTGTTCATCTATGTAAAAATTTAGGTAGAAGCATAAGGGAAAAGCGCAGTCTATAACAAAAAGGAAAGTCATATAGTAGCTAAGTGACAAAAAAATAGGAGGCTACGCTATGAGCTCAATTTGGAGACGAGTTAGGGTTGGGAGGCAGCTTTACAAATTAACGGCAGAACAAGGACTTTTCACGAAAATTGAGGAAGATGAGGACAATAAAGTCACTTTTGAAAATGAGATAGATGCAGAGGGCTTGTTATATATCCCGGCGCTTTCGGATATGCACTGTCACCTAGATAAACATTTCATTGGTGAGACATGGCGCTCACGTAAAGCAATCGATAGTCTGCCAAAGCAACTTGAACGTGAAAAGAAATTGCTTGCGAGTTTAGAAGGAAGTGTCATGGACCGCGCCCGCAAATTGCTTCAATTGATGCTTGAAAAAGGAACCACTCATATTCGGACTCATGTTGATGTTGACCCCGAACTAGGGCTCACACATTTAGAGGCGATCAAACAAGTACGCGATGAATTCCAGGGGAAAGTTAAAATAGAGATTGTGGCCTTTCCTCAGCAAGGTTTACTTCGATCAAAATCCTATGAGGTATTGAAAGAAGCAATGGAGGAAGGAGCCGACCTTGTTGGTGCTGTCGATCCAGGCGGCTTGGATCGACATATCGAATCGTCATTGGAACACGTATTTGAATTGGCTACAACCTATAAGAGCGGGGTTGATATTCATCTGCATGACCCTGGGCATCTTGGTTTATACACAATTGATAAAGTCGTCGATTATACGAAGGAAGCACGCTTACAAGGGCATGTCAGTGTTAGCCATGCTTATTGCCTTGGTCAAGTGTCTGAAGAGGCTGTAGCAAAGCTTGGAAGACGCTTGAAAAAACATCGAATTTCTATTCTTTCAAGTGTTCCCATTGACCGACCGATGCCAAACGTCACGCAACTAGCAGCACTTGGTGTGAACGTGAAACTTGGAACGGATAATATTCTTGATGCATGGTCTCCATTTGGGAACGTTGATATGCTCGCACGTCTAAGTAGACTCGCTGAGCGTTCAAATTGGGTTGAAGATGATCAACTCGTTCGAGCTTTTCGGTTTGCCACCAACGATTCACTCGTTCCGATGCTTGGAGAACGTGCTGATTTTCTATTAGTGTCAGCGCTGAATTTAGAGCATGCTGTAGCAACGGTACCTACACGCGAATGGGTTGTCGTAGGAGGAAAGGCAGTCGCAGGATCGCGCTATGAAACAGGGATGAGTACTTCGGGGAAAAAATGAAAGCCGCACTCGACTTTCATCCAGTGCGACTACAATGCTTGTCGGATCACTCGCTTGTAATAAAGGACAGACAAGATACCAAAAATCGAGTATAAAGCTGTATAAAATCCCATCACTAAAAGCATAGGTGTCCAAACTTCTGTTCCGAAAAAGAACCAGCCTGATTGAACAGCGAAATAGCTGTGTGACAATCCGAGAACAAGCGGGATTCCAAATGTAAATAGTTGCTTCGTTTGAACACCACGCATGAGGTCTTGTTCGGTAAAGCCAAGTTTTCGTAAGATCGTGTAGTTTGGCTTTTCCTCCTCGCTTTCATCCATTTGTTTAAAATAAAGAATGCAGCCAGAAGTAACCAAAAACGTTAAGCCGAGAAAGCCGACGATAAACATAATCAACCCCATATTTTGCTTTTGCATGTTAGCGGCATCAAGCTGGGATTCATGATAGTCGCCACTGAAATCCGGTTCTTTAAAGAGGGTATTCGCTTTCTCGAGTTGACTTCTTTCAGAAATGTCAATGCCGATATAAGTAGAAGGCCTACCTTGTAATTCTGGATCAAGGTCGCTCGCAATGCTTTCATAAATTGATTGGTCAACGATGACAGTTGGTAACCCGCCGCCGGTAAAGTAAAAAGGAATAAGGGAGTCATCTTTAAGACCTAAATAGTTTAGTTCAAACGATTCAGTCACGCCCAAAATGTCAAATTGGCCTTCGTCCTTAAGTGGCATGAAGATTTCCAACATATTATTATAACCGATAAAGAGCGACTCATTTTCTGGAAGGTCAATGCCCGAAATAGAATCATCGCTCACGATAGATAAGACCATCTCACTTGGATCCGCATAAAGACCGTCCATGTTTGAGTCAACAATCGAAGTAATATCAACCTTTGCTTGAATGATATTCAACTCCAATTCCTCATACCCGATGTTTGCGCTATCTAGTAGGTTTTTAAAAGCGTTGGCGTCTTCTTGATCACTTAATGAGAAATGATTCGGCACGCTATTTTCTGCCATTTTTTCGGCCGAATAGTAGGAAATGTAGCTTAGTGATAGTAACCCAATCGCTAACGCAGAAACCGTTGTAATGATCGTTAACAACGAGGCATGGCTTTTCATTCTAAACATGACACTTGCTAGAGATAACACATCATGGATCGTTAAATAGCCGCCTTTTTTCTTGCGGATGAGATGAGATAGAAAGCTAATCGACCCTTTGTAAAACAAATAGGTTCCGAAAATGACAGAAGCTAATATAAGAAGCATCGCAATGAATAAATTCCCCATGACTGTTATCTCACCGCTAAATAAGCGAGAAGATAGATAATAACCTGTGATAATGGAAACAATCCCGGCGACACCAATAACGATTTCAAGAAAGGATATCTTCTTCCGGCGTGTCTCACTTGCGGAAACAGCATGGAACAGTGAAAGAATGCTTTGGCGTTTAATGTACCAGCCATTCATAGCGACAATGAACAAAAAGATGACGCCAAAAACGATTAATGTCTGGATTAGAGCTTCTGTAGAAAAGCGAAGGGAAGCAACTTCTTCGACTCCGACAATTGAAAGCAACATCATCATGATCAGGCGAGAAACGGAAAAGCCAAGAAAGACTCCAAACGCTAAGGAACCGGCATATAATAAGAAATTCTCAATACTTAAGATGCGTACAATTTTGCCTTTTGTCATCCCAATTAACTGAAACAACGCAATTTCCTTGCTTCGTCGTTTAATGAAAATATTATTCGCATATAACAAGAAGACTGCAACAATGGCAATGAGTAAGACCGATGCTGTTTTCAGTGCTGCAGCTCCTTTTATCGTCCCGCTCGTCTGATCAAGGGCAGGGTCATACTGCAAGGTGACAAAGGCGAAATAAAGGGCGACGGTAAAGGTCAGTGCGAACACATATAAGTAGTAATGTTGCAGGTTTTTTTTGAAATTTTGATAGATGAGACGCTTAATCGTCATGCTGCACCCCGCCTAACACACCTTGAGTTGTCATAATATCGTTAAAAAAGGCTTTCCTCGTTTCATCTCCTTTTGTTAACTGCGTATAAATTTGGCCATCTTTAATGAAAATGACACGACTGCAGTAACTTGCTGCGACGGGATCGTGAGTAACCAACATGATTGTTGCGTGTCTTGATTGATTTAGTTCCTTTAATTTATGAAGCAAGTCAGCAGCCGACTTTGAGTCGAGTGCACCCGTTGGTTCATCAGCGAAAATCATGCTAGGGTGATGAATGAATGCACGTGCAGCCGATGTTCGCTGCTTCTGTCCTCCTGAAAGTTCGTTTGGGTATTTATTCTGTAAATCGCTAATGCCAAGTTCTGAGGCTAGTTCACGAAACCGTTGCTCCGCATTTTTCTTTGAAACGTTTTGAATGGATAGAGGCAATAGAATATTCTCTTTCACTGTTAATGTATCGAGTAAGTTGTATTCTTGAAATATAAAGCCTAGATGATTTTTGCGGAATTTAGCCAGCTGCTTTTCTTTCATTCTTGTAATATCCATGCCTTCTATCGCAATCGTCCCTTGACTCACGTTATCAATCGACGAGAGAACATTAAGCAAAGTCGTCTTTCCAGAACCCGATGCACCCATTATGCCAACAAATTCTCCTTTCTCAATCGAAAGGTCGACTCCTTTAAGCACTTCTTGTCTATTAAATTTATTGCCATAGCTTTTGTGTAGTTTGCTAGCTGTTAAGATTGTCATTATGCAATCACTCCTCCGCATCTTTATAGCTTAATCGTAACCAATCTTTCATTTGGTTTCCTTCGTTTCATCGAACAAATAACGAAAGCATGTGACATTGTTGTCACATGCTTGAAAGGTCAATGAACGCATTTGCTTTCGGGAAGGTTAGCGTAAATCGTGTTCCATTGCCTAATTCGGATTGGACTTCGAGCTTCAAGCGTAGAGATTTGGCGATTTTTTTAGCTAAATATAAGCCCATCCCTGTTGCCACATGGTTTTGGTGTTGAGTCGTCGAGGTAAATCCTTTATCGAAAATACGCGGTAAGTCTTTTGTTGAAATACCACAGCCGAAGTCTTCAAGTATGAGTACCGTTTGCTCCTCATGTTGAAAGCTTTTAATAACGATGTCAGAAGCTTCACTATATTTTATTGAATTGGTAAGCAATTGCCGAATCAAAAAGGCAAGCCACTTTGCATCCGTTAAAACAATATCAGATTCGAGATCAACATCAAAGCCGATGTTCTTCTGAATGCACCAAGATCTAAGCATATGAATTTCTTGAAACATGATCGATTCAAGCGATGTTTTCTCAATAAATAAGTCATTTTCCATAAAAGGTAGGCGCTTTTGATGAAGTTGTTGATCGAGTAGCAAGTGAATACGGAGCCATTCATAGGTGAGACGAGCTTTTAAATTCTCATCCTCGACTCGTTCGATCATTAGTTGCATCGCAGTTAACGGCGTTTTAACTTCGTGTATCCAGCTTAATAAATCGTCTTTTTCTTCAGTCACTTGTTGCTGATTTTGGAAAAGTTGTTGTTTCAGCTGCTCGATCTGTGAACGCATGCTTTCTTCGACAATGACCTCAAAGGGGCGCTGGGAATCGGCAACGGAATCAAGATCAAGAGTAGGGTCACGCTCTTTTAATTGCTGATAAAAGGTTGTTTCTCTTTTATAACGCAAAAGAAGAAATAGAAAGGAGATGATAATCGATAAAAAATGAATATATAAGATCGAACTGACCGGAATCGTTGGGTCTACATAGGAAACAAATAAAAGCAAACCTTGCATACTTAGAAGCAGGACAATCCAGCTCCGACGCTCTTTTATGTATGCTCTAATCATATTGTCCCCTCATCTGTTGCGATATAGCCTTGTCCTACTTTTGTTTCAATAAACTGACCTAAACGGAGTTCATCTAGCTTTTTACGCAACCGGTTCACATTCACTGTTAACGTATTGTCACTGATAAAGCGCTGGTCGTCCCAGAGGCTGCGAATTAGTTGTTCGCGGCTGACAATTTTATTTTTGTGTTCAATGAGCTGCTTCAAAATAAAGAGCTC
The DNA here is from genome assembly GCF_002109385.1 of Halalkalibacter krulwichiae. Classification (NCBI taxonomy): domain Bacteria; kingdom Bacillati; phylum Bacillota; class Bacilli; order Caryophanales; family Bacillaceae; genus Halalkalibacter; species Halalkalibacter krulwichiae. The sequence continues at coordinate 4,334,811 of NZ_CP020814.1, read as the reverse complement.
GTTTTTGGTTAATTCAATTGTTTCGTTTTCATACGTAACGGTATTCGTCTCATAATCTACGGTGGCTCCGCGCCACGTCTTTAACTCAATTCGCTCCGTATTATAGTTGTAAACCCGGCGAAGGATTGCTTGAACTTTCGCGATGAGTACATCAAAATGGAATGGCTTCTGAATAAAGTCATCAGCCCCTAACTGCATACTCATCACCATATCAGTCGGGTGATCACGCGAAGATAAAAAGACAATCGGAACATTGGAATGGTTCCGTATCATCCGACACCAATGAAAGCCATCAAATTTTGGAAGTTGGATATCTATAATGACCAAATCTGGTTTGATTTTTATAAATTCTTCAAATACATGGCCGAAATCTTCAATTCCAAACACTTGATACGACCATTGTGTCAGCCGTTCCTCGATTTCTTTAAATAATGTTTCGTCATCTTCAATTAACATGAGCTTAAACATATGATTCACCGCACTTTTTGTATTAAATCCGAGCCATTCATTTGTGCTCATTATACCACTATTTGCGAATGGGTATGTGTTGTAAAGACTAAAGAGTTGTTAAATATTTCCTGGAGTGAAATAATAGATCATAGATTATAGAGTGATAGGGTGGGAAGCAAGTTGATTAAATTTCTTTTATACGTCGTAGCATTCTTTTTGATTGGGTATTCGTATGGGAGTCTAACAAAAGGTACAGTGTTTGAAAACTTCTGGGTTATGCTAGCTAGTTTCTTTGTTGTTATTTTTATCATCGAAGCGATTTTAAGCTTGATTAAGAAAAAGATCATTAAGGAAGCCGATAAGAAGCCGGAACAAGATGAAACTTGGGATGAATTCATCGATGAGCTCAAGAAAGACTATGAAAAGCAATGGATCATTCCTTTTAAGGAAAACCAAATTCAAGTTGTGAATAAATATAACCATGAACAATTGTTTATCAATGACACACTCGTAGATGAAAAGAAACGAACGAGGTGGTACTCGTGGATTAAACCGTACCAAACCTTAACAGGAGTCGTTGAAGATCGTGGACAAACGTATTCAGTTAAAGTAAAGATGGGTGGGCTTGTTAGCTTAAGTTGCAAAGTATATGTAGGCAATCAGCTTATTTTCAAAGAGAAGATTACATACAAGCTCACAGGAGGAATAAAGGAAAAAAAGTAAGAAAAAAACAGTAGTTAAAAAATAAGTTTCATAATAAAATAGGAGTAATATACTAATGGAGTGTGATGTTTAGATGGACGATGTTCCGTCGAGTTTGATTGCGTTGTTTATCATGTTGTTAGGTTTATCTGCTTTTTTCTCCTCAGCTGAAACGGCATTTTCAAGTGTTAATAAAATCCGCCTTAGAAACTATGAGGAGGAAGGAAGAAGAGGGGCTAAGAAGGCTGTTGAAATAGCTGAGAACTTTGATAAGACGCTTTCAACCCTTTTGGTTGGCAATAATCTTGTGAACATTGCAGCAGCAACACTTTCTTCACAAATTGCGATCCAATGGTTTGGCCCTAGTCTAGGAGTCTTTATTAGTACATTTGTTGTCACAATTTTAGTTTTAATTTTTGGCGAAATTATCCCGAAATCACTCGCGAAAGAATATGCAGAAGCGTACGCATTAAAGACGTCGGGAATTCTATTTTTGATGATACAAGTGTTCTATCCTGTGACTTGGGTGTTTTTAAAAATTAAGAAGCTAGTCACTTTATTTGTGAGAAACAAAGAAACTACGCCATCTGTTACAGAAGAAGAAATCAAGATGCTTGTTCAGATCAGTGAAGATGAAGGTGTGATTGGGAAAAAGGAAAGGGAAATGGTGCATCGCTCATTAGAGTTCGATGATATCATCGTTCACGAAATTTTAAAGCCGCGCCCTGACATGGTTGCTGTCGAGGTGAACCAGCCCATTTCTGAAATTAAGGATGCCTTTTTAACCGAGCATTTCTCGAGAATTCCGGTATATGAGGGCAATATTGATAATGTGATTGGGATCTTGTCTGAGCGAGATTTCTTAACAGCTTATATTGAGCACGGTGATAGCCTTGATTTGACATCACTGATCAGGCGTCCAATGTATGTCGTTGAGTCAATGAAAATCTCAACCTTGCTACCAGAGCTTCAAAAGCAAAAGGTTCATATGGCGATTGTCATTGATGAGTTTGGCGGAACATCTGGATTAGTCACATTAGAAGATGTTTTAGAAGAGATTGTCGGTGAAATTTGGGATGAACATGATGTCAGTGTCAACCAAGTGAAGCAAGTTGGACCATCCAGCTATGTCGTTGATGCTGATTACTCAATCGACAGCTTTGCGGAGTTCGCGGAAATTGCTGCACCCGAAACGACAAACCACACATTAGGCGGTTGGTTGATTGAAGAGTTTCAACGAATTCCAAAAGAGGGCGAAGAATTTGTCTATGAGCATTTGAGCTTGAAGATAGAGAAGGCGGAAGAAAAACGAGTTCGTCAAGTTCTACTAAAGGTCAATAAAAAGCCCCATGAAGTCGAAGAAGCGGCTGTCATTTAATTAGACTGGGATATAACTAAAGTGGTGTATTGAAAATAGGAACGACGACAGCTTAGCGAAGTATATTTCCGGAGCGGAGGCTATGCACCGCTCACCACCCGTCATTTCGTTCCGATTTTTCGTTAATGAAACTCTTTTGTCCTAGTCCTTTTTTTGTTGAACGGTTACAGAAAGAGGGAGTAACTTTGAAATAAGTTTCTTGACCTCAACTTCGTAATCCATTAAAATCTACTTAATATTTAAGAGCGATGATGAAAAAGAGTAGGCGATAGGAATGTTTCAGAGAGCGGATGGTTGCTGTGAGTCCGTACGGGAATATCGTTGAATGGATTTTGGAGCTTCTAGGTTGAAAGAATAGTAGGCCTGGCGGGTGTCTTACCGTTAAAAGAGACTATGTATCGAAACGGCTTCACAGTTTCCGTACAGACTAAGTGCGTTTGCTAGATGTAAACGAATGAAGGTGGCACCACGGGTTACTCGTCCTTTTTTAAGGAGGGGTAACCCTTTTTGTGTTTTGATTTTATAAGGAGTGTTTGATAATGAAAAAGACTATTTTAACAGGTATTAAGCCGACTGGGCAGATTCATTTAGGGAATTATATCGGGGCCATTAAGCCTGCTTTGGCATTAGCACAGAGTGATAAGTTTCAGCCAGCTTATTTTATTGCCGATTTTCATGGATTAACAAAAATTCATGACAGCAAGGAGTTCAAACAACTTTCATACGGGGTCGCAGCAGCATGGTTAGCGTTTGGGCTTGATCCTAATAAAGTCATTTTCTACCGCCAAAGTGATGTTCCGGAAATATTCGAATTGAATTGGATCCTCTCTTGTTTTGCACCGAAAGGATTAATGAACCGGGCTCATGCTTATAAGGCGCTCGTTGATCAGAACAATCAAATGGGTCGCGATGTAGATGATGGGGTCAATATGGGGATTTTTACGTACCCGATTTTGATGGCAGCGGATATTTTGTTGTTTAAAACGGAGACAGTGCCTGTAGGGAAAGATCAAATACAACATGTTGAAATTGCCAGGGACATTGCCGAAAGTTTTAATCATCATTATGGTGAAACATTTGTCTTGCCACAGTATAAAGTTGAAGAAGGGACAGCCATTCTTCCTGGATTAGATGGGAGAAAGATGAGTAAAAGCTACAACAATACGATTCCTGTGTTTGCCGAACCGAAAAGGTTGCAAAAGCTTATTAATAAAATCAAAACAGACTCCTTACCACCAGAAGCGTCTAAGGACCCAAGTACATCGAGTTTGTTTACTCTCTATAAAGAATTTGCTACTTTTGCAGAAGTTGAAAACATGAGAACGCAATACGAAGCGGGAATTGGTTGGGGCGAAGTGAAAAGAGAACTATTTGAAGTCATGAATCGTCAGTTAGAAGAGCCTCGTGCTAAGTACAATGAATTGATCGCTTCACCTGAAACTTTAGATGAGATCTTGCTAAAAGGAGCAGAAAGGGCGAGGGCTGTTAGTGTGCCATTTTTAAAAGAAGTTCGGAGGAAGATTGGGTTATCCGTATAAAGAAAAAGGCTGTCTCAAAAGGTCAAAACGAGACCTTTTGAGACGCCCCCTTATTAAAATGGGAATGGACGTGTTTCTTTTTGAACCGATACCCAACGAACTGTAGTGAATTCATCTAACGACCATTCTCCGCCATATCGACCAAGGCCTGATGATTTTTCACCACCGAACGGGATGTGTGATTCACAGTTGACGCTTTGATCGTTTACGTGAATCATTCCGGTATGAATTTGCAGAGCGACTTCTACACCGTGATCTAGATCGCTAGTGAAGATTGATCCGCTTAAGCCGAAGTCACTTTCATTGGCAAGCTGGATCGCTTCCTCTTCACTTTCAACAGGAATAATCGCAGCGACAGGACCAAATTGTTCATTTTTTGCAATGGGCATCTCGTTTGTGACATCAGTTAAAATAACTGGTTCCATCAAGGTGCCGCTCACGTTGCCGCGCTGTAAGCAGGTAGCGCCTTGGCGAATCGACTCATCGATCCACATTTGGATTTTATCGACTTGTCTTTTGTTAATAAGCGGGCCGACAAACACTTCAGGATCAGTCGGATCACCAACTTTGATTTTCGCTGTTTTTTCAGCAAAGGCGTTAACGAAATCATCGTATAGCTTGCGATGGACGAAGATGCGATTTAGCGACATACAAATTTGTCCTTGGTGTAGAAACTTGCCGAAAACAGCAGCGCTGGCTGCTTCGTTCACATCGGCATCCTCAAGAACAATCATCACATTGTTTCCGCCGAGTTCAAGGGCAACTTTCTTCAGGTTTTTGCCACATAGCTCGCTAATGTGACGTCCAACGGCTGTTGATCCTGTGAAAGAAATAACCTTAGGAATTGGATGTTCAACAAAGGCATCTCCGATCTCTGAAACATCAGCAACCGTGACATTCATAAGTCCTTTTGGAATTCCTGCTTCTTCTAGGATGCTCGCTATAATGAGTCCCCCTGAGATAAAGGTTTGCAAGTCTGGCTTGACGACAACGCCGTTTCCAGCTGCTAGCGCAGGGAAGATGGCCCGCGTCGACAAATAGAGCGGGAAGTTAAATGGGCTAATGACCCCGACGACTCCAACCGGCATGCGGTAAATTCGGTTCTCCTTTCCAGGAATGACAGACGGGCGTACTTCTGTGTTCATTTTTAACGGAATCGAGGAGAATTCTTGAATATCAGCAATCGCAAAATCAACTTCGGCATTAGCTTTCGCGACACTTGATCCGGTTTCACGTGTGAGAATGTCAACAATTTCAGCACGGCGATTAGCCATCACCTCTGCTGCCCTTTTCATGAGGGCGACACGTTCTTCTGGTTTTGTTCGCTGCCAGTTGCTTTGAGCCTTTTTTGCTTCTTGATAGGCTTGATCGATGTCTTGTACAGATGCTAGCTGAATGGTGACAAGTTCTGATTGGTCAAATGGATTACGATTTGTGCTCGTCCCTTCACTTGTACCGCAAGTCCATTCACCTCCAATATATTGCTTCTGCCATTGGCTAAAAGTTGTAGCTGTTGTCATCGTATCTCCTCCTAATTTTTCATTTACCCCATTTTAATGATTGGTTTAATCGTCGTTCCGTTTTTTGAATCGGTAACTGCTTGATTGATGTCTTCAAAATCATAGAACTTCACTAATTTATCAAAAGGAAACTTGCCTTCTTTATAAAGGGTAATAAGCTGTGGAATGAAAATTCTCGGAATGCTATCTCCTTCGACAACACCCGTAATCGTTTTATTCATTAAGAGCAAATCGTTGACGTCAATTTTCTCATCGGTACCAAGTGGCGGTGCTCCGATTTGACAAACGACCCCACGGATGCTGAGAGAATCAACTGCTTGTCGCAGAATCCCAGGAACGCCTGCTGTTTCAACGGCATAGTTGACACCGTTTTCAACAATTTTCTTTACTTCATCAGGAACATTGACTCCTTTGGCATTAATGGTATGTGTCGCCCCAAGTTCTTTTGCAAGCTCAAGACGGTTATCGTGAACATCGATCGCAATAATCGTTCCACACCCGACCGCTTTTGCAGCCATCAACGCACTTAATCCTACAGCCCCTGCACCAAATACAGCAATGCTTGAGCCAGCTTGCGGCTTTAAGCGATTTAACACAGCCCCACTCCCGGTTTGAATGCCGCATCCGAGAGGACCTAATAAGTTCAAATCAACGTCCTTATCGACTTTGACAACATTGCGCTCATTCGCAACCGTATACGTTCCAAAAGAAGACTGGCCAAAGAAAATTGATAAATCTTGATCGTCGTGATTATGATGACGGCAAGTGCCATCTTCCATTTTTCCTACAAAATTCAATTCGAAAAATCGTTCGCATACATAAGGGTGGCCGTCTAAGCACTGGTTACACTTCCCGCAGTGAGCAAAGCCCATTACAACATGATCGCCTGGTTGGAGTGTCGTTACCCCTTCACCGACTTTTTCCACAACTCCAGAACCCTCATGTCCTAAAACGGCCGGAAGAGGAACAGGGTATTCCTGATGTTGCGCGACCATATCTGTATGGCAAATCCCTGAGGAAACAACACGGATTAATACTTCTCCTGCTTTTGGCTCATCAAGGGTTACCGTTTCAATTTTAAAATCTTCCCCTTTTGAGTTTGTAACAGCTGCTTGAATCTTCATGTAAACAACCTCCCTAATCCTGTTCAAATGTTTTTACACAAGTCATTATGCAACTACTGTGCCAATTTTCAGAATCCATGAAAAAGGGACTAGTTAAGCTGTTTTCTCACCGGCGCTTTGATTAAGACGTAGCAATGTTACAGTTGTTACAGTTACATGTGTAACAACTGTTACAAATTGAATTCTTTTATTTTTCGATAGATCGTTACTCGTGAGGTATTCAACATTTTGGCTGCATGAGTAATGTTTCCGCCTGTCTGATTTAAGGCTTCGATAAGCATCGGTTGATCAATTTTACTCCTGAACGTGACTAGATTGCTAGACTCTTGTTGTTTGCTTGAACGATTGGCAATGCAGGAGATCTCTTCTGGAAAATCAGTTAAGGAAATGTAGTCTGTTTCTGCCTGGAAGAGGGCATACTCAATGCTGTTCTTTAACTCTCGAATATTGCCTTCCCAGTTATAATTAAGTAGAGTCTCCATCACACCTGCTTCTAGACATGCTGCTCCTTCTTTTTTTCCTAGTTTCTTTAAGCAATCATCTACTAGGAGTGGGATGTCTTTTTTGCGATCCCTTAATGGTGGAACGTGAAGGGAGATGACTTGAAGTCGGTAATATAAATCTTGGCGAAAAGTACCTTTTTTCACCTCCTCTTTCAAGTTTTTGTGAGAAGCGACGATCACTCTCACTTGAATCGGAATCGATTTCTCTCCTCCAATCGGGACAATTTCTCTTTCCTCAAGCACGCGCAGTAGATACACTTGCAATTCAAAAGGCAATTCAGCAACTTCATCTAAAAAGATCGTCCCGTTGTTCGCTAATATAAACTTCCCTTTCTTACCCTTCGCCTTCGCTCCGGTGAACGCACCGCCGTCATATCCAAACAACTCACTGCTTAGTAACTCTTTTGGAATCGCGCCGCAGTTGATTGAGACGAATGGCTGGTGCGCTCTTGGGCCAGACGAATGAAGCGATTGAGCAATCAGCTCTTTTCCAGTTCCTGACTCACCAGAAATGAGTACATTGCTTTCACTATAGCTAGCTTTCTTGACCTTCTCTTTTAATTTTAGCATTGCTGGATCAGCGGCGATGATCTGGTCAAGATGATAGCGCGTTTGGTGAGAGTGGCTGCTTTCTTGAACGACTTCCTTTCCTTTTTCAAATAGCAATACACCTCCTAGAAGATGTTCGCCAATTTGATAGGCATCGACTTTTAACTTCCATTCGGTTCCATCTTTAACCGTCATCAATTCTTGTAATTCATTTCTGCCTAGAAGTCTTTGAATCTCTGTGAAACTCGTTCGACCGAGTAACTCACTGACGCTGATCCCATTATGTATTTTTAACAGTTGTTTGGCCGGTACATTGCATTGGGTAATCCGTCCTTTAATATCAAAAATGACAATTGGCTGCGCGACATGGTCAAAAATCGTCTGATTAATCAACGTATGGTGGGGAGTGACGATCGCTTTTTGAATTTTTAAAGCGTAATTAATCACTAAATTCAGATCATGAGCTTGTACCACTTTTTTATTGCCTGTCATGTTGAGAATGCCTAGCACTTCATTTGTTAAAGGATCAAGAATCGGCGCAGCTGAGCAAACCCACGGAAGTCCACCTTCGACAAAATGTTCACCAGAAAAAATTTGGACAGGCTTCTTTTCAACAAGCGCCGTCCCAATCGCGTTCGTCCCGACCGCTAGTTCACTCAGGTCAGCACCTGGAACAAAGGAAATCTTCTCAACTTCTTTTTGTATATGGACTGGGACGAGCTGGTCAATGAGGATGCCTTGCTCATTTGATAAGACAATGTTGATGTCCTCATGAGACACTTCACTATATAACTGTTGGATAAACGGGGCGGCAAAGTGCAGCAACGTTTGATTCTGTTCTTTCATTTCATGGAGTTCATTATCTGTCTGATAGAGGAGAGGGACTTGTTTAAGTGAATAATCAATGTCGTACATTTTGCTTCGTTTCCAAGATGCGGCAACAGTAGGACGTTGCCCAACAATAATGCCATCAGTGTGAAAGCGCTCCCATTTTTTAATGAGATGAAGATCCGTCGCTGAAAATTTCTCAAACGAGTGAATGGCTTTAAGCATGAATGTCACCACCTAAACATAATAGTTTATGATACGACTTACAGTGTGGACGGTGATTTTTACTATTTATTATACATGAAAGTAGGATCTGTCTCTATAGAAGATAGGGAAAAAGGTTCATTTTCTATTATGTTCTTAGATTGTTTGCGATGCGTGGAGTCGTTTTCTCCTTCATGATACGATAACTGGAGAGTCACATTGTAGGAGGGATAGCATGAAGCGATTTTTCCATTATTTCATATCGACTGTTTTAATAGGAGCGATAATCTACTATGGTTTTCTGTTTCACAAGCATTTAGAAGAACAAGCAGCAATCACCTATCATGTTTCGACGTTAGTTGTTTATAGCATTCTGTTTCCGATCTTGCTCGGGATGCTACTTCGGTTGCCTCGCTTGATTAGGGAAATAAGGCAGTCAAAAAAGTGGCAGCTCAATTGGGCAAAGCTAGTAGCAGTCGGTCTTCCTAGTCTTTATGTAACCATCGCCCCTGTATTGTATTTTAGCGCGGTTGGCCCATATTTTCCTTTTACGGTGCAACTATTACAAATAGGCGATAGGAGTATGCTCGTAGCAGGGATGGTTTTCGGTTATGTAGTAATGGACAGTTTGAAAGAATCCTAAGGAATAAATCGTCTCAGATGGTTAGAGTGAACCGTTTGAGGCGATTTTTTTAGAGGAGAGTGTATGAGAAGGGTGCTAAAGGACAAAGGAGAGCGTAAAAGGGGATGAAGTGTCCGAGAGAAGGGTGCTAAAGGACAAAGGAAGAGCGGAAAAGAGGGTGAAGTGTCCAAGAGAAAGGACCTCAAGGACAAACGTAAGCTATATTTACAAGAAAATGTCCTTCATCAACCGAATGAAGGACAAACCAAGCTGAGGCCATGATTAGCTATTTCTCATAGTCTTTCGATTCCCACTAATAAAGTTCTCGATGTATTCAAGTTGTTCTTCAGTTGGGGGTGCTTTTCGCACTTCGTGAAATTTCGTAACTGCTTGATGTAGATCGGTTTCTTCTCCGACCATTTCTCCGATACTTGTTAGATCATCGAAGAAGCTCCACATTTCGTCGTGTGTTTTTGGATCTTGGTGTCCTGTGACATAGTGTTCTACTTCGTATTTTTTAATTTTCTCTAGTAAAATCGTTAATTGCTGCTGGTCATAGCTCCAGTCACCGCTATAAAAATCTTGATAAATGCAATCTCCTAGAAACATGACTTTTGCTTCTGGGACATAAATAATACAAGAATCGTCTGCATGAACGCCTCCAACATGTTCAATGACACAAGTGATACCGCCTAGATCGATTTCCATTTTATGAGTAAAAGTTATATCTGGAATTTTTAATTGTAAGTGATCACGTGTCGGCATTTCTCGTTTGATCATATCTCTGCAAAATTCAATCTCTTCCCCGGTCGCAACTCGTTCATCCAAGGAAGTATCATCCCATTTTAGCGTTGTCATGTACTCTATTTTCTTCTTCGTTTCATCTGTGCTAATCGTTATGTGATCGATCGTTTTCATCCCAAAGACATGGTCCCAATGCCAATGAGTGATGACAGCAAACTTAACAGGTGCTGAATCGATTTTTTCAATGAGGCGAAGAAAATCATTTGCATGAGCAGGTGAGTTTCCTGAATCAACGATTACACTGAAGTGATCTCCGCAAACAACCCCAATGTTGGTCGGTCCGTTTCGGAGTAATGTGGCATATAAAACACTCTTTGAGCTAGTTGTTTTAACATAAAATACCTTCTCTCTTTTTTTACCTTTGCTATTAACTCTTTCTCTATTTCAACATAAATATACGATTGAGAAAAGAGGAGTAGGTTCGTGCCCATTTTTGGTTGGACAGAAACTTTTCAAGTACCTTCCAACACGCTGGGCATATGATGAATTTGACTAATATTTGAAGGGAATGAGCTGTTTGAATTATTATCATTCGTATCCTTTTTACGCAAATGTTCACACACCGATCTATCATTCACCCAATATGACAAGGGACCATGGACAGAATCCGCAAGTAGTGGAAGCGATTTTAACAGGAGTAAAAAGAGAGGCTACAGCGCTTAACTTGTATCAACGTTTAGCAGATGCGGCCCCTAATGAAGAGCATAACGCCGACCTTCTTCAATCATTAGAAGAAAAAAAGACACAGGTGAACGAATTCCGCAATCTGTATAGCCAATTAACAGGAAGCGAGCCGAATTATCAAATTGATGAGGTGAGGTTTGAGGACTATGAAGAAGGATTGTATAAGGCATATGAATTGGAAATAGCAGGTTATGAACAAGATCAAAGAAGTCATGTACTTACAGAGCACCCACACGTTCAAAATGCCTTTTTACAAGCGATGCAGAGTCAACATGAAAATGCATGGCGAATCTATCATCTAACGGAAGATAATCGCAATCGTCAAACCGATTTTGGACCAAATCCATTTGTTATTGATATCGAAGAAGCGACGAAGGAAAATGACACATTCCGAACTGCTCTCTGGACAGGAGAACACTTGCAAGTGACGTTAATGAGCATTGGTGTCGGTGAGGACATTGGTCTTGAAAATCATCCGCATCTTGATCAGTTTTTGCGAATTGAAGAAGGGCAAGGTATTGTACAGATGGGAGATCGACAGGACCAGTTAGATTTTCAAGCAGAAGTGTTTGATGACTTTGCAATAATAGTACCAGCTGGAAAATGGCACAACTTAACGAACACAGGTGATAAGCCACTGAAATTATACTCTATTTATGCCCCGCCACAGCATCCATTTGGAACGGTTCATGCGACGAAAGCTGAGGCGTTGGAAGCGGAGGAGCATCATCATTCTTAATGAAGTAGGGACGTCTCAAAAAGTGAGACGTCCCCTTTTTCGATTCTTTGCCAATAAAAAGGTAATCGATGTTAAGATAAAAGCATGAACGTAAAGAAAGTTGGATGTATCGTGAAAAAGAAGTTTTTGTTTTGGACAGTTTTTGTCTTGCTCGGGCTAGCTGGATGTTCGACGACGAGTGAACCGAGCTATTATACGAATCCCCATGTGATTGAAGTGGAGGGGACCTTTGACCGGATAGAGCTTGGAGAGTATGAGCTAGTTAAAATTGACGATCAAGTAACGATCAAGACAAGCGATCAAGAGTTTGTCATTGAGTTTCCGTTTAAAGAAAGTGCGATTCAAAGTGTGGCCTTATCCCACGATGAACAATTTATAGCCTTTGATGTAATCAGCGAAGCGGGAGTGAAAATATATGTCGTCGATAGACATTCTGGTGAAGTGACGAATTTATCTGATGACATTGGTTATGAGTACGATTACGCTGGCTATGAGAAACCTTTTGGAATCGCATGGGCTCCTAACGAAAATATGATTGCCTTTGTCGGCGGTCATCATGAGGGAGGAGCTGTTGTGAATATGTATCATTTTGATCTGGAAAAAGCGAAACAATTAAAAGGCGTATCACAGATTCATCCTGACATCTACGGGGTGAAGTGGGATCGTAGAGCAGAACGAGTCTATTACCTTGTTGATTCTTTTGAGGACAGAAATATGTATGAGGTGTTTTCGACGCAGCTAGAATATGAGGATCACCCTATTTATGAAAAAATCCTTTATGGTGGTCAGATTGAAGTAGTTGCCCAACTTGAGAAAGAGCTATATGGGACGTGGTTTGAAGAGAATGGAGAGTAGCCTTCATCGTACTAAATCAAGCTGCATGTAAGAGGAGGTTTGTTATGGTAGTGAATGAAAAGTCGAGACTCCAAAAGGTTGGATCACTTTTCTTACATAAGGTTGCTGGGGCAGGTTTTTCCATAACCATTTTGTTTATCATCAGTTTCTTAATAACTGGAAGAGAGTTGTATGAGTTTGTTGAGACTATATCGCATTGGTCGTTATGGTTACTGTTTTTTGGATATGGGGTCATCTGCTCCATTGTTATCGACTTTCTCTGTTCGAACGTATTTAAAAGAGATTTGAAAGTCTTGCTATATATTCTTGCTGGGTACGGTTGTTTTCTCATCTTTGGATTGAATTATGTGACGATTATTGCCGGTACAGTCGGAGCTTTATGCGCGCTTATTTTTTATGGTGGACTAACGCTTGCCGAGCGTTCGAAAGCTTTTACATATTTGTGCGCTTTCGTTCTCCCTATCTTGTTCCTTGCACTAATCCAATTTGATTTTACCGAGAAAAAACAGTGGGAGGCAGTCCAAACGGATTCATCGTTTCATGCGACGTTTCACTATTTTAATGGAAGACATCACATCCCGATTGCGGTAGAGGATGGCAAAACGGTTCAGTTTCAAGTTAAATTCACCGTGGAAAACGGGGCAAGCCATGGGTATCATGTCCGAGACGAAGCTGGCGATCTAGTTGGCATGACGGAGACTAGCGAAGATTCTCAGTTGATCAATGTTGAAGACCCTGGCATTTATCACATCGTCGTAACAGGCAGGCATTTAGAAGGAAGTGTACAGGTGGACTGGGAGATCGTTGAGGCTTTTAGAGAAGGGCAAAATAGGCATAAACACCGAGCTGGAACTAATAGTGATAAGTGAACCCTGTTAAGGCAAACGGTTCGCTTTTTTCCTTTGCAGGGAAAATTCTTTTTAAAAAAGAGGGAACGTTATTTGACCTTCATGACTCTAATGTTTGAGAGGAGGGGAGTATGTGCGGGTGGAAGAAGTAATTAGGTGTGTGAAAAAGAAAGAGATGGAGGCGCTTGTGAACTGGTTTGATGAGAAGCACAGTGACTTTTATAAAATTGGCTGGGCCTATCTCAGAAGACACCATGATATCGAGGATGTGTTTCAAACTACGATTCTCAAAGTCTATGATCATATAAATCAGCTGAGGGAGCCTCAATACTTTGAAACGTGGGTGACCTCGATTTTCATTAATGAATGCAAGCGATTGTATCGTAAAAGGAAAAAAGAGTTTGATCAAGATGTAGAGCCGATTGGAGCGAGCCATCAAGATCATACAAAGATGGAGCTTCTCGATCGCTTAGAACAATTAGAAGAACCTTATAAGGAAGTCATTATTTTAAAATACATAAACGACTTTTCCCAAGAAGATATTGCAGATTTACTAGAAATACCGCTTGGGACAGTGAAATCACGAGTTTATCGAGGGCTGAAACGTTTGCGGAAACAACTACAGAAAGGAGAAGTCGTATGAGCTGCACCTATTGTGAAGAACGCTTAATCGATTACATTGATCGGAATTTAGAAGCAGAAGAAATGAAGGAAATGGAAATGCATTTAAAGAACAACGCGGATTGTGACGCGGAGTATAGAGCGATGAACGAGATGATTTCAGTGATAAAAGAAGAGAAGCTGCCATCACCGCCGCCTTTATTCATGAATGCTGTGCGTGAGAAAGTTCAGCAGGCAAAGCCTGAGAGAAAACGCTCTCTCCTCTATCGACCAGGAGCATGGGTCGCAGCAATTGTTTTCAGCTTTTTGTTTGTAGGCACCGCTTTTGCAACGAATGGCTTCAATGATTTACTCGATTGGTGGATAGCCATTGCCGATGATCAGCAAGAGAGGGTCGACCAAACGATTGAACATGGATTAGGGGAACGAGTCAATATTGCTGTCGTTGATCAAAATGTCAAAGTGACGATTACGGACGTCGTTGCCGATGACTTACAAACGTATATTTATTATGAGATCGAGGATTTAGCTCATGAAAAGCATTTGATGATTGATTTCCACGAGGGAACGGAAGTCGTTAATAAAAATGATGTACTCATGGTTCATGAATATGTTGACCATAGTTTAAGAAGTCATATGCGTCTTTACTCAGACCAAGACCATGTCGTAAAAGGCCGAATGGGGTTAGCCCCATCAAAGGAGAGGAAGGGTTCATTTCGCTGCAGTTGAATGAGCTTGAAGTTGTCTCGGCGTTTTTGGAGGAGGATGAGGTGACACCGATCGAAGAAAGAGAATTGTATGCCGGTGAATGGTCATTTGAGATCCCGGTGAAGAAGCATCCAGCAATCGTAAAAGAACTCGACGTTGAAACAGAAGTAGCTGGGAATCTTCTTCGCTTTACCGAATTAACCATCGCACCTACTATTACAAAGTTAACGTATGAATACACAAACCGTGACCAACATGAATCGGTATTACAATACCTCATCTCGGGTATTGAAGGAGACGGAAAAACGTATGAGGTTGATCCATTCTCAATGGGAGGAGGAATTTCGTCAGCTGGAGGATTCCGTTCTCAAGAGCTACTGTTTGAATCGATTTTTCTTGACGAGCCGGATGTGTTAAAAGTTGAGATCGATGGAGCCGTTTTAGAAGTATTTGACGAGGCCTCATTTCCATATGATTTTGAACAAGAAGAAACATTTGAATATCTCGGAACAACCTTGTCTTTTGAAAATATTGATCTAGGAAATCCTACTACGTTTACATTGAAAGAGGACCTTGGTTCAAATCGAGAATTTGAGTCACTTAACATTACCTATGTTAACGGCAATGATCAATCATGGTATGGAAGCTACAGCAACGGAACGGGCACTCTCGTTGATGCCTCAGGAGAAGTGTACGATGTGGCGGAATATTTCTTCCGCATGCATGAATTAAAGCAACCGCGTATCTACACGACAGAAAGCTTTGTAACGATCGAAGCAGAGGATAAAGTCGAAATGGTCCAGCCTACTGGCTTTGAAATTAATGGGTACACAAAAAGGAAGTTCTTTGATCAAAGCATTGAAATAGATTTGAAATAGCAGGAGAGTGGGAGAATTGAGGTCTCTCCTATTTTCTCCATTTAATCAAAGGTGGTGCTTGTGTGAGAAAGGTGTACTCTTATTTGTCAGCCTTGTTTTTCGTTTTAGCAGCATTGCCGTTCATGGCGGCGCTCGCAGACTGGAGTGATGCGATCTTTCTGTTTGTAATCAATATAAGCCTGTATTTACCGGTTTTATTTGCGCTGTTAGGTGTTGTGTTTGGCTTTTTAGGAATAAAGGGGAATGTTCGAATCGGTCTCATTCTGATAAATTTTTCCGTTTTGTGTGTGTCACTCTTTGTGATTTTTGTGGCGGTATTTGGGTTTAGGGAGCCGTAAGGCTTTCAATTGAAAAAAAGTATGGTATGATAGTCTCATGATTTTTTTGAACATTTTGATTAAATTGAATTAGGATTACTAGACTTAGAAGGTTAGAGATATGAGTTATTTATCATTGACTACCTATGAGTATTGAACTAAAATCAACATATAAAAAACCGAGTATAGTAGTATGGTTAGTATGTTATGTGGGGGTAAGGGAATGAAACGTAAAAAATGGGGATTATTGTTTGGGTCGATCGCTTTATCGTTAGGGCTTGTGGCGTGCGGCGGTGACAATGAAAGTGCTGAAGGAGAAGACAATCAATCTGATGCACAAGAAGTAGAATATAGAGATGAGTTGAATATCGCTATTACGGCGCAACCACCTACGCTAGATACGGCTCAAACGGTATCAGCGGTAGCGCTTGATATTGCAGGGAATATCTATCAACAACTTTTTCAGTTAGATGCCAATTATGAGCCGACACCTGTTCTTGCGGAGTCTTATGATGTAAGTGAAGATGGCTTAACTTACACGATTAAGCTTCGTGAAGGTGTGACGTTTCATAATGGAGAAGAAATGGTCGCTGAAGATGTAGTTGCGTCAATGAATCGTTGGTTAGAGACATCTTCGCGAGCGAAGTCTTTACTAGAAGGAGCAGAATTCTCCGAGGTGGATTCGTATACGGTTCAGCTTGAAGTTGCACAGGCAACATCTGACGTATTAATTTTAATGGCTGCACAAGCTCAATTTCCATCAATTATGCCAAAGGAAATTGTTGAATCAGCAACGGCAGAGGGCTTTGATGAATACATTGGTACTGGCCCATACAAGTTTAACGAGTGGAGACAAGATCAATATATTCACCTAGTAAGAAATGAAGATTATGTATCTCTTGAGGGAACGCCGAGCGGCTTTACAGGAGAAATTACAGCACCAACTGAGAACTTATACTTCCACTTTGTCTCTGATCATTCTACGCGCATCGCGGGAATTCAAACAGGTCAGTATGATGTGGCAGATAGCATTCCAATTGAAAGCTATGATCAACTAGCAACGGATGCAAATGTGGAACTTCAAACGTTCCCAGGTGGAACGTTAACTGCCTTCTTCAATACATCAGAAGGGTTATTGGCTGACCAAGCAATTCGTCAAGCGATTTTAGCTGCTCTTAACAACGAAGAAATTATGTTAGCGAGTTTTGCAAAGCCTGAATTGTATTCTTTGTCACCCGGTTATTTAAACCCAAGTCAAACACAGTGGGCAACGGATGCGGGAGAAGAATATTACAATCAAGCTGATCCTGAGAAAGCAAAGCAACTTTTAGAAGAAGCCGGCTATAATGGAGAAGAAATTACATTGTTAACAACGCAGGACTACAATGAAATGTATACAGGAACATTAGTCATTCAAGAGCAGCTTCGTCAAATTGGGATGAATGTAAAAGTCGATAATTTTGACTTCCCTACATTCTTAGAAACAAAAGGTGATACGAGCACGTGGGATATTTTCCTAGCGAGTACAGGTTATCAATTGACACCACCTCAAAACTTGGCTGTTACACCTGACTGGGCTGGGTTAGATGATGATTTTGTTAAAGAAGGCCTAGCGGCAGTGAGAAGTGCCCAATCTCCGGAAGAAGCACGAGCTGAGTGGGAAGAAGTTCAAGGTTACTTATATGAGATTGCTTCATCTACAGTGCTTGGACATTATAATGGAGTCGTAGCGATTAACAAAGACCTAGAAGACTTTGAGTTATTCGAGGCACCGGTTGTCTGGAACGCGAAGATTCCGAAATAATCAGCGAGAAAGGAGGGGAAAGTCGACCCTCCTTTCTGTTATTTTTACCAAATGAGGGGATACGATGATTGCGTATATTTTGAAAAGACTGCTTTCCACCTTACCGGTCCTGTTTGTCGTGTCGGTTACGATCTTTTTGATTATCCATATTACACCGGGTGATCCAGCAGCGACAATTCTTGGTATGGAAGCTACTCCAGAACAAATTGAACAATTAAATGAAGAGCTTGGTTTTAATCGACCGATTCACGAACAGTATGCTGATTGGGTGGCAGGGCTTGTCCGAGGAGATTTAGGCGATTCTCTCTTTATGAGAAAGCCGGTGACCGAAGCAATCGCTGAACATATTAGACCAACATTATCATTGGCTATATTGGCTCAAGTGATTTCACTCGTGTTAGCAATCCCGTTTGGAATTATTGCGGCGTATCGCCGTGGTACATTTGTCGATACAACATTAATGAGTGTTTCATTGTTAGGGATGGCGATTCCTAGTTTTCTATTAGGGTTAATTTTAATGCTTGTTGTTGGCGTTTGGCTTCAATGGTTACCGGTTGCTGGTTATGTGCCGATCTCTAGTGGCTTTGTTGAACATATGAAACATTTAATTTTGCCTGCCATATCTCTTGGTGCGATACAGGCGGCGCTGATTACACGTATGACTCGCTCTTCAATGTTGGATATTCTTAATTTGAATTATATTAAGACGGCAAGGTCGAAGGGATTGAGAGAGGCGAATGTATTAGTAAAGCATGCCTTTCGTAATGCCTTTTTGCCCATTTTGACGGTCATTGGGCAGACATTTGGGACGCTTGTGACAGGGGCAGTAGTCGTGGAAACGATCTTCAACATTCCAGGACTTGGACAGTTGATCATTAATTCAATCAGCCGAAGAGACTATATCGTGATTCAAGGTGTCGTCTTAATGGTAACCGTTCTCTATGTCTTTATTAACTTAATTATTGATTTACTATATGGTCTGGTGGACCCTCGTGTTCGCTTGGATCAAAAGCAGTGAGGTGTCGACATGAGTGCTGAATCCAGTAAGAAGATCCAACAATTGGCTGAAAGGTATAAAAAAGAACAGAGAGAGGTAACTTGGCGTAAATTCAAATCGAATAAAGCGCTACTCTTTGGCGGAATCGTTTTTAGTCTGCTAGCTTTTATGGCGATCTTTGGTCCACTGCTTTCCAATGTCGATCCATATGAAATGAAAGTAACCGATCGACTTGTTGGTCCAAGCAGTGAACATTGGTTTGGAACGGATGAATTTGGAAGGGACCTCTTTACACGAATGCTCTATGGAGCTCGAGTGTCATTGATGGTTGGACTTGCTGTTGCGGCGATCTCTTCTGTTCTTGGTTTATTGATTGGCCTATATGCTAGTTATTATAAAACGCTTGATCATATCTTGATGCGCGTTTGTGATGGGCTTATTGCCATTCCAGGAATTCTTTTAGCGATTGCTTTAATGGCGGCGCTTAAGCCTTCTGCTACGAATGTCATTATCGCATTGGTCGTTGTGTTTACCCCGCATATTGCTAGAGTCGTGAGATCTTCGGCACTTGTCATAAAGGAGCAGCCCTATATTGAGGCGATGCACGCACAAGGCGCAGGAAATACCCGAATTATCATGTTTCATATTCTCCCTAATGTTTTGTCACCTTTATTAGTTCAAGCGACTTTCGTTTTTGCGGAAGCGATTATTTCTGAAGCTGCTCTTAGTTTCCTAGGGCGGGTGTGCCAGCGCCAGAACCGAGCTGGGGAAACATTTTGCAAGCCGGAAAATTGGTGATTTATAAGGCTTGGTGGATGATTGTCGTACCAGGAAGCTTCATCGTTATGGCAGTTCTCTCATTGAATTTACTAGGAGATGGGCTTCGTGACTTTTTAGACCCACGGACAAAGAATATACCAACACGAAGAAGACGGCGTTTGAAAAAGCAGCATGGAGGTCAGTAAGATGTCATTACTTAAAGTCGATCATTTAAAGACACATTTTTATACAGATCGTGGCAAAATAACGGCCGTTAGGGATGTCAGCTTCTCAGTCGATGAAGGTGAGATCATCGGGATTGTTGGAGAATCTGGCTGCGGAAAAAGTGTGATGGCCCAATCACTCATCCGTTTACTTGAACATACAGATCCGATTGAATTAGAAGGAGAAGTGTTTCTTGAAGGTCGTGACCTCCTTCGTTTACCGTTAAAAGAGATGAGGAACATTCGAGGAAATGATATTTCAATGATTTTCCAAGATCCTTTAACCTCATTGAACCCTGTCTACACAATTGGTGATCAAATTATTGAAGTGTTGCGTGTTCATCAGAAGCTATCAAAGAAAGAAGCAAGAATAAAAGCAATTGAGCTTTTGAAGTTAACGGGGATCCCTGCTGCTGCGCAGCGCGTTGATGAATATCCGCATCAACTTTCCGGTGGAATGCAGCAACGAGTCATGATTGCGATTGCGCTAGCTTGCCGCCCTAAATTACTTATTGCAGATGAGCCGACAACGGCGTTAGATGTAACAATTCAGGCGCAAATTCTTGAACTGATTAAAGACTTAAATCAAGAGTTTGGCATGAGCGTTTTGTTTATCACTCATGATCTTGGAGTTGTCGCTAGTCTTTGTACAAATGTAAAAGTGATGTATTTAGGTCAAGTCGTTGAGGAGTCTCCAACAGATCAATTATTTAAGCAACCGCTCCATCCTTATACACAAATGCTATTAAAATCAACACCGAAAATGGATGGAGATCGTCACGCGCCACTTCATGTTATTAAAGGAACGGTTCCCTCTTTAACGAACATTCCAAAAGGGTGCAGTTTTTCAACTCGTTGTCCTTATGCAACAAACTTGTGCAAAGAAGAAGAACCACCGACAATTCCAGTCGATGGTGGACAAAGTGTGAAGTGTTGGCTATATGATGAAGAGAAGGGGGGATGGCACCGTGACTGAGGTGACAAAACCCTTACTTGAAGTGAAGAACCTAACGAAGCATTTCCCTCTTTATGGTCCTTTCGGTAAGCTAGGCGGAATTAAGCAAAATGTACAAGCTGTTCAGGATGTGTCCCTTCGTTTATATGAAGGTGAAACGTATGGGCTTGTCGGCGAATCAGGTTCCGGCAAGAGTACGACAGGGAGAACGATTCTCGGTTTAACGGAAGCTACAAGTGGTGAGGTCCTTTACGAAGGGAAAGATCTGACCAAATGGTCGAAAAAAGAGATGCGAAAGCTACGCAAAGATTTACAAATGGTTTTTCAAGATCCGTACTCTTCGTTAAACCCAAGAAAGAAAGTTGGACAAATTTTAGAAGAACCGTTGAAAATACATGGTTGGGCTAACAAACAACAAAGACAGGAACGAGCTCTTGAAATTCTTGAGTTAGTTGGACTGCAAGCAGAACATTACTTTCGCTATCCCCATGAATTTTCTGGAGGACAACGCCAAAGACTTGGAATTGCTAGAGCCATTATTATGAACCCAAAGGTCGTCATTTGCGATGAGCCCGTCTCAGCACTTGATGTTTCGATCCAGTCACAAGTATTAAACATTTTAAAAACGTTGCAAAAAGACATGAAACTAACGATGTTGTTTATTACGCACGATATTAGTGTAGTAAGGTACATCTCCAATCGGATCGGCCTCATGTATTTAGGAAGAATTGTCGAAGAGGCGCCAACAGATGACTTGTTTGAAGAACCGCTTCATCCTTATACAAAGGCGTTGTTCTCAGCTGTTCCTGATGGAACGAAAAAAGAGAGAATTGTGTTAAAAGGTGAGATTCCCTCTCCTTTACAACCCCCATCCGGCTGTGTCTTCCACACAAGATGTCCATTTGCAATAGAACGCTGCCAGAAAGAAGTACCGGCATTTAGAGAGATAAGAAAAGACCACCGAGTGGCCTGTCACCTAGTAGAAGAGGAGGAATTAGATTGGTTCAATTAAAGTGGAAAAATGGCGAAAATGAAATTGCCAATGGAGCAGGAGTTCAGATCATTGGAAGCAAAGCACCAGACCAGAACGGCCTCTCTCCTAAGGAAATGATTGAAGGTGCACTAGCTTTGTGCATTTCAATTTCACTAGAAAAAGTCCTTGAAAGAGATGGGATCGAGCTAGATTTAAATGACTTTACAATAGATGCTACGGCGAAAAAAGAAGACGGCGTTACGAATCGCTTTACACATTTTGATGTGCGTGTCACTCTGCCTCAAGGGTTAGAAGAAGCCTATCAAAAGAAGCTTTTCACCATTGTCGAACGTGCATGCACAATTAGCAACACCTTTGCCCACGAAGCTGAGATAACAATTAGTGTCGAATAATTGATTCAAGGTTGTCTAAAGGTGGATAACGCCTTTAAGACAACCTTTCTTTATCGTATAGCTTGCTTTTTATATTTCCTATTTGACGTACCGTTACTAATAGAGGAGGAAATTAATGGAACGAACACTAGTAAAAACAGCTATTTATTCATTTATTCTTTCCTTTTCGATGCTGCTGCTGTTCATTGACCGAGTCCAAACGGTACAAGATGCAACAGGAGCGTACTCAGGTGTTGCAAGGACTTATCCAGACTATTTCTTAATGCTCGTAAGGTCTTCGATTGCGATTACGTTGTGTGTGGTTATAGTTGTATTTTTGGTGAAGTGGTGGAAGGGGAAGAAGATAGAGTAAGAGGGTTTTGAATAAAACGAATGGACGTATGAAGCACTCACTCTTGGAAGCAATGCCTTTTGGTGTTGCTTTTTCTTATTTTTTGAATAATAAAACCATTATTATCAAAAATAACAAAGAATCACTACTAGATAGGAGATGACTCAATGAAAGCAAGTTTGTTTAAGTTGATGATGGTTGTGACTTTATTGTTTAGTGTGCAGCTTGCAGATGCCGTTCATGCCAATGGACCAGATTCAGGTGAAGCAGAGCAGCAGTTTTGGTGGAAAAAAGATAAGAAAGAGGATCCAAAAGAAGATTTTCCTGATTTACGAGGCGGTCCAGAAAATCCAGAGAGAGAGCGTCAGCAGCCTGTTGATATGAACTTGTTGCAGCAGCTATACCCAGATACGTTCATCCAGCAAGGTCCGACGACACAAAATCGAATCGCTCTAACCTTTGATGATGGACCTGATTCACGTTATACCGAAGATGTTCTAAATGTATTAAATGAGTACAATGTACCAGCGACATTTTTCTTAATGGGATCTCGTGCAATTGCTTACCCTGAAATTGTAGAGCGTATAAACAATGAAGGCCATGTGATCGGAAATCATACATACTTCCATCCTAACTTGGTCAAAGAAGGGGACATTCCGACGCTTGAGCGCGAAGTGACAAGAACAGAAGACGTGTTGAATGATATTGTCGGCTATCGAACAAGTTTGTTTAGACCCCCTTATGGATTTTTGTATAATGAATTAGTCGAAAAGCTTGCAGACATGCAGTATTTAGTCATCGGTTGGTCTGTCGATTCATTAGATTGGCAGGAAGATCCACCTGAAGTAATTGCCTCTACTGTTATTGATAACGTTGGACCAGGTGCCATCATTCTTATGCATGATGGAGCCGATTGGGATGGAGACCGAACAAATACAATTGAATCGCTACGCCAAATCATTCCAACGCTGCAGGCGCAAGGATATGAGTTTGTTACGGTACCAGAATTGTTGAATGTACCATTTGCGAAATAAGAGAGAGCCGACAGCTTTGTGCTGTCGGTTTTTTGAGGATTCTTAAAATAGACGCCCGAAGGAAGATAATAGTCTCCGCATTTTTCATATCTATTTGTAAAAGCTACAAGAATACAGTCATTTCACTAATAAGTGAGGAATTCGTATGAATAACTTTAAGCCAACCAATGAGGAACGCCGATTTAAAGCTCATGTAAGTATATTTGGAACGACCCAATTACATTTGCGAAATCCCTTTATTATTGCCTGGTGGTCTGCGGCATTTCCGGGATTTGGACACTTACTTTTATCTAAATACCTCAGAGGATATACGTTATTTCTTTGGGAGATTCTTATAAATGTCATGACTAAGCTAAATCTTGCAATGGTTTATTCCTTTACAGGCAATTTTGAGATGGCGAAAGAAGTTGTTGAACCTAGATGGTTTCTTCTATACATACCCGTCTATTTATTTGCCATCTGGGATAGTTATCGTACTGCTGTAGATTTAAACAAGGTATTCCTATTAGCAGAACGAGAAAATGCTGATTTTAATTCATACTCAATAGGCGCTTTTGAAATCAATTATTTAGATAAAAGGAGACCTTCTATGGCGGTGTTATGGTCACTCTTCATGCCAGGCATGGGGCAGCTTTATATACATAGGGTGGCGACGGGGACCTTTTCTTTAATATGGATGATTGTCTTTGTTTATTTTTCAAACGTGCTTATAGCTATTCATTTACTATTTTTAGGAGACATCCCTCAAGCTACGCAAGTATTAAACCCGCAGTGGTTGCTATTTATCCCTTCGCTTTATGGTTTTGCAATTTATGATTCTTATGTGAACACGGTTGAAAACAATAAGCTTTTTGAAAGTGAACAAAGAAAATTTTTGAGTGAAAACTACCAACAGTACCGTGTGAAAATTCCTAGTAAACAATGAGGTGATCGTTTTTGCAAATCTTTTCAACGTATGAGCATTCATGTTATTTAGAGCTAGCTATTACAGCTCTCGAACAGATAGGAATTGGAAAGGCTCAGATCCTCGCTGTTCCTCTAAACAATCGAGTGGAGGAAAGAAGATTATTTGATACATTACACCGAGCAGATGGGATTAGCTTATTTGATAAGGGTGCAGCGATAGGCACAGCTTTTTCTGTTATTGGGGGAAGTGTCGGTTTTATTTTAGAGTGGGGTCCAATTTTATGGGCTTTAATTGGAGCAGCTAGTGGGTTTATTCTAGGATTTCTAATTGATTATTTCATTATTAAGGTTATCCGTAAAAAGAAGAGACAAATCAAGGGTAAGAAATCTGAAGTCGTTTTAGTAATCAATTGTACGAAAAATCAAGTCGAAAAAGTGGAGAAAATCCTCTGGGAAAACCTTGCTCTTGGAGTGGCGAAAGTGGAAGGTTAACACTATAAATATGCGTTAAGTCTAATAAGAGTAGCAAGGTTAAGGAGTACGTTAAATGACACAAAAAGAAACTCGAACAAGGGCTTAAAACGAGTACTCTTTAGAAATAAGAATTCCGTGGGCGCTTCTAAAATTTGAAAGATTCATGAAACCGTAGAAATTAAGCGTGTGCTAAAGTGGGCACGCGCCTTTTCCTTTCAAGGAAACATTAGGAATAAGAACAAGATTAGAATACAAATACTATGAACAGCGATTTCAATTCAAGGAGGAAAACGATGTACAAGCTTGGCTCATTCATTCTTGTTCTCCTTATGTTTATGCTCGTTCTGACAGGTTGCTGGGATCGACGAGAGATTAATGAATTGTCATTAGTGACAGGTCTTGCGTTGGAACAGAGTGATGATGAGGAGGCCTTCAGTTTAACGATTGAAGTACTGAATGCAAGCGAAATGGATCCAGACTTGGCCGAGGGGCTTACGCCGACGATTACTTATCAATTAAAAGGCTTAACAATGGGGGAGTTATTAACGAAAATGAATCTTGGGATAACTAGAGAATTAGATTTCTCGCATGCGAGAACGTTGATTGTCGATGAAGAGATAGCAAGAGAAGGGATTGCGAAATTCATCCAATTTCTAGAGAAGAGCGGCTATTTCCGCACTGATTTCCAAATTATTGTCGCAAAAGGCGTGAAAGCATCACAGATCATTACGACGACATATCCGATCCCAAAAGTACCATCGTTAAAAATATTCGAACAACTTATGACAATTCGAGATACTTGGGGAGGTTTCCCGCAATCAGACTTAAACCAGTTTGTCTATGATCTCACACAAACTGGACGAGAACCTGTCGTGGGAGCTTTAACGATCAGGGGCGATGCGACAAAAGGCAAGAATATTGATGATAACCGTGAACTAGATCTACCGGCTATTATTGAATATGACGGAATTGCAGTATTCGAAAAAGATCGAATGATTGGTTACTTATCCCCAGAAGAAGCTAGAAGTTACATGTGGACTCAAGATGTAACAGAAACAGCTGTCACAGTTCCATGCGGAGAAGGGTATTTTTCTATACAAGTGTACAATGCATACACGACAATTGACACAAAATTCAACAATGGTTTGCCAGAAGTGACGGTCGACCTTATTGTCGAAGGAGACATTTATGATAATCAATGTCCAAATCCTTTAGATGATTATAATACGTATTTTAATTATGAGGATATACTGGCAAAACACATTGAAGAGAAAATCGTTGCGACCGTAACGACTGTTCAAGAAAAGTTTGGGGTTGATATTTTTGGATTCGGTGAACATTTTAATAAACAGCATCACAAAGAATATAAGAAATATGAGAATCAGTGGAATGAGAAATTTAAGCAATTGAATGTAACAGCAAATGTAGAAGCTAACCTGAGAAGAGACGGGATGAGAACGAAGAGTTTTTTAACAAGTAAGAGAAAAGAATAAGTAGAATTTCCTCTTGCGATAAAAAAGTGAGGGGATTTTATATTGGAAAGAAAGATGTGAATGGGAAAAGGAGAAGGGATGTTCGAGAGAGGGGTTCTAAGGGAGAAATTTCGAGGGAAAAGGAGAAGGGATGTCCAAGAGAGAGGATCTAAGGGACAAGTATTGAGGAAAAAGGGGAAGGAGTGTCCGAGAGAGGGGTTCTAAGGGACAAGTATTGAGGAAAAAGGAGAAGGAGTGTCCGAGAGAGAGGATCTAAGGGACAAATATTGAGGAAAAAGGGGAAGGAGTGTCCGAGAGAGAGGATCTAAGGGACAAATATTGAGGAAGAAGGAGAAGGAGTGTCCGAGAGAGGGGTTCTAAGGGACAAATTTCGAGGGAAAAGGAGAAGGGATGTCCAAGAGAGAGGATCTAAGGGACAGATATTGAGGAAGAAGGAGAAGGAGTGTCCGAGAGAGGGGTTCTAAGGGACAAGTATTGAGTAAAAAGGGGACGGAGTGTCCGAGAGAGAGGATCTAAGGGACAGATATTGAGGAAGAAGGAGAAGGAGTGTCCGTCCGAGAGAGAGGATCTAAGGGACAAATATTGAGGAAAAAGGGGAAGGAGTGTCCGAGAGAAAAGATAAAGGACACTCTCCCAAGAAAACAAGGGGATCTCATTAAGTACAATGAGAGTACTATTCATAATAGGCCCACCGGTGTACCCCGACTATCGTAAAGTTTTTTTCTAATATTCTTTTGATCCTTTTTTTAGAATCGACTACTTTACACCAGTCATGAATAATAGAGGTAGTGATTTTTTGGTTGGGGAATAGAAGCTTAAATTCTTTTATATTTCGCATGACGGCAGTGGCAACCACTTCTTCGTAGCCACATTGCTTACAGATACAGAGGTTGCCTGCAACGGTGTTGGAAAGCGAGGAACATTTGGCGCAGGTGATTCCTTTTCGTAGTTGGTCATAATTATAAGGGGGGACAAGTGTAAATGGGGATTCTTTTATGTGTAATGACATAAGGTGGTTAGCTAGAATCTTGTGTTTTTCATTTAACTTTGAAGGGATAGATTTCATTTTTTTAAGTACTGATTCAACCTGAGTTGGGAAAATAAATGGTAGGTTACGCGGTGCTTGATATAACGTGAATTCGGGGTTAATAAAAATAACACTAGCGTAAATTGGTAGGTGGTACCCAAGATCGTAGAGTAACTGGCGCATAAGAGATTCGCTTCTATTTAATTGATTAAGTGGATTACTTATTTCGTTATTGGGGGTCTTGTATAGTCTTTCTGATTCGTAATAATAATCACCTTCATAATTTTTCACTTCAAACATGTAAATAGAATCTTGAAAGATGATTAGGGAGTCGACTTGGAAGGTGGTGTTATGTTTTTTTAGGAGCAAATCATTTAGGATCAAGCATTCGCAAGAAATCTTTTCTAGCATTGCGTCAAAGTGTTTCTCGCCTTCATATCCCTTTTTCAAGTTGTAGTAGTGTTGCCTTTCGTTTTTAGCCAAACTCATTCGCGTATTTAATGATTTTAGGGTAAGTAATTGAGGTGGTTCGTTACGTGGTTTATAAGGGCATGGTTATCATCCTTTCTTTTTGTTTCTTCCAATCTTATTATACATCTACAATATAAAATATACTAACGCCCGGTCCCTTCACCGAGCGTTATATCCAATTATTCCGCTGTCAAATAAACCTCTCCTAAAACGTCCTTCATTTGATAGCGGGTCGTTGATAGCTCCTTCTTGATAAAAGCATCGATGTCTTGTTGCTCGATGTCATACATCACTTCAATTTCTTTTGAGAACAGGAGTTTTTCTTCTTTTAACCAGTTTGCAAGAGTAGGTTGTAAGTCCGGTTGGAGCTCTTCCTTTTCTAGCAATTGTTTAAGTGCAGCAACATAGGTTTGGAGTGGACGTGCGCCGACAACTTTGACTCCTTTGTTTTCTTCATTAACCAAAATGACGGTTGGGAAACCGCGAACACCAAGGTTAGCAGCAAGTTCGAAGTCTTCATTAAGTAATTGCTGTCCACTTGACTGTTCGGCTTTTTTCACAATTGCCTCTCCATTTAGGTTGAGTTGGTTAACTATATTTATAAGAACAGAAGCGTTAGCGATATTTTGATTAAAGGCAAACAAAGCTTCACGGATTCTGCGTAAAAAGACGTTAGCTAAAGTGGGGTCTTGCTTTTGAATGACTTTAAAGACGAGAGAAGGAGGATAGGAAGAGTGGACGGGGTTGTCATACCAAAGGGTCCCGTCAATCGGCATTCTGCTCTGTTCTCCAACTTCTCTCCAGTGACCAGCTACATCAGATGGTTTAGCTATGCCGTTTGCTGTGTCACCAAAGCCGTCCCATTTTTCTAATAGTCCACCCATTACCGTATGGACTTTCACGTAATTGCTATATTGCTGTTCAAATCGACGGAGAACGGGTTCAAGCGCCCAGCAATGGGAACAGATTGGGTCTGTTACATAGTAGAGATCAATCTTTTTCTTTGATTGATTGAAATCAATGATTTCCATTTCACCATCTTCAGTTGTCCCGCACACACCTGTTTCTAGGTCGCACATCATGTTTTGATTAGACATCGTAAGGTTCTCTCCTTTTATTGCCTTGATTTTGTTGTACAATTACATGATAAGACATATGAAAGAAGACGGATACCAACCATTTTGGCAATATATCGTATAGACAACACTTTAAGCAAAATGTTGAAAAAGTAGGAGGGACAAATGAGGTGACTGACTCGAAAGTGGATCCGCGCATTATTCGGACACGTAAATTAATTATGGATTCTTTTATTGAGCTTTCTAGCAAAAAGGAATTCAAGGACATTACGATCAAAGATATTACCACGGAGGCGATGATCAACCGCGCGACGTTCTATTATCATTTTGAAGATAAATACGACTTATTGGAAAACGTTCTATCAGACGTGTTATTCATAAAGTTCGACCTGCATGCCTTGGAACAGGGGGAGCTGAACGAAGACGCATTTGTCAGCATTTTCGAGGCGATTACCGACTTTCAAAATTCGCTATCTACCCGTTGTCACCGAGGCTATGAGGAGACGATCGCTCGAATTATCAGGGAGCAACTGGAAGTGATTTTTTACAAAATGTTAGTGAAGCGTCATGCAACCGATCAAGACCCAGCCTTAAAAATTGGGGCAACCATGTTAAGCTGGGGAATGTACGGCGCTTCACTTGAATGGCGAAGAGACGCTAGTGTCCCTCCCGATCAATTTATTAAATTGGTCATTCCGGCGATAATGCAGGGGGTTGATTTTGGTTCGGACAACGAAAACGGTGCTTAATAAAGAAACAAGAAGGTGTGTCAGAAGACATCCCTCTTGTTTCTATTTCAAAGTGCTGTTATACACCAACCCTTGGTTGATTTCAATAATCTTAAGATGATCTGTTGTCTTCACAAAAATCGATTTGTATTTCGTTTGACCTTTGCTATCAACAAATAAAAGGACCCGTTTTCCTACGTTATCCGTTACTACCTCTACTTGTAGGTCATAAGCGTTCTCTAATTCGAGTAGCTTTTCTTGTTCGGGGTAAGAAGATACATAATTAGAATCAGCTGAGTTTTGTGGCTTTTTCTTTGCCGCTTCTAGTTCAACGATTTCCCCTGTAACAGCATCAATCGTGACTTTTGCGTCGCCACCTTCTACGTTTAGTTCAAATTCGAAGTGAGCATTCTCTTCATTAAACTTCATTTCGGTTACCTCGCCACCTGTTAACGCTATGGCAATGTCCGTTGCTTCTTCTCTAGTTAGGACAGTCTCTGAATCTTGAACAAGTGTTTCACCGCTATTCTTTATACTAGCTCCTGCTAATGTTGCACCAGCTACCAGCAATCCTGTAACTAAAATCAATTGCAATTTCTTATTCATGTCACCCCTCCTCATCCATTCACTGAGTATACACGCACCGTTTTAAAAGGGAAATAAGAGAAAGATTAGAATTTGATGAGAATAGAAGGTTTTAACGCATTGCTAAGAAATTTTACCAACACGTTTTTAACTATTATTCCGAAGGTTTCAACTGCAGCCCGAACCTCGTGATTTCAACCTCGTAACTTACGTTTACCTTTGCCTTTTGAAACTGAGAAGGCCAGTCGTATTGCTCGTACTGCGGCCATGTGACGAACATGCTTCGGACCGTAAGATTCCACTGAAATGGCTCATCTTTATATTTTCGTTTCATCAAGGAGATGAGGTCAGTTGATTTACTTTGTAATTGCTTTTCAATTGCGGCTTTCAACAATTTTCGGTTCTCGCTGTTTTCAACATAATCAATTCGACTAGGGATTCCTAGAACTTCTATTGTTATCGGCACTTTCACGGTAACAGTTGGTTGGTTCTTGCCTTGCTCGATCTCAATCGACGTTGGCTTTGTTTTTAGCATTCTTGTTTTAACCCGATGCTGTTTGCTAAGCGGGTCTTCAAAAGAGGCAATCATGTTATCTGATTTTGTATTGGGGCGAAGAAGAAGGGAGTGCCGCGTTTCTTCTCCGTTGATCGCACCAATCATTACGCCATTTCGAAAAACTGCAGAACCAATCATTTGCGTTGGATTTCCGCCTTCGATCGCTACTTCGCCCGCGACATATTCATCTTCGTTCCGATAAGCTCGATCAAATTCGCTAGCGGTTGCGTAGTTTGCCAGGAATAGGCCGGCTCCTTCATCCATTCGCTCGAAAAAGCGATTAACCGTCGCTTCTGGCATCAAGCCCGTTTGTTTCCACCGAGCAAGCATCAACTCGAAAAATTTATGTGGCCGTCTTTCAAGCTGAGGCTGGTTATTGCGAATAAACTCCGATGCCTTTTCCTTTGAGACGACAATGTTCATATTGCGCCGCAGCTGTCGTTCACGGAGAATGAACTGCATATAATCGGGGAACGTAGGCGATGATGCCAATTGCTCACTGACGACAATGGTTTTAATATGAGAGAAATGAATGTCTTTTGTGACTTTAATATTTGCTAAATCTCTTGCCGTTAAGAAGTCAGGAGCATGAAGGGTAATGATTTCCGATGGTTGAACATCTTCTGTACCGCCTCCGCTAAGCAAGGCACCTTCAAGCGGGTTGGCAATTTGAAATGTAACAGCAAGAAGATCATCTTCTCCTTGGTCAAGTCCGATAACTACCGGAAAAGCGAATTCTCCTAGTTCCTTCTTATCCCAGCACCCACTCAACACAAAGAGGCAAGAGAGAAGTAACAATGATAGCGTCCAAACCCTCATACGCGCTCCTCCTTTTTCGACCGCCCTACAACCCAAATTAATAACGGGATACCAAGTAGCAAGTACCAGTTCAATTGATACAACCAGTTCTCGCGTAGAAAAAGAAGAATATCAATGTTCGATTCCGGTACTAAACCAATCGCGACAATTAATGCTGTGAACACAAACAGATGAAAGTTTTGTTTTTTAGGACGAATGACAAACGAATAAATCGCAAAGGTAACAAATAAATAAATCGCTAGACGAACGATCATCGCAATTGCCCAAAATCCTAAAAATAAAGATTCAGTGTTTCCGAAAATCGGTCCTAAATCCACACTTCTCGTTAAAAGTTGAAATGGGTATGCAGTATGTTCAACTGAAGGGTAATTGTACATCGCAATATAGACAGCGAAAAAAATAACGAGCGCAAATAATGAAACGCAAAATCCTACGATTGTTGCTTTTCTTACTGCCTGATAAGACCGGATAAAAGGCGCCAGTATAAATAGGAGAAAGAGTTCTGCAAAAAGAAAACTGTGCTTCGTCCCTTCAATGAGCAGTTGCCTCATGCCAGACCCGGTGAATGGCAACAAGTTCGCCCACGTTAAATCGCCCCAAACAAATAGCAGTAAAATCGCAAAGGAGATCAGCAAATAAGGTAATACGAGCCATGCTGAACGACTGACCCCTTCTAATCCCCGGGTGACGATCAAGAAAACAGCGAGCATAATGACCGCATATAGAAAAGTAGGCGGGGTTTGAGGAAAATACAAACTCCCAACAATATCTACAAAGTTCCTGCTGTAAATAATCGTTGTTGCAAGAAAGAACAGCAAAAGCACGAAACATAGAACAAAGCCGACGTACTTGCCGGTTAAAAAATAAATTAAATCAAGCAGCCCTTTTTGCGGATATTTTTGCTGGACTGCCGCTAGCAATAAAAGCGGAATGACGATGATGAAACTTGAGATAATAGGTACCATCCAAGTGGCCGTCATGCTGTAAGGAAAAAGCACAGAAGGAGTCAGGTCTGAAATTTTCAATCCGATTGTTAATGAAATGAGCGCGGTTGCTTCTCTCATTCCAATTTTTTGTTCAAGTGAAATCATGAATTTGCCCCTCCTTCTGGTTTCTTTCCTCTAACAGGTTGCTTGCCACTAATGTTCATCGGGCGTACCCATTGTTTCCACTGCGCGCGACGGAAAATTAAATCACTGGACGAACGGTTGTAAGGAGCAAGCGGTGAAATAAAAGGAACACCGAAAGATTTGACCGTTGACATATAACTAATGCTCATTGCGACACCTAGAGCAATTCCTAAGAACCCTAACACAGCTGCAAGTGCAATAAAGCCAAAGCGTGCAATCCGCACAGCAAAGTTGAAGCTATTCGTTGGAATTGCGTAGGAAGCTAAGCTTGCAATACCAACAACTGAAATGATGACAGGGCTAAGCAAACCAGCGGTAATCGTTGCATAACTGACGATAAAAGCAGCGACAATTGCCACAACAGGTCCGACCTTACTCGGCATCCGCGTTCCTGCCTCACGAATCACATCAAACATAATCTCCACAAGAACCAGCTCTAACACAGCTGGCAGTGGCACGTTCCCGCGATTGGAACTAATCGTTAGTAGAAGGTCAGTTGGAATCATCTCGACGTGATAATTCGTCGTGGCTAAATAAACAGCCGGAGCAAATAGCGCCATGAAAAAAGCGAGTAACCGAATGATGCGAATCAAATTTCCAAAGGCAAAACGTTGATACTGATCTTCTGCCGTTTGGAAAAACGACCAAAATGTCACAGGAGCAACTAAACAATCAGGAGAGTTATCCATTATCAGTACTATATGACCTTCATCTAAGAAAGCAGCAGCGCGATCCGGACGTTCTGTAAGCAAAACGGTTGGCACAAGTGAATAAGGATTGTCCTCGATATACTGTTCTAAAATAGATAAGTTGGCAATGTAGTCTGCCTCAATAGACTGAAGATGTTTTTTTACTTCCTGAACAAGTGCTGGTTCAACAAGGTCACTGACATACATGAGAGAAACATCAGTCGTTGATCCGTCTCCAATCGTAATCGTTTCCGTTAATAGATGTTGATTTTTAATCGTACGACGAATTAAAGATCGATTCACATCGCTTGATTCAAGAAAAGCTTCTTTTGGGCCTTTCAATACGGCTTCAATTTCAGGCTGGCCGACCGTACGGTGAGCAAACGCCATTGTTGGAAGTACGATGGCCTCAAGGTTGCCCTCGATGATAAGGACGGTATGGCCATTTAAGATTTTATGTATAAGAATATTCAAATTGGTATGAAACTGAGGAGGCTTCGTTAATTGGTTTTGTAAAACTGTCAGAATATGCTCCGTATCAATTTGCTCGTTCGCTGTAAGCAGTGGGTTGAATACTTGCTCTTGTATCTCGTCTTCTTTCACCGTTCCTTTTAGATAAAAAAAGGCTGCTTGTTTATTGAGATGTGAAAGAGAAAGCTCTCTAACAACGAAGTCTTCATTATTAGGATAGGAAAATGCAGTCTTCAACCGCTTAACATTGTCATGATAATGAGTTGATAACTTCTCCATTTCTATGCTCATGCTGTTACACACTCCTGTTGTATACTTGGAAAAGAAGCTTTCTAATTGGTGGTTCTAGATAAGAATGACATTATCCGTGTTTTTAATATGGTTGTTGTGACTACTAATTATTCTATCTATGTAAGTTAAAGGAAGTAGGAGGAGCTTGTTGGTGTTAGATATATAGAAGGAAACGGAATTTAGTAACGTAAGATTAAGGTTGAAATCAATCTTAATGGAAGTAGCGGGGACGATTGAAAGTAATTTCAATCACAAAAAGTACCTCTGAAGCCGGTTAAACGAGATTGAAATGAAATAATTAAAAACTTTTTATAAAAAACACTTGTGTGGATATATTAAATGTGGTAAATTATTATTTGTCGCCAAGAGAGCGGCACACACAACGAACGATTAACAAAAACATTTTTAAAAAAGGTGTTGTGTTGAGAAAGAAGTTGTGTTACGATAGTAAACGTCGCTGATGAGAGAGTAACAAGCGGCAAATGAGTTCTTTGAAAACTGAACAAAAGCCAAGCGAAAGAGATACATGATATCTCGTCAATTTTAAGTGATTTCGTAAAATCACAATGAAGTATCGTTAGCGATACGATTTGAGCACAAATCAAACACTTTTATGGAGAGTTTGATCCTGGCTCAGGACGAACGCTGGCGGCGTGCCTAATACATGCAAGTCGAGCGGACTGATTAAGAGCTTGCTCTTATGACGTTAGCGGCGGACGGGTGAGTAACACGTGGGCAACCTGCCCTGTAGACTGGGATAACATCGAGAAATCGGTGCTAATACCGGATAACATCTGAGGCCTCATGGTCTTAGACTAAAAGATGGCTCCGGCTATCACTACAGGATGGGCCCGCGGCGCATTAGCTAGTTGGTAAGGTAATGGCTTACCAAGGCGACGATGCGTAGCCGACCTGAGAGGGTGATCGGCCACACTGGGACTGAGACACGGCCCAGACTCCTACGGGAGGCAGCAGTAGGGAATCTTCCGCAATGGACGAAAGTCTGACGGAGCAACGCCGCGTGAGTGATGAAGGATTTCGGTTCGTAAAGCTCTGTTGTTAGGGAAGAACAAGTATCGTTCGAATAGGGCGGTACCTTGACGGTACCTAACCAGAAAGCCACGGCTAACTACGTGCCAGCAGCCGCGGTAATACGTAGGTGGCAAGCGTTGTCCGGAATTATTGGGCGTAAAGCGCGCGCAGGCGGTCTTTTAAGTCTGATGTGAAAGCCCACGGCTCAACCGTGGAGGGTCATTGGAAACTGGGAGACTTGAGTACAGAAGAGGAGAGTGGAATTCCACGTGTAGCGGTGAAATGCGTAGATATGTGGAGGAACACCAGTGGCGAAGGCGACTCTCTGGTCTGTAACTGACGCTGAGGCGCGAAAGCGTGGGGAGCAAACAGGATTAGATACCCTGGTAGTCCACGCCGTAAACGATGAGTGCTAGGTGTTAGGGGTTTCGATGCCCTTAGTGCCGAAGTTAACACATTAAGCACTCCGCCTGGGGAGTACGACCGCAAGGTTGAAACTCAAAGGAATTGACGGGGGCCCGCACAAGCAGTGGAGCATGTGGTTTAATTCGAAGCAACGCGAAGAACCTTACCAGGTCTTGACATCCTTTGACCACCCTAGAGATAGGGCTTTCCCCTTCGGGGACAAAGTGACAGGTGGTGCATGGTTGTCGTCAGCTCGTGTCGTGAGATGTTGGGTTAAGTCCCGCAACGAGCGCAACCCTTGATCTTAGTTGCCAGCATTTAGTTGGGCACTCTAAGGTGACTGCCGGTGACAAACCGGAGGAAGGTGGGGATGACGTCAAATCATCATGCCCCTTATGACCTGGGCTACACACGTGCTACAATGGATGGTACAAAGAGCAGCAAAACCGCGAGGTCGAGCCAATCTCATAAAGCCATTCTCAGTTCGGATTGTAGGCTGCAACTCGCCTACATGAAGCCGGAATTGCTAGTAATCGCGGATCAGCATGCCGCGGTGAATACGTTCCCGGGCCTTGTACACACCGCCCGTCACACCACGAGAGTTTGTAACACCCGAAGTCGGTGGAGTAACCCTTTTGGGAGCTAGCCGCCTAAGGTGGGACAGATGATTGGGGTGAAGTCGTAACAAGGTAGCCGTATCGGAAGGTGCGGCTGGATCACCTCCTTTCTATGGAGTAATACTCTAGTCGATGTATGGTTTTAGAACCATATAACGCTTTGGTCTTTTGTTCAGTTTTGAAGGAACTCCCTTCAATTAATAGAAACTAACTTTGTAAGAAAAAAGTTAGTGACTGTGGTTCTTTGAAAACTAGATAATGCAATAGAAACAATGTTAGTTTTATCGGTATCTTATTTATAAGAGAAGATCAAACGAGCATGTCAAGAATTCAAAAACGACTTTTTCAAAATAGATCGTTTTTGGCAAAGAGCTTCGAGTAGTTCGAGGAAGCGAGTGGTCGAAAGAATGGAACGTACACCCGTACGTGACATGACTGAGATCCACGAAGCTGACGAAGAAATGCGAAGAAGATCTGCAGCCAAAATGGTTAAGTTAGAAAGGGCGCACGGTGGATGCCTTGGCACTAGGAGCCTAAGAAGGACGCGACGAACGGCGAAACGCCTCGGGGAGCTGTAAGTAAGCTTTGATCCGAGGATATCCGAATGGGGGAACCCACCATCCGTAATGGGATGGTACCCATACCTGAATACATAGGGTATGAGGAGGCAGACCTGGGGAACTGAAACATCTAAGTACCCAGAGGAAGAGAAAGCAAATGCGATTTCCCAAGTAGCGGCGAGCGAAACGGAAACAGCCCAAACCAAGAGGCTTGCCTCTTGGGGTTGTAGGACGTCTCATACGGAGTTACAAAAGACGAGCATAGGTGAAGCGATCTGGAAAGATCCGCAGTATAAGGTAACAGCCCTGTAGCCGAAATGCCCGTCTCTCCGAGACGTATCCTGAGTACGGCGGGACACGTGAAACCCCGTCGGAATCCGGGAGGACCATCTCCCAAGGCTAAATACTCCCTAGTGACCGATAGTGAACCAGTACCGTGAGGGAAAGGTGAAAAGCACCCCGGAAGGGGAGTGAAAGAGATCCTGAAACCGTGTGCCTACAACTAGTTGGAGCCCATTTACGGGTGACAGCGTGCCTTTTGTAGAATGAACCGGCGAGTTACGATCCCGTGCAAGGTTAAGCTGAATAGGCGGAGCCGCAGCGAAAGCGAGTCTGAATAGGGCGCATTAGTACGTGGTCGTAGACCCGAAACCGTGTGATCTACCCATGTCCAGGGTGAAGTTCAGGTAACACTGAATGGAGGCCCGAACCCACGCACGTTGAAAAGTGCGGGGATGAGGTGTGGGTAGGGGTGAAATGCCAATCGAACTCGGAAATAGCTGGTTCTCCCCGAAATAGCTTTAGGGCTAGCCTCGAGGGAAGAGTATTGGAGGTAGAGCACTGATTGGACTAGGGGTCCCCACAGGATTACCGAATTCAGTCAAACTCCGAATGCCAAATACTTATCCTCGGGAGTCAGACTGCGAGTGCTAAGATCCGTAGTCAAGAGGGAAACAGCCCAGACCATCAGCTAAGGTCCCAAAGTATACGTTAAGTGGAAAAGGATGTGGAGTTGCCCAGACAACCAGGATGTTGGCTTAGAAGCAGCCACCATTTAAAGAGTGCGTAATAGCTCACTGGTCGAGTGACTCTGCGCCGAAAATGTACCGGGGCTAAACGTATCACCGAAGCTATGGATTGACACCTTCTGGTGTCAGTGGTAGGGGAGCGTTCTAAGTGCAGCGAAGTCAGACCGAGAGGACTGGTGGAGCGCTTAGAAGTGAGAATGCCGGTATGAGTAGCGAGTGAGGGGTGAGAATCCCCTCCGTCGAAAGCCCAAGGTTTCCTGAGGAAGGCTCGTCCGCTCAGGGTCAGTCGGGACCTAAGCCGAGGCCGAAAGGCGTAGGCGATGGACAACAGGTTGAAATTCCTGTACCACCTCCTCACCGTTTGAGCAATGGGGGGACGCAGAAAGGTAGGGTAAGCGCGCTGATGGATATGCGCGTCCAAGCAGTTAGGCTGGAAAGTAGGCAAATCCGCTTTCCATAAAGGCTGAGCTGTGATGGCGAGGGAAATATTAGTACCGAAGTTCCTGATCCTACACTGCCTAGAAAAGCCTCTAGCGAGGTGAGAGGTGCCCGTACCGCAAACCGACACAGGTAGGCGAGAAGAGAATTCTAAGACGCTCGGGAGAACTCTCGTTAAGGAACTCGGCAAAATGACCCCGTAACTTTGGGAGAAGGGGTGCTCTATTAGGGTGCAAGCCCGAGAGAGCCGCAGTGAAAAGATCCAAGCGACTGTTTAGCAAAAACACAGGTCTCTGCGAAGCCGCAAGGCGAAGTATAGGGGCTGACACCTGCCCGGTGCTGGAAGGTTAAGAGGAGGGGTTATCCTTTGGGAGAAGCTCTGAATTGAAGCCCCAGTAAACGGCGGCCGTAACTATAACGGTCCTAAGGTAGCGAAATTCCTTGTCGGGTAAGTTCCGACCCGCACGAATGGTGTAACGATTTGGATACTGTCTCAACGAGAGACCCGGTGAAATTATAGTACCTGTGAAGATGCAGGTTACCCGCGACAGGACGGAAAGACCCCATGGAGCTTTACTGTAGCTTGATATTGGATGTTGGTACAGTTTGTACAGGATAGGTAGGAGCCTTGGAAGCGTGAGCGCCAGCTTACGTGGAGGCGTCGGTGGGATACTACCCTGACTGTGCTGACATTCTAACCTCGAGCCGTGATCCGGTTCAGGGACAGTGTCAGGTGGGCAGTTTGACTGGGGCGGTCGCCTCCTAAACAGTAACGGAGGCGCCCAAAGGTTCCCTCAGAATGGTTGGAAATCATTCGTAGAGTGCAAAGGCAAAAGGGAGCTTGACTGCGAGACCTACAAGTCGAGCAGGGACGAAAGTCGGGCTTAGTGATCCGGTGGTTCCGCATGGAAGGGCCATCGCTCAACGGATAAAAGCTACCCTGGGGATAACAGGCTTATCTCCCCCAAGAGTCCACATCGACGGGGAGGTTTGGCACCTCGATGTCGGCTCATCGCATCCTGGGGCTGAAGTAGGTCCAAGGGTTGGGCTGTTCGCCCATTAAAGCGGTACGCGAGCTGGGTTCAGAACGTCGTGAGACAGTTCGGTCCCTATCCGTCGCGGGCGTAGGAAATTTGAGAGGAGCTGTCCTTAGTACGAGAGGACCGGGATGGACACACCGCTGGTGTACCAGTTGTTCCGCCAGGAGCATAGCTGGGTAGCTACGTGTGGACGGGATAAGTGCTGAAAGCATCTAAGCATGAAGCCCCCTCAAGATGAGATTTCCCATGGAGTTAATCCAGTAAGACCCCTTAGAGATGATGAGGTTGATAGGTCTGGTGTGGAAGCGTGGCGACACGTGGAGCTGACAGATACTAATCGGTCGAGGACTTATCCAATATATTCTTGAGTTTCTATTACGCATTATCTAGTTTTGAGAGAACCATTTCTCTTAAATAAGTCTGGTGGCGATAGCGAAGAGGTCACACCCGTTCCCATGCCGAACACGGTCGTTAAGCTCTTCTGCGCCGATGGTAGTTGGGGGCTTCCCCCTGTGAGAGTAGGACGTTGCCAGGCTTTATATTTGGACTAACCTTGTTAGTCCAAATTTATTTTGTCACTTGGGGCCTTAGCTCAGCTGGGAGAGCGCCTGCCTTGCACGCAGGAGGTCAGCGGTTCGATCCCGCTAGGCTCCACCATATATAGTAAATTAGATAGTTTGGCGGTGTAGCTCAGCTGGCTAGAGCGTACGGTTCATACCCGTGAGGTCGGGGGTTCGATCCCCTCCGCCGCTACCATAATCATTCGGAGGAATACCCAAGTCCGGCTGAAGGGATCGGTCTTGAAAACCGACAGGCGGGTTAAACCGCGCGGGGGTTCGAATCCCTCTTCCTCCGCCATATTTTTTAAATGGACAAGTTTTTACTATTGGGCTATCGCCAAGCGGTAAGGCAACGGATTTTGATTCCGTCATGCGTTGGTTCGAATCCAGCTAGCCCAGCCATTTTGCGGAAGTAGTTCAGTGGTAGAACACCACCTTGCCAAGGTGGGGGTCGCGAGTTCGAATCTCGTCTTCCGCTCCATATTGTTTGTTTCCTGTGCCGGGGTGGTGGAATTGGCAGACACACAGGACTTAAAATCCTGCGGTAGGTGACTACCGTGCCGGTTCAAGTCCGGCCCTCGGCACCATATATATTTAGCGCCCTTAGCTCAGCTGGATAGAGTGTTTGACTACGAATCAAAAGGTCGGGAGTTCGAATCTCTCAGGGCGCGCCATTTACGGGAAGTGGCTCAGCTTGGTAGAGCACCTGGTTTGGGACCAGGGGGTCGCAGGTTCAAATCCTGTCTTCCCGACCATGAAATCTAAATATGCGGGTGTAGTTTAGTGGTAAAACCTCAGCCTTCCAAGCTGATGTCGTGAGTTCGATTCTCATCACCCGCTCCAATGAATATGGGCCTATAGCTCAGCTGGTTAGAGCGCACGCCTGATAAGCGTGAGGTCGGTGGTTCGAGTCCACTTAGGCCCACCATATTCCACAGTAGCTCAGTGGTAGAGCAATCGGCTGTTAACCGATCGGTCGTAGGTTCGAGTCCTACCTGTGGAGCCATTTTCCTGGCCCGTTGGTCAAGCGGTTAAGACACCGCCCTTTCACGGCGGTAACACGGGTTCGAATCCCGTACGGGTCACCATAATATGTTGGAGGATTAGCTCAGCTGGGAGAGCACCTGCCTTACAAGCAGGGGGTCGGCGGTTCGATCCCGTCATCCTCCACCATAGAATTTTTAGGAAACACATCATTCGATTACTTTATAACGACGCGGGGTGGAGCAGTCTGGTAGCTCGTCGGGCTCATAACCCGAAGGTCGGTGGTTCAAATCCGCCTCCCGCAATACCATTTTGGTCCGGTAGTTCAGTTGGTTAGAATGCCTGCCTGTCACGCAGGAGGTCGCGGGTTCGAGTCCCGTCCGGACCGCCATTTTTTATATTTAGGCTCAGTAGCTCAGTTGGTAGAGCAATGGACTGAAAATCCATGTGTCGGCGGTTCGATTCCGTCCTGAGCCACCATTTTTTGTAGTGAGCCGAATAAACTTACGAGCGTAACATCGTCCGTAAGCTACATGAAATACTTCATCGTAATATCTACGAGCCATTAGCTCAGTTACGAGCGTTACATCCTGAAATACTTCGAGTTGTTCCGACACAGCAGGCTGCGAAGCCGATCTAGTAGAGGAAGGAACAGGGGAGACGACAGAGCGTAACATCGTCCGTAAGCTACATGAAATACTTCATCGTAATATCTACGAGCCATTAGCTCAGTTGGTAGAGCATCTGACTTTTAATCAGAGGGTCGAAGGTTCGAGTCCTTCATGGCTCACCATTTTAGGTATTTTTTAAAAAATACCATTTATACGCGGGTGTGGCGGAATTGGCAGACGCGCTAGACTTAGGATCTAGTGTCTTATGACGTGGGGGTTCGACTCCCTTCACCCGCATTCCAAAGCAAAGGCTTTTCTAGAAGATGCATTCTTCTAGAAAAGCCTTTTTTGTTTTGTTGTTAATAATTGGAACTTTTTGTGTAACCGTTACGTATAAAAAAGAAAATCTTTCTGACTAAGGAGATGGTTATGAACAATTTCCGGATGAAACGAGTCTTTCTATTGTCTCTGACTTCATTGCTCATCCTCTTCGTTGCTCTTTTCTATATATCACTAAGCGGACCTCTAGAAAAAAGTAGTCTAGCCCAAACAATGTTGATTGAATTGTACAAGAAAGATCCTAAAGTTCAGAGAGACACGGCTAGTGGAACTCTAAAAATGTCACCAGAACAATTTGCTTATGAGACATTGTCCTTTCTAAACAACTATAAGCATTTGCCAATAAGTGCACTAGCCTTCTCAGCTTTTTTACATGTGGTGAGCTTAATTGTTATGAGCAGGAATAAGAATATTTCAGGTAGTTTGTTTATGTGTGCTGCCATTCTATCCTCTTTCCTTATCATTCCAGCACTTTTACAAGTTTACTTAGGATATCTCCTATTAAAAAAAGACACATCACCCATCACAGCGGCTAAGAGTTGATATTCATGATAACTAGTATACTTAGCGGTACGTATTCGAAAAAACGGTCTACAACTCGATCGATTTTAACGGTACTGCTATGGAATAAAGCAGTGCTTTTTTATTGAAATCTTTGGCTTGTATCATGTAAAATAGACACTTGTTATTTTAGTATAATGAATGGCGGTGTAATAGATGAACAGCAAGCCTGTTGTAAAAGAGTATATACATGAGTATCAAGATCAAGTCGTCCAGTTGATTCTTGATATTCAACAAAAAGAATATAATATTGCGATTACAAAAAATGATCAACCAGACTTATTTACAATTGAGGAATTTTACCGACAAGGGAACGGCAATTTCTGGGTTGCTTTATACGAAAATCGTGTAGTTGGCACGATCAGCCTTTTAGATATAGGG
Organism: Halalkalibacter krulwichiae; assembly: GCF_002109385.1. Lineage (NCBI taxonomy): Bacteria > Bacillati > Bacillota > Bacilli > Caryophanales > Bacillaceae > Halalkalibacter > Halalkalibacter krulwichiae. Next base: position 4,292,177 of record NZ_CP020814.1, on the reverse strand, counting down.
GAGAATCAAGTTGCCTTAAGGAAGGTATTTGTCGATAAACACTTTCGTGGTCCGATTTATCAAACGGCAAACCTTTTGTTAGAAACGGTAATGAACTGGTCAAGAGAGAGGAACGTTGGTGCGATTATACTAGGGACGACACCACAATTTAAAGCAGCGCACCGGTTTTATGAGAAGAATGGGTTTATTTCAATCGATCAAGCAGATTTACCTGAGAGTTTTCCAATATTAAAAGTTGATAAAAAGTTTTATAAGTATGTATTTTAGTTGAGTAATAAATGGGAGTGTCTCAAAAGGCTTGGTTAGTCTTTTTGAGACACTCCCAACTTTGTCAATGCACGGTTTGTAGGGTAATCGTAAAGGTTGTTCCTACTCCCACTTCGCTTTCTACATCAATGGTTCCTTCATGGTTTTCAATGATCTGATAGCAGATCATTAGGCCAATACCCGTTCCTTTTTCCTTCGTCGTGTAGAAGGGCTCACCTATTTTTGCAAGGACTTCTTGAGAGATTCCCGTTCCTTCATCAATGACTTGAACCTGAACACGAGCTTCTCGTTTGCGAATTGCAAGGGTGATGTTTCCTCCATCACTTGAGGCTTCAATTGCGTTTTTCACCAAGTTGATAAAAACCTGCTTTATTTTTGTTTCTTCACAGTTGACTATGATTTCATCTGATGGTACTTCTAAGTTGAATTCAATGCTTTTCATATTTGCTTGAGAAGTAAGGAGCAGTTTGACATCGTTCATTAACTGGACTATGTTGTGGTTTTTTCGGTTTTCACTATGAGGTTTAGCAAGCAGTAATAGTTCACTAGAAATTTGCTCAATTCGAGACAATTCATTTTCGATAATGCTGAAGTATTTTTCTTTTTTTTGGCCGGACGTTTTCAGGATGTCGATGAAACCTTTTATAGCTGTTAATGGATTGCGCACTTCGTGGGCAATACTTACCGCTAGCTCTCCTGCTATGTTTAATTTCTCTGATCGAACCATGAGATCTTCATTCTCTTTTTCTTTCGTAAGATCAACAAAAGAATGAAGGATTGCTTCTTTGCCCTCAAAGCTGGTATTGATGGATTTTACTAAAAAGACATGTTTGTTGTCATCAGGCTGCTCTAGTAGAAGTTCCTCAGGGGATTGGTCAAGTTCGGTATCAAAGTAATGAAAGAAAGATTCTAAATCAATTTCAAACTGATTTTTTGCTTCTTGATTTGAAAATAGGATCTCTGACTTTTGTCGTATGATGACTGGCAGTGGAAGCTTATCAATGATCGTACGAAGTTTTTTCTCACTTTGTTCGATTATTTGCTTCTTCCCCTTAATTACGTTATTTTCATTCATTAAATGAGCATTTTTATTGAGTAACTCTTCGTTCTGGCTTTCAATCCGTTGAAGTCTTTCTAATTCATTGGTCGATGGATAACGATGATTCTTCTCATGATAAAAAGGCGATAGACAGTATTCATCGTCTGTCAAAAAATGGGTATGACTCTTCAACAACTCATTCTGAATAAAGGCAGGAGTTGTATACCCACTATAAGGACAGATAGACATGATCTTGTTTTCTCTAATAAATTGATCGCAAGTACACTCATGTAATTTCAGGTCTCTTAAAGCAGAGTGTACGTTTTCAATCGGAACTTTTCCCCAAATGCGTATCGAAAAACCTTGATGAAAATAAGGTTCAAATAAAACATTTAAACGAGATTGCACACCTGTTATATCCAACTTGTCATCTCGTAAATAAAAATCTAATGTATTTAGAAAGATGAGGTTTGAACTAGGAAGCTCTCTTATCGATATTTCTTCCTTAATTTGTTCTATAATCTCTGGTTGATAAATAAAGAAAACAACCGTATCCTCGGTCTTCCCTTCATAGCTAAACTGAACGGCATTCTCGATATATTTATCAAAATCATTATACATGTAAAGAATATGTGCACCTTTTTTGTATAAAGTTTGATCGTTTATAAGTTTCGAAATAGGATGTATCGTCGACATACCGTATTCTCCTCATCACCTGACTTCATTATCTTTATTCTATCATTATTTCTTTTCATATAAAGGTAAAAGAGTCTAGAGATACTTGAATTCGAATTGTTTCGACTTTTTATTCGATATTAATTGAAAATATTATTCTAATTATATAGAATGTAGTAAGTGGAAATAGTTTCCTAGGAGGGTGATAGGGTGGATGTTTTTACGATGACGGGACGAAAAAGAGAAACCTATGATGTTCAAATGGTATATTCGTCGTTATGGGAATGTGCGCTTGGGATTGCGGCTGTTACGAATTCACGATTAATTGATACATTAGAAAAGCCATATTCATATTGGAAAGAGGTGAAAGAATCTCTATCAGAAGAGCTAGTAAATCAGCTTGAGTATGTCGAGACGAACAATACGTGGAAGGCATTGCTACAATTGCTTCACTATACAAAGAACGAGAACATCGAGGCGTTTACTACTCATGTGCAGTCGTTAGACAATGTTCGATTAAAATTTCTATGTCTCCCTTTTGTCGGGGACCGGTTTCAAGATGTAAGGGAAAAGGCTGCTTATGGTGATGAGCGCGCGATTACTGCATTGAAAGAGATAACGAAGGAGAATCCGTTTTTCCCGCAATACATTGAGTTCATTAGTAAAAGTGAACCGACTGAGTTGAAAACTCACCTTATCAAAGTGATGACAGGATGGTATCGGTCAGTCGTGGCTCCGGAGCTTGAAGCAACCGAGCAAATTCTACGAACGGACTACGAATCGAAAAAGGAAATGAAAGCGAAAGTGTCTGCTGAAGAACTGGTTCAATGGGCAACAGGGGGAATTCAATACTTGCCGGAACCAAGTGTTCATCGTGTCCTTCTTATTCCTCAATTTGTCTACCGTCCATGGACGATAGAGGCAGACATTGAAGGAACGAAAGTATTCTATTATCCTGTCGCAAATGAAAGTATCGCTCCTCATGACAACTATATGCCAAGCCAGTCGTTAGTATTGAAACATAAAGCGCTAGGGGATGAGGTGCGCCTTCGAATGGTGAAATTGTTATCGGAATGTGAACGATCGTTGCAGGAGCTTACCGATCAATTAGATTTAGGAAAATCGACCATTCACCATCATCTTAAGCTATTACGAGCAGCAAAAATCGTTGAAACCAATCAAGGTAAATATTCACTTAATCGAAATGGGCTCGAACTGCTTTCTGCGGAGTTGGAGCAGTATGTAAACCGATGAATGAAACAAACCTTTTGAAAAATCGTTCGTTTCTTTCGACTTGGATAGGGAATGCGATCTCGGAGATCGGTGGCTCGTTTGGAACGTTTTGCAATTCCATCTTGGTCTATCAGCTGACAGGGTCGACGGTGGCGCTAGGCAGTATGTGGTTATTGTATTTCCTTCCATCGCTTGTGCTGCAGCTAGTTATTGGGCCTTACATTGACCGGTGGAGTCGAAAGTGGATTATGGTATTCTCGCAATGGGCACGAGGGCTTGTCTTTCTATTGCCACTTGTCGCTGTGCTAACTGGTAACTTGGAAGTGTGGCACATCTATCTCGTACAAATTATCATTGGACTCGTTTCGCCTTTGTACGTACCTGCAAACCAAGCGATGACACCAACGATCGTGAAGGAAGAGCAACTCCAGTCAGCAAATGCCTACTTGGATGGTACGGCTCGCTTGATGATGTTCATGGCACCCCTTATGGCGGGGGCTGTGATTGAAGTTGCAGGTATCCCTGTTACTCTCATCCTTGTTAGTAGCTTCCTGATCGGAAGTGGGTTTACATTGCTGTTGATTCAGGAGGATAGAAGGAAAATGGACGTTAGAAAAACGTGGATGGCGGAGTTTAGAGAGGGTGTTTCCTTTTTCTATGCCGAACGGATTCTCGTCTGGTTAGGTGTCTTCCTCGCCTTTGTGCAATTTGGAGTCGGTGTGACGATGGTAACAACTCTTCCATATGTGATAGACGAATTAGGAGGGAGCTACGCCGAATATGGTTACTTCATGGCTAGTTTCCCAGTAGGATACATACTAGGTGCCGTTTTAGTAACTAAAATCAAATACAAGAGTCGCAGAGTTCTGATGCTTGGCTCGCTCTTTTTAGGGGGCTGACGTTCATAGCCCTTTGGTTGAATGGAAGCATTCTATTAGCGATCGCAACGGAAATAATCGGCGGAATTGTCATGGCGATTTTTAGTATCCACAATACTACCATTTGTCAAAAAGCTGTTCCAAACGACTTAATCGGAAAAGTATTCTCCGTTCGATTATTCATTATAAGAGCAGCGATGCCACTTGGCGTCTTACTAGGCGGAGCACTCAGTGAAATCCTCGGTGTACGACCATTGTACTTAATGATAGGAATACTAATCAGCACCGTATCCGCAGCTGGTCTATTGCTGCCGTATTTTGCTTTTATTGATGAGAAATACGATGAAGGAAAAATGGTTTCTTAATCGAAATATAGTAGGGTTATGAAAAACTTATATGCTAGTGACACACTGTTGCCGAGAACACTCCCCAAAACACCTGAAGGAGGCGAAAACAATCGAGATAATCCAACTTACAAAAAGCACTACTCCTTTTTCAAATTTACAGTTTGTTAGTGGGCAAGTGGCGAGGGATGGAGCTTTGCTAATAGTGGAAACGAGTTTGGAAGAGCTTGATTTCTTCAGCCGACCTGTCCCGAAACGAAACTGGACGATCCATATCATGAAAAATGACACGATAGAGACGGTTGAATTAAAAAATGTGTCGCTTATCCCGACGGCGGTTGACTTGTTTTCAGATGGTTCGCTGTTGCTCGTTCAATCTCGTTGTTTGAAGGACGGTTCATCTGTTGAGCGGAATGCGAGAAGGTATAATCGGAATGGGCAATTGATCTCGGCTTTTACGCTTGGTGATGGAATTGAACAGATGCAGATTGATGAGACCGATACGATTTGGGTGAGTTATTTTGATGAAGGAGTGTTTGGAAATTTTGGCTGGGAACATCCCATTGGAAGTGAAGGCCTTTTGGCTTTTACAAAGGACGGTGAGAAGCTTTGGGGCGCGGGTGATTATGGAATCGTTGACTGCTACGCGCTCAATGTGACGAGTTCGAAGGAAGTGTATTTTTATTATTATGCCGATTCTTATCTCGTTCAATTAACGAATCGAGTAGAAGAAATACGCTATCGTATAGAGGGGGAGACGTTACAACAATTTCTCATGGAGCCAAATGGAATGATAGGCCAGATCGACCACTATACGGTCAAACGCTTTAAAAAAAGAAACCGGACAATGGTGCCAAAGGCGAAAATTGAATTTGTTGATGAAGCGGGAAAGCGCCTGATTGGCCAAGTGTTTATGCGTGGAACGTTTTTGTATTTATACGGAAAAGAGGGAATCTTCCAAAGGTAGAAAGAGAGTATAGTCGTTCAGATGATAAAAGGAGGAATCAGTATGAGTCGGCAAAGATTAAGACGTTCATCAAAAGACCGAGCGTTAACAGGAGTGTGTGGGGGAATTGCCGAGTATCTCGGAATCTCGTCTTTCGTTGTTAGGATTTTATTTCTGTTTGTTCCTGCCAATTTGCTCGTTTATATTATTTTAACGTTGATGATTCCGGACGGACCGACATCTTTATAAGAACGTAACCTTCTGCGGAGGTCACAGAGCGACGCTTCTCTTTGATGTGTCGCTCTGAATTTATTAACTCTTAATCGCGATACCGTTGATCTTCAAATGATCTTGAAAGATTTCCGTGATCGTTGGGAAATCGTCTTTTTCAATCCAAGTGCCTGGTTGCCACACTTTTGATTCTTTTAACGCGCGTGGGCAATGAATAAAGCATTCTTCGACGTCGACGGCAATTCCAAGCAATGGTGCCTTGCCATTTAAACTCATTGTCTCTAGAATGTTTGGATCTTTTATAACTGTTGCTCGTCCGTTCATGCGAAGGACTTCTTCTAATCCAGGGATCACAAAAACGAGACCGACGTTCGGATTTTCGATTATATTGTGAATCGAATCCAGGCGTCTATTACCAGGTCGATCGGGAATGATTAATTGGTGTTTATTTAAAATCTTGATGGAGCTAGGGTAGTCTCCTCGTGGTGACACATCGCATTTGCCTTCGGCGCTTGCAGTCGAAAGGAAAAAAAGAGGCGACTCCGAGATGAAACGTTCACAATGCTCATCGATGACGGAGATCGTCTTTTTGACGACTAACTCGTGAGGGGCTTGGATGATACCTCGTAATTCATCCTTTGACGTAAGGGCATAGCGAGAAAAATTGATTCGCTCCATGAAATCAGCTCATTTCTATAGCAATTAATGAAAATCATTATCAATCATAATGCTATTGTAAACGATGACATGATCTTTTTTCAAGAGCGTACGAGAAAAAATAAGGCTGTGACAAAAGGGTTTTATTAGTCAAAATCCGAATGCCATGACCGTAGATACATCGCATCCACTCCGGAAACATCCTTCGCTTTTCCGCGGGTGGCTGGTGAGCTTCCCTGTGCTAACGCACTGTGGGAGGAAGATGTCCAAAAGAGGAGTGCTAAAGGACAGATGCTAGATGAATAAGGAGGAAGATGTCCAAAAGAGGAGTGCTAAAGGACAGATGCTAGATGAATAAGGAGGAAGATGTCCAAGAGAGGCGTGCTAAAGGACAGATGATAGACGAATAAGGAGGAAAGTGTCCAAGAGAAGCATGCTAAAGGACACTTGCTAGATAATTTAAGACGAAACTGTCCATGACCAGCTAGCCAAACGATAATTCAACTACAAATCGTCTCATTCCATTATAAAACTCCCATTGAAAAATAAGCAGTCTAACCTCTATTGCTAATTAGACTACTTATTAAAAACTAATACCATAACGAATCTATTCTTTCTTTACGCTAGTCGTGCCCTCCCTCTTTTTATTCCAAAGTGCATAAAGGATCCAGAACAGTGGAATGCCTACTAGTGCAACAAATTGCTTATAGGTTTGTGGCAAATACATAATGAGCAAAAGGCCGATCACTATAAATGGTGGCATGAGCAGCCAGTAGCGTTTGTTTTTAAAGTCTTTCCACATCGTGTTTCTCCTCTTCGTTTGTTACTACCTACTACTATTAGAAAAGCTGCTAGTAACTCCTCTTTTTCCTAACTGGGGATTCCGGAATTTCCTTCTTGACAACCCGAGATAAATAGATTACTATGTGTGTAACCGGTTACAGAAACGATCAAGATGAGGAGATTTTATGACGACAATCCGTGATGTAGCAAAACATGCGCAAGTATCAGTTGCGACTGTTTCAAGAGTGTTAAACCAAAAAGGATATGTAAGCAAGAAGGCGGAAGAGGCTGTTATGGCTGCGATTAAGGAGCTTGATTTTAGGCCGAATGCCGTTGCGAGGACGCTTTACAATAAGTCATCTCGAATGATCGGTTTAATTGTACCGGATATTACGAATCCGTTCTTTCCAGAATTAGCGCGTGCCGTCGAGGATATCGCTCTTACATACGGCTACACGGTTGTGTTGTGTAATGCCGATGAAGATATTAAAAAAGAACGCAATTACTTGGACGTTTTAAAGCAAAAATATGTTGATGGCATCATCTTAACGAATAATCAGCTCTCGTTCTCAGAGGTTGATGAAGCCGGTGTTCCAATGGTTGCACTTGACCGGGTAATCGCGGATCATATTCCGACCGTCGTTTCGACTAATAAAATCGGTGCTGAAATGGCTACGAAACATTTAGTTGAAAGCGGATGCAAGTTCATTGCTCATCTAAGAGGGCCAAAGGGACTGCCGACAGCGGATCAACGGTTAGAAGGCTTCCGCAATGTCGTAGAGCAGTCAGCAGTGGCAAGTGTCGTGGTCGAAGCGGATTTCCATTATGAGCGATCTGAACTGGTGACAGAGGAGCTGCTTAAGCAACATCCGAGTATTGATGGGATTTTTGCTAGCAGTGATGTGACAGCAGCAGGAGCGTTAAAGGCAATTAGCAAAATGGGGAAACGTGTACCAGAAGACATTCAGATTGTCGGTTTTGATGGCATTCCTTTTGGAGAGATGCTTGTTCCTTCCTTAACGACGATTGCGCAACCGATTTATCAGATGGGAGCAACAGCTGCAAGGCTACTAATTAAATTAATTGAAAAGAAACCAATAGAAGGCTCATATTTTGAACTATCTACAGATTTAATCATACGTGAAACAACAAAAGGAGAGGGGGCAGCCAAATGACCAAACAACCAATCATCACAGTCGTTGGCAGCATTAACATGGATATGGTGACGGTGACGGATCAAGTTCCTGTTCAGGGAGAGACGCTGATCGGAGAGAGATTTGAAACGATCCCCGGTGGAAAAGGAGCAAACCAAGCCGTCGCTGCCGCAAGACTCGGAGGGAATGTGCAGTTTATCGGCCGTGTTGGAGACGATGCCTTTGGCAAGGAGCTTCAACAGGTTTTACAACAGGAAGGGATTTCTGTAACGAATGTGGAACCGGTTACACATTCAAGTTCCGGTGTTGCAACGATTCTTTTATCGGAAAATGATAACCGAATCATCGTCATTCCAGGGGCGAATCGTCATGTGACACCTGAATATGTCGAGCGCCACAAAGAACAGCTTTTAGCGAGTGACCTCGTCTTGTTGCAATTTGAAATTCCGCTTGAGACGATTCGTTATTGCTTAGACCTATGTGAGCAGGCGGGCATTCCGGCCATTGTCAATCCGGCCCCAGCTCAAAACCTCGGTGAAGATTATTGGAAAAAAGCTCTTTATATTACACCGAATGAGACAGAAGAAAAAGAATTGGATTTAGATCAGAATCAAGAAATTGCTCAGAAACTAATTGTGACAATGGGCGAACGTGGCGCTAAATTTACAGAGAATGGCGAGGAGAAGCTCGTTCCCTCTTATAAAGTAGAACCGACTGACACAACGGGAGCTGGCGATACATTTAACGGGGCGCTAGCGGTTGCGATTAGTGAAAACATGTCGCTACAACAAGCGGTTGAGTTTGCCAATGCCGCAGCTGCCCTGTCCGTGCAACGATTTGGAGCACAAGGCGGCATGCCAACACGAGATGAACTAGAGCAATTCATTAGAAAGTCGAGGGAACAATCATGAAAAAGCAAGGAATTTTAAACCGAGATATCGCGGAAACCCTCGCTAAGCTCGGTCATACGGATACGATCGTGATTGGAGACTGTGGTCTCCCGATCCCTGATCACGTTCGCTGCATTGATTTATCTTTGAAAAAAGGGGTACCGACCTTTTTAGACGTATTAGAAGAAGTGCTTGCTGATATGGAAGTGGAGAGCATCATGCTAGCAGAAGAGATAAAGGAAAATAATGAAAAGGTTTACAGTGAACTTGCTCTGTTAAATCTTCCTACTCAGTTTGTCAGTCATGAGCGTTTTAAAAAGGAAACACATGAAGCTAAGGTGATTATTCGAACAGGCGAAATTACGCCGTATGCCAATATCATTCTTCAGGCTGGTGTGATTTTCTAAAGGGGGTGTCTGTATGATCATTCAAATGGAAGGAATTTCGAAATCATTTAGTGGAAACCGAGTGTTAAAGGATGTTGCATTCTCCTTAGAAAAAGGTGAGATTCATGCGTTAATGGGCGAAAACGGTGCCGGGAAATCGACGATGATGAAAATTTTAACAGGGATTTATGCCCGCGATAACGGTACGGTTCACGTTAAAGGAAGAGATGTCGTTTACAAAAATCCAAAGGATGCAGAACAAGACGGAATTGCTGTTATTCACCAAGAGTTAAACATCCTCCCAGAACTGACTGTGGCAGAAAACTTGTTTTTAGGAAAAGAGCAAACCGTCGGAAAGACCCCTTGGCTAAAAACAAGAGAAATGAACCGGATCACAGAGGAAAAGCTCGCTGAACTTGGATTACGAGTGAAGGCAACAGAGCGGACAGGAAATTTATCGGTTGGGAAACAACAAATCATTGAAATTGCGAAAGCGCTTATGACTAATGCTGACGTTATTATTATGGATGAGCCGACCGCAGCGTTAACGGACCGTGAAATCCAGACACTTTTCAAAACGATTCGCGATTTGCAGCAGCAAGGAGTTTCCTTCATTTACATTTCACACAGAATGGAAGAAATCTTCTCACTTTGCGACCGGATTACAGTGTTAAGGGACGGTCAGTATGTCGGTGTGAAAAAGATTCCGGAAACGAACTTCGATGAAATTGTCAGCATGATGGTTGGTAGACAGTTAGGCGGCAGGTTCCCTGAAGTGACGAACGAGCCTGGTGATGTGAAGCTTGAAGTGAAGAACCTCAGTCGAACAGGCGAGTTTGAAGACATCTCGTTTTCCGTACGCTCAGGAGAGATTCTTGGGATTGCAGGCTTAATGGGTGCAGGAAGATCTGAAGTCGTGGAAACATTGTTTGGCTACCGCAAAGCCGAGAAGGGTCACATTTTCATCGATGGCAAGGAAGTTCAGATTGCTTCACCGATTGAGGCAATCCGAAACAGGATAGGTTTAATTACAGAGGATCGAAAGTCAAAAGGGTTAATTACCGATTTTTCGATTCGTGAGAACATCAGCTTAACAAACTTGAATTCTATTTCAGGGAAAGGTTGGATTGGCAAGGGCAAGGAATCAACACTTGTAAACGATCTGATCAAACGGTTAAATGTCGCTTGTGCAGGACCGGAACAACAGGCCAAATCACTAAGCGGTGGAAATCAGCAAAAGGTTGTCATTGCTAAATGGCTCGGAACCAATCCTAGTATTTTGATATTAGATGAACCGACTCGCGGGGTTGATGTCGGGGCTAAGAAAGAAATTTATACGATTATGAAAGAGCTGGCAGAACAAGGAGTCGCAATCATCATGGTCTCATCCGAGCTTCCAGAAGTGATCGGTATGAGTACAAGAGTCATGGTCATGTTTGAAGGCACGAAGCAAGCCATTTTAGCACGAAATGAATTAAGCGAAGAATATATTATGCACTACGCCACTGGAGGCGATAAACATGTTGGGTAAAGGGAAAGTTTCATTCAATTTAGCGAAATTAGGTCCACTAATTGGTCTTTTGTTAATCATTGTGATCATTACGATTTTAAATCCTAGTTTCCTATCAATGTCAAATATCTTTAATATTTTAAGACAAGTATCGATCAATGCCTTAATTGCGTTTGGGATGACCTTCGTTATTTTAACAGGTGGAATTGATTTATCGGTCGGTTCGATTCTCGCATTGTCCGGGGCCGTAACGGCTACTTTACTAGCAGCAGGTGTAGATCCGGTGCTTGCTGTTGCAGCCGGCTTAGCTGTTGGGGCACTACTTGGAGCATTTAACGGATTGATTATTTCAAAAGGAAAAGTCGCACCGTTCATTGCGACGCTAGCAACAATGACGATTTTCCGTGGCTTAACGCTTATGTTTACAGACGGAAAACCGGTTACTGGTTTAGGAGATTCTACGTTCTTCCAAATGCTAGGGAAAGGATATTTTCTAGGAATTCCTGTACCAGCAGTAACAATGATGGTTTCATTCGTTATCTTATATCTCATCTTGAAGAAAACAACATTTGGCCGCCGCGTCTATGCCGTAGGGGGCAACGAGGAAGCTGCGATTCTATCAGGAATTAAAGCTGACCGTATCAAAATTTATGTGTACTCGTTAACTGGATTTCTATCGGCGCTTGCTGGGGTGATCCTGATGTCGAGACTGAACTCAGCTCAGCCGACTGCTGGATCGATGTATGAGCTTGATGCCATTGCCGCTGTTGTACTAGGCGGAACGAGTTTAACAGGTGGAAGAGGTTGGATCGTCGGTACCTTAATCGGGGCCTTGATCATAGGAGTTTTAAACAATGGACTTAACTTGCTTGGAGTCAGTTCCTTCTTCCAGCAAGTTGTCAAAGGTGCTGTTATTTTACTTGCGGTATTAATTGACCGGAAGAAAAATGCTTAATCGTTTTTAAAGAAATCTCATTACAAAACAAAGGGAGAGAACATGATCATGAAAAAACTATTGATGCTTGTCACATTACTGATGTTAGCTTTTGTAACTGCTTGTTCAATGGAATCACCGACTAATAACTCCAATTCAAATGGAGAAAGCACTGCGAGTAGTGGAGATGGAGAGTTCACAATTGGCTTTTCGATCTCAACTTTAAACAACCCATTCTTCGTAACGTTGCAAGAAGGTGCTGAGGCACAAGCTGAAGAATTAGGTGTGAATCTTGTCGTTCTTGATGCACAAGACGATGATGCAAAACAAGTAAGTGATGTAGAAGACTTAGTTCAACGTGGTGTTGATGCGATCTTAATCAACCCAACAGACTCTGCGTCTGTCGCTGCAGCAGTTGAAGTAGCAAACAGTGCAGGCATTCCAGTTATTACAGTAGACCGTGCAGCAGAATCTGGTGAGATTGTAACACATATTGCTTCTGACAATATCGCTGGTGGAGAATTAGCAGCTGAGTTATTAGTAGAATTAGCAGGAGATGGCGCGAAAGTAGCTGAATTAGAAGGAATCCCTGGAAGTTCAGCAGCACGTGAACGTGGAGCTGGTTTCCATAACGTAGCAGAAGGAACACTTGATGTCGTGTCTTCACAAACAGCAAACTTTGACCGTTCTGAAGGCTTGAACGTAATGGAAAACATTCTTCAAAGCAACCCTGACATTGTCGGCGTGTTTGCACACAACGACGAAATGGCGCTTGGAGCGTTAGAAGCAATTGAAGCGGCGGGCAAGGGAGACGAGATCTTCGTTATCGGCTTTGATGCAACAGATGACGCAGTAGCAGCTGTTGAAGCTGGCCGCTTAGCTGGTACAGTAGCGCAACAACCAACATTAATCGGTTCATCTGCTGTAGAAGCAGCGTTAAAAGTACTAAACGGTGAAACAGTAGAAGAAAGTATTCCGGTAGAATTGGAATTAGTAAAATAAGATTTTTCTAAATGTACTTCTGTTTTAAAAGATTGTCTCCAGCATAGGAGAAACCAACATAACACAAGAAAAAGCGTACAAATTCGTAATGAGTTTGTACGCTTATTTTTCATTGATCCTTTGAGGGAGTTTGGAATTTAATGTTACGATAAAGGATAAGGAAAATCAGTTTTTCAACTAAAGGAAAAGGAGCCTTTCATTGAAGAAGAATGGATTGGCCGGCGGATTAAAATAGGAAATGAAGTCGAAATGGAGTTTGTAGGACCTTGTAAAAGATGCATGATTATTACTGTTGATCCCGATAACGCAAAACGAGATGCGAGTCTACATAAAACGGTTATTAAAGAAAATAACAATAAATTTGGTGTTTATGCATCTGTGATCAAAAAAGGTGACATTCATGTTGATAATGACATTCATCTACTTGATTAACCTAATTGCGGTAATTCAAAAGGTCAGCGCACCTTTTATGTTTGTTTCAATAACAATACCACTATAATCAATAATTATTTATTGTAAAACAATAAATACCGTGGTAAATTTAAAAACAACGATAACTAAGTGAGGTGTTTCTTTATGAAACAAGGAACAACATTGTTTTTAAAAATAGCGGTTATGATTATCGGAGCTCCAGTTCTTGTGCTGGCTCTATTTGCGTTGCCTTGGCTCGTTAATAACCCAGTAAATCCAGCTTATGCCAATATTCTCTATCCGATTGTAGGTGCGATGTATGTATCAGTGATCCCTTTTTTCGTCGCCCTGTATCAGGCGCTAAAGCTTTTAAGCTATATTGACAGGAACCAAGCTTTTTCAAAATTGTCTGTTACATCTCTAAAGGTCATCAAACGCAGTGCGATAACCATTAGTGGTTTGTATGTCGTAGCGATGCCATTTATTTTTCGCTTAGCAGACCTAGACGATGCACCAGGTATTATCGTCATCGGAATGGTCCTGATCTTTGCTGCAATGGTCATTGCCGTTTTCGCAGCTGTTCTTCAAAGACTTTTACAAGAAGCAATTGATATAAAATCGGAAAATGACTTAGTCGTCTGAGGTGAAAAGACAATGGCAATTATCATAAATATTGATGTGATGTTAGCTAAAAGGAAAATGAGCGTAACGGAACTTTCGGAGAAGGTTGGCATAACAATGGCGAATCTCTCTATTTTGAAGAACGGAAAGGCAAAAGCTATTAGATTCTCAACGCTAGAGGCCATTTGCAAAGCATTGGACTGCCAACCTGGCGATATTTTAGAATACCGGAGTAAGGAAGATACAAAGAAGTAGCTTAAGTAAGATGTCATCCATTTAGTTGAATTTCAAAATAAAAAGAATAATTTGCTATAATGCTACTAATAATTGTAAAATTCAATATATACTTTCGCGGTGCTTATAGTTTTGTATAAAGATAGGGGTGTCATTTTGAGGGATCTAAAAATAAGTGAGGTAAATTCGCTTAATAAGGCGATTGATATTTTAGAAATACTATCAAAAGAGAAAGAATGGGTAACCATTAATGAAATTATTGCTATAACCAAATATCCAAGGCCTACTGTATACCGGTTGCTTTATACAATGGAAAAAAGAGGGTTAATCCGTTATGACTCAGCTTCTGCGAAGTATAACTTTGGATTTAAATTTCTCGAGTATAGTAATGCGCTACTCGCTTCACAAGATATTTTGCAAGAATCAGAATTTACTTTGATCGAAATGTATAAAAAATTAAAACAGACGGTTTTACTTGCGACGGTAGAAAACGATTCACTTGTCTATATATTTAAGAGAGAAAGAGCCGCTGAAGGAATTATGTATACTTCTGTTGTTGGTCAAAAAAGAGACTTACTTTATGGTGCACTAGGACGTGTTTTATTAGCATATTTACCTAAAGAGCAACAAGAGAAATTTCTAAATGATCCACTTCCACAATGGACTCCTCATACAATCTCAGATAAAGCAAGTCTCCTTCAAGATTTAGAGAAAATCAGAAGTGAGAAACTTTGTGTTGAAATAAACGAAGCTACTATTGGACTTGGGGGATTGCATCTCCTATTTTTGGATTGAATGGAGAAATAATAGCTGTTTTAGGTGTCATATGTCCGACATCCAATTTACAAGAAGAGTCATTGGAAGAGACTAAAAGCATGGTCAAAGAAACGGCGCACACAATTTCAACAAAGATGGGATATCAATCAAACTAGACGAAATACTCTACCTATGATTAAGGTGGGGTCTTTTTTTATGTTTATTGAAGAAACTTTTAAAAAGACGAGTTAATCCGTCTTTTTTTTGTTTAGTAAACTTTACAAATGTTTAAATTTTTAAACAATTCAGCATAAAAGTCGTTTTGAGTATTGATAATATTTAACAAAGGTAGTAAAATGATCATATAGTGATCTCTATAGTTCATATTATGAACTCAAATACAAACGGAATCTGAAAGGGGTTTATTTATGAAATTTGCGTTGTTTAATGAAAATCAATTTGGTGTTGTAGAAGGAAATGAAATTGTTGATATTACTGATCTGATTGCGTGGGACAAAAATGATGTACAACGTTCACTAAATAATTTTTTTGAAAACTATGATGTTTTACGTAGCCAATTAGAAGAGACAGTTAAAGGTGGCCATAAATATTCATTAGCCGATGTTTCGTTACGTGCTCCAGTCCCAAAACCTAGTAAAATCATTGCGGCACCGATCAACTATATTTTGCACCAACAAGAGATGAATGCAGCGTTAACTGTTGATAGACTAGGTGTATTTTTGAAAGCGCCATCGTCAATTATCGGACCAGGAGAAAATGTGTTGTTACCATTTAAAGATCGAAGGGTTGACCATGAGGCTGAAATCGCTTTTGTCATTGGAAAAGAAGCAAAGGATGTAAAAGCAGAAGATGCACAGGATTATATTTTTGGTTACATGGGGTTAATGGATATAACGGTCAGAGGTAAAGAGGATCGTCCTTGGAGAAAATCTTTTGATACGTTTACTCCGATTGGACCTTGGATTGTCACAAGTGATGAAGTAGGTGACCCAAACCAACTTCAAATGGATCTATGGGTAAATGATGAGCTTCGTCAATCTGTTAATACAAATGAAATGATTTATGGGTGCTATAAATTGCTAGAGGAAGCTTCACGAGTGATGACGTTGTATCCAGGAGATATCATAACGACTGGTACACCTGAGGGAGTAGGACCAATTAAAAAAGGCGACACAGTTCGTTTAAAGATTGAAAGAATCGGTGAGTTTTCGGTAAATGTGAAAGAGAAAGCAGGAATCTTAGTATAAAAATTTGAGAGAAAGTGGTGGGTGTTGATGGCTGAGCAGAAAGTGAAACAAAAGTGGACTCCTGAACTATTAAACTTTCATGATGAATTAGATGAATTAAACTTAGGGCCTTTATGGGCTTCTGTATTTAGCAAAGCTGAACCGGAATCAAAAGCCATTCCTTATATGTGGAAAAAAGACTTAATTCTTAAAAAGTTAGAAAAAGCTAAAGAGCTCCTTCAAGTTGGCACAGGCTCAATTGACCGAAGAGCGGTTTACCTGATCAATCCTGGAATGAAAGATATGCAACCTCATGGATGGGGAGGAGCGACACAGACCTTATATGCTGCAGTTCAAGTTCTAAATCCTGGAGAAGTTGCCCCTTCACACCGTCATATGACATCAGCACAACGATTTATTATTGAAGGACAAGGAGCTTCGGGGACGGTTAATGGGGTTAAGTACAATTTTGAACCTGGTGATTTCGTTGTTACACCTGCTTGGACTTGGCATGATCACAAAAATGAAGGAACTGAACCTGTTATTTGGATGGATGCTCTCGATATACCATTTTGCAAAGGGTTAGGAACCTTTTTCTTTGAGAAATATCCTGAAGAAACGCAACCGATAAACGAGATTGAAGATCTCGGTGTGCATCGTTATAAGGGAGGAATGGTGAGGCCAATCACGGACAGAAAACCTTCTCCTGCACCTCTAGGAAGTTATAAATGGGATCTCACGAAGCAATCTTTAGACGGCTTAGAAGTGTTAGCGCCGGATCCTTTTGATGGTCATACAGTAGAGTACATTAATCCTTCCAACGGACAAGATGCGAATGGAAGAGTGGGAGCAAGAATGACGAAGCTTCCGGTTGGCTTTGAAGGAAAAGCGCACCGTCACGCTCATAGTTGCATCTACCATGTATATAAAGGTAGCGGTTATACCGTTATAAATGGGACTAAATTCGAGTGGGAAGCTGGAGACTTTATTGCTCTACCAGGTTGGGCATGGCACGAACATGTTAATACTTCCACTGAAGAAGAGGCGCTACTATTCTCAACCAATGACTTGCCTCTCATGGAAATGCTAGGATTTGAACGTGAAGAAGCTTATCAAGATTATAACGGTCGACAAGAGATTGCAAAGGTCTTTCAGCCGATCTTACCCTAAGTAATGACAATAATGACAATGAGGTGAATTGTATGGAAGAAGTAAAAGAAGTGGTAATAGTCGGTGGAGGTATTGGTGGTTTAGCAGCAGCTTGCGGACTGGGCAAGTTGGGAAAGAAAGTAACTTTGTTAGAACAGGCAGAAGAGTTTGGTGAAGTGGGTGCCGGACTTCAAGTAGGGCCGAATGGGTTAAGAGCTTTAGATACATTAGGAGTTCTAGATGAGGTTTATAAACATGCAGTGTTCCCACGTCGACATGTTTTTAAGGATGCGATAACTGGGAAAGAACTGAGTGCACTTGTATTCGGTGAGACCTTCCGTGAGCGATATGGTTATCCGTATATTGTCATTCATCGCACGGACTTGCATACGGTGTTGCTCGAAGCTTGTAGATCTTTAGATAATATTACGTTTAAAAGCAATCATCGGTTACTAGAAGTAACAGAACATGACGATCATGTTGAATTACTGTGTGCGAACGGGGCTGTTATTCGAGCTGAAATGGTAGTTGGAGCAGATGGAATAAACTCTAATACTCGCAAACTAATTAGTAACGATAAACTTGTTCCTTCTGAGTATGTAGCTTATCGATTTACCGTTTCTGCATCTGAGATGAAACTAGATATAGATTGGGATGAGAAATTTACATGGATAGGTCCTGGGATACATTTGGTCCAGTATCCTGTTCGACATAAAAGTGTAATCAATCAAGTTGCTGTCTTCAAAAGTCAAAGTTTTAAAGATGGTTCTGACAATTGTGGAACGGTAGAGGAACTTCATCAAATGTTTGGTAACAGTTGTCCGACCATACGTGAATCCTTGAAGTTTGCTGAGCAAGGCATGGTGACCAAACTATTTGACCGCGACCCGCTTGATAACTGGACGAGTAAAAGAGTGACACTATTAGGTGATGCGGCTCATCCTATGTTGCAATACTTGGCTCAAGGTGCTTGTCAGGCAATTGAAGATGCTGTATGTCTAACTAGGGTTATGTCCGAAAATAGTGATATTGATAAGGTGTTGTCATTATACCAAGAAGAAAGAATTCCTAGAACGGCACAAGTGCAAAGAGGAGCCAGACAATGGGGAGAAATCAAGCATGCTGAAGATCCAACAACTATCCTATTAAGAAATACTATTATGGAAAATAGAGATGCTGAGGACTTTAAATATTTAGATTGGTTATATAGTAAAAGAACAGCTCCGGCTGCTATTTCGCTAGCGCAGCAATAGAGTCATAAGGAACTAGATTGGTGTTTGCAAAAGGTTCTCTTAAAAACCAAAGAACATGAATGAGTTAAAGTCAGGTGAAAAACAAGTACTATGCATTATTTAGGAAGTAACGTTAGAGTGATGTGAAATGGGTGTGTTCAAGTGTAACTGAACCACCTCTTTTTACTAGTTATTAGAAAAGGCGTTGGTGTATGTGTACGAAAAGACTTTAAAAACAAGTGATCTTACTGTAGAAATATATTCGTTAAATTGTCTAGAAAAATTGATTTCAGGTTTAGAAGACATACCTTTTACAAAAAAACTTTTATTGGAATCATTACTTAGAAATAAGCATCGTATGAAACTGACAGATAGGGACATTTTTGAAATAGCAACTGGATTTAGTTCAAATAAAAAAATGGAAATCCCTTTTTTGCCATCTCGGATCATTATGCAGGACGCTTCGGGCTTACCCGCTCTCGTAGATTTGGCATCATTACGTAATGAAATGGAAGAAATGGGTTTTGACCCTCAAAATATTAATCCGCAGATACCTGTTGACCTCATTATTGATCATTCTCTTCAAGTAGATTACTCTGGCGCTTCGGATGCCTTTGAAAAGAATTTAGAGATGGAATATAGCAGAAATGAAGAACGCTACACGTTTCTAAAATGGGCCCAGCAATCCTTTGAAAATTTCCGTGTTGTTCCACCAGCAAGCGGTATTATACACCAGGTGAACTTGGAGTACTTGTCCAGTATCGTTAAGACCGATGAGAAAGACGGTCAATGTTATGCATTCCCTGATTCTGTGATTGGGACTGATTCACATACGACGATGATTAATGGGCTAGGAGTCTTAGGCTGGGGTGTTGGCGGTGTTGAAGCTGAAGCTGTTATGATGGGAAACCCGATAAATTTGATCGTTCCCGAAGTGATCGGTGTGAAGCTGATCGGAAGGGTGAAAGAAGGGGTAACAGCAACAGATATTGCGCTTACTGTCACAGAACATTTACGACATAAAAATGTTATCGGTAAATTTGTTGAGTTTTATGGACCAGGAATGATGGATCTATCACTACCTGACCGAACAACAATAGCAAACATGGCTCCAGAATATGGGGCGACAGTTGGTTACTTTCCCGTTGATCAAGAGACCCTACATTACTTAAAAGCAACGGGCAAAGATGAAAAAACAGTTCGGCTAGTTGAGGAGTACACAAAAGAACAAGGGATCTTTTACTCAGAGGATACGAAAGAACCGTTATATTCAGAAGTACTAGAAATAAATCTAGCTGACATCGAGGTAAGTATTTCAGGACCGAGCCGCCCGCAAGATAGAGTTGACTATAAAAATGCAAAGAAGTCATTTCTAAATGCTTTTAGTGAAATAAGCGAGGGAAATATCGATCGTCTGAATGTACCGATGAGCGAAAAAAAGAATATTGTTGGACATGGTTCCATTGTCATCGCCGCGATAACGAGTTGTACCAATACATCGAATCCATTTAATATGCTTACTGCTGGTCTTTTAGCTAGAAATGCCGTTAAAAAGGGCTTAGCACCCTCAAGTTATATTCAGAAGAGCTTAGCTCCTGGTTCTAAAGTTGTTTCCCAATACCTACAACAATCTGGCTTACTGTCGTATTTTGAACAGTTAGGATTTTATAATATCGGCTATGGTTGTGCGGTTTGTGTTGGCAATAGTGGAACAATTAATCCGCTAGTAGAAAAAGAGATAACAGAAAACAATTTAATTGTTGCATCGATCCTAAGCGGAAATCGTAATTTCGAGGGACGTATTCATCCATTAGTAAAAGCAAACTACCTAGCTTCTCCTCCACTAGTTCTTGCATACGCTTTAGCTGGCACGGTTGCTATTGATTTGTCAAAAGAGCCTCTTGGAATTTCAAATAAAGGCGAAAAGGTATACCTAAAAGATATTTGGCCAACTGCAGATGAAGTAAATGAGTTAATTGCGAATTATATCTCCCCGACTTTATATAAAGACACATATGAAAATGTGTTCGCTGGAGATGAGCGCTGGAAGTCATTGCAAGATGTTAAGTCACCATTGTATAGGTGGGACTCTCATTCAACCTACCTTAAGCCTTCCCCATTTTTCAAACGATCCAATGAGAAAATTGGAAATATCAAGCGAGCAAGAGCCTTAGTATACTTAGGAAATTCTATTACAACAGATCATATTTCACCAGTTGGTGTGATTGATCCAGATGGCTCTGCAGGACAATTTCTCTTACATCAAGGAGTAACTAATACCGAACTTAATACTTACGGAAGTAGAAGAGGAAATTATGAAGTGTTAGTCAGAGGAACGTTTGCGAACCCGATGATTCAAAATAAACTAGTAAAACAGCGAGGGAGTATAACGAAACACTTTCCTAGCAATGAAGTAACTAGTATTTATGAAGCGTCTGTAAGGTATCAAAAGGAACAAATTCCCCTTGTCATATTAGCTGGGAATCAGTACGGGGCAGGAAGTGCTCGTGATTGGGCGGCAAAGGGAACGTTGCTACTTGGTGTTAAAGCTGTTATCGCAGAGCAGTTCGAGCGAATCCATAGAAGCAATTTAGCAATGGTTGGCGTATTGCCGTTACAATTTAGTGATGAGCATAATTGTGAAAGGCTGGGTTTAAACGGGGATGAGGAATTTAACATATTAGACCTAGAAAGTGAGTTATACCCGAATAAACTGTTACGTGTGCAAGCAATTTCAAGCGATGGTATGAAAGAGTTTCAAGTCATACTACGCCTCGACACGACTGCAGAAATTGATAACTACCTACAAGGTGGTTTATTTAAAAAAATGCTGCAAACTACTAAAAGAGTTTTTACTACTTCTCCGCTGTAATAGCAACAGTTTTATGATTTATAGTCAATTTGGATAGAAACGAGGGACAAAAGTGGATGAGTTTAAAAAGTGAGTTATCATCATCTTTTCAACCCTTTCATTATAAACAGTATCGTTACCTTTGGATTGGGCAGTTGACAACTGTATCGGCACAAATGATGGATATGATCACTCGGAGTTGGCTCATTTACAGCATGACCCAATCAGCTCTGCAATTGTCATTTGTAATGGCGCTGCAAGCCTTGCCTTTACTCTTCTTTGGCTTGATGGGAGGAGTTTTGGCTGATCGGTTTGATCGTAGAAAGCTATTATTGATTTCGCAAATAACAAATTTTGTTGTCAATATGCTCATGGGTATACTCCTTGTAGCTGGGTGGCTAGAAGTTTGGATGGTGTACACAACAAGTTTATTAGCAGGAACAGCGATGGCAGTTCAGCAGCCTGCACGAAATTCGATTATCCCAGCGACTGTCCCTAGGAAATCTTTGCAAGACGCAATCGTTCTTAATTCGAGCACTTTAAATATTGGGCAAGCAGCAGGACCGGCAATTGGAGGATTCATTATTGCTGGAATGGGAATAAGTTCAACCTTCTTCTTACAAGCTGCCCTTTTTTTAATTAGTATATGGATGACGATTCAAATGAGTTCTATGATCTCCATCCCACCCAAAAAAAAGAAGAAGGAGTCCATCGTTACTAGTATCGCACAGGGCTTACGTTATGTTCGACGAAATGAAATCATTCTTTCCTTGCTCCTTTTAGCGACTGTTCCACTGTTTTTTGGAAATCCAGTTCAAAGTGTTATTCCCATTTTTGCAGAAGACATTTTGAAGGTTGGAGCAGATGGAGCGGGTATCTTGCTTGGAGCGATGGGGATTGGAACGATCGTGAGTACACTCCTATTAATTACTCTTCCTACTATTAAGAAACCTGGCAGAATCATTGTCTCATCAACTATATTTTATGGCTTGTTTCTACTGTTGTTTGCAATATCTACGTATTTTTGGTTGTCGGTTTGTTTCATGTTTTTGGCGGGGGTCTGCTTAGCTCTTTTCCGTACATTAAATCAGTCTATGATTATTAGCAATACTGAAAACGAGTATTTAGGAAGGGTAAACAGTATCTACCTGCTAGATAGAGGGATGGTACCTTTAGGCATTATTTTGCTAGGGATATTATCTGAATACTGGACTGTCGTTTTCGGTGTTGGAATGATGAGTGTACTTTGTATTCTAGTTACCTTGCTTACACTGATCAAGTCGAAAGCATTATGGCGAGTAGAAGAAAAACAGTCAGAGGAAACATATGCTTCTCAATGATTTATTTCTAAATGTAAAAAAGCTAGAAGGAGCATAAGTTATCACTCCTTCTAGGTTCATCTGAAATGATAAGTAAGGCTAAAATGTTTCAATAAACCGTTGCGCAGCTTTCGAAAGGGGACGTTTTTTTGCCCAGAGAAGAGTTGTTTCATTTTGAAGTGAACAATCTTTAATATCTGCAATTCTAATCCCTTCTGTTGAAAGCATGGATAAGGTAGATCTTGGCATTACCGTAGCACCGATACCGGCGTTCACTAAAGATAAGAGGATTGAGGCATCAGGACATTCACAAACGACATTCGGTTTTACACCATGCTTTGTGCACTCATTGTAAATAGAGTTGTATCGATCGCCTCTAACAACCATTACTAGGGGGATTTCTTCTAAATCTTTCAACGAGATTGATGTGACTTTTGGATCCCAATCCCACTGTCTTGGAATAAATAAAACATAAGGTTCCACTTGTATCACTTTCTTTTCAAAGTCTAAGTAGGTCTCTTGAACGAAGCGGACTAATGCCAACTCAACTTCTCTGTCTTCCAAATAATTAACGACCTGTGAAGGGTGGCCATCAAGCAACCGAAATGTTACGAGGGGATAATCTTGTAAGAAGGTATTAATTCTTTCTGGCAGATACGTGGTGGCGCAGGATCTAGAAGCTCCAATAACAAGCTGACCCTTTAAGCCTTCACCCGTTTCTTGTACTTCATTAACAGTGTCTTCAATCTGTTGAAGAATACTAGAAGCTCGCTTATATAGCACTGCACCAGCCTTTGTTAGTTCAATACTTCGACTATGGCGGATAAACAGTGTTGTTCCTAACTCTTCCTCAATTACTTTCAACTGGTGACTTAACGGAGGTTGAGCGATATTCAACTTTTTTGCAGCGCGTGTAATTTGACCTTCATTTGCTACAGTCACGAAATAACGGAGTTGGCGTACATCCATATTGTTCCTCCTATCCATATTTAAATCATATCGCAAATCTATTATATAGGTATTTGTAAATATATTATATCAGATGGTAGTATAAAATTACTATCAATTATGTTTATTTAGAAAATTACGAACATTAATACCTCTATAAAGGGGAAAGAATAACATTTCTGGTCTTATTTCATAGGTACTAAGATAAAGAGACTTTATCCTTCTTGTCGAGAATTGAACATCCCCTTCACTGTGTAAATGTGGTTGATAGAAACTTCTTTGAAAAGGGTGACATTATGTTTGTGTTATTAAATTTTATACTCTTTCTAGCGGTGTCAGGGTATGCCGTTTATTTATTCGCACAGTTGGTATACAGCAGAATTACGTTTATACGACTAGGCAAGAAAGGTGATTTTGACCTTGCGCTAAAGGATCGATTAAATACGGTATTAATTAATGTATTCGGTCAAAGAAAATTATTTAAAGACACTAAGAGCGGGATTATCCATGTGATCCTATTTTACGGATTTTTTATTATCCAAGTTGGACTAATTGAAATCATCATTAAAGGATTTAGCAAGGGCTTTGAATATCCGTTAGGCGCTGCCCACAAATATTTTAGTTTTCTTCAGGAGTGGACCACCTTTCTCATGTTCGGTGCAATCTTGTATGGTTGCTATCGTCGTTACGGAGAGAAATTAACTCGATTGCAATGGAAGCGAGATGGGAAAGCACTTTTTGTCTACGTTGCGTTAGCTATTTTGTCGGCAACTATTCTTCTAACACTAGGATTTGAGCAAATAATGCTAGGCCATGAACCAAACTTCGTGTATGCTCCTTTTTCTAGTCTAATTGCAACCGCTTTTGCAGGGGTGGGACTATCAGTTGCTACATTCTTATTCTATCTATCATGGTGGCTTCACATGGTTGCAGTACTTAGTTTTATGGTGTTTGTCCCACAGTCAAAACAAGCCCATGAGATCTTTGCTACCTTCAACGTGTTCTTTAAGAGAACAGGACCGGTAGGAAAATTAAGATCAATCGACTTTGAAGATGAAGAGCTTGAGGAGTTTGGTGTCGGAAAAATAGAGGACTTTACCCAACAGCAATTAATTGACTTGTATGCGTGTGCTGAATGTGGTCGCTGTACAAATATGTGTCCGGCATCTGCAACAGGAAAGATTTTATCACCAATGGAATTGATAGTGAAAATGAGAAATCATTTAACGGAAAAGGGAGCTGCCGTTACATCTCGTACACCGTGGATGCCAAACGTCGTATTTAATCAGAAAAATCACGGAGCATTACAAAATGAATCGGAAACAGCTGCGACTTTGGAAATGCCACAGTTAATAGGTGATGTGATAACGGAAGAGGAAATTTGGGCTTGCACAACCTGTCGAAACTGTGAGGATCAATGCCCGGTTATGAATGAGCATGTAGACAAAATTATTGACCTACGACGGTATTTAGTAATGACTCAAGGAGAAATGCCTACAGATGCAGCTCGTTACTTCCAAAACATTGAACGTCAAAGTAATCCATGGGCTCTTAATCGAAATGACCGTATCAATTGGCGTGAGGGGATGGAGGATGTTGTCAAAACCGTTAATGAAGTAGAGGAGTTTGATGTTCTGTTCTGGGTTGGTTCAATGGGATCATTTGATATTAGAAGTCAGAAAATTGCAACATCTTTTTCCAGAATAATGGAAAAAGCTGGCGTGAAGTTTGCCATTTTAGGAAATGAGGAGATGAACTCTGGAGAAACCGTAAGAAGAATGGGAAATGAGTATTTGTTTCAGGAGTTATGTACTCAAAACATTGAAACTTTCAAAAAGTATAATGTCCAAAAAATCGTAACGACTGATCCACATGCTTATAATACGTTTAAAAATGAGTATCCAGAATTCGGACTTGATGTAGAAGTAGTTCACCATACACAATTTCTCTTTGATCTTCTTAAGGAAGGTAAAATTAAACCTACTAACAAGGTTCATGAGAAAATCGTCTATCATGACTCCTGTTATATTGGGCGTTATAACGATATTTTTGATGCTCCGAGAGAAATTCTTAGTGCGATTCCAGGTGTTGAATTACTTGAAATGGAACGTAATAAGCAAGATGCGCTTTGTTGTGGAGCTGGTGGGGGCCGAATGTGGATGGAAGAACATGAAGGGACTAGGATGAACTTGGCTAGAACTGAGATGGCCTTGAAGACAAACCCAACAGTTATTGGTAGCAACTGTCCTTATTGCTTGACGATGATGACAGACGGTGTGAAAGAGAATGAGGTAGAAGAGCAGGTTCAAACATTGGATATTACAGAGATTTTAGAGAAATCATTGGCATAAGGTTTCAAACAAAACTTCTATCGCTTTTATTACGTTTCATTGAACCGCTCGTTAAAACGTGACATTAAAATTAAAGGAGACAAAAAAATGGAAGATCTTGTGAGTAGCAAGAATAATAGATATACGACTGCTGATGGTTTACTAGAAGCGTTGCAAGAAATGGGAGTAGCTTATCTATTTTGTAATCTAGGGAGCGATCATCCACCGATCATTGAGGCATTGGCAAAAGCTAAAGAAACTAACAAGAAACTGCCAAAAGTAATTATTTGTCCGCATGAAAGTGTGGCTCTAGCAGCAGCGCATGGTCATGCGCTGCTGAGCGGGCAAGCACAAGCGGTGATCATTCATACAGACGTCGGCACGCAGAATTTGGGAGGGGCCTTGCACAATGTATATCGGGGGCGAGTTCCAGTCTTTATCTTCGCTGGAGAAACTCCTTTTACGACAGATGGAGAACTAAGAGGAAGTCGCAATTCCTTCGTCAATTATTTACAAAATGTCTATGATCAGCGAGGCATTGTTAGATCATATGTGAAATGGGATTATGATATTAGAACGGGAAGTAACATTAAGCAGCTCACATACCGAGCAATGCAGTTAGCTCATAGCACTCCAGCTGGCCCAGTATATTTAACGGGAGCTAGAGAAGTGTTAGAGGAAGAAATCGAACCATTGAATGACAACTCAGATAAATGGTTGCCGGTTGAACCGACTGATCTACCACAAAAAGGTGTCCAAGAAATGATAAAAGCAATCGTAGAAGCAAAGAATCCATTATTGATTACTTCTTATTTAGGGAGAAATACAAAAGCGATTACACAATTAGTAGATTTCTGTGAAAAGTTAGCTATCCCGGTCATTGAGCAAAATCCATCTTATTTGAATTTTCCACGGAATCACCCGATGCACCTTGGATACGAGCCGAATCAATTCATTTCAGAAGCTGATGTGATTATTGCCATTGATACGGATGTACCTTGGGTTTCAACACAGGTACAACCGAAAGAAGATTGCAAAGTCTATTATATGGACTTGGATCCCATTAAGGAAGAAATCCCGATTTGGAACATTCCAGCGGTCAAGTATTATCGAGTAGACTCCTATCATTCTCTCGTACAGCTAAATGAACATATCTCTGAGACAGAAGTAAACGAGGCATTGGTTGAAGAGCGCTATCAATCTTT
The DNA here is from genome assembly GCF_002109385.1 of Halalkalibacter krulwichiae. Classification (NCBI taxonomy): domain Bacteria; kingdom Bacillati; phylum Bacillota; class Bacilli; order Caryophanales; family Bacillaceae; genus Halalkalibacter; species Halalkalibacter krulwichiae. The sequence continues at coordinate 4,264,945 of NZ_CP020814.1, read as the reverse complement.
GAAGAAGCTGCATGATAAACAACGAAATTTATGGGCGGAAAAAGAACAAACAGAGGGAGCTGTTATTACACCAGAATGGCTGACTGCTTGTTTAAGAAATGTGATAGATGATGACACCATTATATTAGATGAAACAATTACTAGCACTATGGTGGTAAATAAGCACCTGCCTCGAACGAAAGAGGGTACCTACTTTGGGAGTGGTGGTACGTCATTAGGATGGAATGGCGGGGCGGCTATTGGGATGAAACTAGCAAACTCTAATAAGAAGGTTGTTTCATTAACTGGTGATGGTACCTTTTTATTCAGTGTTCCCTCCTCTGTTCAATGGATTTCTCGTAGATATCAAGCTCCTTTTCTTACTGTTATTTACAATAATGAAGGTTGGAACGCAACGAAAATGAACCATCTGAAATGGTATCCAGATGGTGTGGCAAAACAAACAGACAACTATTGGGTCAATTTTGATAAACCGGCTGATTTGGCGAAAATTGCCGAAGCGGCAGGGGGGGCGTTTGCAAGAACGGTGGAAGATCCTGATGAAGTACAGGAAGTTTTGTTACAAGCTATGAATGAAGTTTCTAATGGACGGTCGGCTGTTGTCGATGTTCGTTTAGCTAGAATCTCAAATCAAAAAGATAATTAATAATAAAAACTATATAAGGAGGTGGTTTTTTATTTAAAATATGAAAGCGTTATCAAATAAAACATGGAAAAATACTTAATACAGGAGGCGAGAGCTAGATAGAATCATTAAAAATAGTGAACTTAGAAATGGATAAAATGGTTGCAATAAACGGTGTTACATCTTACTGATCTAATATAAAACTATTCAGGACCTTGAGGAGGAGAAATTGTTTATGAAAAAAACAATTATGTTAGTTTTTATGGTTTTACTATTTGGATTGGTAGGCTTAGGCTGTTCGCAAGCTAGTACAGGATCCGATTCAGAAAAAGACGAATCAACAGGAACGACAGAAACTCAAGAGGTAGCAAGTGCCGATTACCCTAGTAAGCCAATTGAGATATTAGTACCTTTTGCTGCGGGCGGCTCTACAGATACTACTGCTAGAGTGTTAAGTAAATACTTACCAAAGTACTTACCTAATGAAGTCAATATCGTAATCGTTAATAAACCAGGAGCGGGAGGAACGATTGCAGCTACTGATTTATTTAAAGCGGAACCAGATGGCTATACGTTAGAACTAGCAACTCACCGTAGTATTGCCATGCAACCAGTATATGGGCAAACGGAATACTCTTATGATAGTTTTCAACCGATCGCAAAAGTAACAACTGAACAGCAAGTAATGGCAGTAAGAGCAGATGCACCTTGGGATACGTTTGAAGACTGGTTAGATTATGTAAATGAAAACCCGGGTCAATTTACGTATGCAGTAAGTGGAGGAATTGGGTCTGGTTCCCATTTACCGATGGCAGAGTTAGAGATGGAAGCAGAATTTGAGGCAACGGCTGTTGCTTATGATGGAACGGCTCCAGCTATGACGGCAGTATTAGGTGGGCAAGTCGATGGTGCGATCGGGCAACCAAGTAGTGTAAAAGGTTTTGTAGAATCTGGAGAAATGAAGATGTTGTTTAACGCTGGAGCAACACCAGTACCTTACGCTCCAGAAGTCCCGTTATTAATAGATAAAGGTTATGACATTGCTTACGACAGTAACGCTTCGTTGTTAGCACCAAATGGTATACCTGAAGAAGTATTAACAATTCTTGAGGCCGCACTAGAAGAGGCGCTTGCTGACCCTGATCTACTAGCAGAGTTAGAAAATGTTGACATTCAAGTTGACTATAAACCAGCTGAAGGAGTGCAGGAAGAGTTAACGGAGGAGTATAACAAATCTAAGGATGTTTTAACTAAATTAGGTTTAATCTAGTAAATTTGTCAATGGGGCATGAACAAATGTTAGTGAGCGTTTGGGGCAACTCAAAATGCTCACTCTCTTTCATTCAGAACGCACAACTATTTAAACGAAAGAAGGTGTTCATCAATGCATGAAAAGCTAGCAAATAATATGATGTCCATTTTGTTTATTGTATTTGCGATTTGGATTATCGTGAAGTCCAACCAACTTGTAGAAATAGGTTTTAACCAAATAGGGTCAGGCTATTTTCCCACGCTTTTAGCTACAATCCTAATTATTTTATCTTCCATTAATTTAGTGAAAACATTCGTAAGTACAGATAGACAAAAGATAGAGCTCCCAAACGCAAAGAGAATTTGGTGGACTATAGGGCTACTGGCATTATTTTTTGTTACATGGAAACAGTTTGGTTATTTCTATGTTCAAATGTTTCTCTATTTATTTATTATGTTTACTCTATACCGTTTACCTTTGGGACGGAAAAAGAGGTATTTTGCCGTTAACTTTGCAGTAGCACTTGTTTTAACGCTTATGGTTTATGGTGTATTTGATGTACTTATGTACGTGAAGTTCTAATTTTGAAAGGAGGATACACGTGGATTTATTAATGAGCATTGACTATGGGGGCTAGCTTTTAGCTTTTTGTGTATTATTCTCGGGTTGTTTGTTGGGATGCTGATGGGAGCACTTCCGGGTTTAGGTCTAATGATTGCAATAACCTTGTTATTGCCGCTTTCTTATAGTTTATCAGTAATGGACTCGATTCTATTATTGCTAGCTTGTTATCAAGGGGCCGAGTATGGTGGTTCGATCTCAGCGATTACACTCGGAATACCAGGTACAGCCATGGCCTCAGCAACAGTAGTGGATGGTTATCCGTTAGCAAAAAATAAGTCACCTGGAAAAGCATTAGCCTATTCCATAACTGCATCAACGATTGGTGCCATTTTCGGGGACTGGTACTAATCTTACTCTCTAAACCTTTGTCAAAGTTTGCTCTGCAATTAGGTGACCCTGAATATTTTCTATTAGGGATACTCGGTTTAGTTGCTATCGCTAGCATCGGATCAGGGGACAAAATTAAGAATCTAACTTCTATAGTCCTCGGATTAATAGCAGGAACGGTAGGAGTAGACATTTTCACCGGGTCTCAGAGATTTACAGGTAATATCCATGAATTGAGTGAAGGGATAAATCTTATTGCCATTGTTGTAGCATTGTTTGCCTTTACAGAAGTGTTTTATATGATATCTGGAAACTTAAATCATAGAAACAAAATTGATGCTAGCAATTTAAAGACGAAGTTAACTTTTCAAGAATTCAAGTCAATATTGAAGCCAACTGGAATTGGATCGATCGTAGGTTCTTTTGTCGGAATTTTGCCTGGAGTCGGTTCATCTGCATCTGGGTGGTTTGGGTACATTGCGGCTAAGAAAGTGTCTAAAGATCCGAAGTCGTTTGGTACCGGAAATCCTGAAGGGATCGCAGCGCCAGAGTCGGCAAATAATGCGACAGTAGGTGGAGCTTTACTACCGTTATTAACGCTTGGTATCCCTGGGTCTGCCTCGTTAGCTATTATAGCTGGTGCTTTTATCATTCATGGCATACAGCCGGGGCCTCAAATATTCTCGAAAACACCTGAATTAGTTAATGGGATTTTCGTTGGTTTTATTATAACGGCGATATTAATGTACTTTATGGGTAGACTTCTTACAACTGGTTTTGCACGAATATTGGTCACACCGAATGCTTTCCTTGTACCTGGAATTGTGATCTTTTCAGTGATCGGAATCTACGCTTCAAGCTCTTCTCATTTCAATCTATGGTTTGCGTTAGTGCTTGGGATTATAGCATTTTATTGTAGGCTTCTAAACTATTCAATCTACTCGTTTGTACTGGCTTTTGTACTTAGCCCGATTATTGAAGTTAGTTTAAGAAGAGCACTTGTTATCTCCGATGGCAGCTATATGGTTTTCTTTACACGAACGTACTCTATCATTCTAATTTTACTTATGTTAATATTTGTGATTTTCGGAATAATTAAGTGGATGAAATCAAGGAATATGAAAGAAGAAGAGAATATCAGTGCTTAAGTTAGGTACTCCAGTTCCGAGTGACCTTATGTATAGCAAGGAAATGTTTTTTACTCTAGGAGGTACGAGATGAAAGTTAATATGCTGATTGAAAGTCAAGAGGTTGCAACGACAGATTACGATGGAATTCAAAACCCTGGGAAGTTAAACCAACTTGTCGGTTACGTTGCGAAAGGAACCGCAAATCATGTCGATCTCGCAGTGAAAGCTGCACATCGCGCGTTCTTAAAATGGAGAGAGATCTCCTTAGAAGAGAGAATCTCATTGTTACTTACATCGACAGAGAAGATAGAAGAAAAAATGGAGGAGATAGCAACGATCACCGCTGAAGAAAATGGAATGCTGTTAAATAGAACTAAGGATGAAATTCATTTAGGTTTAGCAGATGTAAGGCTTCTAGCAGACTTAGCAAATTCAGCATTTGAAGTTGATTATCATGAGGATGATACAGGATGGGTAAGGGTAGAGAAAAAGCCAATGGGAGTCGTTGGCTGTATTGTTCCATGGAATGCTCCGTTAATTCTTACAATGCAAAAGATCACACCGATTATACTAGCGGGCAATACGGTTGTCGTTAAGCCATCTCCTACTGCTTCAATGGGCGTGACACTATTATTAAAAACAATGGCTACTGTTTTCCCTGCCGGTGTAATTAATGTTGTGCTAGGGGATGGTGAAGTCGGAAGTGCCTTGACGAGTCATCCGCACGTACGAAAGATTTCATTTACGGGAGGTGGACCTACTGCAACGATGATCATGAAATCTGCTTCTGAAACATTAAAAGGTATTCACTTTGAGTTAGGAGGAAATGATCCAGCTATCGTATTAGAGGATGCCGATCTTCACGAAGTTGCACCTAAAATTGTAGAAGCTGCATTTAGAAGAAGTGGACAATTTTGTTTTGCTATCAAGCGAGTTTATGTTCCACGTGCGATGTATGAGCAATTCTATGAGTTGGTTTGTAACCTTACTGATAACTATCAGATCGGATATCAACTTGATGAGAAGACAACAATGGGGCCTGTAAATAACGAACAACAATACCGAAAGATAACTGAATTGATAGAGAGTCTTGAGAGTAGCGGGGCTAACCTTGTGAAACTAGGGAAGAAGCTAGAACCTGAAAATTGGGAGAATGGCTATTATATTCAACCAGTTGTCGTACGCGATATTGCCCCTGATGCTGAAGTCGTTACTTGCGAACAATTTGGTCCTGTGTTGCCTCTAGTTCCTTATGAGACAGAGGCTGAAGTGATTCAAATGGCAAATGCAACAGAGTTCGGTTTAGGTTCTTCTGTATGGTCTTCTAATAGTAAGCATGCGGCAGAAGTTGCTTCCAAAATAGAGGCTGGGATGACGTTTATTAATGGACATGGACAAACGCCACTAGGATCGAAATATATGCCTTTTGGTGGAATTAAACAAAGTGGGATCGGCAGAGAGAAAACGATTCGTGTCTTCGATGAATTTATCGAATATCACGGGATTAATTGTCATGGGGGCTTACAAGGGTGACCCTGTTGACTTCATCCAATTCATATTTAAATAGTATGGAAAACAAACTTTATAGATATTTGTAATATGAATGGGGCCATGATAAATTGTAAATATAAGATATCTAAATATTTATAATTTTCTGGAGGCGATCAATGAATATTCTAGTTTTACTCAAACAGACCTTTGATACAGAGGAAAGAATTATAATCGAAAACGGTAAGGTTAGCGAAAAAGAAGCAAAATACATCATTAATCCTTATGACGAATTTGCCGTAGAAGAAGCCGTTAAAATTAAAGAATCAACGGGAGCCGATGTAACAATTGTTACGGTAGGTCCACCACGTGTAGAGAGTGCGGTACGTGCAGCTTTAGCAATGGGAGCAGACAAAGCCATTATTGTTGAAGAGGATTCTTTTGAAGGTGACGAGTTCACAATTTCTAAAGTATTGGCTGCTGTCGTAAAGCGTGATTCATATGACCTTATCCTAGGGGATACATGGCGGTTGACGATGGAGCAGCTCAAGTGGGACCGCGCTTAGCTGAAGAACTTGATATACCTCATATTGCAACGATTACAAAACTAGAGATTGAAAATGGCACTGTTAAAGTGGAGAAAGATATAGAAGGGGATACAGAAATTATTGAAACTACATTACCTGTACTTTTAACAGCCCAACAAGGACTAAATGAACCTAGATACCCAACACTTCCAGGGATTATGAAAGCAAAGAAAAAGCCTATTGAACGCCTAACGATTGAAGAACTTGGTTTAAATCTAGATGCAATACAAAGTAAAACAGAAGTGATAGATCAATACCCGCCTCAGAAGAAGACGGAAGGAAAAATTCTTAAAGGAGAAATTCCTGACCAAGTTCAAGAACTTGTAAAATACTTACGTTCAGAAGCGAAAGTAGTGTAACTGCAATCTCTATAATCTTAAAATTCATAATCTTCAGTAAAATATAAGGAGGGACAACAGACAGATGGGTAAAAATGTATTAGTTATCGCTGAAAAACGTGAAGAGAATTTACGGAATGTAACTTTTGAGGTTTTGTCTGCTGCCAAAAAAGTAGCAGCTGGTGGAACCGTGACGGCAGTTTTATTTGAGGACAATGGCAAAGGTGATATTGATAAGCTGGCTTACTTTGGTGCGGACAAAGTCTACTCGCTCTCAAATGAAAAATTAAAAGAATATACACCAGATGCTTATTCCCAGGCTCTGACTCAAGTCATCGAAGTAGTAAAACCAGATGCAATTTTGTGGGGTCACACAGGCATAGGAAGAGACTTGGCTCCAAGGGTCGCGTCTCGATTAAACCTTGGTTTAATTTCTGATTGTGTAGATCTGAAAGTACAGGGTGAAGAGGTTACTTTTGTACGTCCTATTTATGCAGGTAAAGCGTTTCAAGAGAAAAGAATCAAGACTGGGACAATCTTTGCGACCATTCGCCCTAATAATATTGCGATTGAGGAACCTGACACAAGTCGCGTAGCAGAAGTAGTCGATCTTGAGGCTGATATTAAGGATCTGAGAACAGTCATTAAAGATGTGGTACGGAAAACGGCAGGTAGTGTTGACTTAACAGAAGCTAAAATTATTGTTTCTGGTGGAAGAGGTGTAAAAAGTGCAGAAGGATTTAAGCCTCTTTATGAACTAGCAACTACTCTTGGGGGTGCCGTAGGAGCTTCCCGTGGGGCGTGTGATGCAGGTTATTGTGATTATGCCTTACAGGTCGGACAGACAGGAAAAGTCGTAACTCCAGATTTATATATAGCTTGCGGAATATCAGGTGCCGTTCAACATTTGGCAGGGATGTCGAACTCCAAAATTATTGTTGCAATTAATAAGGATCCAGAAGCTCCTATCTTTAGAGTGGCGGACTATGGTATTGTAGGTGACTTGTTTGAAGTCCTTCCTTTATTGAATGAGGAATTCAGTAAGATTTCTGTATAAAGAGATTAATAGAAAAAGAGGTGTAGAGCAATGAACGTATTATCAGGTATTACAGTTGTTGATATAACACAAAATGTCGCTGGGCCTTTCTGTTCGCAGTTATTGGGTGATTTAGGAGCTACAGTTATAAAAATTGAGCGTCCTGGAACTGGTGATGATACTAGACAATGGCATCCTCCAAAATGGGGCGAAGAATCAGCTACTTTCTTAGCACTTAACCGCAACAAGAAAAGCCTTTGTATTGATCTTGATAGCCCTGAGGGTCAAGAGATTGTTCATGATTTATGTAAGGACGCAGATATTTTTATTCACAGCCTCAAACCTGGAAGCGAGGAATCACGGCAACTAGGGTATGAAAAGTTATCAGAAATCAATCCTTCTTTAATCTATGCTGCGATTAGTGCGTTTGGCGATAAAGGGCCAATGAAGAATAAACCAGGTTACGACCCACTTATCCAAGCATATAGCGGAATTATGAGTTTGACTGGAAATCAAGGAGATGATCCAGTTCGAGTAGGTGTGTCAATTGTTGATATGGCAACAGGTATGTGGTCACTTATTGGAATTTTGACAGCGCTTCACCAACGCAATGAAACGAATGAAGGATGCAAAGTGTCGAACAGTTTACTAGAGACGGGAGTAGCTTGGGTCAACTTACAGCTTTCCAACTTTATGGCATCTGGAAATCTACCTAAGAAACTAGGAACTGGAATGGCAACGACTGTACCATACGAAGCTTTTAAAACGAAGAATGATGACCAGTGGGCTATTATAGCAGCAGGGAATAACCGTCTATTTAAAAATCTATGCGATGCACTTGAGTTACAAGAGTTAGTTGAAGATGAAAGATTCAAAACGAATTCCGTTAGAGTTCAAAATAGATATGAGCTTCGTAGAATAATAGAGGAGAAAACAACGCAGTATGAGGTTGATGACCTTGCTAGAGTATTAGCTGAATTCAAAGTCCCTTGCTCACCGATTAATACACTCGACCGCGTGTATAGCAATGAACAAGTGAATGCTCTTCAGATGATTAGACCGATTGAGGATTTCAGAGTTGAAGACTTTAAAGTAGTCGATCTTCCTTTCCGAATTAATGAAGAACGAGCAAGCATTCGATCATTGCCTCCTTTACTTGGAGAACAATCAGAAGAAGTACTTGCTTCATTAAATTACTCGAAAGAAAAAATGGAGCAACTCAAAAGTAAAAAGGTTATCCAGTAAGGAGGTTGGTTATGGGATTACCAAAACGTGTTTCCATACTGGAAGTAGGACCTCGAGAAGGGTTTCAAATGCAAGAGACCCCTATTCCGACAGAGGATAAAGTTTCCTTTATAAATGCCCTTAATAAGACGGGTGTTTCAAGTATAGAAGTTACATCATTTGTTAGTCCTAAGTGGGTTCCACAGATGGCAGATGCTGAAGACGTTCTTGCTAAAATTGAAAGAGTGCAAGACGTGACTTACCGCGCCGCTTATTTAAACATGAGAGGGTTAGAAAGAGCTCTAGCAAATGATGTCACCGTTGTAGGAAGCCTTGTATTATCTGCAAGTAATACATTTTCTATGAAAAATATGAATAAGACAATAGATGACATGGTTGAAACGCTACCTGGTTGGATTGAAGCCTATCAAAAGGCTGGAGTTCCTGTTAAGCAAATGGGTCTTATGGCGGCATTTGGTTGCAATTATGAAGGGTACATTTATTTAGACCATTTAATTAACATGATTGATAGAGTGAGCCGCTTAGCAGAACAACACGGAGAGAAAATACAAAAGGTTAGGTTAGCAGATACAATGGGTTGGGCTAACCCTGAGCAAATGAAAAGAACGATCTTTGCCATTAAGAACAAGTGGCCAGAGTTAGAGATTGGTTTGCATCTTCATGATACTCGTGGCCTTGGTTTAACAAATGCTTATGCAGCTCTTCAAGAAGGTGTATATGAGTTTGATGCAGCAGTTGCTGGGCTTGGTGGTTGCCCGTTCGCTGCAGTAAAAGGAGCACCAGGGAATATTTGTACAGAAGATTTGGCTTTTATGTGTGAGGAACAAGGAATTGAAACAGGGATTGACTTGGATGCTTTACTAGAGTGCGCAAAGTTAGCCCAGCAGATTGTTGGAGATGAACTTCCCGGCCACCTCATAAAAGGCGGACGATTATATAGTAAAAGGCCACATACATGGATGAAACAGCAAGGTTCAAAACACTAAATTTCTGGGGGAATAAACGATGATGAATTTCGAATTAACTGAGTTTCAAAATGATATCCGTGATGGAGTAAGAGAAGTATGTTCAAGATTTGATTTAGATTATTGGAGAACGGTTCATGAAGAGGGAAGCTATCCGAAAGAATTTGTAAAAGCAATGAGTGATGCAGGATGGTTAGGTGCCCTTATCCCTGAGGAGTACGGTGGATCAGGTCTTGGCTTTACAGAGGGTTCCATCATTCTTGAAGAAATCAATCGATCTGGCGGGAATGCGAACACGGTCCATGCACAAATGTACACAATGGGTGCTGTCTTAAGACATGGAAGTGAAGAGCAAAAGAGAAAGTATCTTCCTCAAATTGCCGAAGGGTCTTTACGATTGCAGTCTTTTGGGGTAACGGAACCAGATGCAGGAAGTGATACAACCAAAATTAAAACATTTGCAGAGAAAAAGGGAGATAAATATATCATTAATGGATCAAAAATCTTTATCTCTCGTTTTAATCACACAGACTTAATGCTTCTTCTAGCTCGTACAACACCTCTTGATCAAGTAGATAAAAAGACAAAAGGTATTAGCTTATTCTTAGTCGATACGCGTGATGTTGGAGATGCAATCGTTTCGCAAAAAATTAAAACAATGCTTGGCGGAGATACGAATATGCTCTTTTTCAATGACCTTGAGGTACCGGCAGAGAACTTAATCGGTGAAGAAGGTAGAGGACTATATTGTATCTTAGACGGTATGAACGCAGAAAGAGTGCTTGTATCTGGAGAGTCGATTGGTAACGGAAAATGGTTTATTGATCAAGCGGTTAAATATGCAAATGAACGAGTTGTCTTTGACCGACCAATTGGGAAGAACCAAGGAATTCAATTCCCAATCGCCAAAGCTTATATTAATCTTCAGGCTGCTGAGGTTATGAATTACAAGGCTGCTACGAAATTTGACAAAGGGCTGACGACAGGGGCAGAAGCTAATATGGGTAAATACTTGTGTGCCGAAGCAGCATATGAAGCAGCTGAGGCTTGTATGCAAACATTTGGAGGGTATGCAGCAGCAAATGAATACCACATTAACAGAAAATGGATGCAGTGTCGTATGCAACGTATCGCCCCAGTATCATCGAACTTAATCTTAAGTCATGTAGCTCAGCACGTTCTTGGATTGCCAAGGTCATTCTAATGATTCCAGACTTCATAAAGGAGAATTGATATGGAAACTCTCAAAGTAGAATTTAAAGGCGAAAACAATGAAATTCTGATTGTAACGTTAAATCGACCAGAAGTAATGAATGCTATGAATACGAAGATGCTAGAAGAGAGATTGGCATTGTTTCGTGAGCAAGCCGAAAACGAAGACTTAAGATGTGTGATTGTAACGGGAGCTGGTGGCAAGGCTTTTAGTACAGGTGGAGACTTAAAAGAAAGAAACAACATGGCCAATCGTTCATGGCGTCAACAGCATCGCATTATTGAAGATTTAGTATTATTATACAGAGATTTTCCGGTTCCGATTATCGCAGCGGTAGAAGGGTATGCACTTGCTGGCGGTTGCGAAATGGCATTATCTGCAGATTTTATTATTGCTTCAGAAACGGCTGTATTCGGAATGTCCGAAATACTAAGAGGCATTATACCAGGTGCAGGGGGTCCTCAAAATCTAGCAAGGGTTATTGGAGCCCCTAGAGCGAAAGAACTCCTTTACACTGGCAGAAGAATTAATGCGGACCTCGCTTATGAATGGGGAATGGTCAACCGGGTCGTTCCTAAGGGCATGGCATTAGAAACTTCACTGGAGATTGCTTATCAAATTGCTGAAAGTGCACCACTAGCTGTACGTGCAGCTAAGACATCTGTTACTAGAGGGTCCGAGGTCGATTTCCATACGGCGTATGTTCTAGATTTAGCTGCCTATAACATGCTTGTTTCTTCAGAAGATCGTTTGGAAGGAGTTGCAGCTTTTAATGAGAAACGGAAACCAAGATGGAAAAACCGATAATGATCTAATGAAACGTCTGACTACATTTATTTCAACAACCGAATATATGGATCTACCTGAAGAAATGTCAAAAATAGCTAAGCAAGCTATGATAGATACGATCGGGGTAGCTCTAGCTGGTTGGAAAGAGCCCGCAGTTGAAGTTGTAAAAAAAGTTTATGCATCGTCAACAAGGGATGGCTACAGTCATCCCTCTTCTTTATGGGGAGAGAGAATAAAGCTAGAAAGTGAAAAAGCTGCCATTATTAACGGAACAGCCACTCATGTATTGGATTTTGATGACGCTTCAATAGGTGTGGTTATTCATCCGAGCGCACCAATTCTTTCAGCGGTCATTCCACTTGCTGAGGAAAATGGCAGTTCAGGTGAAGAAGTCATTACAGCTTATTCAGTTGGAACAGAGGTAATGATACGTTTGGGCCAGGTAATGGGATATCGACATTACGAACTAGGTTGGCATGCAACAGGAACGTTAGGAACAATGGGAGCTGCAGCAGCTTGTGCCAATCTTTTAAAGCTGAATTTGGAACAATGCGCAAACACAGTAGCAATTGCTGCTTCAATGGCAGGTGGGTTACAGAAAAACTTTGGGTCGATGACCAAATCATTGCATGTCGGGTTAGCTGCTTCTCATGCCATTCAATCAGCGAAGCTTGCAAAAAGTGGCTTTACAGGGAATACGGAAATATTCGGAAGTCGTGGAGTGTTCAATGCTTTTAGTGGAGGCTTAGAGGAAGAGATAGTAAGGACAAATATGGAAGCAATTCACTTCGGAAAACCTTATGACCTTTTAGAATCTGGTTTGTCGGTTAAGAAGTTTCCATGCTGTTACGGTTCACATCGATTCATTCATGGAGCATTATCGCTTAAACAAGAATACGATTTGTCTCTCGATGACATAGAAGAGATTGTCGTGACTTCGCAAAGAAGAAGTTTGGTGCCTTTAGTTCATAAGCGTCCAAAGACAGGATTGCAAGGAAAGTTTAGTGCTGAGTATACAGTATTAACCGCAATTGCAGATGGCAATGTAACGTTAAGTAGTTTTGAAGATAGTGAAGTTCAGCGACCAGCTATTCAAGATTTGTTTTCGTCTGTAAAAGTGTTGGAAGTAAAGGAAAAAGAAGAGGAAATAAATCTCCGCTTACCAATTGAAATTCAAATTAAGACGAAAAGTGGTCAAACCGTAAAGAAAGCAGTTCTTCATGCACCAGGGTCTAAAGAAACCCCGTTGAGTGAGCAAGAGCATCGAGAAAAATGGGTAGAATGCATAAAGCACTATACGAAACTGACAAAATCGATCCAACCGAATATACAAGTAGAGGGAATAGCAAACGAACTTTACAATAAAGGATTACAAATAGAGTTATATGGCTGCTTTCAAGATTGGTTGTCGTGTGTACAGGGAGTTACAAATTATAAATAAGAATAAAAAGGTCTACATGAAAAAAATATAAATAGATAGACTAAATAAACAATAATAGGAGTGGAAAAAATGCTTAATATTACGAAAGAAGAACTAATAGATGCGTATAATAAATCGATTGAATATGAGTTAGAAGAGGAATTTAGTGAAATGTTATTAAAATATATTAATGATAAAGAATTATTACTATCAAAAAAGGTGAATACAGTAAGGGAAGCTAGTTAGAAAAAATGATTTATTAACTGGAGCAAGAATATTAGAAACTGAGAAGTAGTTTGTTGTTTTGAAGAATAAGATAAAGTAAAACAAGTTTACACGATTAAAAGACACGCTACTTGTCGAATCAACTCGATTATCAGTATGACTACCAGGAGGCCAGGCAGGTGTTACAAACGTTACTATCGATAATGGAAATGCCTCCAGCTCATTACTGGAGGCATTTCCTATTTGCTTTGAAATTCCCTTTTATTTTGACTGGCCCATTACCGCCAAAACGTCGTACAATCGGCTTTATCCAAAATATTAAACTCAATCATCTTTTCAAGCAAAGAAAAATCAACCGGTTGATTCCACTTCATTCGTATTAACTCTTTCGTGTGCTCATACCCAGCTTGTCCAATGTCATCAGCAAATCGCTCAACCGTAACACTTTCCGGCGCAACAGCGATATGCTTTTTGGCTACGCTGAAACCGATAATAAAAGTCCCGTGATCGGCAAACATCGGCTGATTCCACTTAATAACCGGCTCTAATTGCGGAAACTGCTTATGAATCCAAGTCAAAACTTCCTCCATCCGCGCCCGATGCTCCGGGTTTTCAAGTCCCGCTAAAAACTCAGAAAAAACGTTCAAGTTGTCCCCTCCTCAAATAATCTAGTTCTATTTTCAACTATAGCTGTTACACAATTGATAGTCAAAATGGTAAAAAACGCTTTTTGTACGCAAGCGGGGTCATTTTCATCGATTTTCGAAATCGGTCAATGAAATAACTGGTGCTATTGAAGCCTACTTGATAGGCGACATCTGTGACATTGGATTCTCGTTGTTGTAATAAAAGTAAGCTTCTTTGAATGCGATAATTGGTTACGTACTGCAAAGGTGTTTCCTTAAGGGTTCGTTTAAAATAGCGGCAGCATTCCGACCGGCTTAACCGGCCAGCCCGTGCAATATCATCTAGCAAAATTTTCTCGGCATAATGAAGGTGGATCCAGTTAAGCATTTGCTTCATTCGGTCATTCTTTATGACTTCCGTCTGTTCGTATTCTAACGGAACACCATTCATAATAAAGTTCTTCCAAATGTGTGCTAGCTGGGTGCTAATGTCGATCTCATAATAAGGTGGTTTCTCCTTAATCAACTGATTGATGGCGGAAATCGAGTCTAACATATGATTGGCCCACGGCGCCGCCGGGAGCAAATGTAAAAACGGGATGTTCGTTGCCTGAATATAGGGAACGACCAAAGTGGTATAAAGTTCTTGAGATAACACAAAGCTCGGAGAAACATTTAAACAAATATAAACACAGCTAGATTCATCATGGTCATTTGCCATATGCAAGCAGCCACTATTAATAAACAGTCCTTCGCCTTCACGAACCGTAATGTTCTCCTCGTTTACTTGAAACATAGCCGTCCCTTTTAGAATAAGAACAAATTGCAATTCTTCATGCCAATGAAGGGGGATATGTCCATTTATATTTTGAGTAATCGTCGTTTCATAACAGGCAAGTGGCAACACAACGGTTCGATGTTCGGTAAGTTCTTTTAAATCTTGGTCAACGATAAAATCAGTCATTTCCCCCCCACCTCAATATTCTTATATTTTTTTATTCCATTTTAGTATTTTTAAAAGGGTTTATCCTTTATGATAAGAACTATTGTAACACTATTTTGATAGTTGAAGGTGGAGAATCAGTCATGAGTAGACAAAGGGGAATATTCCTAGTGATAACAGGTGCCTTATTTTGGGGAATCGGTGGCACGGTGGCGCAAAAGCTTTTTCAAGAGTTTCAAATTGATGTAGGATGGCTTGTCACGACTAGATTGTTACTAGCGGGCATTTTACTCTTAGCCGTTCAATTGATTTGGAAAGACCGCTCACAAATTTTAGGTGTTTGGAAAACGAAAAAGGTGGCGATCCAATTAATCATCTTCGGGATCCTTGGCATGCTTGGGGTTCAATACACATATATGGCATCAATTAACTATGGAAACGCCGCCGTTGCAACGCTCTTGCAATATTTGGCTCCTGTCATGATTATCGTCTACTTGCTCCTGCGAAGACAAACCGTGCTGACACGAAGAGATGTCATAACGGTCCTCCTTGCCTTAGTCGGTTGTTTCTTCTTATTAACAAACGGCTCAACCGCGCAGCTATCTGTACCGATGCAAGCGATCGTTTGGGGCGTGTTATCAGGAGCGGCGTTAGCCTTTTACACCCTATATGCTGTACCATTACTTAAGCAATTCGACTCTCTCGTCATTGTTGGCTGGGCAATGGTGATTGGCAGCCTTGCTTTAAGTTTCATCCATCCACCTTGGCAAATCGAATTAAATACATTGCCAATGGAAGCCTATGCCTACTTAGTCTTCGTCATTATCTTTGGTACGATGATTGCATTCTGGTTCTATATCGAAAGCTTGCAAAGCCTCGCAGCAAAAGAAACGAGCTTACTAGGAAGCACAGAACCATTAGCAGCTGTTTTCACAACCGTCTTTTGGCTAAAAGAGCCGTTTGGAGCTTTTCAATGGATCGGCACCGCCTGCATCATTTTTATGATCATATTATTGGCCTTAAGCAAAGAGGCATCTTCAAAGACTAGTAAACTGGATAAGGAAAAAAAGCCCCTTAAAATCAGCTAGAGTTGCAGTGGATGGGCGTGGGTTTTCCACGGCACCGCTAAATATAGATTGAAGTGTATTTGAGTCATTTTGATTCCTTTTTGAAGGAGTAAAATGACTCTTTTCTTTTTACATAATGATGTGGGAGAACGGGAATTTAGCGGGTTTCTAAAGGACGGAATCGAGGATAGCGAGTGAAGAAGTGTCCAAGAGAGGGCTTCTAAAGGACAAAATCGAGGATAGCGAGTGAAGAAGTGTCCAAGAGGGAGGTTCTAAAGGACAAAATCTAAGAGAATGAGCAAAGAAATGTCCAATAGGGAGCTCCTAAAGGACAATATCCATAAAGTTGAGCCTCATTTTGTCCTTCATTAAGTTTAGCAAGTTATAATTTCCTAAATAATAGATATATAATAAAAATAATTCACTGAACTACCGACCGTTAGGTTTCCTCTAAGCCAAAAAAAAAGCATCAACACCCAATTTCGTTAAAACCCCAATAATAACGCCATATACACAAATACTAACCGCGGAAGAGAGAAAGAGCTTCCTTTTCTCTAAACCTATCACTTTCCCTATGGCGCCAACCGCCCAAGAACCAACGATTGGAGTACCAACCAATATAAAGACAAAACTTCCTTTCCTCATTTTTTCGCTAAATTTCGAACGAGATAGTTTTCCTAAATAACTTCTAACTTTCTTAATCCGGGAAAGGCTATCATAAAAGAAAACGACAAAAGGAATCGCAATAAAATTTCCTAGACATGACCAGATAATTGCCGAGGTCGCGTCTAGTCCTAAAGCGATCGTGCTTGGGATGGCGATATATATTTCAAATAGTGGAAAGAAACCCATAAACCAAGCTGTTAAAGAAAGCCATAAGTATTCCAACAATTTCATAACCGCCTTTCTTTTTTGCTTATGATCTACTATAATAAAATACAACCTAACGTTCGGTCGGTTTTTGAATCTAAATATAACACAGTGCAGATAAGAAAGTAAAGGTGGTCTCTATGAGTACAAGAGAAAAAATTATCGAATCAAGCATTCAACTATTTTCTGAGGATGGCTATGAAGGGACATCGTTAACGAATATTGCCAAAGGCGCCGGGATAAAGAAGCCGTCTCTATATGCCCATTTTAGCAGCAAAGAAGAGATTTTTTTTAACGCAATCAAAAAAATAAATTTTGAATATGAAAAAATGGCGATAGAAGCTCTGAACCATTTGCAACACGATACGACAGAACAAAAATTATATCATTTAATGCATCGTTTCTTTAAAGAGTTGATTCAACAAGGAAGTATTGCTGAATTCTACTATCGGTTTCTCCTATTCCCGCCGAAAGAAATGGAAGAGAAAATCAAAGAACTGTATGCTCAAAGCGACCAAATCTATTTTCAATTGGTACAAGAAGCAATTGATGCTGGAAAGCAAAAAAAGGAAATTGACGAATCACTTCCAACTAATTCGATTGTAAAAAGTTATGTATGCATGATGAGTGGTTTACAGATAGATGTACGTTATTACTCCTTTGATGAGAAAGAAGCGGAGCGTCATTTGTCTCAGATATGGAAGGTTTTCTGGAGTGGGGTGAGGGCTAAGGGATAAAACGCAAGCAGAGGGTGTCGCAGGAGCGGCACCCTTTTCGACATATTTCGGGTGGTGCCAGGCACAGAAAAAAGGAACAGAAAAATCAGAAAACTCCTTGACAACAACACCCTCTATTCATTATTCTAAAAGTAACAGATTTACGAACGGCATTCGGCATTATCGGATGCAATCAAAAGTAGAATTGCACCAGAGGAGGTGTTTAAATGAGTGAGCGTCACATTCAATCTGTCGTGCGAGCTGCTGATATTTTAGAGTTGTTCTTATCCTCGCCTGAGTTAAGTATTAAAGAGGTAAGTGAAAGAATGGGGCTTTCGAAAAGTACCGTTCATGGGATTATCAAAACTCTAGAGTTCAAAGGGTTTCTCGCTCAAGATCAAGAGGATCAAAAGTACAAGTTAGGAATGAAGCTATTTGAGCTAGGCAACTCCGTTAGTAAGAATTTAGATATTGCCAGTATTGCTAGGCCAATTATTCAAGAGCTTGTCGATAAGGTAAAAGAAACGGTTCACTTAGTGATTTTGGATCGAGGTGAAGCCATTTATGTGGAAAAGGTAGAGGGCTCGCATTCATTAAGCATCTATTCACAAATTGGAAAGAGAGCCCCGATTCACTGTACGGGGGTTGGAAAGGCGATATTGGCGTTTCGTCCAGAGAATGAAATCGATCAACTTCTATCAGAAGCAACTTTGACAACGTTTACAGATAAAACGATGACTGATAAAGAACAAATTATAGAGCATCTCAGACAAGTGAAAAAGCAAGGATATGCGATTGATGATGAGGAGATTGAAATTGGTTTACGATGCATTGCAGCTCCGATTTTTAATCATAAAGGTGAGAGTGTTGCTTCCATTAGTTGTGCGGCACCTACTACACGATTTAATGATGAGCGATTAACCGATGTTGTGGCTCATGTTAAAGCATCTGCCGAAGTGATTTCGCGACAAATGGGGTATAAACCAAATTTACACCTGTAGACTTCCATATAAATTAAAAGCTAAGGGAGAGAGTTGAAGATGTCAAAAGTAAAAGTAGCGATTATTGGTTCAGGTAATATTGGTACAGACTTAATGCTTAAATTAGGACGTTCAGAGGTGTTGGAATTAACGGCTGTGGTAGGAATTGACCCTGAATCAGACGGCTTAAAACGTGCTAGAGAATTAGGCTATAAGGCAATCGATACAGGAATTGATGGTTTTTTAGCAGAACCAGATTTGGCTGACATCGTATTTGATGCAACGTCAGCAAAAGCACATATCCACCATGCGAAATTATTAAAAGAAGCTGGAAAGCAAGTGCTAGATTTAACTCCAGCAGCAATTGGGCCGGCGGTTATTCCAGGTGTTAACATCAGTGAACATTTAAACACGGAAAATATCAACTTAATTACGTGCGGCGGTCAAGCAACGATTCCGATTGTTCATGCGATCAATCGTGTGCAATCCGTTGAATATGCGGAGATTGTAGCAACGATTTCAAGTAAGAGTGCTGGTCCTGGAACAAGGGCGAATATCGATGAGTTCACACAAACGACAGCAAGAGGAATCGAAACAGTTGGTGGGGCGAATAAAGGGAAAGCGATTATTATCTTAAACCCAGCAGAGCCACCAATCATGATGAGAGACACGGTTCATTGTCTAGTAGAAGGTCCAGTGGACGAAGTGGCAATTTCAAACTCTATTAAAGAAATGGTAGAAGTGGTTCAAGGATATGTTCCTGGTTACCGTCTAAGACAAGAGCCAATCATTGATGAAAATAAAGTAACGGTTTTCCTAGAGGTTGAAGGGGCAGGAGACTACCTACCAGCTTATTCTGGAAACTTAGATATCATGACAGCAGCTGCTGTTAAGGTAGCAGAAGAATGGGCCAAAACAAAAATTCATGCGAATGCGTAGAGGAGAGGGAGAATGATTATGACTAAAAGAGACTTATTAATTACTGAAGTAGCTCTTCGTGATGGGAGTCATGCAGTTAACCACCAATTTACACTTGATCAAGTAGTAAATGTTTCAAAAGCATTAGATGAAGCGAATGTTCCATATATTGAAGTAACTCACGGCGATGGTCTAGGAGGTTCTTCTCTACAATTTGGTCTTTCTCATACAAATGACCTTGAATTAATTGAAGCTGCTGCAGCTACTGTAAAAAACGCAAAGATTTCTGTGTTGTTACTTCCGGGTGTTGGAACGAAAGAAGAGTTGAAGCAAGCTGCGAAACTAGGAGCAAAAATGGTTCGAGTTGCAACACATGTAACGGAAGCTGACGTAGCTCCACAACATATCGCACTAGCAAAAGAGCTCGGGTTAGAAACGGTTGGCTTCTTAATGATGTCACACATGGCTCCAGTAGATAAATTAGTAGAACAAGCTAAACTAATGGAGAGCTATGGCGCTGATGTTGTCTATGCTGTTGATTCAGCTGGAGCATTATTACCACACGAAGTAAAAGAGAGAATTCGTGCAATGAAAGAAAATCTTTCTGTAGAAATCGGATTCCATGCACATAACAATCTATCACTTGCGATGGCTAATTCATTAGCAGCAATTGAAGAAGGGGCTACACGCATTGATGGAAGTATCCGTTGTCTAGGCGCAGGTGCAGGTAACACGCAAACGGAAGTATTAGTAGCAGTGCTAGACCGTCTTGGAATTAACAGTGGCATTGATTTGTACAAAATCATGGACGTGGCAGAAAATATTATCGCGCCAATCTTACCAAAACCACAAGAAATTACCAAAGATAGCTTAACGCTTGGTTATGCCGGTGTGTACTCTAGTTTCCTATTACACTCACAAAGAGCAGCAGAACGTTTCAACATTGACTCACGTGATATCTTAATTGAACTTGGAAAGCATAAAGTAGTTGGTGGACAAGAAGATATGATTCTTGATGTAGCAGCTGAACTTGCGAAAAAATAGTGTCGGTGCCTGTCACTCCCCGGAATTTAGCGAAATTTGTCGCAGTCGGGGAGAGACAGTTCCTTATTCTTAATTACTTCAGGTGGTGCTGGCCCTAAAGAAATAACATCATCACAGCGCCAATGATCGTAAGGGCTATTACATGATAACCAACTGCGATCACAAAGACAGCTGAAGCCTTCAGGCTATTTGCTCCTAGTCCAAAGATAAAATCCTTTGCATAAGCAAGGGCGACAATAATCCCTACAGCCCCGCCAATAAAGGCTCCATCTAATAGTGTCTCCACTTCGAACAGCCGCAGAAGACTATACAAAACAGTCGAGGTTAAGAACGTTACCAATGTAAGAAGTCCATAATTAGGCTGCTCTGGTTTAATCTTCAAAAGCTCAACCCAACGATTACCTAGAATCGAGTAATAGACCATTCCACTTGCCATGTAGATGACAACCCCAGTTAAGATGGCTAATAGCATCATGTTTTTAATTCCTTTCTATTTTTCTTTAATTAGTATTTTAGCATATTGTTTAGTTGGAACTTAATACACTAAATGCTTGCAAACTGCAGAATACAGAAGACGCCCCAGCTCTCAACAGCTACTGGTCGTCTTTCGACATATTTCGGGTGGTGCCAGGCACCGTCAAGGCACCGTCACTGCCTAAGGAAGAACGAATAAAATCAATCCACGTTTTCATCGCTGTAGAAAGATAGCTATTTTTTCGACGGACAATGGCGAGATTCCATTCAATTTCTGGATCTGTAACATGGACAACGGCACATCTTGTAAGGTCAGCATGAACGCAGATCGTCTCTGGAAGGATGCAAATGCCATTATCGGCTGCGACCATCTCCATCATGAAATCCCACTGGCTACTTTCTTGAATAATGGTTGGTTCAAATCCAGCTTGAATACAGGCATCGCGAACTCGGTCATATAGGGAGAAACCTTTGCTAAACATAAGAAATGGATCATTGCGCAATTGCGATAACGCAACACTCTCACGGTTGGCAAGAGGATGGTTAATAGGTAAGACGAGCTTTAATTTCCGTTCAATGATTGGGATGACGTCAAATTGATCCGTATCAAGAGGAAGAATCGTAATCCCAAGATCAATATGGCCATCAAGCAGGGTTTGCTCAATAATTCGCGATCCTTCTTCCACGATGGTCAGCTGGATATGTGGATACTGCTTTTTAAAAGCAGTAATGATGCTTGGAAAGAAGCTTGAGCCAATGACAGGCGGTAAGCCGAACCGGACATTGCCGGCATGGGTATGTTGTAGTTCTGCAGCTACTTTGAGTAAATCTTCCATCTGACGCAACAGCCGTTTGGCGTAAGGAATGATCGCCTTGCCTTCATCAGTAATGTGCAAGTGGCGTGTTGAGCGATTAAATAACGGAACCCCAAGCTCTTCCTCCATTGCTTGAATAATTTTGCTCAGTGCAGGTTGAGAGAGGTGAAGATTTGAGCTGGCACGTGAGATGCTTAGCTCTTTACAAACTTCTAAAAAGCAACGAATTTGTTTAATATCGATCGGTAACACCCCTTTTCAAGGTTGATTTATTCCTTTTAGGAATGAATTTATAACATTTATTCATTTTACTAATGATCGAATATTTAGTAAAGTGAAATTAGAAAACGTTTTCACGGATGAAGATATATAGCCAAGAAGGAGTGTGGGGTATGAGTACGAAACGTGCAAATTCGCTAGAGGAAGTCATTGATATTGTGAAGGATGGAGATACATTGATTGTAGGAGGATTTGGTCTTTGTGGTATTCCAGAAAAAGCGATCCTTGCTCTAGCTGAAAAAGGCGTTAAAGATTTAACGATTGTCAGCAACAACTGTGGTGTCGATGATTGGGGATTAGGGCTGTTGCTGGAAAATCGTCAAATTAAGAAGATTCTTGCTTCCTATGTTGGTGAAAATAAATTGTTTGAGAAGCAATTTTTAAACGGAGAGCTTGAAGTAGAACTTGTCCCTCAAGGAACATTAGCAGAACGAATTCGTGCTGGTGGGGCAGGGATTCCAGGATTTTATACGCCGACGGGTGTCGGTACGAATGTCGCTGAAGGAAAAGAGACGAAAGAATTCGATGGCAAGCTGTATGTGTTGGAAAAAGCAATTAAAGGAGACGTTTCCTTTGTGAAGGCTTGGAAAGGCGATCAATACGGAAATTTAATCTATAGAAAAACAGCTCGTAATTTCAACCCATTAGCAGCGGCTGCTGGTAAAATTACGATTGCTGAGGTAGAGGAGCTTGTAAGGGATAGCGCTTTAGATCCTGATTATATTCACACTCCGAGCATTTATGTACAGCACATTGTGGAAGAAGACGCATATGTAAAACGAATTGAAAAAAGAACGCTGCGTGAGAAGCAGCTAAACTAGGAGGAATGAACATGTTAACGTCTCGTCAACGAATTATTAAGCGCGCTGCCAAGGAAATTAAGGACGGAATGAACGTCAACTTAGGAATAGGAATGCCGACGTTGTTAGCGAATGAAATTCCAGATACGATTGATGTTTTCCTTCATTCAGAAAATGGCTTGCTAGGCATTGGCCCTTATCCGTATGAAGGAGAGGAAGATCCTGATTTAATTAATGCCGGGAAAGAGACTGTAACAGCTCGTTCTGGTGCGTCCTTCTTTGACAATGCGGAATCGTTTGCGATGATTCGCGGTGGACATATCGACCTTGCCATTCTCGGTGGAATGGAAGTGTCGGAACAAGGTGATTTGGCCAATTGGATGATTCCAGGGAAAATGGTTAAAGGCATGGGTGGAGCGATGGACTTAGTGCAAGGAGCGAGAAAAGTCGTTGTCATTATGGATCATGTTAATAAGCATGGAGAAACGAAAGTGAGAAAAGAGTGTACTCTGCCTCTTACCGGGATGCAAGTCGTTAATCGTCTTATTACCGACCGTGCAGTATTTGATTTTACCAAAGAAGGGATGATCCTGACAGAGATCATTGGTGAGCACACGGTTGATGAAATCCGTGCTTGTACAGAAGCTACCTTTACAGTAGCCGATCACTTAGTGAAGGAAGGAGTGAGAAGATAATGGCAGAAAGCGTCGTTCTCGTTCAACCTGTCAGGACCCCGATTGGTACCTTTCTTGGTTCATTTAAAGATGTGTCAGCTGTTGAGCTTGGCTCACTTGTATTAAAAGAAACCATTGCTCGTGCCGGTCTCCCGGTTGAAGAGATTGATGAAGTCATAATGGGAAATGTCCTCCAGGCAGGTCAAGGTCAAAACCCTGCTAGACTGGCTGCAATAAAGGCGGGGATTCCTGAATCGGTGCCTTCAATAACGATTAATAAAGTATGTGGTTCAGGTTTAAAAGCAATTCATTTAGCGACACAGGCGATTCTAGCAGGAGAAGCAGAAGTAGTGTTAGCTGGTGGAATGGAGAACATGAGTCAGGCGCCGTACTTAAGTTTAACTGCAAGACAAGGCATGCGAATGGGCGACCATAAGCTTGTTGATAGCATGGTTCATGACGGGTTGACTTGTGGAATTCATGACATTCATATGGGGGTAACAGCTGAGAACATCGTTGAAAAGTATCAACTAACTCGTGAACAATTAGATTCATTTGCTGTAGAAAGTCATCAAAGAGCTGGAGAAGCACAAGCACAAGGACGTTTTCAAGAGGAGATTGTACCTGTCGTTATTCCAAAGCGAAAAGGTGAACCGCTCATTATCGCTGAAGATGAACACATTCGTGCTGAGACAACCGTCGAAGGGTTAGCCAAGCTTCGTCCTGCATTTAAACGAAATGACGGAAGTGTAACAGCCGGCAATGCTTCTGGACTAAATGATGGAGCTGCGGCGTTGATCGTGATGAGTGAAGCGAAAGCGAAAGCACTTGGCATCAAGGCATTTGCTCGTATTCGCAGCAATGCAAGCAGCGGTGTCGATCCGAAAATTATGGGAATTGGCCCGGTTCCTGCAACAAAAAGAGCGTTAGAGAAAGCCGGGATTTCAATAGAAGAGCTAGATTTAATTGAAGCAAATGAAGCTTTTGCTGCTCAAGCCCTTGCCGTACAACAAGAATTAGGGTTAGATAAAAAGAAACTAAATGTTAATGGTGGCGCCGTTGCTTTAGGCCACCCAATTGGTGCAAGCGGTGCACGTATCCTCGTAACACTACTGCACGAAATGAAGCGGAGAAACAGCCAGTTAGGACTTGCAACGCTTTGTATTGGCGGTGGCCAAGGTGTGGCAACGATTGTTGAAAAAGTATAGAAGTCAGAGTCAAACGGACCATTGTAGAGCTTTTAGGAAGATAAAATCTTTTAAACTATAATTAAAACGAATAAAAAAGGTGGGACTATTATGGAAAAATTAATTATCACTGTAGCGACAACAGGAGATTTTGCAACAAAGGACCATACGCCTTATTTACCGACTACCCCACAAGAGATTGCTGATGAAATCTATGAATCATGGAAAGCTGGTGCAGCGATTGCCCATATTCATGTGAGGGATGATGCTGGAGTTCCTACTTTGGATGCAGAGAAGTACTGTGAAGTAACAAGATTACTAGAGGAAAAGAACTGTAACATCATTATCAACTTTACGACTGCAGGGGGCGAACTTAAAGATGTGACGAAACGCTTCCCAATCGTAGAGTTAAAACCGGAGATTGCCTCCTACGACGCAGGTTCTTTTAATATCGGACCAAATGTCTTTATTCACACTCCGGCAATGCTCGAGCAATTAGCAGAGAAAATGCTAGAAAATGATGTGAAACCAGAAATCGAAGTATTTGATGTTGGAATGATCCACAATGCCTTACGCGTTGCCGAAAAAGGACTCATCAAACCACCGTTCTTTTTCCAATTTGTCTTAGGAGCGCAAGGGGGAATCCCTGCCACGCCTGAAAACTTGATGTTTATGAGAAGCAGCATCCCAGAAGGGGCAAGATGGTCCGCAATTGGTGCCGGCAAAGATCAGTTAATGATTAATACGATGAGCATTCTTCTTGGTGGACATGTTCGAGTAGGGATGGAAGATGCCGTCTATCTTCGCAAGGGAGAACTAGCCACGTCCAATGCTCAATTTGTAGAGAGAATTGTAGAATTAGCGAATACGTTAGGCCGAGAAGTCGCAACACCAGATGAAGCTAGAGAAATGATAGGATTGAAAGTCAAAAAGATATCCAACGTTTAAGGAGAGAATGAAAGATGGTTGTAGAATACTCGTTTCGAGTAAAGTGGGGAAATACAGATGCAGCGGGAATTGTCTTTTACCCTAACTTTTATAAATGGATGGACGAAGCGACCCATGAATATTTCACAGCGATTGCCTTTCCATCTTCGACCTTATTTGTCGAGCAGCAAGTCGGTACCCCACTTCTAGAGGCAAATTGCCAGTTTAAGAGTCCGTTGTTTTTCGAAGATCAAGTGACCGTGCGCAGTGTAGTGGTCGAATTGCACCAAAAAGTGTTTAAAATTAGCCATACGTTTTTAAGAAACGAAAAATTGATCGCTGAAGGATTTGAAATTCGCGCATGGACATCGTTTAAAGAAAAACCGAAAGCGTATCCAATCCCAGATCAAGTACGAGAAAAAATGATGCCGAAAGAGACACTAAACCGCTAAGAGTAAAAGCTTCATATCTGAACATATTTTTAAAGAAGGTAAATAAGTGAAAGCACCTGCCCTTTTGAAAGTCGGAATGAACTACTGGGGAAAACAGGTGCTCTTTCACGATAGTAATAACAGTGATATCAGAATGAGGTTATACCATTAATCAAATCAATTTTGGAAAGCGCTTCAATTCAGTGTCGCTGGCAGAGGTTGAATCAATGAAAAGTTTGGATAGAAGACGTGTTAGAAGGTAAGTCGACTTTCCGTACAGTGCCTCCTTAACTAGAGTGCCAGGAAACAGCGGTTATCGGCAAATGAACAACGACTGAAGGAGGAGAAACCGTATGGATTTACAATTGTTAAGCTTAATTGGAATTGTTGTAGGACTGAGTTTACTCATTATATTTGCGATGAAAGGATACAGTTTGCTCATCGTGACACCTGTTTTAGGAGTACTTGTGGCGGTTGTCAGCCAAATTGATATAACAGAAGCTCTTAAAACTGGATATATGCAATCCTTTGTTAACTTTGTTGAGAGGTACTTCCTGCTGTTCTTATTTGGCGCAATCTTCGGAAAAGTAATGGAAGATAGTGGGGCGGCAACAAGCATTGCTCGAGGAATTTTAAAAGTTACAGGAGAGTCCAGTCGAATTGCCGTCATATTTGCGATGGTGTTAATAACAGGTGTTTTAACATATGGAGGGGTTAGTGTATTTGTTGTTATTTTCACGATGATTCCCATTGCCCGTCCTGTATTCAAAAAGTTAGATATTCCTTGGCCTATTTTTGCGGGCGCTTTCTTCCTCGGATGTGGAACATTTACGATGACCATGCTCCCGGGAAGCCCACAAATTCAAAATCTAATCCCAATCCCATATCTTGGTACAACACCGACGGCGGGGGCCTTGATTGGAGTGGTCGCTACATTAGTCGTTATTCCTTTTGGTCTTTGGTGGTTGTGGAGAGAAGACAAAAAATATACGAGTAAAAATATTGGTTATGAGGAGACAAAAGGAAACACTCGGTTTGATTACGAAGAAAAGGAAAGCTATCCACCTTTTCTGTTAAGTCTCTTGCCTCCTGCCCTTTTAATTATTTTGCTAAACTTTACACCATTTAGTATCGAAATATCATTAGGGTTATCGGTTATTGTTGCAGGATTATTTTTGAGAAAGTATTTGACCAATCCGCTTCAAACGTTTAATACAGGTGCTATGAATGTTGCTGCCCCTATCTTGAACACTAGTGCTGTCGTAGCTTTTGGAGGAGTAGTCATTATCACAAGTGGCTTCAATTTAGTTGAATCCGCGGTAATGAGCATTCCGGGTCATCCGCTTATTGCCTTCTCCATCGCAACGAACATCATGTCCGGAATAACTGGTTCCACATCAGGTGGGTTAGGGATTGCAATGGAAGCACTCTCAGGACATTATAAAACAATGATTGATCCCGAAGTATTGCACCGTATTGCGACAATCAGTTCAGGTGGGTTAGACTCTTTACCTCATAGTGGAGCGGTCGTAACAGGTTTAACGGTCATGGGATTAACACATAAAATGGGGTATAAACCCGTTTTCTTTGTAAATATTGTGGCTCCTTTACTAGCCCTTGTATTTGCTATGGCTGTAGCAATCATTTTTTACGGATAAGCTGTCATCAATTAAGAAAGAAGTTGGGATATAAAAGAGTTTAGTTATGTCCCATCCTCATTACATACAAATTTCAACATATTAGTTTGGAGTGATTTTAATGGATAAGGAACGTACAGTAGTCATAACAGGAGCAGCTCAAGGAATCGGGTATGCGATTGCGCAAGAATTCATCGCTAACGGTGACTTCGTAGCCATTTTTGACGTAAATGAAGAAGCAGCGATTGCGGCAGCTGACCAATTAGAAAACGCGAAAGGGTATCATGTAAACGTAGCCGATGAACAGTCGGTGAAATCAGCGATTGATTCAGTCATTACGGAACGTGGATCTGTAGACGTTGTTGTCAATAATGCTGGTTTGCAGTACATCTCAAAAGTAGAAGACTTTCCAGTAGAAAAATGGGATTTATTAAATGACGTTATTTTAAAAGGGACCTTCTTAATGACGAAACACTCATTGCCTTCTATGAAAGCTCAAAAGTATGGTCGGATTATCAACATTGTATCTGCGCACGGGCGTATTCCAGATGCCTACAAATCCGCTTACTGTGCGGCTAAAGCAGGACAAACAGGCTTTACAAAAGTGGTCGCATTAGAGAATGCTACGGAAGGAATCACTTGTAACACAATCGAACCAGGGCCTGTACGCACGGAGCTAATTGAAAAACAAATACCCGTATTAGCTGAAAAGGATGGTACGACTGAACAAGAAGCATTAGACCACCATATCCTCGGCAAACAATGGATCAAACGTCTACTTGAACCATCTGAAATCGGTAAAACGGCTGTGTTCTTAGCTTCTGAAGGAGCAGGTGCCATTACCGGCGAGTCGATTCCGGTGACAGGAGGGATGTAGTTCGATGCCGGTGCCTGTCACTCCCCGGAATTTAGCGAATTTTGTCGCAGTCGGGGAGAGGCATGTCATTACTCTTTATCAATAGGAGATAAAATATGGTCCTTATACGTATCAATATACACAATTCCGTTTCCTAATAAGACCGCGTAAAAGACGTCCTTCATGTCTACATTTCTTTTTTGAAGTTCAGCATTTAGCCATGATTGAGTAAGATCGTTTTCAACTAAATTTTTGTCAATCACTTCACTGTCCATAATAAGCTCAATCGGTAGTTTAGGCTCTTCGTTCGTTGCGAGCATTAACTCTTGTCTCGTTACATTTCGGAATTGCGGTTTCTTTTGTACCGTTAAGGAACCATTTGTTTCGATAATAGCAAAAAGAACTTCATTAATATTGAAAATATCCTTTTCTCGTAACTGTTGGTTTAAATAATCAAGTGTATAGCGCATTTTCCTCATGTTTTCTTCAAGAATTTTCCCGTTTTGAATGACAATCGTCGGGTCTCCTGCAAATATTTTTCGGATCTTTCTATTTCTTGTCGACAATACGGCAATCAAAAAGATAATGACAACAAACATAATAAAAGCGACGACTGTATTATGTGGCTGGATGGAAGTGTTATAGGCTAATCCTGCAGTTAGCCCTCCTAACGTGATTGCAGCGATAAAATCAAAGATTGTCATTTGTGAAATCACTTGTTTTCCCAAAAAGCGCGCCGCTATGATTAAAAAGCTAAAGGCGACCACCGTTCTTATTACCACTTCTCCAATTTCGACCATTGCTAGTTCTCCAATTTCACTAGATTTATATGTAAAAATAGTTTGTTTACTAATTTAGCAAAACATACACGATTTTTCTAAACGTTTCCAAGAAGACGACCTAGCGCTCATCAGCTATTGGTCGTCTTTTCGACATATTTCGGGTGGTGCCAGGCACTGGGACTATTTCGACATATCTCGGGGGAATTCGGGCGGTGCCAGGCACCGGCACACAAAATTTTTAGGTATTCAGTAACAGATCCCTGTATATATATAGTCGATAAGTCATAGAAAAAAAGGAGCGTGAAAATGTGTCAGGTCATTTTCAATCAAAATTAGGGGAAGGGTTGTCCAAGTTTCAAGGTGGGATTGAGCAAGGAAAGCAGAAGCTGCAAGTTGCACAAGAGGTAAGCAGGCTGAAGAAAGAGATTCAAGAGACGTCTGTTCGTAAGTCTAAGATTCTCTTGGAGCTTGGTTTGCGGACGTATCAGAAGATCCGCACAGGGGAGATCGACGACGAAGAGCTAGTCGAGTTGACGAAAAATGTGTATGGGTTCGACCAACATCTCTACGCATCGTCTAGAAAGGTAGCAGAGCTGAACAAAAAAGAAGAGGAGAGCGGGAGCGTTTGTCCTTCCTGTGAGACGGTGAATTCTGCTGATGCGAAGTTTTGCGGTGGTTGCGGGACGAAAGTGGAACGGGCTGCGGCGGTGGAGAGTGTCGAGGGTACAGCGTGTGTGCGCTGTGAAGAGACAGTTCCGGAGGAGGCACAATTCTGTTCGTGCTGTGGTGTGAAGGTGTAAGATCAAAGAGAAGAGGAGGTCGAATTCTTTGTATTGTAAGCAATGTGGAACGAAAAATGACCCTAACGCGTTGTATTGCAAACACGACGGTGTCGCCCTGCATAGCGCGAAGGAGGAGCTCACGCTTGAGAAAGAAAGCAATAAGTATTGTCAAAATTGCAGTAGCCAAACGCTTCAAGGTGCCTTGTATTGCATTGCGTGCGGACAATCGTTAGAAAAAATCATTCAGGCTTCATCTGGTGAAACGCGTTTTAAAAACGAAAAAAGTAGTCGAAGAAGACAAGCAACAGACAACGAAACGGTCCGTCCTTTTCAAACGGAGACGTTAGTAGGGTCACTTAAGGCAAGTGCGATCACGATTGCAGCCTTTATGGTCGTTTCGCTGGTCATTAGTATGATGATTAACCAAGCTGTTCGTTCGTCGATGGAGGATGATTTACTAGGTCCGCTGATCTCATCGCTGAAAGTTGTCTCGATGACGGATATTTTTATGCTCGGTCATTTGGCGAATGTCGATTATGTCGCAAGTGCGATGTTTCTTGAGTTTTATGTGAAAACAAATGGCAGTTTGTATTTGTTTCTTCTTTTACCGGCCCTTATTTTGATTCCTACCGGGTATTTGCTGCATCGAAACAACCGTGAGCGCTCGATTCGTAACCGTCTCATGAAAAATGTTTCGTTTGCAGTTGTCTATGCTGCACTTGTTGCGGTCATTAGTATGTTTTCTGGGATTTCGGTTGATTTGTCTTCCTTCAGCAGCTTTGGTGAAGAAATGATCATTGCAGCCGAGTATCGTTTTATCAATGTGTTTGTGAATGCGTTGATTTTGAGTGTTCTTTTTACAAGTCTTGGTTCACTGATTGGTCTATCAGCGGACGTGAAGCAGAAAAACAGACAATACGGAGTATCGATTCGCTGGGCACTCTTGAATCAAGTTGCGGGTGTTGTATTGTTTATTGTCGCCGGGCTTGCTGTGTTTCACGTTCATGAGGAATTTAAAAACGATGAAACCTTCGTCAAAAACGTGGTCGGTTCGCAGGTCGGAGGCTACATGTGGAATGTTGCCCAGTTTGAAACACTCCGTTTTGAAACGACAGTCTATGATGAACAAGTCAAGGCCAGTTACTCGCTTTTAGGTGGAGCGAAAGCGTCTGAAGATGAAGAGTCGTTTCAAGAAGTCATTAAGGAGCTGACTGGAAGCTTCTTCTGGCTCATCGCGCTCGTGCCGCTGTTACTTCATTTTCAAGCAGGCAATCAGCTCAGAAAAGCAACCGAGGGCCAGATCATTCCTGAGCTTGGCGTCTATGCCGCGTCGTTTGGGCTAGTGAATGCCGCGATTGTGGCGTTAGCGAACTTTTCCATTAATACGAATTTCGGTGATTTGTTCAATGTGTCGTTAGGGTTTTCGGTTATTGGCTCATTCTTCTTTGGTGCGGTAGCAGCCTTTGTCATT
This sequence comes from Halalkalibacter krulwichiae, assembly GCF_002109385.1. NCBI lineage: Bacteria > Bacillati > Bacillota > Bacilli > Caryophanales > Bacillaceae > Halalkalibacter > Halalkalibacter krulwichiae. The sequence goes on along the minus strand of NZ_CP020814.1, from coordinate 4,233,402 downwards.
GCCTACCTTGCTGTACTCCTGACGAACCGAAATGGCGATACGGAAGACACTGTGTAGACGGAAAAAAAGAACAAGGAGACCAAAACGATGAAATTTTGCACAAATTGTGGTTCAAAAGTCGAGGACCAGACGCCTTTTTGTTCCGAGTGTGGTGCGAAGGTCGAAACCGTGGAGAGCCCTGCTAAAAGACAAAAGCAAGACCTGCCAACTCTAGCGTCCGTAAGCAAAAAGACGAAATGGCTGATTGCCTCTGTGGTGATCTTGCTTGCGCTAGGAGTAGGACTTTATAAATTTGGCGAATCAATCACCGACCCGAATAAACAACTGCAGCAATTTATTGCGGCGATTGACGACAAAGATGCGGACACTGTATTCAGCTTATTGCAAACAGCGGACGATAGCTTGCCGGTGACGATGAAACATATCGATGACCTGCTTGCCTATTTGGAAGAAGATACGAAGGCAAAAGAAGAGCTGATCGAACAACTAAAGCAAGATGTGCGAACAGGCGGAAATTTTACAACAGAAGAGAACGGAGAGATCATCCAATCGCACCGCCTAATTACGTATGAACAAAGGGGCAAATTATATTTCCTTTATGACAACTTTGACTTTGTTTTACACCCAATTGCTTTAACGGTGTACACGAATGAAGCGGGTCTTACGTTTTTAATTAACGGAAAGGAAGTCTCATACACAGAAATAGGAGATGGATACATTGACCTTGGCTACAGGCTTCCTGGACGATATGACGTCACCGCCGTTTTATCGACGGATTTCCTAGAGCTTGATAAAGAGCTAGACGTGAGCCATTTTAACGAAGAGGTCGTCGATTTTACGATTGAAGTTGACTACATCATGCTTGATACGACGATTGACGAAGCAACGATTTATTTAAACGGTACCAATACCGGTGAGACGGTCGAGAAAGGAAGAGAGCAGTTCGGCCCAGTCTTAACCGATGGCAGCATGACTCTCTCACTTGAAAAGGAAACACCATTCGGCAAAGTGCAAAGCCCAGATTATCAACTTGTTGACGATGAAGTCATCGTATCTTTTCAACTTTCAAACGAGCAGCAAACCGAGTTGATTCAAGTCCTATCTGATCACTTCACGAACTGGAGTAAAGCACTTATTTACCGCGACTCAAGCTACTTAAAAAACTACTCCGACCCGCTCAATACGGAGTTTACGACATCTATTCAAAATATGAGAAACACAAATAGTTACTATATCGCTTATATCGATCAAGCCGATTTTGACCTCGATTCACTCATTGTCACGGAGGAAAATGGCCGATGGGTCGCTTATATGACCGTCCAAGAAAAATGGCAGGAAGGTGCCGCACAATCTGGCTCTAGCAACTTGCAGCAACTTCAGTATGCCTATCAGTATGGTTTTGAATACAAAGACCAGAAGTGGAAACTCTTCACTCGCCACAACGTCTCAGGACTAGAAGGCAACCGACTTGAAACGAAAACATTTGATGTGCAGAAACAGGCAGAAGCCGTGCAAAACGCTGAAGTATTCGACGTCATCAAAACGGTCGAGGTCACCGATGCCGACTTCGCCAATTTCTACGCGAACTTTATCCGTTTATGCACAGATGCATACAATGCAGGCGACTACTCGATGATTGCCCACCTCATCGATCCAGAATCAACCCAATATCAAAAGGATACCGCAAACTACATTGACTACTTACAAAGCCGCGGCATCCAAGAGGAACTATTAGGTAACCGCGTCGAAAACGTCCGGAAAATCGGTGACAACTTATATGAAATGACAACGTCAGAGGAATTCCATATATACTATGGCGACGAAGGAACGGCGAAATACAAAGCTTTCGTTTCCGTCTACCAAGTAAGAGTCACTGAAAACGGAATGAAAATGAAGACGATGCTTGAGACGAATACGATCGTGGATGAGGATTTGTATTAGTAGAAGAGAGATTTCGATTTCGGAGGAGAAATGACAGTAAGAGCGTACCGAATCTAAAGCGATTTGGTACGCTTATTTTTCCTTTTTAGCTCATAGGTTAAAAGTAGAGTTATGGAATTTAATGTTACTATAATATGTAAGGAAGTCATTTAATTAATGGAGGTTGTTCATTTGAATGTTAAAACTCGAACCATTATTACTCTAGTATGCAGTTTGCTCATTTTTGCTGTTGGGGTGATACGAATACTTACGGAATCACTTGCTTCAACCCCTTTGTTTGTTGCCTATATTTTTGTCATGACAGGGTTAATAGGAGCAGTAGCAAACGGTATGGTTTTAAGAAAGCTCAGAAAGACGTTTGCATAACAGAGGTGAAAACATGAAATATACATGTCCTTGTTGTGGGTATAAAACGTTAGAAGAAGAGCTAACAGATACATTTGAGATTTGTGAAATATGCTTTTGGGAAGATGATGGTCTTCAATTTCAAAATCCAGATTATGAAGGTGGAGCGAATGAAGTCTCATTAAGGCAAGCACAAAAGAACTTTATTGCGTTTGGAGCGTGTCAAAAGGAATATATTGAATCCGTGAAAAAGCCAGATGAAAATGATCGTAAAGATTCTAACTGGAAGCCTTTATGAGAGAAGGTTTGAGAGTAGAGTCAAGTAAGCCATTCACAAAATAAGGAGGCATATAAAGTGGATATATTGCTATTGGTCACAATAGGTTTTATTCTAATCGGCTTTGTTGTTCTTATTTCTTTGAAAAAGAATATGGAAAGGAAACTCGCTTTTATAAAAGCCAATCCTCAAAGCGGAGAGCGTACATCAAAAACGAAAGCGGTCGTTTGGTGGATCGTGAGTACTGTAGCTTGGGGAATGGTGAGTATTGGTCTAATTATATTGTCGTTTCATAATTACTTTGGATAACATTTGGTTTCACATTTAGCGTGCCTACAACGAAACAGGGACGCATTTTTCTTTTGATATCACAAAAAAGGGAATAAATGTTAAATTAGAGAGAGGAGTTATTCATGTAATTATGCTGCTACATAAGGGGGAATACTGCCAATATGCTTAAGAAAAGCATTCGATTACCCTTAATCTATTTTATATCAAGAACGTTTTGGAATTTATTTGCAAATAAAGAGATTAATATGGTTGAGAATATTTCCATCTCCATTGTCATGTACTTGATTATTATTTTTTATGAATGGTCTAAAGTTCCATATGAATGGAAGAAGAAAAACAATGAGTAAGCAAGTGGAGTAAAGGTGAACTTTTATTTACTAGAGCTGAATATTACAAAATTATAGTATTATATGAAGGGAGAAAATAGTTTCATTATGGGGGATATATGAAAAAAATAATAAAAAGGATTCTTATAGCAATCGTACTATTAATTGCTGTAGGTTATTCAGTAAACGAGTTATCTCAATCTAGAACGTTCCAGTTCTTTGGCGGTTTAGTTAATAGTGTAGAAACAGACGAAAAAGTAGTAGCTTTAACATTTGATGATGGTCCTGGGGTACATACAGATGAAATTTTAGACATATTAAGAAAACATGATGTGAAAGGTACTTTCTACTTAACAGGATATGAAATTGAAAAGTATTTTGATGACGCGAAAAAGATCGTGCAAGAAGGACATGAAATTGGAAACCACTCCTATTCCCATCAAAGAATGGTTTTTAAATCTCCATCTTTTATTAAAGATGAAATAGATAAAACGGATGAGCTAATCCGACAAATCGGTTATGAAGGAGAAATCACCTTCCGTCCGCCTTTTGGAAAAAGGTTAGTTTTGTTACCGTATTATCTCTCCAAGCTAGATAGGAATACGATTTATATGAATATAGAGCCAGATTCTTATCCTGATATTGCAGCTGATGCAAATAAAATCGTAGACCATGTTGTAGAAAAGATAAAACCTGGTTCCATTATTTTATTGCATGTCATGTATGAGAGTAGAAAAGAATCACTCCATTCAGTAGAAGGGATTATTACTTCGTTAGAAGAGCAAGGGTATACATTCGTAACCATTTCCGAACTTCTAGAATATGAAATTCAAGAGTGATAGAGAATGCGAGCACTTCTTCAAGTGCTCGCATTAATAGTTCTTAATAATAATTGCTAACGAAAGCTGTACCTACAATAATTAATAAAATAACAACAATTAAGCTATCCTTGTTTTCGTTATTTAAATTATAAAGCTTATATCATTCGATGTAATCATTAGTCATTTCCTCTTTCCAGGTCTTCCAAAGCCAAAGCAAATAGATATCCAAAAACTTGGTCATATCAACACATGCTTGACTCATCTTCCTCTAAATTGATATTCACACGTTTTATCGTTTTTAACATAAAATGTTAGATCTAAAGTGAAAGGATGATGGCTTAGATGACAAGCATACCAGTAACTGGTTATCTTTATCATTCTGATGAAGATAATTCTGAACACTCGCATACTCTTTATATAACTTCATGGAACGGGCGACCTGTTCATACACATGAATTTAGAGGAGTAACATCATTTGATGTAGGGCATGACCATCGTTATGCCGGAACAACAGAACCAGCTCCTAGTGGTGTACAACATACACATCGTTATGGGACTTTTACTAGTTTTGACGAACGACATAGACATGAAATCCGAGGTGTTACTGGACCAGCAATTTTCCTCCCAGAAGGAGGCCATTACCATGAATTCAGTGGAGTAACTACTGTTGATGGTGTTACTCCACATAGACATAAGTATAGTGGTCGAACTAGTTTATAGAATAATAATGTTTTTTTTAAAACCTATTTCTGATGAGGTCCGTTTAGCTCAAATCATATTCAATAAACATAAAAAGACGATGAAGCTGATATTAGGGTCTATTTTTGCTTGTATTGCTGCCATTTTACAGGCTTCTGGTGGTTTTGTACCAGGTGTAGGATATTTTATAAGTCCGCTTGTCACTGCACCTATTCTGTTATGTTCCATGTTATCCATTTCATTTGGAGTAAAGTCCTATTTTCTGACTATTATGTTGTTATTCATCCTGCAGCCAACGGAACTAATTGTATTTCCTTTTACAACAGGATTATTAGGACTTGGCATAGGAGCATCTTTTTCCTTTTTTCGGAAGAGAGTAAGTATTATTGCTACTGGCACAATTCTTTTGATGTTAGGAATAATGAGTTTAATTTTTATTTTTCACTTTCCAATTCTAGGGCCGGCCGTCTCTGATTCCTTTTCAATTCTTACAACCATAAGTATCATTTTATTTGCTTTCCTTTATAGCTGGTTATGGGTTGAAATTGCTTTAGTCATTTTTAAAAGAATAAAAATGATTATAATTTAGTGATCCTCTAAAACAACCTAGAAAAACAATATTTTGGTGAAATCAAGATGTTCAACTTTTAATACCTGGAAAAATGAACAACCAAGGGAGTCTGCTTCTTCCCTTGGTTGTTCATTAGATTGAAATTTAGTCCATGTAAGAGTTGTATCAAGATTAAGTAGAATTTTGTAGGTATGATTTATGGAACTATTTCAAAAACAGTGCCTTGGTTAAAATCAGTTACATTCATAGAACCATAAACCCCTAAATAAAGTCTCGATTGATCCAGATTCGTTCCCAGACTAGCATAAAAGGCTGATTGAAACCCAAAATCATAATCGGTTTGAATCACACTGAAATCATTTTGTTTGCCATCTGGTCTCATTCTAGTATAAGCTAAAGCGCCTCTAACCTGTGGTTGAGAATCTTTCCGGGCAAAATCAGTAAACACAACACTTCCTGTTAAATCAGGGATTCGATTCCCCATATAAGGCTGAATTCCTGTTAGTGCAGTTCCTTCGAATTTATCGGGTCGGGGATCTTTATGAAAATAACTAGTTAAAGGCTGAAGACGACTCCCTGAAAGTGATACTGATTCATTGTAATAAGCAATTGTTTTCTCATCTAAAGACGAATTATCAGTACAGCCTCTTATGGTCGAAGTAGGAAAACACCCTTCCCACCCCCGCCAGCCAAAGTTAATAAATCCATCTTGGTCAGTAGAATTACTAAAGAAGCTTGAATAAGCTGTGTAACTGGTATGGGTTTATAATGAAGAAATGAAAAGATCGACTCGACCAAGTCCTGTCCGACATTTCCCGCATATTTAATATACTGATTATTGAACCTTTGAAATGAAATGCCTGGTATATTACGAACTCCTTTAGCAATGACTGTGAGCATTTCCTGAATAGGTATGGGAAGTTCATTAAAGCGTGTAACTACGGGTGGATTATTGATAAATGAATTTTTATCCACATCCATTTCAATTATTTTACCGGCAATCTCCATATCATCCTGGCTTAAATTAAATGGATCATAGCCCGATCCACCATCTCCGGTTGTTAAAACAAGTTTTCTTGTTTCAGGTGAAAAGTTTAAGCTATTGACACCATTATGATTAGAAAATGGTCTTCTTAAGTTAAGTAATGTCCGCTGTTTTTGAGGTAGACCATTCGATTGAAGAATCCATTCTTCAACTGTATCTAGATGATCATATTGAATTTCTCTATTTATCCATTTTAGGTTTAAGGTTCTGGATCGCACGGATTAGGGTTGAAAAAGTCAGGAAGAGCACCTGGACCTTGTGTTCCAGCTACTGAATAATGAAGGTAAAACAGACCGTTATAATAAAATTCGGGATGAAACGCTAGCCCTAGCAATCCCCTTTCATCATAACCACCACCAGAAGCACCTAGTTTTATGACTCGTGGGCGAATATCTAAAAAAGTCCTTACCTCTCCGTTTCCTATGTAATAAATCTCTCCTACCTGGGTTGCAATAAATAATCTTTCAATTGAGTCACCTGGAAGTATAGTTGTTTTCAAAACAGTGGGTAAATTTATCTTACTTACAATGGGCCGTAAACTAACCTTAACTTTTTTCAATTAACTTACCCCCCTTCTTATTGTTATCTTTTATAAGAATATGATTAGAAATGTTCAATAAGTACCACAATAGGGCCGGGAAATTTCACATTTCACCACTCATACTTTCATAAAAATAACATCGCTTTCCTAATCGACTAGAAAGCAGATAGTGAAAGAAGTTTTAAGTTAGTCATTAAATTGAAATAAAACATACACGAACCATTGAAGGAGTAAATAACGAATTAGTACAAAGTAACACACGTATATATAGAAAGGGAGGGTTAAATAAGGAGGGATATTATGGCGAATCCGATAGTTGAGAGATCATTAGACGAAATCCGATTTTGGTCTAGGATTATGAAAGAACATGCCTTATTTTTAAGCTTGGGTTTTACTTATGAACAGACACAACTTATCGATGAAGCTCGACAGTTCATTTCATTGTTCGAAAGTATTGAAGAAAGGTTAGCTAGATTTACTGTAAATTCAGATTTACGTCAAATTCAAGCCTTTAATAGTGAGGTTTATCAAGCTGCAGCAGCAATATGGGGCTACAAAAGAAAAGTCTTAGGCTTAACTTTAAGTTGCCAAATCCGTCATAACAATTTTCCTTTGCTAGTTGATCATATTAGTAGAGAGGCAGCATACTTTGCTAACCGTTTAAAAGAACTGAATGAAGGGAAGCTTGCCCCAGAACCAGATACTATAATCGAAGAAAATGTGTTTTTCTTAAAAATTATGGCAGATCATGCAAAGTTTATTGGCCATCTTTTAGATCCTTCTGAAAGAAAATTGGTTGAACAGGCAAGAGATTTTAGCCATGATTTCGACCAATTGATGTTTCAAGCGGTTGATTTAGACTCCATGCGTCCTCAATCAGAAACTAAACCAATTTTAAGTCAATTTTTAAATCAAAATAAAGTATCGGTTGCTTCCTTAAGGGACTTTAAGAAAACAGCTAGAGAGTTAATTGAAGCATGCCGTATCAAAAGTAATATTCATCCTCTTTTGGCAGACCATACATTTAGAGAAGCTGAGAGATTTTTGGAAATTATAGATTTATTTGAAGCTAGTTTGAAAAGAACATGATTCTCAGCTAACTGAGTGCAGTGACTGAACAAGGAGTTGTCGATATCGATACGGCAGCTCTTATTTTGTTAAAGTGACAGAATGTAGTATTGTTGAAAGCTATACTTGAATTCTTGCTTTCATTAGGGGCAACATTAGGATTTATGTTATATGTTGTTCAAGATGGACATTTGATTAATTTCTTTGGATCTCATCATAATCACGAATATTAGCCTTTTTACCTGTGTTCTTCGCTGGCGCGTGTATTTCCTTTATAGATAAAATAAAGAGCAATGATCATAAATAGTAATGCGAAATAACGTTTCATATCTAAAGGAATGACTAAGCTATTGAACCAGCCGAAATGGTCAATAACAATGCCGATTACAAGCTGACCAATGATAACAGTAATATTGGTTGCAATGACCCCAATTCTAGGAACAGCTATAACGATAAAAAGTACAAACAGCACACCTAGAAATACGGCGCTTAGTTGCCATTTAGGCACTTCAAAAATAGCCAAAAGATTTCCTTGACCAAAAAAAAGAATAAAGATTGCAAGGAACATTGTTCCGGTTAGAAAGGTTAAGAGTGTCGTTTCAATTGTTCCGGCTTTACGACTGAGTGTACCATTAACAGCTGATTGTATGCTTAATGTAAGACCACCTATTAAAGTGAAAAGAACCATCATAATACTCATTTTTAGACCTCCTAATAAACCAACACAAGTGCTATAATCATTGAAATAACAGCTAATATTTTTTCTTTATTGATTCCCGATTTCTTGCTTCCAAGCCAACCATAATGTTCAATCACCATACTCATGACTAATTGACCAATAATAACGGAAACCATAGATATCCCAACACCAACATATGGGACACTTATTACAATAGCTGTTAGATAAATAACCCCTAAAAACCCACCAAGTAATGTCCATTTCGGTGCTTCAACGGTATAGGAAAGTTTACCTTTTCCAAAGAATAGCCATAATAACCCGAGGATGATTGAACCTACAAAGAAGTTATAAAAACTAGTTTCAAGCTTTCCTACTGTTTTTCCTAATTCACCGTAAATAGCTCCTTCAAAACTAAGTGAAGCTCCTGCTACTATAGCTAATAAATAAGCGATATAACGCAATAGATAAAACCTCCATTTATATATATAAATATCTAGAAAAATCGATATATGCATTAAAAAAAACAGAAATCACCCAAATCAGATTTCCGTTTTAAGATAATCAGCAAACTGACGAATGGCTTCTTCATTTCTTCGATAGTACGTCCACTGACCATATCTTACAGATTCAAGAAGACCGGCTTTCTGCATCATATTTAAGTAGTGTGAAACCGTAGATTGAGAAGCTCCGGCTTTTTCTTGAATATCGCCCACACATACTCCCCCTTTGTAACTAATCTCCTTTGGCAGGTGAGCGCCTTGTTTAGGAAAATGCTTCTCCGGTTCTTTTAACCACTGTAAGATGTTAAACCGAGTTTCGTTAGATAATGCTTTGAATACATCGATAGGTTCCATGTCTATATTATATATCGATTTTTTTCGATATGTCAAAGTACAGGGTTTCCCTGTCTATTTGATTTAAAATCTTAACTAATGGAGAGCTATATTGAACAAGACAACTAATAATAAAAAAGGTATTTGCTGCACAGTACAAATATACTGTTAATAAATTAATCACTTAGGACGATTGTATTCTAAGTGATTGAAACAAACTATGCAGCAATTAATGATCGAAAAAAATATCCAAAGCATGGTTATTTAAATGTTGCTAGACATTTTTAGATTGCTTTACGATCAATTTCTTAACCTTAAAATGGTGATAAATCGTTAAAGCGATCCCGATTAAACTTAAGATTGTTGATAATATTGTGCTATACAATAAACCTCTGACAATATTTTGGTTTAACAAAAACGATCATTCCTTACTTTTGGATTATGTTTCTTGATTATTATTTATTGACTCGCTCTAAATAATACAAGCAACTTCTCATAAATAGTTAACCCTACAAAATGGTGCACAAAATGTCGGATGACTAAAGGAAACTCCTGTTATTCTATTGATGAAAGGAGGTCATATGAATGGATTTGCTTAAGGACATGAATACTGCAATGAAGTATATCGAGGAAAACCTTACTAACGAAATAGATTTCAAGGTGGTGGCAAGGTTAGCTCATTGTTCGGAATATCATTTTAAAAGAATGTTTTCTTTCCTTGCAGGAATTTCGTTATCAGAATATATACGCCGTAGACGACTTAGTTTGGCAGCATTTGAGCTTCATAAGAGTAACGTAAAAGTAATCGATATTGCGTTGAAATGTAAGCGTCAAATAGTCCCCACCTATTAATGTGATGGGGACTAACTTATAATCTACTTATCAAGTTGAATACGACAGTGAGCCGGAAGACTGTTTGACCAAGGAAGCAATTGATCAATGGCGTTTTCATTATTCACATCTATATTGGGAAGCTCTTCAAACAAGTGCATTAAGTATTGATAAGGGTTGAGGCCATTTTCTTTGGCCGTTTCTACAATACTATACGTTACAGCACTTGCCTTTGCTCCTTTCGGAGTGTTGGCAAAAATCCAGTTCTTTCTTCCAATTACGAATGGTTTAATAGATCGTTCACTTCTATTATTATCAATCTCTAGTCTACCGTCCTCTAAGAAAACCTCTAACTTATCCCATTGATTGCGACAGTATTTAATTGCTTGTCCGAGTGCACTCTTTGGTAACACTTTTGGCGTTTGCGTACGAAGCCATGCTGAAAAAGCGCCAAGAAGTGGTCGACTTTTTTCTAGACGTATTTGATGACGTTCAGGGAACGATAAATCTTTTATTTCTCGTTCGATCGCAAAGAGTTGGTTACAAAATTTTAAGCCTTCCTTTGCTAAGACATCTTTCGACTGTTCTTCTTTAGGCAAAGCTTTTAAAGCTTCATCAAATTTTCGACGAGCGTGTGCCCAGCATCCAACTAACTTTACGTTTGAAATTCCATTGTATCCAGCATATCCATCTACATGTAAGTATCCTTGGAAAGGAGATAAAAACTTTCTAGGATGTTTACTTGCTCGTGTTTGCTGGTAATCAAATAATACAATCGGATGGCCTTCCTGTCCTGAACGATAAAGCCATAAGTATGAGGTAGCTGTTGATGGACGATCTGGCTCTCGTAGCACTTGCAGCGTCGTTTCATCAGCATGAGCAATATCAAGATTCATTAGATATTGATACATTCGATCATAGATGAGGTTTAACCATGTATTAGCACCATAAAGAACCCAATTAGCTAATGTTTGGCGTGATAAAGAGACATCTAGACGAGCGAATTGTTGTTCTTGTCGATACAATGGAAGCCCTTCTACATATTTTTGATTCATGATGTAGGCCATCGCAGATGGCGAAGCAAGACTCTTGGGAAAAACAGGTTTCGGCATAGAAGCTTTAACAATAGGAGTCTCCGTACTTTCACGTTCACAACGGCGACACGCATAAACATGTTGTACATGTTCAATGACCTTCACTTCCGCTGGGATGACTTTTAATTCACGACGTACCTCTGTCGACATTTCGTGTAGATTTCCATTGCAGCACGAACAAACCTGATCTTCCACAGGTAATCGATACTCAATGACTTCCTTCGGAAGGTTCTCAAGTTTGATATCACGTTGCCCTTTGGTCTTTTTACGTTGATACGTAATCGTTTCAACCGTAGGTTCTTCAATGGATGGATCAGCCGTAATTTCTACCTCATTAAAAAGAGGCAATTCTAACTGATCAGCATTTGTCTTCTCACTTGAAGTACCAAATTGGCGTTGCTTACTAAGACGGAATTGTTCTTCATACCATTTAATTTTTGCCGTCAGCTCCGCGTTTTGTTCCTCAAGTGATGAGACACGTTTTTCTAAATCTTTAGTTGTAGGTTGAGAGGTGGTTTCTGTTGTTTTCATAGCTTAATTATACATCACCTCTCATCCATTTGCTTATCATTTATTCGTTAAATGACACGTTGTGCAGTAACTTTTGGATGTGCTGATTTTTGATCAATAGAAAGGCCGTCAAGTAACCAACGGAACTGACGATGGCTAATCATTTGCGGAGAAGAAGATGAATCTTCTGGCCAAGGGAACGTACCTTTTTCTAAACGGCGATAATAGAGCCAAAATCCATTATGTTCCCAGTGAAGGATTTTGATCTTATCTCGTTGTCTATTACAGAAAACAAATAAACACGGGGAAAATGGATCTAATTGAAAACTTTCTTGTACGATAGCCGCGAGGCCATCAATAGATTTTCGTAAGTCTGTATTTCCTTTTGCAAGGTAGACTTTATCAATGGAGCGTTGATTGATCATCCGTTTCTCAGCACGCGTAGTACACGAGATAAATGTTCTTCACTCACATTTTCAGGAATATAGACAGACAGGTCATCTATTCTCACTTCAATGGATGTGGTGGGGAAGGTAGGCACATCAAAAGATGTCCAAATCTGGCTTACCTCATCACTTGAATCTGAGTTTACTTCTGCCTTGATCTTCTTTCGCCAATAGTGGAATTGATATTCTGTAATGTCATCTTGTTTAGATACCCATTCCTGTATCGTCTCCCCGCTGTCTTCGTATGCCTCCATGCGTTTTTTCCACAAATCGTGTTTTTCTTTACGCTTCATAGCGACACCCTTTCATCATTATTGATTAAAGTATCGCATGGGACCAGGGCTATTGGAATGTGTGTATTATTTGACGCTTACCGTTGAAATATGGATACAATTCACCGGACTCCTTTACTAGAGCTTTTCTCAATTTACATGGCGTCACACCATCAGAAGCAAGAAACAATGGTCAGCAATTAAAAGCATATCCACTCATGACCTTCCAACTGTCAATTAAGGGAGGAAATGAAATGAACTACCGAATCGAACAAAAAGAAGCATTTAATATCATTGGGATTATGAAACGAGTTCCCATTGTTTTTGAAGGAGAAAATCCAGAAATAGCAGCGATGTGGCAATCCTTGACTATGGAAAAAATAGACCAGTTACAAAAACTTTCTAATGTTGAACCAAAAGGAATGATTCAAGCATCTACAAACTTTTCAGAAGGACGAATGGAAGAAAAAGGAGAACTCGATCAGTATATAGGAGTGGCGACAACACAAGAGAATCCTGGAAACTTTTCAACACTTGAAGTTCCTGCTTTAACATGGGCGATCTTTGAATCAACCGGTCCATTCCCTAACACCCTCCAGGAAACGTGGGGAAGAATTTATTCTGAGTGGTTCCCATCCTCTAACTATCAAGTAACAGAGGGACCTGAAATCTTGTCGATCAAAAGCAAAGATTTAACTTCACCATCAGCAAAATGCGAAATATGGATTCCTGTTTTGAGGAAGTAAAAATGATTTGAAATGTAATTCTGAGCTGTTGCGGCAGCTCAGTTTTTTCTATGTTCATTTTAAACGAAAAAAAGATAGGTTGGGAATGAACCAAGCTAACAAGTAATAAAATGAAAAAAATGTTACTTGCTAGGGGAATGAACAATATGTATCCCAATGGAATGATGTATTCACAAAGGTCACCAAATGGACCTATGCAAGTTGTGTTAGTAGAACCATATGTATATGCAACTCTTCGTAGCCTTATTGGAAAGAGAGTGGTTATTGATACATCGCGTGGTCCTGTAAATGGAACGGTTGCTGATGCTAAACCTGATCATGTTGTGGTTCAAGAATATGATTCAACATTCTTTGTTCGCATATCTGAAATCGTGTGGATTATGCCTGAGTCCAAAAACCAATAGAAGTTCCACTGGAAAACCCTAAATCTTGGGGTTTTTTAATTTGTATTCATAATTTTATCATGATTTGTTTGTACATTAACGTTTCTCGTTCCCAAAATACAAAAAGCATGAAGTATAGGGCGACAGACGCCCGACGAATACTAAATCCACTCGACCAGGGAATAAGGTTGCCACCTAAGTCATCTTAATTCAAATCATCGATTCTTCCTGTTATGATAAAAAACACATTCAATAACTAATAAATGAAAAAGAAAGAAGTGGTTATTCCATGCCAATAAATAGACCGACAAAATCGATCAACGACATACCCTTTTCTGTACTAGACCTTGCATCGATCGTGCAAGGGGGGACGCCTAGCCAATCCTTCCAACATTCGATAGAGTTAGCCCAGTTAACGGAAAAGTTAGGCTATAAACGATACTGGGTAGCGGAGCACCATAATATGCCTGGCATAGCAAGCTCTGCAACATCCGTCGTCATCGGCCATGTAGCGGCACATACCTCTACTATCCGTGTAGGATCCGGTGGAATCATGCTTCCGAACCATTCGCCACTTGTTATCGCGGAGCAATTCGGTACTCTCGAAGCGATGTTTCCAGGCCGAATTGATTTAGGATTAGGACGTGCACCGGGAACGGATCAACGAACGGCTCATGCCCTACGTGGGGCAAATTACACCAGTGGCGACGATTTCCCAGAACAATTAGAGCAACTGCAAGCCTATTTCGAAGGTTCTGGACCGGTACGAGCAATCCCTGGTGAAGGAGCAAATATTCCTATCTGGTTGTTAGGTTCTAGTGGGTTTAGTGCCAGGTTATCGGCACAACTCGGGATGCCATTTGCTTTCGCCAGTCACTTTTCACCTGAAAACACATTACCAGCCTTGGAACTGTATTACGAGAACTTCCAACCGTCAAACGATTATAAAGAGCCTTACGCAATGGTAGCAGTAAACATTATCGCAGCAGATACGGACGAGGAAGCAGAATTGCTTGCCACTTCTATCAAACAAAGCTTCCTAAACATGATGAGGAACACACCATCACAGTTACAACCGCCAGTAAAAAATTTGGATGAACTCATGAGCCCATATGAAAAGGCGGTTTTAGAGAAACAACTAGGCTCCACAATCATCGGAAGTCCTAGCAACGTAAAGAAAAAGCTGCAATCGTTCTTAGATGAGACGAAAGCAGATGAGATCATGGTGAGCACGATGGTCTATGACCATAACGCCCGACTCTACTCCCACCAACTCGTGGCAGAAATAGTGGGGAAATAGGAAAAATGCTCTTTCTATCAACGGAAGCGGTAGCTTAATAAAAGTTATCGCTTTTCCCTTTTGGAGGACCGGTGCGCTACTTAATGATCAAAAACATTTTGGAGTATTTCTTTCGATAAGAAATGCTCTTTTTTTAGAGGGTATGGAGTCTTATCAACAATAAAATATTATAAAACACCATAAATTTATTGTTTTACGATAAATGTTGTATTATGCTGTACTCAAAGAAGAGTGACGAGCATAACTAAACGACTCTACTTTTGTTAATGTTTACGTCTGACACAAAGGGTTTTCGTGATCGGGGGAGGAAGGGATGCCTATCATTTATATACTGTGGGATCTGAAGTTGTTCTTACTCATTATTCTAGGGGTATTAGTAACCGGAACATATCTTCTGAGGCTAAAAGCAAGCTATTTCCTATTCTTTTTCATTCCTGCTTCACTAATTGGTTTCACCTTTTCGATTATGCTGCTCATCGACTATGAATATCACTTTGTTGCTCATACAGATCTAAGCGAGTTAACTGCTAATGATTTAAGTATTGGTTTGAAAAAAACGGATAGTAAATAAGAAAAATATGGTGATTATACGACAAGCGAAAGTGCTTATTATAACCAACTAAGAAATTACGACAGTTTATCCATCGATCGAGATTCGGAGGGTATCATCCGTTTTTTGTCTGTAACGGCAGAAGAGTTTGAAACGGATCGAGGAATACGTGTAGGCGATGATTTCGAATTAGTTAAAAAAGTATACGGTCCGAACTTTTATTACAGAGATGAACAAAGCATGACGGTTCTCGGCTATCGCGATCGAAAGCAAGGAATTACATTAGAATTTTTCAGCATCGACTATTTGGGTAAGGGGATAATCACCTCCTTTACACTTAGTGATTATAGGCATTATTGACAAAATCTAGTTAGCTAGATAGAGCAAAAACGACGGAAGGTGGTTTAAAATGATCTTGTTGTTACTAGGGTTCATCATTCTATTGCCTATTTTAGGCCTTTTGCTTTACAAGCATTCAAAACTTACAGGTGCCATTTTTATCTCATTCCCTCTTGTTCTAGTAGTTCTTTTAGTTGGTTGGTGGATAGTAGCAACCAATCATTACTTCGTATATTCGACGAATCTAGAAAATGAATCGATCGGGGAGTATCGTTTACATGAAACACTAAGAAAAGATGATCTAAATCGATTTGGCTCCTATCAGAAAAGGGAAAACGATAATGGATATTCTTATGACTATAAAGACCTGTTTCTAAGTACAGACAGTGAGAATCAGATTGTTTCACTGTCAGCTAAGTCACAACCTATTGAAACGTCCTCAGGACTAAAAATAGGGGACACGATCGAAAGAGCCAAACTCATTTATGGCGATCATTATTATTCGTATCGAGAAATGGGACTGGGAAAGGGTTGGGTTTACGTTGATAGGAATAATAAATATATGCTTACGCTATGGACCAAGGATGATCAAACTGTCGAGAACATATGGTTATCGGTCTATTAGTTAGAGGAGGGGGAAATGTTAGAGAAATTAAAAGGTCTTTTCTAGTAGTTAGCACTCCTTCAAAGGGTGCTTTTTTATAAAAAAAGGAAATTAATGTTAAATTCGTGTATGATTGTTAGAGCTTATAGAAAAAGGTGGTTCTCATTATGAAGTTGAGGGTCTTGCTCTGTTGCTTTCTCATAATCATCTTAACAGCTTGTTCTCCAACGACACAAACGGTTGTTTCCGATAAGGAAACCTTTTATGGAGTAGGAGAATACTGGACTGTTAGTTACATATACAATCCAAAATTGTATGATGAAAAAAAGGTAAATTGGGTTGAAATCGAGCCAAAAGGTTTCGAAGTATCACAGGAAGATCTCAGTAATATTGACATTGAAATAGAAAGTAGAGATGCATTGATCACAGGTAATGTTGGAGATATGGTAACAGAAATGGATGGCAATGTTCTTTCGTTTTTAGTTGGAACGGTTAATTTTGAGACATACGAAGAAGATGAATATAAAATCACTATAAACTTTAATGATAGACACGACGTTATAAAGTTACAGTTGGAAAGATGATAGTAAAGCAAAGAGTTATTGTAAAAGTAAGTAAATAAAACAAACGGAGTAGAAGAGAGTATGAAGAAATTACTATATCCTTTTTTATTATTAGTAGTATTAAGTGGTTGTCAAGAATTAAACAATAATGAAAAAGAGAATTTAATAGAAAATAATAAAACGGAAACTAATAGGAGCGAATCAATGTTTATTTTAGATAATTATACAAACACAATTAAACATAATCTTGAATTGTACTCTGATAGGTTAATTGAGAAATTAGTTGAAATTCAAAGGTTGAATTTTTATACCGAAGTGGAGTTATTAGATTTTTCTTCCTTGGTGGAACCGACAAGGTATGAACTATCAATTATAATGTATTCGATGGATAAAGAAGCTAATGAAGTCTTCTATGAAGGTGATGATCCAAAGGTGTTTGCCGATAGTTTGAATGTAGTGGAAGATGTAGTATATTACGAAGAACGAGCTGATCAAAAGGATGAGTTTCTTGAATTTTATGAACAAAATGAAGAAGAAATAGTTTTGGCAGAACAAGAAGTAGTCAAGAATTGGTTTGTAGATTGTTGGAAAAAAGCAAATGGTCAAGATTTTCAACTGCCATCTTATTTTTCTTTTCATGATGAATATAAATCATTTGATTTAAAGAATAACAAATGGATTTCAGAAGAAGAGATGTGGGCTTATTAACATTCACTAATAATGGGGTTCATAACTATGGAATTAAGAAACTACTTAAATCATGTTTTCCCAGGATTATACTTGAAACCAAGCCTCTATCATCAGTGGGAGATAGGAATTCATTTTGAATTAGGGGAAGGAATGTACCAGTTTACAGATGAGGATAAGCTTAATCTTAATAGGTTTGAACGAGTTTATAGTCAAGCTTTGTCTGTTTTTCATGATCTCTTTTCTGATCAGGATGAAATGATTCTCGTTACAAATGTATATCATCGCAAAAGTTACAAAAAAAGGATAAAGCCAACAAAGGTTTATGACCGCTTCCTCAAAAATAAGAAATTAAAATATAAAATCAGGCAGAAGACTTTGCCATTCGTTTTTGACGAAGAGGAAGCTGAAGAGTCTTACATTTCGCAGCTTCACCTAAAGTGCAAAAAGCGAGATTTAGATTACCTTTTACTAATAAAAGCAACTTGTAATGAGGACTTCCCATTGCAACCTAAATTGGGTGAGGAGAACGGGTCCTATTATCCAGATGTCTTTTTCATCAATACTTCTAAGAATATCATTTTCTTCATTTATGACGATAGAGGTTGCGAAGTGATCGCAGATAAAAAAGAAACAATCATGCCGTTATATAAGAAATACAAGGGTTGGGTTTCTGAATTTAAACGGAAAGAGATAGAAGAATAAGTGGATGCATAGTAATCGGCTTTGGAAATATCCTTCGCTTTCCGGGGGAGCTGGTGAGCCTCCTGTTCTTGTTGAAGCAACGAAGGAGAAAGTTGAATAAACCATAGAACACCGTTAATAAACGGTGTTCTTTTGGTTTAGGAGGGATAGTAGATTATGAGTAAATAATCCTTTGGAAACTATTTCACAAAATCGATATGGTTGTTGATTGAAAAAAGATAACATGTTTTAACTATATGACTCTATGCAAAGGTATAAAATGGAGAAAGTAATTTGTAAAATTAAGTAGTATTTAGAGCTTTTATGTAATAAAATGTAAAAAACGGGCACTTTTTTACTATTGCTATAGTGAATAAGTGATTAATTAATAATTATAATCTGTAAATACATTAATGAAAATAAAATGTTAATTTTGTTGTTAGAACCATTATGGTGGCTGGAGCGTCAAAGGGTGGAGAATAACTCAAAATCAATGAGTGAATTCAAAACTATTCCAATTCAAAATAGGTTTTGGAGGGAATTTTTGTGGGAAGGTTTAAGTTTTTGAAATATAAAAAGAAGGATTATCATTCTGAAACTAACATAGATGATCATTATTTACTTAACAATAAAACATTTGAGTCTCTTTTTGAAAATTATCCTGATGCTGTTTTTACTTTGGATAGAAACGGTCATTTGTTGAACTATAATTCCTCAGTTAAAAGAATATTTGGGTGTGATGACAATGATTTAAAAAGAGATTTTAGAAAGTATTTGTTTAAGGATAATCAAGTACAGAGGACAAATCGTTTACAAAAAGCTCTTAATGGAGAAGCGCAGAAATTTACGTCTGTTGTACGTTTGAAAAATGGTGAATTATTACATGCTGAAGTCAGTTACACTCCAATTTTCAGTGGAGATAAGCAAGTATTAGGTATTTATGGAATTGCAAGAGACATTACAAAAGATGTGGAAAATGAAAAAGCGATATTGAAAATAAAAAGTAATCTAGAATTGGCACAGCAGGTTGCAAAAATAGGTAGTTGGGAGTATGACATCATTGAAGATGAATCTTTTTGGTCAAACCAAACATATCAAATTTATGGTATTGATGAAGCGTCTGGATATGTACCTACCTATAATAAAGTGTTAAAGCGGATTCATCCTGATGATCAAGAGTATTTTGACTTCATTTTTACTAACTCAATTAAAAATTGTGAAAGCTACAACATGGAATTTAGAATTTCACGAGTAGATGGAAGTACTATCCATGTATATGAACAAGCGGAAGTAATATTGGATGAAAACAAGCAACCGATAAGAATTATCGGGTTTATTCAGGATATCACAAAAAGAAAAATGGTAGAAAATAAATTAAGTGAAAGTGAGCAAAGATTTAAAAATATTTATACTAATCTTGAAGCTGGAATATGGTCATTTGATGTTAGTAGAAATGAATTTATTCTTATTTCTCCAGGAGTTGAAGTTGTAACAGGATATACCTCGGATCAATTTAAACATGATATAGCTTGGGAATCGATCATTCATGGGGATGACTTACCAAAGTATCGTAAGCTTCAACCTATTTTACAGAATGGCGAATCATTAAACCATCAATATCGCATCATTCATAAATGTGGAGAAATCAGGTGGGTTCAAGATCAGACCATACCTGTTTTAGATGACAACGGGAATCTTATAAGAATAGATGGGATTATTACGAACATTACCGAACTAAAGGTATATGAAGAAAGAATTACTCATTTCGCATATCATGATATTTTGACAAATCTACCCAATAAACGGATGTTTGACGATCTAATTCAATCACTAGTCAAATCAAAAGATCCTATTAATTTCACATTGTTATATTTAAATCTAGACCGTTTGGGAAATATAAATGATACATTAGGCTATGAAATTGGAGATAAATTATTACAGGAGTTCACTAAACGAATCAATACCTTATTAGATGATACTAGTCTAATTGCAAGACTCGATGGAGATGAGTTTAGTATCATTCTGTATGACTTTAAGGAGAAGGAATATCCTGTTGCCATTGCAAGAGAGATAATCAAACTTTTAAAGGAACCTTTCTATGTAGACGATTACGAACTGTATATTTCATCGAGTATCGGCATAAGTAATTTTCCACATGATGGAGAATCAAAAGAAGAACTATTAAAAAATGCACGTGCCGCATTAAATAGAGCAAAAGAGATGGGGAAAAATAATTACCAAATTTATTCTGCATCCTTAAATATATCATCATTTAAGTTGTATACACTTGAAAGAGATTTGCATAAGGCTATTCAAAATGAAGAATTATACTTGGATTTTCAACCTCGTGTGGATACGGCAACAGGTAAAATGGTTAGTGCTGAAGCGCTAGTTCGATGGGAACATCCAATTTGGGGACAGGTTTCACCAGGTGAATTTATCCCACTGGCAGAGGAAAGTGAACTAATTCTTGATATTGGGGATTGGGTATTAGAAAAAGTATGCTCTTACTTGCAAAAATGGAGTGAGAACAAGTCGCCGATAGTTCCTATATCTATTAATGTTTCAGCTAAAAGGTTTTTAAGGAATGATTTGATATCTAAAATGAAATATGTTTTAGAAAAAACAAATACAGATCCAAAATTCATAGAACTTGAAATTACTGAAACTACATTAGTTTATAATGAGGAAACTGTAAGTCAAGTTATACAATCATTAAGGGAAATGGGCATTCGTATTGCATTGGATGATTTTGGTACCGGTTTCTCATCCTTAACTTATCTGAAGAATTATCCAATAGATACAATAAAAATTGATCAATCATTTATTCAAAATATTAATATTGCGAAAAGTGATGAGATGATAATAAAATCAATCATTTTTTTAGCTAAGGGACTAGATTTAAACGTAGTCGCAGAAGGTGTTGAGACAAATGATCAGTTAACATTTCTCAAACAGCAAGAATGCGACGAAATTCAAGGATATTTATTTAGTAAGCCTGTTGATGAAAAAAGGTTTGAACAGTTATTAAAAAATAAAGTCCTTAAAGTAAATAATTCTCTTCAAAATCAAGAGAATATTGAAAATAGAAGGAAGTATTATAGAATTAACTTACTTTTTCCTCTTAGTTCAAATATGTCTCTAACATCGATTAATGGTAAAAGCGTTGAATTAGGGAAAACGGAAGTATTGATAGAGGATATAGGAATTGGTGGATTGAGATTTCTGTCAAACATAAACTTACCAGTTCGTCCTGATGTTATTTTAGAATTCGAAACCTTGATCATGGAGCACATAGTAAAATTACAAGGCCATATTGTATGGAAGCAAGAGGTAAATGATTTATATCAATATGGACTTCAGTTTACTATAAATGAGGTTGAGAGGGACAAACTTGTTAAATTATTAAATAATTTTCAAATTCAACTTCGTAAAAATCCCTTAGTACAGGATTGTCATTTTATTCAAGAGGATAAAATGAATTACCTGAAAATAAAGAAATAAGTTGTGTTAACCTTTAGAACGGATCATTTTCCTCATTTATGACGATAGTGGTTGCAAAGTGATCGCAGATAGGAAAGAAACGATCATGCCGTTATATAAGAAATATAAGGGTTGGGTTTCTGAATGTAAATGAGATGTGATAGAAGAAGAATAAAAAGCCACGAAGCGCCAATATATCAGCGTTTCGTGGCTTTCATTTTCATTTGTGCAGCTTGTTATTTACCTGATGTTTCAGCGGAGTTTTCTTCCAAAAATGTTCTGAAATGATCTCCCCAATCACAAATGGAAGTTACTACGGGTTCTAGCAGTAAACCAACTTCACTTAGTTGATACTCCACTTTAGGAGGTACAACCGGGTATACAACTCTAGTAACAATTTTATCTTCCTCTAATTCTCTTAATTGTCTAATTAACATACGTTGATTGACTTCGGGAAGGTAACTTTGTATTTCACTTAATCTTAATGGAGACTGTTGAAGCAGACACCATATAATTGCGATTTTCCAGCGGCCACCTATCACTGATAAAGCCAAGTCTTTGTTAGTGAAAAAAGTTTTTTCTTTATAAGATATTTCCATATATTGTTACCCCTTTCCCTGTTATTCCTTTTATAGTGACAGAAATATCAGTATTGTCTGAACTATTATAATGTGTGATTATGAAAATGTAAATGAGAAAACAAGAGAAGGAAGGGATTCATTTGAAAAGTAGAGCTGCTGTTGCATTTGAACCAGGGGAACCACTTCAAATTGTAGAAATTGATGTGGAAGAACCACAAGCAAAAGAGGTATTAGTGAAAATTCTCTATACATCAGTCTGTCATACAGATGCTTTTACATTATCAGGTGATGATCCGGAAGGTGTATTTCCTGCTGTATTAGGTCATGAAGGTGCTGGGGTAGTCGTTGCTGTAGGAGATGAAGTAACTTCAGTAAAACCGGGGGACCATGTGATTCCACTATACACGGCTGAATGTGGAGAATGTAAATTCTGTCGTTCTGGCAAAACAAACTTATGTAGTGCCGTACGAGAAACTCAAGGTAAAGGTTTAATGCCTGATGGAACGACTCGTTTCTCTTATAATGGAGAGCCGGTTTATCATTACATGGGAACAAGTACATTTAGTGAATATACAGTCGTTTCTGAAGTCTCTTTAGCAAAAATTGATTCAGAAGCACCGCTTGATAAAGTTGGTCTATTTGGATGCGGTGTGACTACAGGAATTGGGGCTGTACACAAAACAGCTAAAGTAGAAGAAGGAGCTGTGACAGCCGTATTTGGTCTAGGTGCGATCGGATTAGCTGTAATTCAAGGATTGGTTCAAGCAAAAGCAAGCCGAATTATTGCGATAGACTTAAATGAAGATAAGTTTGAATTGGCTAAAAAAATGGGAGCAACTGATTTTATAAATCCTTCTAAATTTGATAAGCCAATCCAAGAAGTCATTGTTGAAATGACGGATGGAGGAGTCGATTATAGCTTCGAGTGTATTGGAAATGTTGAAGTAATGAGGTCTGCTCTTGAATGTTGTCATAAAGGTTGGGGTGAAAGCGTTATTATCGGTGTAGCTGGCGCAGGTAAAGAGATTCATACTCGTCCATTCCAATTAGTAACGGGTCGAGTATGGCGTGGTTCTGCCTTTGGCGGCGTAAAAGGAAGAACGGAGCTTCCGGGAATGGTTAAAGATTATATGAATGGTAAGATCGATATCGATTCTTTTATCACACACCACTTAAACTTTACAGACATCAATAAGGCATTTGATTTGCTTCATAAAGGTGAGTCAATTCGTACGATGTTAACATATGGAGAGTGAGAACGTGAGTCTAAAACTGATTGAAAAACATCGTTCTTTCGGCGGAGAACAACGTAAGTATACTCATTATTCAGAGGTATTGAAGTGTGAGATGACATTTAGTATCTACTTGCCATCAAATAAAGAAATGAGGGAAATCCCACTTATTTGGTGGCTGTCTGGTTTAACATGTACAGATGATAATTTTAGTCAAAAAAGTGGATTTCAACGTTTGGCAGAAAGATATCAAGTGGCCGTTATGATTCCAGATACTTCGCCACGTGGAGAGCATGTTGCGGATCATGATGGATGGGACCTTGGAAAAGGTGCCGGTTTTTATTTAAATGCGACACAAGATCCGTGGGCAAAGAATTATCACATGTATACGTATATAGTAGATGAGTTAAGCGCTATTGCGTCAACATTGGTACCTTATTTTTCAGGAGAAGAAAGCATTATGGGCCACTCAATGGGTGGTCATGGAGCTTTAGTAATTGGCATGAAAAGTGCAACAAGGTTTAAAGCGATTTCTGCCTTTTCTCCGATTTTGAGTCCTGCTAGAGTTCCATGGGGAATAAAGGCTTTCTCAACTTATTTAGGTGAAGATCAAGCTGCTTGGAAAAAATGGGATGCTTCAGAATTGATCAAAGAGGGCGGCATGCCTCCAATTCTTATTACCCAAGGAACGGAAGATCATTTTTATCGAGAACAATTAGATGAAACTCATTTCCTAAAGAATGCCGAGGAAAATAATCAAATAGTACATTACGAGAAAAAGGAAGGTTATGATCATAGCTATTTCTTTATAGCAACTTTCTTAGAGGACCATTTCTCATTTCATATGCAGCACTTAAGATAATTCAAGTATGTAAAATAACATGGAATGAAAAGTAAATATATCCACATGAGCTGCAGTGTGGATATTTTTATGACCCATTTAGTCGTATTTAACCGGAATTTATTCGATAAATGGTTAATTGGGGGAGAGCAACTATGGATTTGAAAAAAATGTTAGCTAATGAGCGTGTGAAATCATATTTATTAAAAGCCCGTTATGGGATAGAGAAAGAAAGTCATCGAGTCGACTTGTCGGGAAATCTAGCTAAAACAGATCATCCTACAAGCATTACATTAAAAGATGATCATCCATATATTCAACGAGATTTTTCAGAAACACAACTGGAATTCATCACACCTGTTATGGAGACAGTAGAGGATCTGTTTCATTACTTAGCAGCGATCCATGATGTTGCTTATCGTTCTATGGATGAGAATGAAATGCTATGGCCGTTAAGCATGCCACCACAGTTACCAAAAAAAGAAGAAGACATTGCGATTGCCAAATTGAAAAATGTTGGGAATTACAAGTATCGGCAAGCTTTATCGCAATCTTATGGCCGTCGCAAACAAATGGTTAGCGGAATTCATTTCAACTTTGAATTCGGTGAAGAGTTGCTCCAAGCGTTATTCAGCTTACAATCGGAGATAAAAGATTACCAACAGTTTAAAGCGGAGATTTATTTAAAGGTAACAAGAAATTATTTACACAACCGCTGGTTCATAACATATTTTTATGGGGCTTCTCCTATTAGTGAAAAGAATTTTTTCGAATATCATTCTTTGGATAAAGCCGTAAGAAGCATTAGAGGCAGTAAATACGGTTATGTCAATGCGGATGAGGTTAAAGTGTCGTATAGCAGTATCCAAAGCTATCTATCAGATCTATCTTTGATGGTTAAAAGAGGGCTTCTATCAGAAGAAAAGGAATTTTATGCACCTATTCGGTTAAGAGGTGGGCACCATTTTTCAGATTTAAAAGATCATGGTGTTCAGTATATTGAATTGCGCAATATAGATTTAAATCCCTTTGAAACATATGGAATTAGTTATACACAAATAGAGTTTCTCCATCTATTCTTACTTTATTTATTATGGAAAGATGAAGAATATGGTGATGATTGGGGTAAAATGGGTGATTTAAACAATGAGATAGTGGCTCTTGAGCATCCGTTGGCGCGCACACAATTTGAAAGAGAAGCTAAAAAGATGATTGATGAAATGGAAAATTTAGTAGAGATCTTAGATGTAACTGTTTCTGATACGGTATTTGTTCATCTAAGAGAAATGCTAATGAATCCAAATAAGACTTTAGCTGGTCGACTTTATCTAGAAAGTGAAAAAAGCAGTCAAAGTCAAGTAGCTACGTCAATTGCAAAACAAAATCAAAAGAAATCAAGGGATAAGCCATATCAATTAGCAGGTTTTACTGATATGGAGTTGTCCACTCAGATTCTTATGTTTGATGCAATTCAACAAGGAATCCAAGTAGAAATTTTGGATCGACAAGATCAATTTTTGAAGCTGAAATTAAAAGATCATGTTGAATATGTGAAGAATGGCAATATGACAAGTAAAGACAATTATGTCTCAACGTTAATTATGGAAAATAAAACAGTAACAAAGAAAATTCTACACCAACATGGATTTCGAGTGCCTAAGGGTGAGGAGTTTCAAACAATCGATCAAGCTTTACGATCCTATCATTTATTCTCCACGAAACCTTTTGTTGTGAAACCGAAAACAACAAACTATGGGTTAGGAATATCAATCTTCAAAGATGGCGCAAATTACGAGGATTATCAAAAGGCACTCAAGCTAGCATTTAAGGAAGACTCATCTGTATTAATAGAAGAATTTATCAATGGAACAGAATATCGGTTCTTTGTGTTAGAGGATAAAGTTTATGCTGTTTTATTACGAATTCCTGCGAATGTTAAAGGTGACGGTAACCATTCAATTGAAGAGTTAGTTATGCAAAAAAACCGTGATCCGTTAAGAGGAAAAGACCATCGAACACCTTTAGAAAAAATTCAATTAGGTGAATTAGAGAACCTCATGCTTAAAGGTCAAGGATATGGAATGGATTCGATCCCACAAGAAGGTGAAATCATTTATCTGCGTGAAAACTCCAATATTAGTACAGGCGGAGATTCGATTGATGTGACTGATCAAATTCCTGAAGATTATAAAAAAATAGCAGTGGATGCGGTATCCGCACTCGGGGTGAAAATTTGTGGCATTGATTTGATTATTGAAAATACAGAGGTTCCTGCAGATCATGAAAACGCTTATGGAATTATTGAAGCGAATTTTAACCCATCTATGTATATGCATATATATCCATATAAAGGTGAATCTCGACGGTTAACAATGCATATCATCCATTATTTATTCCCCGAACTATTACAAAGTCAGGAATCCAAGTCAGTCAAACGAGTAGTAAAAGACGGGTTCACAACGGTAGGCTGTTAAATGAAGATAAAGTGATTAAGGCATGGTCAAAATAATAGTAAGAGGAGATTGAGGAATGATTGCGACTTATGAAGAAAATGTAGTTCGTTTTGATAAAATTAATTCGACCAAAGCGCAGGAATTGATAAAAGGGGAAGGAGAGGCCGTTATCTATATTGGCAAGGCTGTCTGTCCTTATTGTCAAATATTCATTAAAAAATTAAAAAAGATTGCTGAAGAAACGAACACTCACATTTATTATGTAAATAGTGTGGAACAGTCTGATATGGCAGGCATTACGGCTTTCCGTAATGAATACGGTATTCCAACGGTTCCCGGTTTCATCTATACCAATGGTGACACAGTAACAGTGAAATGCGATTCATCTATGTCAGAAGAAGAAATCAAATCGTTTATGAATAAATGATTCAATTCTAAAGCGATAAGTGACAGCCGCATTCTGCTTGGAACATTTTTGACAAGGCAATTAAATGAATTTCAGAGTCTCTTGTTCTTCTTGAAGCAACAAAGAGAAGAGTTGAATAACGAAAAACACCGTCACTTCACACAGACGGTGTTTTTCGTTATTCACTAATAGATCATATAAGTCTAACAGGACATGGTTCTACACTTTTTATAATTCAATTTCTAAGGTTTGGGCGGATAGGCAAGCTACCAAAACGGGCTTAAGACAATAAGTTACTTGTATAAGCCGAAAGAGGTGAGAAAATGGGTAGGCGAATCAAACATACTGAACGCGACGTGAATTCTTTAGCAAGACTCATGCTTGCGGAGGCGATTGGTGAAGGCGCTGAAGGGATGGATATGGTAGGGACGGTTGTGGCGAATCGGGTCGAGGCGGACTGTGAGCCGGACTTCCAAAATTTACGTAATATTCGTCATGCTATCTATCAAACGATACCGGGAACTGGAATCCCTCACTTCGAGCCTGTTTTAAATGGAGCCTTGTATACACAGCGTCCAACCGAAGAAGACCTCCAGAGGGCCAGAAACTTACTGAATGGCCATAGGAATCCTCGAGCTAGAATGAACTTATGGTTTTTTAATCCGAGTCCGGGGCAAGCATACCGAGACCCTTGTACTCCTACGATGCCAAGGTCTCCAATGACTCAGTTTGATTTTGCACACAAGAATCATTGCTTCTATGTCGCTGTACCGGGCTATTGCCCAGAGTTTTATAGATAAATAAAAAGGAGATGACCTTCTCATGAATTATTATGGAAATTACCCAATGAACAATCAACCTAGTTTTTATCCTACGATGGCAGCCGGTGCCCAGCAGCAACAAGGCTTCCCGGCTGATATGCCTTCTGGACCGGCGTATTCGGTGCCAGTCGTTCCGATGGGGACGGGGCAGCAGCTACCGACAGGTTTCGTGGAAGAATCGTTTATCGAAAATATTCTGCGCTTTAACAGAGGCAAGGTTGGTACATTCTACTTTACTTACCAAGGAAACAGTAGATGGAATGCAATGGTTTACCAAGGTCGCGTTGAAACGGCTGGTCGTGATCATATCATTATCAGCGATCCGGCCAGTGGTAAACGCTACCTACTGATGATGGCAAATCTCGACTGGGTAGAATTTGCTGAGCAAATCAACTATCCTCACACGGAAATTACCGCAGCTATGCAGGCGTCTTTGGATACATCTGAGTAATGGTGTAGAACGGGTGCGTTGGATTATTGATTCTCCCCCTGATGCTGGTTGAGACAATGAATCTCGAACAACAAGTTTAAGACATTAAACCTCACATCAAAAAGTGAGGTTTTTACTGTAACAATTATATATACAAACCGAAATGGCGTCCCCTAATTAAAGGGAATCGCTTCTTCTTGTTGAAGAGGAATTACATAACTATAATGCGTTAATAGAAAGAGAGAAACAGATTAAATGGCAAAAGAGTTGTTAATACCAATAAGAGATTGTAAGCTATATGCCCAATTAGTTGGTAAAAATAATGGGAAACCAACGATTGTATTGGAAGCTGGATATGGCGATTATTCAAAGGCTTGGGACTCAGTAATACGAGAGGTTTCATTGCTTTCAAATGTTCTCATATACGATAGAGCAGGGCTTGGAAAGAGCGAATCAAGTCTTAACCGAAGAACAAGTCGTGAGATGATAAAAGAATTAAAAGAACTTCTTATGAAAGCGAAGATAGAACCGCCGTATATATTAGTCGGTCATTCATTTGGAGGAGTTAATGCAAGGTTATATGCAACGGAATATCCTAATGACGTTTGTGGACTGCTCTTAGTTGATTCTACACCTGAAGATTATAAAGAAAAGTTTCTCCCTTCAATGTCAAAAGAATTTCAGCAAGCATATAACAAACAATTTGTTTACGAAGGAAATTATGATGAATTTATGGAAAGCTTGAAACAACTAAAACAATCAAAAAGACAATTAGATATACCATTAATTGTTCTTGCAGCAGGAAAAAAAGCTCATTATTCAGAGCAATCACAAATGTTATGGAATGAAATGCAGAAAGATATTTCTACAATATCATCAAATAGCACATTCATAATTGCAGAAAATAGTACTCATTATATACAAAATGATGAACCAGAAGTTGTTGTTAGTGCAATAAGAACATTGCTAGATAACAGTTAAGGTGGTTGTATTTATTGGCATTCTACGTTTATCTATATCCGACAAAGTTGAACCAATTTTATCGGATCGTTGAAAGAACATCTTGTTATTCTTAAAAGCGAAGGGAGGTTATTCAAATGGATTTGCTTGAAAATATGAATGCGGCAGTAAGCTATATCGAGAACCATTTGGATGAGGAGATCAATTATAAAGAAGTAGCAAAGATTGCCTGCTTTTCTGAACATCATTTTAAAAGAATGTTCTCGTTCATAGCAGGGATCTCCTTGACCGAATATGTTCGCAGAAGACGTTTGACCTTAGCTGCTTTTGATTTGAAAGAGAGCTATATGAGAGTGATTGATGTAGCGGTTAAGTATGGATACAACTCACCAGATTCATTTTCAAGGGCATTCCAAGCGCTACATGGAGTAATCCCAAGTACAGTTAAGAGTTCAGAAGCTCCATTAAAAGCTTTTCCTCGGATGACCTTCCAAATGGCGATTAAGGGAGATGTTGAAATGAATTACAGATTTGTTGATAAAGAAGCTTTTACCGTAGTAGGGAAAAAAGAAACAGTAGCGTCTAGTGGGTCTGAATTCAATCCAAAAATGTGGGAACAGATCGAAGAGATCGAAGAAACGATTAAACCATATGATAATACTCCTTTTTCGGGCATTTTACATGTTTCAATGACTAAAGAGAACGGAGACATCGATTACTACATTGCTACTGCGACTGCGAAGCTATGTCCTAAGGAACTTGAGCTTTTGAAAATTGATTCGCAAAGATGGGCAGTCTTTCAAGT
Organism: Halalkalibacter krulwichiae; assembly: GCF_002109385.1. Lineage (NCBI taxonomy): Bacteria > Bacillati > Bacillota > Bacilli > Caryophanales > Bacillaceae > Halalkalibacter > Halalkalibacter krulwichiae. The sequence continues at coordinate 4,202,944 of NZ_CP020814.1, read as the reverse complement.
AACAGGAAAAATGCCAGAGGCTTTATTAGCGACTTGGGAGCGAGTATATACTGAATGGTTCCCCACATCTGGATATCAATTAGCTGATGCCCCTGAATTTGTTAAAGGAAATGATACAACGACAGAAATTTGGGTTCCTGTGAAGATGAAATAGGTAGAGAGGGGTCTTTGTGACCCCTTTTTTCTTATTGGAAAGGGCACATTAGTTGGAAGTGCCCTAACGAAAAAAGGGAGACTAGACTGTTTACACTTCAGCAATGATTTCTCCCATACGTGACACATCGTAATGACCCATACCTAACACTTCTTGCTTAAAAGCTTTTGAACGAATAACCGTCAGCAATTGTTGGAAATGGGGTTTTTCAAAGTCTTCTTTGCGGATGATCAGGTCGTATCTTTCCTTCTGCATAGGGATGAATTCGATATCGTTTACTTGCAAGGCTACTTTTTCAATTCCGACCCCAACATCGGCCTCTCCTCGAGCTACCGCACTTGCGATAGCCAAATGGCTTAACTCTTCTTGGTTATAGCCATTAATTCGTTTCCGATCGATTGTTTGCAACTTTAACTGTTCATCTAGAAGAACCCTGGCTCCACAGCCTTTTTCGCGGTTTACAAAGCGAATGTCTTGTCTAACTAAATCGGTCCAATTCTGAATCTCTTTTGGATTCCCTTTGGCAACGTAAAACCCTGCCATGCGGGAAACAAGGTTGATGACTACGGAATTAACGCCAGGTAGCAACCTTTGAACGTAAGGAACATTATACTCATCTACATCTGCGGCCCATAAATGTCCAGTGGCAATGTTGGCATTACCATGATACATAGCTAACAACCCATTCATACTACCTACGTATTTTCGCAAAATAGGTAGATTCGTAAATTGATTATCTAAATGCCTAGCCAAAATATCTAAAACGACATCTTGCCCACAAATGATAAAGCCTTTATTTTTTGGGACAATGGTTTGCGTAGAAGGTTCTTCCAACTGTTGATCTTTCGGAGTTGACTGAATTCCTTTTCTTTTAAGGATATATTCCTGTAGATCTTTGTCATCAATTCGCATTTTTCTTCCAATTCGATAGGCCTGCAGCTCACCACGTTTAATCATTTCATATACAGTATAGCGAGATATTTTAAGTATTGTTGCAATTTCATCTGGTGTATAGGAAACATTGTCCGACATGTAATCACCTTTTCTCCATTTCTATTCCGTAATGATGGTATCTAATCAATTAAGCCTCTGTTAAAAATAAATGGTTTGGAGGAAAGTAGACGTATTGTTTTTCATTTGAATGAATCGTCTTCCACTGTTCCTTGGCAATTTGGACTTCGAGCGATAATGAGGAGTTTTCATTCAGCTTGATAAAAACAGTGATAAAGTGCGGTCCTTCTTCAAACGATTCAATTTTACAAGGGAAGATATTTTCATTGTTGATTCTCTCCCCGAAAACAAACTGGATGTGATGACTTCTAATCCCAACGTAAGCTGGCTTGCCTTTAAGAACTTCGTCGGCTTTCAAATTCAAGACGATATTTCCCCATTCAACCGCTTCGATGCTAGAAGGAGTCACCATTTGTATTGCTGATAAATTGTTACAACCAGTTAGCTTCGCTGCCGTTAGGGTAGGGGGATTAGCAAAAATGGTATCTCTCTTTTCGTCCGCAATTCCCCTTCCGCCATCCATAATCATAATTCGATTACAAACTCGATAAGCTTCTTCTAAATGGTGAGTAACAAATAACGTTACCCCCTCGTATGTTTTGAGCAATTCAATCAGTTCATGTTCCATCTGCTTGCGAAGGTGGTTATCTAACGCTGAAAAAGGTTCATCAAGTAGCAATGCTTCTGGATTTGTTACAAGGGCACGTGCCAATGCGACTCTCTGTTGTTGTCCCCCTGATAATTGAATTGGGTATTTCTTTTTCAGGTGTGTTAGCTGAATCGATTCTAGCTGTTTTTCTATCCTTGATTTTTGTTCAACTTTTGAAAGATGTTTAATGCCAAAAGCAATATTTTCTTCAACTGTTAGGTGTGGAAAGAGGGCGTAATTTTGAAAAACATAGCCGATATTCCTCTTTCTTGGCGGGAGATTGATGTTTTTCTCTGAATCAAATAGGACTCGGTCGTTTAAGACGATTCTCCCTTTTGAGGGGTAATAAGCCCTGCAATACAACGAAGTGTCATGCTTTTCCCTGAACCAGAGGCACCTAGAATCCCAAATGTCTCATCCTCAATCTCAAATTCATTATGTAAGGAGAAGTCTGGAAACTGTTTTTCTAACTTCACTTGCAGCTTCATCAACGATCCCCCCTAACTCGTCCAATAGTAGAATAGCGCTTAGTTGTCCAAAGGTTTGAAAGCACAACAACCATTAAGGAAATAGATATAATGATCATCACCCAAATAAATGCCTGATCCATGTTTCCACCTTCAGAAGCAAAGTAAATCGCGATAGGAACCGTTTGTGTTTTTCCTGGGATGCTCCCCGCTAGCATTAACGTTGCTCCAAATTCTCCTAATGCTCGTGCGAAAGAGAGGATGGTTCCTGCGGCAATCCCTGGCCAGGCCAGAGGTAGAACGACTTTCCAAAATATTTTCAAATCATGATAACCTAACGTACGAGCCGCCTCAATATAAGTCATGTCAACTTGTTCAAAAGCACCTCTTGCAGTTTTATACATCAGAGGGAACGCAACGACCGTCGCTGCAATGACAGTCGCCCACCAAGTAAAGACTACGGTAATATCAAAGTTTGCTAATAACCCACCAATAAAGCTATTTTTTCCGAAGACAAGCAATAAAATAAAACCCACAACAGTGGGAGGAAGTACCATTGGCAAGATGAGAAGCCCGTCAATGATCCCTTTAAGTCGCCCCTTGTAATGTGCCATCCAGTAAGCAACGGCCAACCCTAAAAAGAAAGTGATGGCCGTTGCTGTAAGTGATGTTTTCATCGATATCCATAAGGGGGTTAAATCTAGCATGAAATCCCCTCCCAAAAAATAAAATTACTTTTCGATTTGCTTAAAACCATACTGTTCAAAGATCTCAATAGCTAGATCCGTCTGTAAAAATTCGACAAACGCTTTTGCTTCGTCTTGATGCTTGCTAGCTTTTACTACTGCTGCTGGATAAAGGATTGGTGAAGCTGAACCTTCTGGTGCTGCTTCAATAATTTTTACTTTATCCGAAGCTACTGTATCAGAACGATAAACGAACCCGGCCTCAGCATTTCCAGTTTCAACATAAGATAAGACCGTTCTCACATTTTGACCTTCGACTAATTTTGGCGATAAATCTTCCCATAGGTTGATATTTTCTAATACTTCTCTTGCGTATTGACCTACTGGGACAGAGTCTGGGTTACCAATTCCGATATGCTTGACCGCATCTCCTTTTAACTCCTCAAAGCTTGTCAATGTAGAATGAGTAGGAGCTATTAACACGAGTTCATTTCCTACGATATCAACTTTCGTTTCCTTTATAAGTAACTCTTTTTCCTCTAGCTCATCCATCTGTCTTTGAGCAGCTGAAAGAAAAACATCAGCAGGTGCGCCTTGTTCAATTTGCTGCTGCAACTGACCAGATGGCCCCATATTAAATGTTAACGTAACAGTTGGTTTCTCCTCAGCGTACTTTTCCTTCACTTCCTCTAACACATCAGTTAAACTAGCAGCGGCCGAAATGAGTAACTCTACAGAAGCCTCTTCTGATTCATGTTTCGATTCTGCTTTATCTGGCTCAGTGCCCGCACTTCCACAACCGACAAGCAAAAACACGAAAACCAAAAGGCCATAAAATTTCTTCATTATATGTGTTCTCCTTACTTTTCTTTCAATAAACCAAACTAAAACTAACTAAACCAAACTAAAATGACTTAATAGTTCTTATGATAGGGTTATAAGTAGTTGTAGTCAATGAGGGAAGTGAGTTTGAGATGAAAACCTTGTGAGAAAAAGTACGTAAGTAGAGCGTTTGGAATTCTCGCTAAGCATTTCTTCAAAAAGGGTGCCTTTTATTGTGCCAAAAAAAGGAAGTAGATGGTAAGCTAGAGAAGCAGGCTTCTTAAAAGATGAGCTAATCTTATGGAGGTAACAATCAATGATTCTAGGATTATATGAAGCACATTTACCAGTAAGCAATTTAAAGAGTTCTATTGAATATTATAAAAGATTAGGCTTAGAGTTTTCACATTGCCACGAGGATAAGTTAGCCTTTTTTTGGATTGATAAAGGGAAAAGCTGGTTGGGATTATGGGAAACAGATAAGGTTGAACTTGAATACCACCCTTCTATCAGGCACATAGCTTTTCAAGTTTCTTTAGAAGATCTAAAAAATGCAGTTGTGTGGTTGAATGAAAGAGGTTGTAAGCCTAGAGAAGCGTTTGGGTTTGAGCCAATAGAACCTTTTGTGATGGCTCATAATGGTAAGGCTCACGCCAAAATCCACTTTAACGACCCTGATGGCAACAGTCTTGAACTTATCTGTAAAATTCCCAATCCTAAAAATTTGACGAGCCGGATGTACTTAAGCGAGTGGGAAAGGGTAAACGAAGAAGGTTAGAAAACTTTGCTTTAAAGGAGGAATTCTGATGATTATTGGATTGCATCACATTCAAATTACGATCCCAAAGGGTGCTGAAGAGCAAGGAAAAGATTTTTACTGTCGTGTATTGGGTTTAAAGGAAATCGAAAAGCCTGATTCCTTAAAAGGGCGAGGGGGATTCTGGTTACAAGTTGGAGCCCAAGAGGTGCATGTTGGGACAGAAGAAGGTTTCGATCGGTTCACAACGAAAGCCCATTTAGCCTATCAAGTGGAAGATGTTTCTCACTGGAGAAAAGTTTTAAAAGAGAAGAACATAAAAATATTAGACTCTGTTCCGATTCCCAATTATGAACGTTTTGAATTTAGAGATCCTTTTGGTAATAGAGTAGAAATGATACAAGGAATTTAATTACTTACTGGAAGAAATATTGGGGAATAACATTGGAAATAATCACTGGAATAGCTATTGTACTTATTGTGTTTTTTTCAACGAGCATCATTGAGAAGAGGTTAAGTTCTATAGAAAAACAAAACAAACGTGTTATAGAAGTTTTAGAAGAAATAAGAGATAGAAAATAGAAAGCTTCTTGAAGTAACGGGGCAGTATAGAACAACAGTCTTTGTTTTTCATGCATGAGAATTGAACAAGAAGAAATTGATGTGAAAAAATAACCCAAGGAGGGTATTATGCACCCAACAGAAGTAATAGAGTTTCTGGTTGTAGGTGTAGCTATTGCAGTAATCATAATTATTTCATTTATTTTAAAAGGTAATCGGAGAAAGTTTGGATTGGTATTCGCCACAGTCGTTCTTATAGCATATAGCGTATTTTTTATAGCTCGCCCCTATTGGATTGATGCACAAATTGAGAAGAAAGTTGAAATGATAGAACCATATTTAGAACAACAGTATCCCAATGACGAATGGATGATTACAATGGTTCCTCATAGAGAAGATGGTTATAAGCACCTTAATCCGTATTACATTGGGGTGGTTTTCGAAGACGAGCCAGAAGTAACCTATCATTATTGGGTAGAGAAGAATAACATTTACCAAGTTAGCTTTTCGACTAAAAAAGAAAATTTAAGCGAGTTAAAGTATAAAGAGAGCGAATAAGCTAATGCCCTATGTTGCACTAACGGAGAGCGATAGCACAATAAGCCGTTGCTTTTGTTCAATAAGGCTTTCCCGCCTCCTTTAAACAAAGACAGCTAGTTACGATTATTTGAATCGAAACTAGCTGTCTTGTTTCATTCTTATTGTTATTCAAGTGTACCGACGATTGGTAAATTTTCCAATACAGATGAGCCGTGTGGAGATGCTGAAATCTTTTCTGTGTTGTCAGCACCAGCCATTACTCCACCAAAGTGTTCTCCACCTTCCCAAGCTCCAATATCTGAAACATCGTAAACGACTCCGTCAACCGCTACATAAGCAGGGTTTCCATCTTGCCCATTATACTCACTAAGTTCTTCCACTGTGAATACTTGACCTTCTTCAACTGCTGAAGCGTCTGTTTCTTCTGTAGTATTTTCCTCTGTACTTTCTTCCGGTGTCGACGTATCTGGTTCTTCAGTTGTTGTGTCCCCACCACAAGCTGCTAAAACAAAAGCCGTTATTGACAATACTAATAACCCTTTAAATTTTTTCATCTTCTTGCCCCCCTAAATGTTTAAAACTTAATTATATAGTTATATGTTAAATGTTATCTCCCCTCACTAAAAGGGATTTTAATGCATTTAACGTAGTGTTCATTTTCTTTTAAAAATGTGGTCACTTTTTTGTCAAATAAACGAATGGTAGAATAAGAACAGTTATAACGGATAGACTTTCAACTAACATGCAGTACTAAAAAAGCAGGAGCAATCACATATGATTGCTCCTGTTTCTAATATTCTTCAACAATTGACGCAGATTAGTAGCTTTATCGGAAAGGGAAGGAAACCTGCCCATTATAATAAAAGGTAGGCAACGAGTGTTCCGACGATCCACAAGCCGATTGCAAAAGGCATATTCCGTATCGTAATGCGGTATGGGCTTTGCTGCGTACCCATCGCTGTTAATGTGACGAGCAATCCGTACGTACCGACTGTGAATGTTGCGACAGAGCCAGTGATGAGAACGAGTGTGATACTGACAGGGTTCATAAAATCTAACAAAGGTGTAATGATTCCTGTTAAGATCCCAACTGTCGCAATCGGGTGAACTCCGAACATACTAAGTAAAACAAAGATTACTTGAATCAACAATAAGACGAGCATCGGATAAGACGTTACAAAAGAGAGTGGCTTTTCAATCACCGCTAAAAAGGATGTATCTCCTAAACTAGTAGAAAATAAGGAAAGTCCGATAAACAATACGATGAAATTTTGCATCGTATTCGTTTTTGCTTTCCAATTATTCCATCCGATTGTCCAAAAGCTTTTCCGTCTTTTCAGTAGTAGCGACCAAATAAAAGCAAACGGGAAAATAATAATGGTAACGGTTAAAATAAAGTTTAATTCAAATAGATTTCCAATTAATACGACAAGTGTCAGAAATACGATCAGTGCACAGACGAACTGAACCATTTTCCTCGCTATGGCTTTTTTATTGATTTTTGGCTGATGGTTAACTGCCATACTCTCGAATGCGTACTTTTTATAATACAAGCGTCCAAAAACGGAATCTAATAAATAGGCAACAACCGCAATAAAAACAAGCCACGGCAAGACCGTTACATAATCAACCCCTGTTGTAAATAGCGATACTGCGACCATAATCTCCAAAGGACTCCACAGCAGGGCTAATGAGTAGCCTCTAAGGGATGCTGTTGTAATAAATGAATTCCGAATCTCTTTACTAAAAGAAGACAACGTGTTCTTCAATACATCCTGTGAAATGGTGGCAGCCGATAAATTTAAAAAAGCTGCAAGGATATGTGTAGTTAACGAACTACGCGGATACAGCTTACCGAGATCTGTGACATTCCCTTTCATAAGTAAATTCAAATTTCGATCAAATCTTCCACTCCGCACAATACTATTCATCCAAGGAAGCATGGCTAAAAGTGTTAATAATGATAAATTCGAGGTTAATATACTAGGAATAACGTGAAGAGACTGACCAGTTGTAAAGAATAAATAACCTCCTATCAATAAAAACGAACCCCCAAGAATCTTAAAAAGACGTGAAGCTAATGGGAATGACACAAATAACATAAGAATAGCAAATATGCCCACTATGTAATTTATATTCTCGTTTTCCATAAAGACATTGATCGTATGTAGTAAGAATACGAACGAATAGAAAATATAAAGATAGCGGAATACTGGATGTTTCATTTTTTCCTCCTGCGATGATGTAATAGTACAAACATTCAAATTATAGCATAGGAGGCAATGAAGGGACGGTTCTCTTGCTTCTTTCGTTTCGCTAAACGAAGGAAGCGTGCGAACCGTCCCTTTGCTATTTTCACTTCACCGACGCTGCAATCTTATTTAATTGCCCAAGCAAAGTTGTCTTATCTCCACCACAATAGAAAGCTGTTAGCAATTGATAGCAAGTGTTCATATCGACTAAATAACAAGCGTGTGTGCTCATGTCGTAAATAAAATGACTGAGCTCTTCTCCTTTAGAACCATCAACCACTTTGTAGTGCCCAAGCTCAAATAATTCACGCATGCCATTTTGAGCTAAAGCAAGAAATTCATCTCTTGAAACTTCTCTAAGTGCGACTAAACCTAGTTCTCCATTCATTTTACTACCTCCAGTATGTTTCTTATGGTTATTCTCTTTACCATTTTAAATATAGTAAAGAGATTTTTCTTTTATGTCCTAGCGTTTGTATTTTAACATAATTTGATTTTGGGTTTAATTAAAGTGCCTGTCACTCCCCGGAATATGTCGAAATCCTATCGACAAAATGCGGGAGGTGACAGGCACGGTAATATTTCTCCACACCGTGGAAATAACTAACCTAAACTTGTGCAGAAATAGGTGAAAACATATGGAGGTTTTAAAAGAGTCAGTTATTATATTGGCGAGAATTATTACGATCTTCCCGTTCTTTTTATTAATAACGCAATATATGGGTAAACGCTCGATTGGAGAAATGCCTATTTTCGATTTCCTTATTATTATGACTTTAGCCAATGTTGTAGGGGCCGACATTGCTGATCCGAATGTAAATCATGTGTATACGTATTTAGCTATTATAGTTATTCCACTGATGCAAAGGTTAACTGCTTACTTATCAATTACACATCGAAAAATAGGGAAAAAGATAACGTTCGAACCTACGCTAGTCATTCAAGATGGGAAGCTTTTAGTGGAAAACTTAAAAAGGATTAGGTATAGCATCGATAACGTGTTGCAAATGTTACGACAAAAAAATATTTTTGATATAAGTGATGTTGAAATTGCCATTATCGAAGCAAATGGGCAAATAAGCGTGTTAAAAAAAGAAAGTAAATTAGAAGTAACGATCGAGGATATTAATTTAAAAAAGAAAAGCAAAAGTTTGTCTTATCCATTAATCGTAGAAGGGAAAATTTACGAAGATATATTAACCTATCTAGGTTTAAACCGACAATGGTTAATTGCTGAATTGCAACGAAGATAGGTTGCACAACTAAATCGCGTCTTCTTCGCTTCCATTAATGACGACCGCGAACTTCACGTTTCCTTAAAAAATGAACAACAACAGATGCCGCCTATTTACAACTAAGTGCCTGTCACTCCCCGGAATATGTCGAAATTCTATCGACAAAATGCGGGAGGTGACAGGCACCATTATCTTCCTACGCTATTTTCTTTTCTTTCGCAGCTTCAACAGAAGATACAATCCCCTGTTCTCTAGCCATTTGCTTTGCAATCTTTGGTGCACTCCATAGTGGTGGAAGGAGCAAGATTGATACAGGTACTGCCGTGACCACAATAAAGTTTTGTAATGCCTGTATACTGCCTTCACCGATTGTTAATAGGACTACGGATAACATCCCAAACAAGATGACCCAAAAGACTCTCATCCATTTTTGGGGATGATCTGTACCTTGTATGGTTACGGCTACTGTATATGAAATCGAATCAACGGTAGTCGATACAAACACAATACTAACGATTAAGAACCCAATAGCGAGCCAGAATCCCATAGGTAATTGGTTCATAATGGCCATGACGGTCGCGGGCATTCCGCCATCACTTAAAGGGCCTGAAATCGAACCGGGATTCGTTAGTTCATGAGATAATCCAGTACCACCAACAACGGCAAACCAGAAATTACTAACGAGCGGAGCGATAATCGATACGGCTACAATAAGCTCTCTGATCGTACGACCGCGCGATATTTTACTAATGAAAATTGCCAACATCGGGGCATATCCTAAGAACCAGCCCCAGAAAAAGATCGTCCAATACCCAAGCCAAGCTTGATCTGCGCGATATAAATTCATCTGGAAAAAATGCTGCAATTGAAAAGCTTGAGCACCAATAAAAGAATCTATTAAGAACATTGTTGGTCCAATAATGAGAAGGATCGCTGTTAATAAGACGACAAAGATAACATTTAAACGACTTAAAAATTGAATCCCTTTGTCAACACCACTTGCGACAGATATAGCAGCAATCAGGATTAATGCCCCAACAATGATCATATTCGTAGTTAACGTATTTGGAATATCAAATAAAAAATGAAGACCATACCCAATTTGCAAACCTAAAAATCCGATCGGACCCATTGTACCTGCAGCAACTGCAATAATGGAAACAATATCGGCAGTTGAACCAACGATGCTTTTCTTAAAAATCTTTTCTCCGAAAATAGGATACAAAATGGCACGTGGTTTAAGTGGATATCCTTTATGATAATGTGCATACATGAGGACAATGGTTGTTAAAGTCCCTAAAGATGCCCAAGCTAAAAAGCCCCAGTGGACAAAACTTTGAGATAAAGCCGGTATAATGGCCTCTTGCGGAGTCATTCCATCACTTGCAAACAACGGTGGAGTTGTTACAAAATGATAGATTGGCTCTGATGCAGCCCAAAATACACCACCACTAGCTAGAAGCGTACATAGAATCATAGAAATCCAACGAAAATTACCATTCTCCGGTTTCTCCATTTTTCCTAACTTCACATTTCCATATCTCGAAAAAGCTAAGATCATTCCAATTACAAAATTTCCTAATAATAATAATTGCCAATAAGCACCAAAAAATGTGACAGACCAATTGAAGGAATTAGTTACCCAACCTTCAACTCTATTAATATCAACTAATGCAAAAATGACAAAGAGGAATAAAAAACCTCCACTAACGGCAAATGTAGTCCAGTCCGTTTTCAAACTCATTCTTGTTTTCATCCTTTTCCTCCCCAAAAATAATCTTCCATTGATAATCCTTGATGTCTTGGGGAAAAGATTACGGAACTGAAGGGCCACTTGCTGTCTTACTAAATCGTGTACACCTATAATAGTCGTCTAAGATAATTTCACCTACCTCTCTGTTCATTCAATTAATTGAAAGAAGCTCATTACCCGAATGTTAATAGTTCAACATTATAGTAATAAAACATCACTCAGTCAAACGACTGTATCTTTTTTGGAATATTAAATGTAATTGGACATACCCAATAGAAAGGGGGAGTTCTATGAAAAAGCGTATTATGAGTATGAGTGTTGTAGCAGTTATTATCATATTAGGAATCATAATAGGAACAACGATTGTTATGGGAAAGGCAGATGATAAAGAATCTGTAAGTACAGTTGAGGATACGGGTATGGCAGTGGTAAATCAAGAAATGTTCACTTTAACGTCTGCTATCTCAGATGGACTTAACGACTATGATGGTATTGGTGATATACACATTGATTACCATGAGCAAATAACGGTACAAACTTCATTAGACAGTTCTGACATTGATAAAGCAAAAGAAATCCAAAAGTCTGTTGAAGATCTATTAAAATCTGAAGAGCTTGAATCGATATCTAATATAGAATCTTATCAAGTTTCCTTACTCAATAAGGATGGAGAATTGATAAAATAAACGTAAGGAGAGCGATAGCTGATTAAAGGTTATCGCTTTTCCTTGTAGAAGTAATTTAATACATATAACACCTCCAATATACGGGAGGTGCCATTTAACGATTATGTATCTTTTGCAATTTTTTTCCTATTAGGTGCAAGCGGTGGCTGTTCTAACCACTTATATTTTGTCATTATGGTGAACCATTCTTTAGTAACCATCAAGTTCTTTAATATAATCTTTTCATAAGTTAGTGCAAGGTCTGTTCTCATTGCTGAAGCAAGTCCAGTTCCATGATAGGCTTGTGCAGTTTGTAATAGAAATCCAATGTGGTACAACATTAACTTATCTGAAAAGGGAGAATCCTGAGAAGTTGTAACTTCTGTTTCCCATGACATTGGCACAGGTAAATTATCTGATTGAAGTATTTTAGCAAGTGTTTGAATTTGTCCATCTGAGGTTTTTTCCGATGACTCTAAAAATTCCCTCACTTCTTTTGATTGTGTCACTTGGCTAAAAGCAATAGAAAGTGTTTTTTCTAATATTTTCTTTTTAATATTAAACGAAAGACTGATAATTTCAGTGGCAGCTAATGGGCGTTTGTCACCAAAAAAGCCATCTAAAAATTGTTGACCCGTAACAAATTCAGGAGTTGCTTCAGGGTAAAAGTAAGGGTCTCTTTGAAAGTGCCCCTTTTCCAAAAGTAATTCAGTCGTTTGATGGTACATTTTTTTTCCGTCATTATCGCAAGAATCGTAAAAATACCTTAAATCCTTTCTTACAGATGCGCTAAGTGATGTCATGTGACCTAGCAAACCATGTAGCGTCATTATGTGCAAGTAATGTAAACAGAATGTGTCGGAGAACAGCCTTTTTACCCCTATATTAAGGTCTGAATCAGTAAATCCAATGGGGACTGGAAATCCTTCATTTTCTATAAAGGTAGCGATCTGTTTTTTTTGGTTATCAAAAATCATGATGGCTTCTTCAAATAATTGTTTTATCTTTTCATCCTCTATGATCGATACCATATATTTGTTTACAGTATCAACGGCTGTTCCGTTTACATATTCCATCCACAATGTCCCTATTTCAGCAGATGTGAGTTTTAACTTATCTTTTTCCATAATAGTCACCTCATAAATATAATTTACTAATTCAGATAGAATTAGTATTTAACCGATGATCAAATATATCCAGTCAAGTAATTAAAAAAAGTTTAATTAGAAAATTGCACTAACGGAGAGAGTTAGAAAAAACAATCTAATTCCCAGTTACTACTGATGTATAATGACAACAACTATTGACGAAACGAAGGAGAACACTATGACAATTATTAATAAACTAAATCTGAGTAAATATAAAAAAATGGTCGTGCTTAATCAACCTAGTGATTATGATTTGTTTAATGGATATAGGACGGAACTATCAGGAGACCATGATGCTATCTTCATTTTTGTTGAAACTATTGAAGAAATGGTGAATCAAACTCAAAAAGTGATTAATGCCGAACAACTACAAGAAAAAGGCTACTTGTTTTTTGCATATCCGAAAAAAGGGAACAAGCGATATGAGACGTTTATTCACAGAGATGAAATTTTTCCAACAATGAAAGTAGATGAAGATGGGTATGTGGAAAATAGCGATGTGAAGTTTTCACGAATGGTAAGTATGGATGATGTATTTACGGTCGTTGGATTAAAGCGTGAGAAGAAGAAAGCAGAAAAGTCTTCAGCTACTAGTCAATGTGTAGCAGATTACGAAGAAAATGTTGAAGATATAGAAGGGCTATTAACAGATCATCCAAATGAATTAAAGTTTTATCAGGAACTAACACCAGGTTACAAAAGGGATTGGGCTCGCTATATTTTCTCAGCTAAGCAACAGAAAACTCGTGATAAACGCCGAATGCAAATGGTTGATGTCTTATCACAAGGATACAAATCAATTGATTTGTATCGTCAAAAAAAGTAATAGTTCTTCAACTAAAGAGCTTTCGCTTGGGAGCTGTTTGTTGCAAAGACCATTCTTTCTGTAATTGAAGTAACGAGGCTGCATTCCTTGAAAAAGAAAAACATGGGAAAGGTGATTTGTTGATACGTCCATATAGATTAGAAGATAAAGATTACATAGTAAACTCCCACTATGAGTTATACAATAAAGAATTTGGATACGATTTATCTTTTCGAGGTTTTATAGAAGAAAGTGTTAATGGGTTTATTGAACGGGCAGACTCCGATGAGAACATTTTCATTTTAGAGGTTGATAAGAAACAAAGTGGTTCCGTAAGTATTAAAAAGGTTAATGACACTACTGCGCAATTGGGTTTATTTCTTGTTGAACCTAACGTTCGAGGGACTGGATATGGAAGGAAGTTAGTCGAAACAGCTATTAACTTTAGCAAAAAAAATGGGTTTAAGAGGATTGTGCTTTGGACTAATAGCGAACTGAAATCTGCAAGGCAACTTTACGAGAGATTTGGGTTTAAATTAAAGGGAAATCAAATTCAAATGCTTTCCAATAAAGAACTTACCGAAGAAAAATGGGAGTTAGTGTTAGTGGATAATTGATAATACTTGGCAATCAAAGGAGGGTTTTTTTGAAATTTAGCACTGATAGATTAACGATTAGGCCGTTTCAGAGTGAGGATCTTCATGATGTCTTTCATATTTACAAGAACGAGGAGACATGTAAATATCTCTTACATGATAAGTGGACAGATGAAAATATGCTGAAAAGATTTAATGAAAAGGTAGAAAATCGTTCACTCGTAAAAGGTACAACTTTAAGTTTAGCAGTAGTAAATCAAACGAAAGTGATAGGCGATTTATCTGTGTGGTATACAGATATGAGAGATACTGTTGAAATTGGTTATAGCTTTTCTGAGGAAGTTTCAGGAAAGGGTTACGCTACAGAGGCCGTGAGTTCCTTGGTTAGGATGTTATTTCATGAATTTCAAGTGCATCGTATACAAGCCAACCTCGATGCAAGAAATATAGCATCACAAAAGTTGTGCGAGTGTATAGGTATGAGAAAAGAAGCTCACTTCATTCAGGATTTTTGGAATAAGAATGAATGGACAGATAGCCTTATATATGGAATGCTGCTTTCAGACTTAAAGTAATGCAACAGGGAGTATAATGACTGTCCTTTATAGGTTAGTCAAAAAAAGTTATACAGGGGGAATACATGGAACCATTAATAACAGAAAGACTACTACTAAGACAATGGAAAGAATCTGACAGCAAGGACTTATATGAATATGCTAAAAGTGAAAAAGTTGGTCCGAATGCTGGTTGGCCGCCGCATAAAAATGAAGAAGAAAGCAAAGATATTATAAAAATGTTTATAAAAAATAATGATACTTATGTGGTTGTTTTAAAGGCGGAAAATAAAGTCATTGGTGGGATTGGTCTTCACGATCGAAAACCTGACGATCGTCTTGCCGAATTAAAACAGAAGGAAATAGGCTATGTGTTGAATCCTGAATATTGGGGAAGAGGAATTATCCCAGAGGCGGTAAATGGTTTACTTCAACATGGTTTTAATGAGCTGCATTTAGATTTGATATGGTGTGCGCATTTTGATTTTAATCATAACTCAAAAAGAGTAATCGAGAAATGTGGTTTTACATATAGGTTTCAAAAAAATGAAAAGCTAAGGTTGTTAGATAATAAAGACGTTATAAATTTATATTATAGTATGTTGAAGTCTGATTATATGGGGCGAAACAGGTAATGATTAGAAGATGTCTGACAACCTGTTGACAATCTATCAATATTTTATTATTCTAGAAAACATTAAAGAATTTAATATAACTTCGTATAACTCCAATAATATGGTTTGGAGGTCTCTACCAGGAACCGAAATTCCTGATTACGAAGAGAGTGCAAAAGGTGTCTTTTGTATTTTCTTCGTAGTCAGGAATTTTTTTGTATATAAATGTAAAATTTCATTTCAGGAGGTCAAACATGAACTTTTTAGCATTGCCAAAAATTGAACTTCATTGTCATTTGGATGGAAGTCTTCGGAGTGAGACGATTATTGATATTGCCCAAGAGGAAAGCATTCAGTTGCCCTCTTATGATAAGGATGAGTTACAAAAGGAGCTGGTTGCTCCGTTGCAATGTGAGTCGCTTGATGAGTATTTAAAA
The DNA here is from genome assembly GCF_002109385.1 of Halalkalibacter krulwichiae. Taxonomy (NCBI): domain Bacteria; kingdom Bacillati; phylum Bacillota; class Bacilli; order Caryophanales; family Bacillaceae; genus Halalkalibacter; species Halalkalibacter krulwichiae. The sequence goes on along the minus strand of NZ_CP020814.1, from coordinate 4,187,238 downwards.
CGATTTTCTCTTCCTAATTTGGTTATGCAGTCTGAGAAGAACTTACGTAGAATTACGTTTGAGCTGTTTGAGGATGCAGCGAAGGAAAATGTGAAATATTTAGAGGTTCGATTTGCTCCGTTGCTTCACACAGTAAAAGGTCTTGATGTGGAGGACGTGATTCAATCTGTCATAGACGGAATGAGGGAAGCTGAGAGCCGTTACGAAATAAAGGGAAATATTATTCTGTCATGCATGAGAACGATGTCTACAGAAAGTGCATTCGAAGTGGTTGAAAAGGGAAAACAGTTCCTTGGAAAAGGTGTAGTAGCCATTGACCTATGTGCATCAGAAGAAGAAGGGTTTTGTGAAAGATTCGTCGAGCCAATTACATTAGCGAAAGAATATGGCTACAGAGTTACGATTCATGCTGGTGAAACGGGATTTGGTAGAAATGTTCTAGAAGCTGTTGAACGTTTGGGAGCTGAGCGAGTAGGACACGGAGTATTTATAAAAGATTGTGCGGAGGCCTATGAGATCGTAAAGGAAAGACAGGTCGTGCTGGAAATGTGTCCAACGAGTAATGTTCAAACAAAAGCTGTTCAACATTATTCCGAACACCCGATTTATGACTTCCATCAAGATGGAATAAAAGTAACGATTAATACCGATAACAGAACAGTATCTGATACGACAATGGAAAAGGAAATCAATGTAGTTAACGGGGAATTTAACTTAAGCGAAGAAGACTACCGACAAATTTATGTAAATAGTGTAGAAGCATCCTTTGCCGACCGAGAAACGAAGGATTGGTGCTTAGCACAATATAAATAGAACAAATTGGAACCCTTATTCAACTTGAATAAGGGTTTTGATCAATTATGCTACAGAGGAATCTAAATATCTACCTTCGACTTTTCGATATTGAAGCGCGAGCCACATCGACGGTATCGTACAAATAATCATTCCGATAAAAGCATATCTTGGCTCGATTTCGTATAAAAAGCCACCGAACAATGTGAAGACTGCCGTACTCCAACTAAGTGCAAAGGCTGAGTACAGGCCTTGCGCTTTTGGAATCTGCGCAGGTGTAAGATGGTTGATCAAGTATTTCATAAAGGCATAATGCCCCATTGCGAATGAGCAAGCATGCAGCACTTGTGCTATAGAGAATACAATCACATTAGGAAAGGCAAATACGAGGATCCATCGTATCGTTGAACCTAGTGCAGCCAGTGCCAACAACGAGCCAACGGAAAAACGCTTGAATTTCTTGTCGGCAACAGCAAAGAAAATAATCTCTGCGAGTACGCCAATATTAAGAATAAGTCCAATCAAGTACTTTGGCGCATGGATTTCCTGTAAATAGATATAGCCATAGCTGTAATAAGAGGCGTGTGCAGCTTGTAATAAAATCACGATCACAAGCACTAAGCCAAAGTTCTTTATACGGAGTAAGCTCATCATTCCTTGCTTTTTGGTAGGATCGACTTTCGGCTTTTTCGATAGAATAGCCGGTGAATGCACAAAACCTAGAATGACGAATAGGAGAGCCCCGAGTAACATCGCCCATAAGATGACTTCATCACCCCATGCTCCTGTAAAAAACGTTAAGACCATACCCGCAACAACAAATCCGATCGAACCATAGGAACGGCTCTTGCCGTAATCCGCTAATTGTTTATGTTGTACAAGTGTACCAGCTACAGTATCCAAAGCTGGCATTAACGCTGGATAGAACAAATGCAAAAGCAAAGTAGCCAATAGCAAGTCAGTGAATGAAGTTGCCGGAATATAACTCAATAAGCTGATCATCGTCCCAATGGACATGACATGTAATAAAGTTTTACTACTAAATTTCTCTGAGAAATAAGGAAATACGAACAAAGTAGAGAGACCGCGAGCAACCAATCCTAGGCTCATAATCAAACTAGCTTCGGAAACGGTAATCCCTTTTGTATAAATCATCCATCCGGTCCAATACGGAAGGAAAATACCCCAAGTCAGAAAGAAACTAAAAAACTGACTACTCATCCAACGTTGTGTGTTCAATGTTTATCACCCCAATGGTTGCATAATATCACGGAGGTTCTTACAATAATATGAGATATCTCATGTTTTGAAAGGTGATATATGGAAATTTATAAAAGCACGAAAAGACAGCGCTATTTAGAAGAACACTCCATCGCACATTTGTTTTCATTTCCGATCGATGAATTTATACAAATTCACGAATATCAAAGGGACGAATGGATTATTCAAGAAGGCATGAGGCCGTATTTCCTCTATTATATAGTTGAAGGAAAAGCCAAAATATATGTGACACATCAAAACGGGAAAGTTTCCTTAATTAATTTTATAAAAGAAAACGACTACATTGGGGAAATGGAATTATTAAATGACGTGTACTATACAAAAGGAATCCAAGCCTCAACGAAGACGATCTGTTTTGCTCTTCCGATTCATCACTACCGTACACAATTGCTAGAAGACGCCAAATTCCTACGTGAATTAACCAAATTTCTAAGTGTGAAAGCATCCCTTATGGCCGCAAGATACTCTCAAAGCCTTGCTTTCCCACTAGAAAACCGGCTTGCCGATTTCATCTTGGAAACGGCAGATGAAGGGGTATATAAGGAGAAACACGTTACGGTTTGTGATTATTTGGGCGTCTCTTACCGGCACTTATTGCATGTGCTAACGCAATTTTGCGAAAAAGGCTATTTGCAAAAGCAAGGACGAAACTTTGAAATTAAACAGTACGAATCCCTTTATGATCTTGCTCAGCTTTTGAAACATAAGTGATCATAAAGAATAGCCGATTGGTTTTGATGAAAACCAATCGGCTTTTGAAATGCCTATTCAGCCAAATCTAATTCATAATGAAAAAATTGAGAATCCCTTTTGTACCCACTCCTTTTTCAAGATCCCCATTTTAATCGCATCAAAATATTCGCCATTTACGATTCTTGCATCTCGGATTCTCGCTTCTTCTTTCATCCCTAATTTAGCTGCGACCTTCATCATTCTTACATTCCCTGACCACGTTGACATCCCTAATCGGTGTACAGTAGTGGACGTGAAAAGATAGTCAATCCATAGTTTATAAGCTTCAGAGCCATAGCCGCCATTCCAAAAGTCACTGTCATAAATAACGATGCCAGTCTCAAGCCAATTCGTGTTTCTACCTACCCAGTAAGAACCAACGTAACCAATCGCTTTCCCTTCCGATTTTATAACAAGGGAAGCAGGGATGTTTGGAAAAATCTCTTCTTCCCAAGTTTTTTCGTACTCTTCTTTAGTTACTTTTTCTTCTGGAATATAGGGGCCATTCCACTTCTTTGCTTCTTGTTTCTTCTCCTCATATTTCCAAAAGTACAACTCGTTAATATCCTTATCCGTTGCTTTTTTTAACACGACTTTGTTGCCTGAAATTTCAACCATAGTGAAGTATCGCCCTCCTCCTCCAATAAATCTCCCTTATGGGTCCCATCATGTCGATATGTATGTTACGGTTATAGTAAGAAAAGGAAACTTCTACCTTTAAGATAGAAAGGATTTTTCTCAATGGATTTCTTAGTCAGTACTCTTTTTACGATTTTTATGTATGCTTGGATCGGATCTTTAGCAGTTGTCGTCATTGCGCTTGGAGTCTATGTTGGATTGCAGATGCACGTTAAGGCAGAAGAGAAGAAGAAACGAAAGCAGCAGTCTCTAGAAGATGGAGCTCGGCGTTAATCTCCTTGTCAGATTAGCGCCTTTTTAAAACAAATGTGGTTTCAAAAAAGAAAGATAAGCGACATACAACATAATATAGAGCACGCCACTTAGTGAATATATTAGAAGAAATCTCTTCACATTCTTCACGCGATGAATGACAACCCCGCCAACTACAGACCCAATGAGTAACGGTAGTAAAAGGACGATCCATAACTCTATGTTCATCTCCGGCTCCCCCTATGAACTTACTCCTGCAACGTCTTAATCAACTCTTCGAAATTATCATTAAATCTGCTTAATTCATAATCATTGATTCCACTGTCTGAACGGTTCCCCGCCTCCCTAATTGCACTCGATATCGTCGATCCAGCATAGATGATGCAAATACTTAAAATAATGATTGCACCAGTCAAAGTCAATCTTGGCTTCTTCTCGCTCAAGGCAATTCCCCCTTACAAATTCGATACGGTACGATTAAGTTTAAGTGTAACACCTTAGAGGACGTATTTACCATATATTGTTAGAGTTTGATAGGAGTGGGAAGGACAAGAGGGCGTTTTCTAGGACAAAAAGGGAGCAAAAGAGGAGAGAGAAGTCCAAGAGAAGCGTTTTCTAGGACAAAAAGGGAGCAAAAGAGGAGAGAGAAGTCCAAGAGAGGCGGTCTAAGGGACAAAAAGGGAGAAAAAGAGGAGGTGGAAGTCCAAGAGAGGCGGTCTAAGGGACAAAATGAGAGAAAAAGAGGAGGGAGAAGTCCAAGAGAAGCGGTCTAAGGGACAAAAAGGGAGAAAAAGAGGAGGTGGAAGTCCAAGAGAAGTGTTCTCTAGGACAAAATGAGAGAAAAAGAGGAGGGAGAAGTCCAAGAGAGGCGGTCTAAGGGACAAAAAGGGAGAAAAAGAGGAGGGAGAAGTCCAATAGAAGCGTCCTAAAGGACAAAATACGAGAAAAAGAGAAAAGACCTGTCCTTAAGAGACGTCCTAAAAGCCAATCCCCCTTAGCGATCACCGCATGTGGTCTTTCATCAACTTCAAAAAAAGGTATCACACCCTTACTTCGCGAATTTCCTCTTGAAGCTGACGTTACGTCATTTTGTATAATCAATATAAAGGGTTCGATCACAAGGAGGGATGAAATGATTTCGATAAAAGAGGTAGCGAAGCAAACAGGTGTTACGGTAAGAACGTTGCGGCACTATGACCAGATTGGGTTGTTGAAGCCTTTAGGGAAAACAGATGGTGGGCATCGTTTGTATGGGGAGGAAGAAATTAAGAAGCTGCAAGGGATTCAGTTTTTAAAGACATTGCGGTTTAGCTTAGCGGATATTAAAGAGTTATTGGATGAGGGCGAACGTGATTGGTACAAAGAACTGCAAAATCAATTAAACTACTGCATACAAGAAAAGCAGAAACTAGAAAAAATGGAATCGATGCTTCGAGGCTTGATGAACGAATTTACGATTGAGGGAAAAAATGACCTTGCCCACATCCATCAACTCATACGAATGTATGAAGACCACTCAAATCAAAGGGAACGTTTTTTACAGGAACGCTTTAGTGAAAAGGAACAAGAACTGCTAGATCTTCTACCGAATATGAATAACGGTGACGCGGACACGCTCGAGTGGGTTTCATTATTAGCTCAGACCAAAAAGCATCGGAACAAGGGAGTTGCTGCGGTTCAAGTCCAGTCGATCATTCGTCGGATGCTAGAGAAAGAAAATGAGACGTACGGGGAGGACTCAGACTTTGCCGAGAAAGTGTGGGAAGTGAGAAAATCGCAGGAGGATTCGGAAAAGGCAGGCTTCTATCCGATTGAAGAGGACCTTATTCAATTTATTGAGGAAGCGACCGAATACTTTTTAAAAGGGGGAAGGCAATGAATGTTCTGATTGAATATCAATGGGAGATTTTTATCATCGCCGAAGTTCTGTCCATTGCTTGCTTGTTGCTCTTTGGTTTCTTTCGTTACTTTTTAGAAAAACGCCAGCTAAGCATGTTCTTCATCGTTGGATTCCTCGCCCTCCTTGTTTTAGAAGCGCTATTGGGTCTTCTTGTGTATAGACAGACCGGGGAATTTTCAACATTTTTACTCGTTATCATCATCTTTGTGATTTACGCATGTACATTTGGGATCTTCGACTTCATTCGCCTTGATCGGTGGATGCGGCAAAAAATAGGGAAGCTCCGTAAAGTCGAGCTCCTAACGGAAAAAGATTACAACATGATCGAACGGAACAAAAACCCTAAATACATCGCGAAAAAATACCGAATGAGCGCAACGATCCACTTACTTGTCTTTGCAATCGGGCAATTCATTCTTTGGTCGATCGGGACAAATAGTGTGGAAGAAATGATGCAGTACGTAACAGATCTTTCCTGGATTGAAACAGGCGAAGCCGCCACATCGCCTTATGCAAATGAAACGATGTATTACATCGGGATGTTATGGGGACTTATTTTTGTCCTAGATTTCGTCTATTCAATGTCTTATACAATTTTTCCGAGCCAGAAAAAGAACCAATGAAAAAAGGATGGAACCATCCCTTTTTTCATTGGCTTTTTGTTATCTATTGCTGTTTCTCAAGTGCCAGCTTCAAGCCGAACCCAATCAAAACGACACCTGTTGCTTGGTCCATCATCCTTTGCACCTTCACAGATAAGAGCCATTCGCGTAACGAATTGATAAAAAATACGTACACAAAAAACCAAGAAATCGAGAGCAGCGTGTAGATGATTCCCATCGTGATCAGCTGAGTGGTCACATGGCTCCCGTTACTGACAAATTGCGGGAGGAACGTAATGAAGAACATCGCTACTTTTGGATTGAGAACGTTAGATAAAAGGCCTTGTTTAAAAGCAGACTTTCTATTCACAACATCAATCTCGTTGTCACCTACGTTCTTCCTCGCCCAAAAGGAAGAGATCCCGAGATAGATCAAATAAATAGCGCCAATATATTTTACAATTTCAAAGGCAAGAGCTGATTGCATCAGGATAGCCGACAGGCCGAAAGCTGCCGCCAATGTGTGAACCAACGAGCCTGTTGTAATTCCTAAAGCCATCTTGTAACCATTTTTTCGCCCATCTGCAATCGTCCTTTTCGTAATAAGAGCCGTATCGACCCCCGGACTCATGACAACAAAAAGCGATAACAATAAAAACGTAAAGAAATCACTCATGTTCGCCCCTCCTAGACATTTGCACTCTCGACTTAGTAAAATATGATTTAACATATGTTAAATGTATATTAACACACGGAGATATAATGTTCAGTGATTTTTAATAAAATTTAATTTAATTTAACGAAAGAACAGGAGATAGGTAGAAGTGGAGAATATTGATATTGGAAAAAAGGTAGAAACGTTTAGAAAAGACAAGGGATATAGCAGCAGGGAGTTGGCGAGGTTAGCTGACATTACGCCATCAATGTTAAGCCAGATTGAACGAGGGCTTGCCAATCCATCGATCCAAACACTAAAAGTATTAGCGAAAGCACTTGATGTGCCAACGTTCAGTTTCTTGCTCGAGGATAACGATACGGCCGACTTAGTCGTGAGAGCAAACGAGCGCAAGAAGATGACGGTAGAACATCTATCATATGAACTCATTTCGCCAGACTTTACCGGAACAATGGCAACGGCGATTATGAAAGTTCCCCCTCAAACCACTTCATCAGAGAAACTGTTATCCCACAAAGGGGAAGAGGTAGCCTATGTGCTAGCAGGAACAATCAAAATCTATTTAAATGGTGAAGAGTATACATTAGTCGAAGGAGATAGTGTAAAGATTCCTGCCCATATGAAGCATAAGTGGGAGAACGCGTTTGACACCGAGGCTTCGATCTTGTTTTCGGTGACACCGCCGGCTTTTTAAGGTGGAGAATAATCAAGTAAAGGATAGATAAGCAGCAACTGCTGCTCATCTATCCTTCTTTTACCGTCTGAAAACATAGGGACCTTACTGGGCAAAATCGATCTTCATTGCTTCGGCCATTCGCTGTGGCAAATCGGTGTTATCTAGAAGACCGTTAAATAAATCTGAGGAAGGGCCGTGCGCGTATAATGGAACATCAACTCCGGTATGGGCGGTTGATGACCAGCCGACGTAAGCACGCTCACTAATAATCGTATTGATCACAAAGGCTACCTGATTGGCAGGGGCTGTTTGGATGCGTTCTTCCTCTTCAGCTGTTAGCTCAATGTTTGCGTATGTACTTAGTACATCTTTTGCATTGCTGCGGTCTGCATGTAATTCACTTGCCATGTAGTTCCCAGTCGCTGTTACATCATGAAGGATATCCGCTTTTGCTAAATATTCATCATAGCCTCCGACAGACATACCGCCAGTATCATGGTCACCTGCTACGACTACTAATGTTTTGCGATCGTTCTTGGCAAATTCTAATGCTTCTTTGACTGCTTCTTCAAAAGCTTCCGTGTCTTTCATCGCCCAGGCCGCATCGTGAGCATGTCCAGCCCAGTCGATTTGACTGCCTTCTACCATTAAGAAGAAACCATCTTTTTCTTTTGATAACGTGTCGATGGCCGCCTTCGTCATCTCTGCCAAGCTAGGCTCTTCTGTCACATCGCGGTCTAATTCTGGAGCCATCGCACCCGTTGCAAATAATCCTAATACTTTGTCGGCTTGTCCATTAAGCGCTAAAAGCTCTTCTCTAGTTTCAACAAATTGATAGCCGTTTTCGATCGCCTCATCAATTAAATGACGCTCTTCTTGGTTACCACCTTCAGATTTTGGTAAGAAGTTTGCTTTCCCACCGCCAAGAAGGACATCAATTTCATTTGCCAATTGTAAGGCAATATCTGCTTCGCTACCTCGAGATTCAACATGAGATCCAAATACAGCAGGTGTTGCATGCGTGATGGTAGACGTCGCAACCAAACCTGTAGACTTTCCAGCATCACCGGCCGCTTGAAGAATCGTTTCTAGCGGTTCACCATCAGGAGTGACACTAACCATTCCGTTATTTGTTTTCACACCTGTTGCCATAGCGGTCCCTGCTGCAGCGGAATCCGTTACCCAGTTATCTGCTGAGTTGGTTTTCATCATTCCAACAAGCATAGAATCTAAAACGGGGTCTTCCCCTTTATAAATACGATAATTGGTCGCGTAACTAGCCGAATACCCATCGGGAATCATATAAATAACATTGTCCACTTTTGCATTGGAGTGCGACGGAGGTCCTGCGTCCACCTTTTGGATATGACTAAATCCGGACACGACAACAGCAGAACATAAAGCAGTTGCCAAAAATCTCTTAAACATCTTCATTACTAACTCCTCCTATAATTACTAGATTTGAGTACAGTTGCTAGTATAAAAGGTAATTATTAACTTATAATAAAGATCATGTAAAAATAAAATAAATATTTTTAATACTTACATTATTTTACGTGTCATATAATAATAGTTTAGAGGCAACGCTTACATAGAGTTTTTTTGAAAACGAAGCGGGTGCAACATTAAAGGAGTGTTTCACATGAAGAAAACCCACTATGGCTGGGTCATTGTCTGGATTACTTTTTTTGCAATATTAATAGCGGCAGGCATTCGCTCGGTTTCTAGTGTGATTCTTCTGCCGCTGGAATTAGAATTTGAGTGGACTCGTTCGTCGATTTCCTTGGCCTTTGCGATTAATCTAACACTCTATGGCTTTCTAGGACCGTTTATTGCGGCAGCGATGGAGAAGATCGGGATCACGAAAATGATGATCTATGGCATGGTTCTACTAGTACTAGGAATGGTAATCAGCTTAATCATGTCTCATATATGGCAACTGTACCTTATTTGGGGGATTATGATTGGCTTTGGGTGTGGTGTCTTTCTGACGGTACTTGCTGCAAATGTGGCTAATAACTGGTTTGAAGAACGAAGAGGATTTGTAATCGGTTTGCTCATGGCCAGTACGGCGGCGGGACAAGTGCTCTTTTTGCCTTTGCTGTCGTATTTATCAGATGTGTATTCTTGGAGAATCGGCATCTCGATGTTTCTCATCCTAGGTTTACTGATCATTCCATTGGTAGCGATTTGGATGAAAGATTCGCCAAAGGACAAGGGGTTATTGCCTTATGGCGCGACGGACATCCCACATGAAAAAGATCAGAGCAAGAACCCAATTAAAGAAGCGTTCAATGTACTTGGACTCGGCGTACGATCTGTCCCATTCTGGATCTTAGCTCTTAGCTTTTTCATATGTGGTTTCTCAACCGTCGGATTAATTAGCACGCACTTCATTCCAGCATCCTCCCATCATGGGATACCGGAAGTGCATGCAGCGAGCTTATTAGCCTTTATGGGCATTTTCAATATTATCGGCACAATGGCTTCGGGCTGGCTATCCGATCGCTTCGATAACCGCTGGCTCCTATTTTGGTATTACGGATTACGAGGGTTGTCCCTCCTCGTATTGCCATATGCACTTGGGATGAATTCATACGTTCTGTTAATCGCATTTGCGGTTTTCTACGGTCTTGATTGGATTGCGACGGTCCCGCCTACAATCCGGCTCGCTTCCTATTACTTTGGGAAGGAACAGGGAGTCATTATATACGGCTGGGTTTTCGCCGCCCACCAAGTTGGAGCAGGAGTGGCAGCCTTTCTCGGAGGTTATTTCTTTGAAATCTTCGATGGATATACGATTACGTTTTTAACAGCAGGCCTCCTATGCATCATGGCAACACTCTTTGTCATCATGTTAAAAAAGAAAGCAACGGTAGAAGAAGCAGCTAGGTCAATCTCATAACGAGTTGACCTGCTACCTGCTCGAAACAAAGTCGAATGAGACAAAACTTCCTCGTCATACGCTAAGTAAAAACCAAAGGTGCGTGACAGAGGTGAAACAACGAGAAACGTTTGTCTTCTACACAATCAAGAGTGCAGCGATTTCCTCCTTTGTAATGATTGATCTAGTTGCAGGATCGGGAATCTACTATGCACTCTATTTTCTATCATCGAGCATGATTGTCGCAATGGCCGGCAGTGCGGTAGGGATATATGGAGTGAAGAAGTTGGTGGTGGGTAGGAGATGAGAGCGTGCGCTGAAAAGAGAGCGTGTGCCGAAAAGGTAGCGTGAGTCGCCGAAAAAGAGGAAGAGTAGCCGAAAAGCAGGTGGAAGTCGCCGAAAAAAGAGCGTGCGCCGAAAAGGCAGGCGGAGTCGCCGAAAAGCGAGCGTGAGTCGCCGAAAAAGAGGAAGAGTAGCCGAAAAGCAGGTGGAAGTCGCTGAAAAAAGAGGGTGCGCCGAAAAAGAAGGCGAAGTAGCCGAAAAGCGAGCGTGAGTCACCGAAAAAGAGGAAGAGTAGCCGAAAAGCAGGTGGAAGTCGCTGAAAAAAGAGCGGACGCCGAAAAGGCAGGCGAAGTAGCCGAAAAGCGAGCGTGAGTCACCGAAAAAGAGGAAGAGTCGCCGAAAAGCAGGTGGAAGTCGCTGAAAAAAGAGCGGACGCCGAAAAGGCAGGCGAAGTAGCCGAAAAGCGAGCGTGAGTCGCCGAAAAAGAGGAAGAGTCGCCGAAAAGCAGGTGGAAGTCGCTGAAAAAAGAGCGGACGCCGAAAAGGCAGGCGAAGTAGCCGAAAAGCGAGCGTGAGTCGCCGAAAAAGAGGAAGAGTAGCCGAAAAGCAGGTGGAAGTCGCTGAAAAAAGAGGGTGCGCCGAAAAGACAGGCGAAGTAGCCGAAAAGCAGGAAAAAGTCACCGAAAAAACAGCGAACTCGCCGATATCCGGTAGGGCTCGTTCTTTTCCTATACATATAACTCAAAAAACAGAAAACAACATTAGCCTACTATCTTGTATTTCTCCACCCTCCGCCTCAACTGCTCACTCCTTTTCTCACTCTCCAAACATTTCTCCACATTCGCTGTACCAATCAAGTAACGAAGGTCGGGGTCTTTCCTGAACTCTTCTTCGTTCTCTGAGTAAAGTTCTCGAAACCACGCCACCCTTTGCAACAGCTCAATATTCTTTTCAATCTTTTCATCCTCTGGCGTTCCCCGCAGAAAGATCACCATCGACATGCCGATGTTCGCAAGTATTTCAAGCATCTAGTTTCCCTCTGGTCAGTCACTTATTTTTTCGTCTCCACTTCAAATAAACGAACGCTTCTCCAATCAACAATCCAATCACAATCGCAAGTAGGGCTTTCGGATAATCTGGTTTATCAAATAACAACGTCACGATAATAAAGCCGATCAATAAGCTTATTGAAACGGTTTTATACTGCTTCATTCTTTGTTTAAAGTAAGACACATTGACACCTCGATTATATTTTACAAAATTTTGAAACGATTCACCCACCCCAATCGTATATCAAGTATAACGAACAAAGTAGGGGGTAATCCGATGTACGAATACAAATTTGTCAAAATTGATTTAACAACTTGGGCAAGCAAGCCGAAAGAGGACTATCATGAAGTTATTGCCGAGCATGCGAGAGAGGGGTGGAGGTTTATCCAAATCTTTGCGCCGGCGACGTCTGGGTATGGCTCTGCCTCGTATTTTGAAATTATTTTTGAAAGACCTCGTACTTAAAGTGTAACACTTCCATAAAAAATGAAGATATCCTTCAACGAATTGAAAAGGAGAAAACAATGAAAAAAGGATTGGCACTACTTATGATGTTGTTCCTCCTCTCCGCCTGTTCGGAGGAAGAGTCTGGTGATTATCACTATCTTTTTACTGGAGATGGTGAGAAGTGGGAGGCTCAATATGAGGTCGAAGGTACGGCTGAATTTAGACCTCAAAACGGACGGACTTATTATCATCATGAATATGAAGATCAGTTAACAGTGACATATAAAGGCCCGCTTGAAGAGATCGAGTCGATCGAAACGTTTGAGTATTCGTATGAGACGGCAAGTGGCGGCGGGGGCGTTACGAAGAGACTTGAAAATCCACTGGAGACGACGACCTTTACGATGGAGGGGAGCGGCACTGGTGCTGGTGGTGTAAGAAAAAATGAGAAGGTCAAAGTGTATATCAAATGGGATAACGAGGAAGAGACGATTGAGTTGGTTCAATCGAATCGATAAACGATATAACCAAGAACCCCCTCGACTCCGAATCGAGGGGTTCTCTGTCTATTTACCAAATCTCTTGCGATAGCCGCATTTTCTACATAGTTCTTCAACTGCCTCTCTACGGGAGAAGCCGTCTACAAGATTTTTTGCGCGATCCATTTCGATAATATCGGAAAATGAATGTTCATTGATGTTTCCGAGGTTGATAACACCCTCGCCGTCTAGACAACAAGGAATAACCGTGCCGTTTGCTAAAATGCCTGCTTGATTTCGCAAGCCATAGCAGAAGCCCTTGCCGTCATCTTCTTCTTCGTGTAACGCTGGCCATTGAAACTCGTAATCTTGATTGATATAGATGCGGTCCGCAATTTTTATGCCGCTTCCTGGTTCGACCTTCTCTTCAATTTTGAAGTCTAACTCAAATTCTTTCTCAATAATCTCTAGTAATTCTCTGTTTCGTTGTTTTTCCATATTTGTCTTATTATCTTGTGTAAGGTTCCATAACCTTAGGGAAACAAGCATTTCTGATTGGCTTGTTGCTTCTTTGATAAAAGACAGGATGCTTTTGACATACCCCTCTTTATCTTTGGAACCAATATGGCCATCGAAACTATGGAGGGAGAAATTCATTTGTCTTAGGGCAGGCTTATTTAATAATCTTTCTCTCTTTTTATTAATTAATGTTCCGTTCGTTGTGATCGTGACTTTAAACCCTTTTTCATGACTTAGGTCTAGCAATTGGTCAATTTTAGGGTGGAGCAGTGGTTCGCCTTTTACATGTAAATAAATGTAGTCTGTATGTGGTTTGATTTGGTCTAATCTCTTAGAAAAATCCTCTACAGAAATGAATTGCTTCTGTCGTTCTGTCGGTGGACAAAAGCTACAAGCAAGATTACATACACTTGTAATCTCTAAGTAAAACTTCTTAAATTTTTTCACCATTCATTCCTCGCTTCTTTACCTACTTAGAACAGCTTAAACTACTATTATAGCACGATTCCAGTAAAGTTATTCATAAATGAAAACATGCCTATTCATGGAAATCATCGTTGCCGTTTTATGTAGTCTTAAGAGGCGCCTTATCCTTAGTAAAGCAAGGTGAGGTTTCTTAGATTGTTATTGCAATATTATCTTATTAGTTGATCTCGATTAGCTGCTTGAGGTGGTTGTTCCATCCAACCTTTTTCAATCATAAGATTCGCTCCATCTTCTGTATAGAGTGCGATTTCTCCCATTAAACGTGTGTAATGGGTCCCAAGGTCTCTTCTTGAACTAGCTGAAATAGATATACCATAGTTACCTATACCTACTGAGTTTAATGAAGTGATATGGAATAACATTAACTTCTCAGAAAATGGGGGAGTGGTTGAATCAGTTACATATGCCGCCCAGGAATCAAAAGAAGAAAGATCTTCTTCTTTTAAGATCGAATTAAATATAGTAACATGCTTAGCGGAAATTTCCTTTCCCCTAACAAATAGGTTGCGAATGTCTTTTGATTCGGTCACTTGGCTGAATCCTGTTATTAATAGATTGCCTATTGTATTCGTCATAGCATTTTTAAACAAATGAGTGATTTCGAGCGCATTTAAAGGTCTTCGTTCGCCGAACCATCCCGTTAAAAAACTCTGTCTTTTGACAAAGTCCACCTTTGAGGGGGTCGGAATGTGTGGTGCGCGAATAAAGTATCCTTTTTTCAAAGCTAATTCTCGTGACTTCATGTCTGTATCAGCAGAATCGTTTAAAACATCTCGGTAAAAATCGTTCACATCTGTTCTGGCGCATAATGTCATTGATAATGAGTGGGCTTGTAATTCCATACTACTCATAAACCAAATATAATAGAGATAAAAGGGATCGGAAAAAAGGCGTGGAGCTTTTGAGTGCACATCCTTATCAGTAAACCCTTGAGGAATAGGAAAATTCTCCTTCCCAAGCAATTGTTCAATCTTTGGAATGCGTTTGTTACAGATGGTTAATGCATTCGTTAGAAGTAATTCAATATCTGGATCCTCTACGTTCTCTAAAAAGTGAATAATCATACACCTTGTTGTTGTTTCTGAGAAATACGTACTCCATAAAGCGCCAATTTCAATTGACATCATACCTATATGTTGATTGTTTTCCATTGAATTTTTCACTCCATTATTATCTCGAATAACTTCTATGTATGTAATTAATATTTACTAAGAAAAACGAATTATGTATGTGTTGAATACGCTATTCATTTAACGAATCTTAACCTATCAACAACCTTCCCCCATTACCCACACCCTCCGATTACAATTTCCGTCCAAACAATGGTAAAATCAAACAAAACACAAAGATAGGAGGACTAGAAATGAGGAATATGTTCATAACGTTGTTGATAACGCTTGTATTCGCCCTTTCAGCCTGTGGAACAGCGCAGGAAGAGGAGCAAGTAAGACCGGATCCTGTGGATGAAGGGCAAGAGGAAGGGGGACAAGCTGAGGAAAACGAGCCGATTGTCCTCGATGTCGAGGAAAATCCGGTCGTGACGATCACGTTGGAGAACGATGAGGAGATCGTGCTTGAGCTTTATCCACATATTGCCCCCAATACGGTATTAAATTTTATTTCGCTTGTGGAGCAAGGGTTCTATGATGGGCTTATATTTCATCGAGTTATCCCAGGTTTCATGATTCAAGGCGGCGACCCGAGTGGGGATGGGACAGGTGGCCCAGATTATTCGATTGCTGGGGAATTTACTGATAATGGCTTTGAAAATCCACTGAACCATGAGCGCGGCGTCCTTTCAATGGCAAGATCGCAGCACCCGGATTCGGCCGGTTCGCAATTTTTCATCATGGTAGAAGATACACCAAGCCTTGATGGCCAGTATGCTTCTTTTGGAAAAGTGATTGAAGGGATCGAGCATGTCGATCAGATCGTCAATGTCGAGCGCGACTTCCGTGACAAGCCAGAAGAAGACCAACGAATCAAGACGATGACCGTTGATACAAAAGACTATGAGTATCCAGAGCCGCAAGTTATCCAGTAGAAAGACAATTGAAAAGTAGTGCTTTATAGGATAACCATCAATAAGGAACACATTGGTCCGAAGGCCAGTGTGTTCTTTGCTTTCAAGTTGTATCACCAAGTTTAGCGACATAATCAATCAACACATGCAACACAATCAAAGGCAAAATCGACCCTAGCGCAATGAACAAAATTGAGAAGAAGACTCCAAACACCATCGTCCGGAAAACTCCTATCAGCCAGCCTTGATACGTATGCGCAAGCCCAAACAAAAGCGAGGCAAGGAGAATCACAAGCCAAATGCTCAACTGAGGAAACAAGAAAGGCAAAGCAAAAAGCAGAAACCCGCGATAAATGACTTCCTCTGTCACTCCCGCTGTCAACGAAACATAATTCCACAGCTTTTTCTCTTCCTTCGTTTGAGGGAGGATTTCTTGAAACTCCGTCTTTTCATATTCCTTTTCTTTCGCTCGCATGAAAGACGCTCGAATCTTCGAACTGACCTGGTAGCCAATAAAGTAATAAAGGATGCCAACATAATACAGACAAGCGAGCCCCACCACCGAATACGTCACAACAGCACCCAATGGTTCAGTGTTAATCGAAGGAAGGGTGAGTCCAATCTCAGCAAAAGTGAGATCTGTAAACACGACGATTAAAAAAATATAGAGAGTGGGAATCCACAAGCCGATGATGGAATTGAGGTAGTAGTTTCGTCGCGCTTGATCATGGGTTTTCACGTTCTTTTTGAACTTTTGATAATCAAAATAGCCAATAACCGGTTCGTAGATTACTAGAAATATAAGCAAGAGGATGATCGCAAACTCCATAGCAGCATCTCCATTCTGTTTTCCTTATTTTAACATTATATGCTGAGTTTCTATATCGAAAACACAGCCTGTATTTATTTTCGTTTTTTATCGAACGGAAATATAAAACGAAAATAAAAGAAAAAAATGATTGACGTACAAAAGTGCTTATAATATACTCGAAGAAACAAAAGGTGCTTTTGAAAGGAAATGAAAACAAATTAAAGAAATGTAAGTGTTTTCAATAATGGAGGTTTTCTTTCATTTTGTTTTGATTATGAAAGCGCTTTTAATAAAAGTTACAAAAATTAGCAAAACAAATAAAAGGGGAGAGTTGTTCATGTGTAAAAGTGCAAATATTCCAACAGAAATGAAAGCAGTTGTAGCGTATTCACCGGGGGATTACCGTTTAGAGACGGTGCCGGTACCGACGATTGAAGCGGGTGAAATGCTTGTGAAAGTAGAAGCTTGCGGAATTTGTGCAGGGGATTTAAAAGCGTATGACGGCGCTCCTAGTTTCTGGGGAGATGAAGAACAACCGGCTTACATAAAGGCTCCGATGATTCCGGGGCATGAGTTTATCGGTCATGTTGTTGCGTTAGGGGAAGGTGTGGAAGGATTTGAAGTTGGGGATCGAGTGATTTCTGAGCAAATCGTTCCTTGTTGGAAGTGTCGTTTTTGTAAGAGAGGCCAGTATTGGATGTGCGAAAAGCATGACCTTTACGGTTTCCAAAACAATGTAAATGGTGCAATGGCTGAATATATGAAGTTTACAAAAGAAGCAATCAACTATAAAGTGCCTGATGAACTTCCAATTGAAAAGGCGATTTTAATTGAGCCGTATGCGTGCTCGATGCATGCTGTACAGCGCGCGAAGATTGAGCTTGGCGATGTAGTCGTGCTTGCTGGTGCGGGAACTTTAGGGTTAGGGATGATTGGGGCAATCAAGAAGTCGGGAGCAGAGAAGTTAATCGTGCTTGATTTATTCGATGATCGTCTAGAGCTTGCGAAGCAGTTTGGGGCAGACCTTGTCATCAACCCAGCGAAGGAAGATGCGGATAAGATCGTTAAAGATTTAACGGAAGGTTATGGATGTGACGTTTATATAGAAGCAACTGGTGCTCAGAAGTCAGTCGAGCAAGGACTGAAAATGATTCGTAAGCTTGGTACGTTTGTAGAGTTCAGTGTCTTTAAAGAGCCGGTAACGGTTGACTGGAGTATTATTAGTGACCGTAAAGAGCTTGATGTCTTAGGTTCTCACTTAGGTCCTTACTGCTATGAGCCTGTCATTAAAGGAATTGGCAATGGCGACTTGCCGACAGAAGGCGTTGTGACGCATCAATTAGCATTAGAAGACTTTAAAGAAGGTTTTGACCTTGTGAAAAATGGAAGAGACTCTTTGAAAGTTATTTTGAAACCAAATCTATAATCACTTTGAGAAGTAGATTTTGCCCTTGAAATCTACTTCTCCATTAAAATAACAAAGGTGGTAATTGTATGAACCAAGGATTGTTAGGGAGAATGGGTATGGATCCAAAGATGGCCTTAGGGTATCTTGGGGTCATGATCTTTATGATCGGGGAAGGGCTTGAGCTTGGTTGGTTATCTTCTTATTTAATTGATAGTGGATTAACCGTCCAACAGTCAGCTCTATTGTTTAGTGTGTATGGTTTTGCGGTTGCAATTGCTGCC
Organism: Halalkalibacter krulwichiae; assembly: GCF_002109385.1. Taxonomy (NCBI): domain Bacteria; kingdom Bacillati; phylum Bacillota; class Bacilli; order Caryophanales; family Bacillaceae; genus Halalkalibacter; species Halalkalibacter krulwichiae. The sequence continues at coordinate 4,169,019 of NZ_CP020814.1, read as the reverse complement.
TGGTTATCTGGAGTACTTGCTGAGATCTTAGGGGCTAGAAAAGCGATGATCTGGGGAGTGGCGATGTTCACTGCGGGAACACTCGTCTTCTTAACAGCAGGGATTCCGACGATGAATCTTGGAGTTATGATTCCGACGTATGCGTTGCGTGGTTTGGGTTATCCGTTATTTGCGTATTCGTTCTTAGTGTGGTTGACGTATCACGCACCGCAAGAAAGACTAGGAACAGCTGTAGGTTGGTTCTGGGTTTCGTTTGCAGGCGGTCTGAACGTACTAGGAGCTTATTACTCTAGTTTCGCTCTACCTTACTTAGGAGAAATTCGTACATTATGGAGTGCGCTAATCTTCACATTGCTAGGAACAACGATTGCGATTCTATTAAACAAAGAAGACAAGAACAACAAGAACAAGAAGCGATTTGAAACGAAAGCAGATGCAGTTAAATACATCGCAAAAGGGATTACAATTGCGTTTGAGAAACCAAAAATTGGTCTCGGTGGAATTGTGCGAACGATTAATACAGCCGGGGCGTATGGATTAGTTGTCTTTTTACCAAGTTATATGATGGAAATTGGTTTCACAAGAACAGAGTGGTTGCAAATCTATGGAGCGCTTTGGACGAGTAATGTTATCTTTAATCTGATCTTTGGTATTGTTGGTGATAAATTAGGTTGGAGAAACACGGTTATGTGGTTTGGCGGAATTGGTTGTGCCGCAACGTTTGCTGGATTATACTATGTTCCTCACTTTATGGGAGCGAACTACTGGGCAACGACAGCGATTGCGATTACATTTGGAGCTTGCTTAGCTGCGTATGTTCCACTATCTGCCTTGATTCCATCACTAGCACCTGAAAACAGAGGAGCGGCGATGTCGATCTTGAACCTTGGAGCTGGATTAAGTACGTTTATCGGGCCGGTTATTGTAGGCGCTTTCATCGGTACGGTAGGAACTGTTGGAATCATCTGGATCTTTACAGGCTTACATGTCGTCAGTGCGATTCTGATGAAGTTTGTCACATTGCCTAAGAACGAAGGGCAAGATCAGCCGGTTGAGCTTAGCGATATTAAAGCTGCTCAGTGATTCATGGATCTACGAAAGAGAAATAACGTCCCATTTTCTTAAATGCTGGACGTTATTTTTCTTTTTACCTTTAAAATAAAAATAAACGAAAGAAAACGAAAAAAGTAATTGACTTTTAATTGTTAAAATGAAAAAATAAACATATAAACGAAAAACAGATAAGTGAAACGAAAACAAACAGAGAGAGGGCGAAGTGAAATGAAAATTGGAATTGGATCAGATCATAATGCTTACGAAATGAAAGAAAATTTAAAAGATTATATGGTAGAATTGGGATATGAAGTGGTTGATTATGGTTGCCAAGATGCTTGCAGCGAAGTAGATTATCCTCAAGTTGCGTTTGATGTCGCAAATGACATTAACGAAAACAAACTTGATCGAGGAGTTCTTGTATGTGGAACGGGGATTGGTGTTGCGATTGCAGCAGGGAAAGTACCAGGAATTAGAGCAGCACTTTGCCATGACACGTATTCTGCAGAACGCGCGCAAAAAAGCAACAACGCCCAAATCTTAACAATGGGAGCGAAGGTGATCGGGATCGAGCCAGCTAAGAACATTGTGAAAGTCTATTTAGAATCTGAATTTCCTGGAGGGAACTCAGCTAGAAAAGTACAGCAAATCATGGATAAGGAAAAGGAATTCTTGAAGGGAGTTAGCATTTAATATGAAGAAACTAATCAATAACCCTACTAACGTTGTAGATGAAATGATAGAAGGATATATTAAAGCGCATCCAAATCATGTGAAGCAGCTTGCTGAAAATAAACGCTCGATTGTGACAGCGAAAGAAACGAAAGATGGAAAAGTTGGGGTCCTCATCGGAGGCGGTTCTGGTCATGAGCCTGCATTTATGGGCTATGTTGGCGAAGGAATGGCTGACGCCGTTGCAGTTGGAAACATCTTTGCTTCTCCACCACCAGATCCGATCTTAGAAGCGACAAGAGTGATCGATAAAGGCGCGGGCGTTCTCTATATTTATGGAAACTACGCAGGAGATGTCATGAATTTCGGGATGGCGGCAGAGCTTGCTGATCTAGAGCATGGCATTCAAGTTGGTACGGTTCTCGTTACAGATGATGTCGCATCAGCACCGAAAGAAGAGAAGGAAAAGCGTAGAGGGATTGCTGGAGAGTTCTTCGTGACGAAGGTAGCGGGTGCTGCATCGGAAAAGGGCTATTCTCTTGAAGAGCTTGTAAGCGTTGCAAACAAAGCAAATGATTACACGCGTTCGATGGGCGTAGGTCTTACCCCTTGTTCACTGCCGCAAACAGGACAGCCGAGCTTTGAACTTGGAGAAAATGAAATGGAAATTGGCCTAGGTCATCACGGTGAGCCAGGTGTTGAAAAAGGCGAACTGAAAACAGCTGATGAAGTAGCTGAGCGTTTAGTAGCCGACATTCTAGTCGATATGCCGATTGCTGAAGGAGAAGACGTTGCTGTATTAGTAAACGGCTTAGGTTCGACTACTCGAATGGAACTATACATTATGTTTAGAAAAGTAGAAAAGATGCTAAGTGAGAAGGGCATTACGATTCACCGTTCGTACGTTGGCGATTATAGCACATCGCTTGAAATGGGTGGATGCTCTGTATCAATTATGAAGCTAGATGATGAGTTAAAAGAATTAGTAGACCAAACGGCAGACTGCCCAATGTATGTACAAAAATAAGAGAGGGTGCGAATGACGATGAAATTCACGGCAAAAGATCTATTAACCTATTTAAAAAATGTTGTTGAGGTCATGGAAGAAAACAAAGACTACTTATGTGAGCTAGATCGCAAGCTAGGCGATGGAGATCATGGCGTGACGATGTCAATCGGCTGGCAAGCAATTAATGAAAAGCTACAAGACGAATTAAAAGACGAAGAAGATTGCGGCCGCATTTGCATTACGACAGGTCGTACCTTCCTAAGTGCAGTTGGCTCTTCGGTTGGGCCATTGTATGCAACAGGCTTCTTAAGAGGAGCGAAAGTTGTTCAAAACAAAACAGAAGTGACAGGCGAAGACGTAAAAGAATTCTGGATTGCCTTTATCGAAGGAATTAAAGAACGCGGGCAAGCAGAAGTCGGCGACAAAACGATGGTCGATACACTGCAACCAGCACTTGAAAGTTTGAAAGAGCTTCAATCGACAGAAGACTTTGTTGAGGGCTTTGCCAAAGTCGTAGCTGCAGCAAAGACAGGAATGGAATCAACGAAAGATCTTCTATCAAAAAGAGGGCGTTCAAGCCGACTAGGAGAGCGTTCAATTGGAAATCAAGACCCTGGTGCAACATCTGCATACCTTATTCTTGAAACGTTTCATCAGACCATTACAGCGAACCAAACAGTTTAATAGCTGAACGAATAAGACATCGATTTCATCAATTGGTGAAATCGATGTCACTTAACACAATCTGTTCACAATACGCGAACAGGGCTGGTTACTTATCACTATAATTGTATAAATATACATAAGTATTATAATTTTATACAATTATTAAGGAGGAAGACCATGAGCGCGAAAACAACGATTACATCGACTGCAGATTTGAAGAAGCTCGCTATGGATTTTGTCTCGGTTTCTCAAGGGGCAGCCGTCGCCAGTTACCCGTGGGTCGGAAAAGGAAACAAAATCGAAGCAGATGGTGCGGGGACAGAAGCGATGCGCCAGGCGATGAATGAGATCGATATGCTTGGAGTTGTCGTCATCGGAGAAGGAGAAATGGATGAAGCTCCTATGCTCTACATCGGCGAAGAGCTAGGAACAGGGAACGGTCCTCATATCGACATCGCGGTCGACCCCGTTGAAGGAACGACATTAATGTCAACCGGACAGGAAAACTCTCTTACCGTAATCGCTTGCGCCCCAAGAGGAAGCCTGCTTCATGCACCTGATATGTATATGAAGAAAATGGCAGTTGGGCCAAAGGCAAAAGGCTGCATTGATATTGACGCATCGCTAACAGACAACATGATGGCTGTTGCAAAAGCAATGAACAAAGACGTAACAGAGCTTACTGTAATGATTCAAAATCGTGAACGACACGAAGGATTAATTAATGAAGTGCTCGCTCTCGGTGCAAGCATCAGGCTTTTCCCGGATGTTGATATTTCAGGAGCGGTTGCGACAGCGATTGATGAAATCCAAGTTGATATGTTAGTTGGAACGGGCGGAGCCCCAGAAGGTGTGATCACTGCCGTTGCCTTGAAATGCTTAGGCGGAGACTTCCAAGCAAAACTCGTTCCGCAAGATGAAGCGGAAATCAAACGTTGTCTCGAAATGGGCATTACAGAACCAGAGAAAAAACTAACGATGGATGAGCTCGTCCGCTCAGACGAATGCTTCTTTGTGGCAACAGGCATTACCGAGGGACTTTTAGTAAAAGGCATCGAGAAAAGGGAAAACGGCCTTTTGCAGTCCGAATCGTTTGTTGCGATTGGCGGCGATGTGAAAACCTATCAATATATTAAATCTCATCATCTAGCATCGGGGGAAATGAAATGAGTGAACAATTGACAACTGTAAACGTGGATCAGCTATCGATCAATACGATCCGCACATTGGCGATCGACGCAATTGAAAAAGCGGGTTCCGGACATCCAGGGATGCCAATGGGAGCGGCGCCGATGGCTTATACTTTATGGAATGATTTTATGAACTACAATCCAGCGAATCCAAACTGGTTCAACCGTGATCGCTTCGTATTATCGGCTGGACATGGCTCGATGCTGTTATACAGCTTGCTTCATTTAACAGGGTACGACGTCTCTATCGATGACTTAAAATCGTTCCGTCAATGGGGAAGTAAGACACCGGGACATCCTGAATTTGGCCACACACCTGGTGTTGACGCAACAACAGGACCACTCGGACAAGGAATTGCGATGGCCGTTGGAATGGCAATGGCAGAAAGACAATTGGCAGCAACGTATAACCGCGAATCCTATCCGGTTGTCGACCATTACACGTACAGCATTTGCGGTGACGGTGACTTAATGGAAGGAGTTTCAGCCGAAGCGGCTTCACTTGCAGGGCACTTGAAGCTAGGTCGCTTAATTGTCCTCTATGATTCCAATGACATTTCACTAGACGGCGATCTTCACCTATCGTTTAGCGAAAGCGTAGAAGACCGCTTTAAGGCGTATAACTGGCAAGTCATTCGTGTCGAAGATGGCAATGATACAAAAGTGATTGCAAAAGCGCTGCAACAAGCAAAAGAAAACACGGAACAACCGACGTTAATTGAAGTGAAAACGGTGATCGGCTACGGTTCGCCGAACAAAGGCGGCAAGTCGGACTCTCACGGTGCGCCACTTGGAAAAGAAGAGATCAAGCTCGTCAAAGATCATTACAACTGGACGAATGAAGAAGAGTTTCATGTGCCAACAGAAGTGAAAGACCATTTTGCAGCACTGAAACAACAAAGCGCTCAGAAGGAACAAGCTTGGAATCAACTACTTGATGAGTATGAACAAGCACATCCAGAGCTTGCCTCCCAATTCAAAACGGCAATCGCTGGCGACCTTCCAGACGACTGGGATCAGAATCTCCCAATCTATCGTAAAGGCGAAGACAGTCTCGCAAGCCGTGCATCAGGAGGAGAGGCGCTAAATGCATTAGCGAAAAACATCCCGCAGCTAATCGGCGGTTCAGCTGACCTTGCGTCTTCTAACAAAACATTGTTAAAAGGCGAAGCTGACTATCACGCAACCGACTACAGCGGTCGAAACATCTGGTTCGGTGTACGTGAATTCGCGATGGGAGCAGCGGTGAACGGAATGGCCTTACATGGTGGTGTCAAAGCGTTTGGAGCAACGTTCTTCGTCTTCTCTGATTACTTGCGCCCGGCGATCCGCCTGTCCGCGTTAATGAAATTACCGGTTATGTTTGTCTTTACCCATGACAGCATTGCTGTTGGAGAAGACGGACCAACACATGAGCCGGTCGAGCAACTTGCCGCGTTACGTGCGATGCCTGGCATCTCAACGATTCGCCCGGCAGATGGCAATGAAACCGTTGCAGCATGGAAGCTTGCAGTCGAAAGCAAGGATGAGCCAACAGCACTCGTGTTAACTCGTCAAAACTTACCGACACTAGTTGAATCGAAGCAAGCGTACGAAGGCGTTAAAAAAGGGGCATACACAATCTCTCCAGCAAACGGCGAAGCAGCAGGGCTACTGCTTGCATCAGGTTCAGAAGTCGCTCTTGCAGTTGAAGCACAAGCGGTGCTTGAAAAAGAAGGAATTCATGTAGGGGTTGTCAGCATGCCAAGCTGGGATCGCTTTGAAAAGCAGTCACGCGAGTACAAGGAGAGCGTCCTTCCACAAGCGGTGAAACCTCGTTTAGGAATCGAGATGGGTTCTTCCATTGGCTGGCATAAATACACTGGCGATCACGGTGACGTACTAGCCATTGATGAGTTCGGCCAGTCTGCCCCAGGAGAAAAACTAATCGAAGCGTACGGATTTACTGTAGAAAACGTCGTTAATTCGTTTAAGAACCTACTGTCTTAACAACGAAAGGGAGCAGCTCGTTCGCCCGACGCTGCTCCTCTTAAAAAAAGAGATGTGTAAGCGATAACAGAAAAAGAGGATAGGAGAGGGAAGAGCATGATCGATTACAAAAACCTTTTTGATTTAAGTGGAAAAACAGCGATCATCACAGGGGCAAGCAGAGGGTTAGGAAGAGAGATGGCAAATGCCCTTGCCCAACAAGGAGCAAATATCGTAGCGGCAGATTTGAATTTAAACGACGTTGAACAAGCGGCTGGAGAATTAAAACAAGAACACAACGTCGAAGCGTTAGCGGTACAAGTTGACGTCACAAACGAAGACGAAGTCGAAAAGCTGATTGAATCAACGGTTGAAAGATTTGGCAAAATTGACATCGTCATCAACAACGCCGGCATTTGTCAAAAGATTAAAGCGGAAGAAATGAGCCTGAAAGATTGGAATAAAACGATGGAAGTCAATGTGAATGGTGTCTTCCTCGTCTCAAAGTTAGCGGGCGTGAAGATGATGGAAACAGGCGGAGGATCGATCATTAACATTGCCTCGATGTCATCCTTCATTGCGAACACTGAGGCACAATGTGCGTACAACACATCGAAAGCAGCTGTCGCAATGATGACGAAATGCTTGGCGAATGAATGGGTATCGCACAACATCCGTGTTAATGCGATCGCACCAGGGTATATGGAAACAGACATGGCCAAACCACTCTTTGCCGAGGGTGGCGAGTTAAGACATGTGCTTGATTATATCCCGATGAAGCGCTTAGGAAAGCCATTTGAATTAGGGGGACTGGCAATTTATCTTGCATCTGAAGCTTCTAGCTATGCAACAGGTTCCGTCTTTGTCGTCGATGGCGGCTATACGATTCAATAAGAAGGCGAGTTTTGTTGATCCTATAATGTGAACGAAATGAGCAGCTTCATCTTTCTATGAATCTGCTCATTTTCCTTCTTATAGGATGACCAAACATTAGCATGGCCCTATCTTTCGGTTCCCTTAACTTTTTAGGGCAAACGATGCTAATGCAACAAAAGCCATACGAAAAATGGTATTGAATTCTTTTAAAATCTTTCATTACCTTTTGTTTTTGGTTGTTTTTTTTCGAATTGATTGAACTTCACTGACGAATGAAATATGATGAAGATAGGATATTTGTAAACGGAAGGTTGATGACAGTGGGAAAAATGTTAATGCATGAAAGGCGAAATGCGATAATGCAGCACCTCGATAAAAATCAACGAATCATTGTAAAAGAATTATCGCAAATCCTAGACGTGTCAGAAGCGACATTACGAAGCGACCTCAATGACATGGAAAAAGAAGGCCTTCTGAAACGAACACATGGCGGAGCTGTTCTATTAGACTATGACGCCAATAAATATAGCTTCTCCACACGCGAAAAGAAAAACAAAGAAGAGAAATACTTAATCAGTACAAAAGCGGAAAAGTTGGTGACACAAAACCAATGCATCCTGCTCGATGCAAGCTCAACAGCACTTGAACTAGCAAAACGGTTAAAAGACAGCCCTGATCGAAAGCGGATAACGGTTGTGACAAATGGAATCTATACGGCGCTTGAGTTACGAGACGTCCCGGAATTCACGGTCATCTTAATTGGTGGCGTCATCCGCCCTGGCTCGAGTGCGCTTGAAAGCACGATTGATGCAGGCGTATTAGATAAGATTAACGTCGATATTATGTTCACATCTGCGAGTGGTTTTGATTATGAGAATGGTTTAACGGACTTTAATGTGTATGAAGTGGAACTGAAAAAAGAAATGGTTCGAGCGTCTAATCGAGTCGTTGCTTTATTAGACCATACGAAATTCGGCAAAAAGTCGATCGTCTCCTTTGCATCAACAGATGAGATCGATACACTCATTATCGACAATCAAATAAGCGACGAAGAAAAACAACGATTAGAGCAATACAACATCAATGTGATGTAAGCCAAAAAGAGAGGGCGAACGAGATGTTCCATTCAATAGAAGAAGCAATTGAGGATTTAAAGAACGGCAAGATGATCGTCATTGTCGATGATGAAGACCGCGAAAACGAGGGAGATTTGTTAGCGCTATCAGAAAAAGCAACCCCAGAAATCATTAATTTCATGATTACTCATGCGAAAGGCTTGGTCTGCTGTCCAATTACAAAGGAAAGAGCCGATAAACTAGAGCTAGAGCCGATGGTGCAACAAAACACGGACTCCCATCAAACAGCCTTTACCGTAAGTGTTGACCATATAACGAATACAACTGGGATCTCCGCGCCAGAACGAACGGATACGATTCAAGCGCTCGTTGCCGACGATGCGATTGCTTCTGATTTCAAACGACCAGGTCACATCTTTCCACTAGTCGCAAAAGAAGGCGGCGTGCTAGAACGTGAAGGCCATACAGAAGCAGCGGTCGATCTCGCCAAACTATGCGGAGCCTCTCCATCAGGCATCATCTGTGAGATCATTAAAGAAGACGGCACGATGGCGCGCCTTCCCGAGTTAGAAATGTTCGCAAAAACGCATCAACTGAAACTAATTACGATTGCTGATTTAATTAAATACCGTCAAAGCAAATGACAATAGAAGGAACCCACACCGAAAAAGTGTGGGTTCCTTCCTTTCCCCAAGAGATTTTTCCCCTTAAATATGCTACTCTTATCATAACCAAATCTTAACCGGAGGTACCCGATGCGCTACATCCTACTAACAACCATGCTCATCTTCCTACTCGCTGCCTGCACACAGGCCCCAGTAGAGGAAACAGAGCTTCCTGAACAAGAAACAGAAGAAATCGAACAAACAGAAGACACAGAAGAGAACGTAGAAGAAGAACCATCAACAGAAGAGAACAACCAAGAAGCAACAGAAGGCGATGAAGAAACCCGAGCTGAAGAGCCAGCAACAGAACGCCTTACGCAAGAAGAAGCAATCGAGGAACTAAAAGCACATCTAGAAATTTTCTATGATGAAGAAGTGAGAATCATTGTAGACCGCGAAGAAGGCGGCAAATTCGTTATTCAAGTATTTGACGTCATCGGCGGCGAAGGAGACACGGCGCACACACAAACGCGAGGTTGGTACACCGTGGACCGCAAAACAGGCGAAGTCGAGTCGATGTTTTAATGAAAAGGTCATCTGAGTCCGGCAAGCACAACCTGCCTGAACTCAGATGACCGATCACTCCACAACCCGTTTCCGCCGCTGCCACCAATACACCGCACCAAGCACGAGCACCGCACCTGCTGAATCAATTAACACATCGCTAAAAAGGCCAGACCGCTCTGGGATGAACGATTGATGCCATTCATCGACCGCTCCGTACGCAGTTGCCAGCCCCCAGGCAAGCACATAGCGATATTTCTTTCCTTCTAATGCGAGCCAAAAGAAGAGCGCCAGCAGCCCAAACGCTGCTACGTGAACAAACTTTCGACCGAAGTAATTGACGATTGCCGAATCGAAAAATGGATTCCGCACCAATTCCTCTGTCGCATCTCCTGTTAAAAAAGGCTGCCGTGTCGCGATCGCAATTCCGAGGCACCAAATGAGTGCGACACACCACCAAATCGTTGTTTTTTTCATCGAATCACCAAAAATGATTATACATGATAACAGACACCGCTTCATCACTTCTCCACAAATCTACACGACAAAAGACCCGAATCTCTCGTAAACTATTAAAATTGTGTAACAAACACCCGAAATAACTAGTAAATCTAGTAATGCCAATGTAAAATGAGAGAAAATCGGTATTTTATGGTGTAAAAGGAGGTATTCTGTAGATGAAGGAAGCGTCAACACTTCGAAAAGTCGTCATCTCGTCGACATTTGCGACGGGGATCTTTTTAGCTGCCCCGCAAATGGCTGATGCAGCGCTTGGCGACCAAACGCTTAGAACAGGAATGTCACATCCGGACGTGAAAGAACTACAAGATGCATTAAAGAGCAAAGGTCATTTCAATTTTGAACGGTCAACAGGATATTATGGACAGATCACAGCCGATGCGGTTCGTGACTTCCAAAGAAAGAATAACTTGCAAGTCGATGGGATCGCGGGTCCTCAAACTCTATCAGCTTTACTAGCAAAAATGGGTGGACAAGCATCATCTTCTTCGTCGTCTTCATCTCAAGCTTCAACAAGCATCAGCTCCAATCTTCTTCGCTTCGGTTCATCAGGAAGAGATGTCGAGCAGCTGCAACATAAGCTGAAAGAACAAGGCTACTACAAGCACTCGATTACAGGTCAATACGGGCGCGTAACAGAAGCTGCGGTACGTGACTTTCAACGTGCAAAAGGCATTCAAGTAGACGGCATTGTCGGTCCACAAACATTATCGCAATTGTTAAACGAGCCACTGCCTTCTAACAATACGGTAACAACAGAACGAAACGTAACACAAACAGCGAACACAGTTGTACAAGCTCCCGCTTCATCGAACTTACTACGAGTGGGCAACAGCGGTTCAGCCGTCAGAAACTTACAATCACAACTACGCTCGGTGGGTGTGTTCAACCAGGAACCAACTGGCTACTTCGGGGAAGTAACAGCAAGAGCTGTACGTGAATTCCAACGCATACATAACTTATCAGTCGATGGTGTTGCGGGTCCACAAACGATGAACAAGCTAAGCCAAGTGGCGACGAACCAATCATCGTCGAACAACGTTTCTTCATCATCTTCCTCTTCGAACCAAACAGCAGAACCATCAAGAGGAACAACAAACCGCGCAGCACTTATGACGAATCTCGTCGCTGACGGTGCAAACTACGTTGGCGTTCCATACCTTTGGGGCGGACAAACGCCAAGCGGATTCGACTGTAGTGGATTGGTACAATACTTATTTAAGAAACAGGGCGTTTCGATTCCACGTACTGTCGCACAACAATGGGCAGCAGGAACAACGGTTTCTCAACCAGCAGTTGGAGACCTCGTCTTCTTTGAAACGATCTCAAAAGGCCCGTCTCATAACGGAATCTACATCGGCAACGGCCAATTCCTACATAGTGGTTCATCAACGGGCGTAACCGTTGCAAGCATGAACAACTCTTACTGGAAATCACGTTATTTAGGTGCAAAGAGACTGTAAAATAGTAAACATCCTTTCATTGTGAAGGGATGTTTTTTTGTCTTTATTCAAAAGACTGTCAGGATTTTAAGAGCGAGTGATAAACCTAAATTGCTACAAATAATTTCAAATATATACCAATTTGATAACTGACGAATTATAATAAAGGAAATGAAATGCGAATGTTAAAGAAGTCATAGTGAACAGTTGTCTTTAACCTTTTTTAAAAAGAGATAATAACTTTTTATTTTGTAAGAGGTGCAAAATGGTTCTAAGTCTTATTCTTATTTTAATAGGCGTTTTATTTTATGTAGTATCATACTTTATTGGTATTAAAAAAAACCTTAATTTTATTTCATTTTTCATGTTAGGGTTTACAGATGGATTAGTAGAAGATAAAGACAAAGTTAAAGTGGCAAGGTTCTTTGGGATTCTCTCTTTTATTGTCGCAACATACTCTTTAGTTTCAGGTTTTATAAGATTGTGAAAGGTTGTGTTTAGATGGAAATTGAAACGACTACACAAAAGAAGTACGGAACGATCAGTTATATGTCTCTAGCCATTGGGATCGTTTGTTTTTTTATTGTTTTTGTAACACCGACAAGAATAGCGAATATTGGAAGTTTGGTTGGGGATGTTATAACATTCACGCTTACAGGTATAGGGATGGTGCTATCTACAATTGGGATCGTTAAGAAAACAGAAAAAAATCTAATTCCTATTCTCTCTTTCATTCTCTCCTCGTCTTTCTTTCTATTTTGGATCATCACGATTATCCTATTATTTACTGGTCTAATTGAATTTGGTCCGTAGTTTACAATGTTATTGGGATTAATGGATGTGTTATTAAAAATAAAGCAAACGCTTCTTCAACTAGAGCGATGATTTAAACAAGGCCAAAGAGGAGGTAGAATGGACTGGCAAAAATAACTGATGCTATCACTAACTATTTGGATTGTCTTAATTTACATTTAGAGAAGCCAACATATCATTATTTAGAACAAATTTGTAATGCGCAGTTAAATACGTTTCCTTTTGAGAATATCAGCAAACTACTTTATTTTAAAGATCATCATTATAATAATTTTGAGATACCTTCATTTGAGTTATTTACTAAGAATTTTAACAAATACAACTTTGGAGGAACTTGCTACACTTTAAATTCTAACCTATTGGTTTTATTAAGGGGGATAGGGTTTGATTGTTATCATGTTATGCTTGGGGAAGAACACATGGGCATTATAGTGAAGATTGATAATGAGCGTTTTTATATTGATTGTGGTGCCGCTGCCCCCTTTTTTAAGCCAGTACGTTTTGAAAATTTTAAGAATATCTCTTTTTTCGGGAAAGATGAAGTGTTTATATTACCAGAAGAGCCACAAAGAGATAGGTATAAATATGTTCGCTACACGAATGGAATACAAAGCGGAAAAACATGGCACTTTGATTCCCGAAAAGAAGCTAAAGTTCGTGATTTTCATGATGTAATAGAAAGATCTAATAAACCTAACGCTCCATTTATGACGATTTTAAGATGCCAACTATATCAAACTCGTAAACAAAGAAGTGTTTCGTTAGTAAATAATAAGTTCGGTATACGTTATTCAAATGGTGAAACATCTGTTAAAACGTTATCATCATCAGAAGAAATAAGAGCAGTCGTCTCAGAAGAATTTATGTTACCGAAATTACCAATTAAAGATGCTATTGACGTTTTAAAGACATTAAATATAGACATTTTTGCACAAAGCACAAATTAGTGATAGTACTCAAAGGTAGCGATAGCTGGTGGGATGTTTACTTAGTAATTTTTAAGTACACATCCTATAAAAATCAATGCTATAATATGGAATTACTTACATGTAAATACGTTGGATTTGCTATGAAGAGAAGAGTAGGTAAAAGGCTTCTTCACAGAGAGCTCCGTCAGCTGAAAAGGAGTAAGAAGGATTTTATTGAACCAAGCCTCTGAGCATTACATTGGAACCTTTTTTAGGGGATGGTGTAACGGGAACTCCCGTTATAGAGTTAGGGTATAAGCATATGAGTGCCGTACCTGATAAGGTTAATATGGTGACATATTAATAAACTGGGGTGGTACCACGATTATAAAATCTCGTCTCCAAGACAAAGGTCTTGGGGCGAGATTTTTTATTTGTTAAATATAATTTAGGAGTGGGTTTGATGAAGTTGGTAGCATCGTGGAAATATCCTTCTATTTTGTTGTTAAGCATAGGAGTATCAAATGTAGGTGCGTGGGTTTACTTACTTGCACTTAATTTAATTGTATTCGAGATTACGGGGTCTCCTCTTGCCGTAGCAGCCCTTTATATTCTGATCCCTTTAGCAACGATATGTACTAATTTCTGGTGTGGTAGCATTGTTGATAGGTTAAATAAGCGGAATTTGATGATCTTTCTCGATGTTTGTAGGGCACTGTGCTTATTTCTTCTACCTGGGTTACTACATACATCTCTAGTGTTATTGTATATAATGGTCTTTTTCATTAGTATGGCAACTTCAATGTTTAGCCCGGCATCGATGGTTTATATGACAAAATTAATTCCTTCCAACCAACGAAAGAGGTTCAATTCGCTAAGAAGTTTAATTGATTCTGGAGCTTTTCTTCTCGGACCTGCTCTGGCGGGAGTGCTTTTTATCATTGGGACACCTGAACTTGCCATTATCATAAATGCGATTGCCTTATTTTTGTCAGGGTTAATCACCTTACTTATGCCTAATGTAGAGAAACAGTCACAAGCTCTTACGAAGAGTGAGAAGCTATCCCTGCAATTATTGAAGAAAGATTTTCAAGTCGTATTGAATTTCAGCAGGAAGAGCGTCTATGTCATGCTAATTTACTTTTTGTTTCATTCATTTATTGTGATGACTGCTGCTGTTGATTCATTAGAAGCTGCTTTTGCAAAAGAAGTTCTTCGTTTATCAGATGGTGATTACGGCTTTTTAGTAAGCGTTGCGGGTGCGGGGATCATTGCTGGAGCGTTTCTTAACACACTTATTGTTAAGAAGATGGCGATTTCATTGATGATTGGTTTCGGTTCAATATTTGTATCTGTTGGGTATATCATTTACGCATGTTCAAACTCGTTTCTAATCGCTGCAATAGGATTCTTTGTTCTTGCTTTCTTTCTTGCTTTCTTTCTTGCATTTGCAAATACAGGTTTTCTTACTTTTTATCAGAACAATATTCCTGTTGAGGTGATGGGGAGAATAGGAAGTATATATGGATTGGTCCAAGCAGTACTTACGATCATAACGACTGTGATGATAGGACTCTTTGCACAAGTTCTTTCGATTCAATTTGCGGTTATTACAGGAGCTGTGGTTATGTTGTTAATCTCATTGATATTATGTACTTTCAATGTTCAATCATCAAAAAGTAAATATTATCAATCGACTATGTTGGAAAAAATAGAATTGAACTAGCAATGTGGAGGCATTTCATTTACCAAACAAGATGATACAGTTTTCATAATATGAAATAGCTACACGGAGGTAAGCGATGGAAAATGAAAAATGTGACATGAAGCAACCGAAGAGCGTCAAAGAAAAGAAATTAGAAGTCATCGATGGATACACGATCAAATATCATGCGAACGGAAAAACAATCTGGTCAAAAGGTAAAATAATTGGAGATCAGCCAGAAGGTTATTGGGAATGGTATCGCGCCGATGGAACGATCAAGCGTTCAGGGCACTTTGATCATGGCGATCCTGTTGGTGAATGGATTACCTATGATAGCAAAGGTGAGAAATACAAAACCACGAATCGTGGATAAAGGATAAAATGATGGAGGAAATCCTCTACTCAATCTAATGGCTAAACAAGAAATGACCGTTTTCTACTGGAGGTGTCTGTTCATGAAAACGTACTCGATCCTATTTATGATTGTGGCTCTCATGCATACAATGATCCTTGTAAATGTAACGATCTTTAAAGGCGAGTGGAATGGAATCGTTCTATTTGTATCGACTATCCTGTTTCTATTCGCTGCTGTTTACTTTGGGATAGAACGTCGCGCAAACAAAAGAGCAACACATAATACATAAATAAATAATAATATATTCGGAGGGATCCAATTGCCAACAGAAAAAACCTTAAGAACGTGCGATAAAGGACATACCTATTACAAAAGCAGTGACTGCACAAGTTGCCCTACGTGTGACAAAGAGAATAAGCCCTCTAGCGGCTTCCTTTCAAAACTCAGTTCACCTGCAAGAAGTGCCTTGCTCCACGAAGGCATCGACACACTGCAAAAACTCTCAACCCATACCGAAAAAGAAATCCTAAAAATCCACGGGATTGGCCCAGCTTCCATCCCAACAATGAGAACTCTATTAGAAGAAGAAGGGTTAACATTTAAACAATAAAGTAACGAGAGCGATTGCCGAACGAGTGGCAGTCGCTTTAACCCTAATGTGACACAAAGGAAGGGGAGGAGGTAGTTATGAACCTTTTCTTTGATCTATCATGGCAACTATTCCATTACCTACTAATAGCCATTCTCCTAACGGCGCTTATCTTTCTACTAAGTCGTTTCATCAAGAATAAAATCGCGCTACTTGCCGTAACACTCACTATCATTCTCGGAACCATTCTCCTAATCAACCAAACCAAATACACAACATTCCAGGACCTCGTTCCCGAAGATAGCGAGATTAGAAGCATCTCCATAACAGTGAACGACTTATCTGGAGACAGAGCCGAACCCGCAGCACGCACGACAATCGAAGACGACTCACTCATTCAAGAAATCCTAGAAGACCTCAATCAAATCAAACTGAAAAAAGATGACGATGTCCGAGTGCAAAATAGAAAATACACAATAGGAATAACAGCAAATCATAAGATAAGAGAGAACTTCTCAAGGACCACAACGACTTATCTAAAAATTGATGATCAATATGTCGGTGAATCGCAAATCATTAGCAACACCAACCACTTAAAGACGATTGAATCCCTCATTGAAAAGAACAACTAAAAACAAAAAGCCAGCTCTCCCCTCGAGAACTGGCTCCTACTAAATAATATAAGAATGTAATAGTGCGAAATAAGACCCAGAATAATAGAACGTAAAAGTACCTACATGATCTTTTTTAATTCTCCGCCCCAAATCTTTAAGTAATAGCGATCTTCCGTATCTTTTAATAGTTTTACTCCAACTAACGCAAGTGGTGTCCATACTGGCTTCACACTAATAAAAGGCATCGTCCAATCTTCCCCCGATCTATTTTATAATATATTCATAGTGATAATCTATTTATGTAATTACTTCCATTATAAGAAACTCCAGGTACACTATCAACCGAGAATATTGTCGAACCGAAAAAAAGTACGAAAAAAGACCTCCCAACTTGGAAGGCCTTTTTACATCATGCCCCAGATAGATGAAATCTATCTAGGAAATCAGGGAATACAAGCTCCACCCAAGGACAATAGGCACGAGGAGCCAATCAATCAATTCTTACATTCCGCCGACTAAGACAGAAACTCCAACTGCTAGTGCAATCCCAACAGTGGAAAGGACAACGGTGTAAGCAACTTGCTTGATTTTCTTTCTCTTGTGCAATTGTTCTGGTGTGTAAAACATTGTCATTCCTCCTCCAAATAAAGTCATCACACGGAGGCAGTTCTCGGTAGCTGGCTGGCATAATGACCAATTCATTGGCCAATGAAGCCCCTATAGCTTTGCGTCATCTGCTTTCACAGACTTTGCCTTTTTCGCATGATACTTTTCTATTATCGACAATTCTTGACATTACTTTAAGGTTTTATTCAACTTTTACACAAAAAAAGAGATTCATAAGGTTCATACCCCAAGAATCTCTATTTCAAACTTATTCAGCAACTGTCACACTCTCGTCCACTTCAAGGCCTAAATGAACCCGAAGCTCATTACTTACACGAGAGACTTCCTCATCCGGAACTTCTAAATAATAGATTCCATTAATACGAGTACCAACCCCGCTAATCTCCATTTGCTCAACATGATGACGAGCGTCGCGGTACTTATCTTGAATCTTCCACATCGCATCCAAATCAAGATCCGTTCTTACTGATTTCCCAACTTCCTCTAAAATACTACCCGCTCTCGTAATCGAACTAATCTGTGCTCCTTCTTGAATGACCGCTTCGACAATTTGACGCTGGCGATCATTTCGGCCGAAGTCCCCACGCGGATCTTCATAACGCATTCTCGAGTATGCAAGAGCCTCATCACCAGATAAGAACAATGTTCCTTCTTCAAACCGATGCCCATTCTGTGAAAAAGCAAAATCATTCTCGACTTGCACGCCACCAAGCGCATCAATCAACCCTTTAAACCCTTCCATATTGACACTGACATAATGATCAATCGGAATATCAAGGAAGTGCTCCACCGTATCCATCGTCAGCTCAACCCCACCAAACGCATAGGCATGGTTAATCTTGTCCAACCCTCGACCTTCAATCTCTGTCCGCGTATCACGAGGAATACTTAACATCTTTACCGAACGATCATCCGGATTAACCGTCATGACAATAATCGTATCCGATCGACCTTCATGATCATCCCCACGTGAATCAACACCGGCAATTAAGAAGGAAATCGGCTCACTTTGTTCGACATCAACTTCCACCTCTCGCTTTTCAGTGACACGCTCAATCGGCTCATGAATCTCCTGCGCCGTATCGGTAACAGACTTATATAGATAGAAGCCGTACCCACCAACGGCGACAGCAATAACACCAAAAAATAATCCTAAAGTAATAAGAATTTTCGACTTCACAAGGCCCTCCTCTTTCTTACGTCTCAGTAAATTTCCATAAATATGGTCTGGATTTCTTCTGCAATTATAGTTAAATTATATAAAGCAAGCAACAAAAACATCTACAGAAAATGACAATCTGTGATATAATTCTTTCTATTGCTAATTACAAATTTAGGAGGTCCTTTAATAGAATGGAAGAAACGATTAGCTTACAAGATATTTTCCGAACGTTACGCAGACGTTTGAAACTCATTATTATTATCCCAATTATCGCTGTATTAATTAGCGCACTCGTAAGTTTTTACCTCTTAACACCAATTTATCAAAGCTCAACACAGATTCTCGTCAACCAAGCGAGCAGCAATGATCAATTTTATAGCTCAAACGAAATACGTACAAACATAGAACTCATAAACACATACAACGTTATTATCAAAAGTCCAATCATTCTAGAAAAAGTAATTGAAGAAGCGAACTTAACGGAGTCCGTTAGTCAATTAAATAGCAAAGTAACCGTCGGAAGTCAAAATAACTCACAAGTTGTCAACATTACAGTCGAACACGAACAACCAGCAACAGCGGCGCACATTGCCAACACAATTGCGACCGTCTTTCAACGTGAAATCGCCGATATTATGAACGTCGATAACGTCAGCATCTTATCACCAGCACAAGTATCAGAATCACCATCACCGGTAAAACCAAATCCGAACTTGAACATGGCGATTGCCTTTGTCGTTGGATTAATGGCAGCAATCGGACTTGCCTTCTTACTTGAATACTTAGATACAACGATGAAGACAGAAAAAGACATTGAAGACGTTCTAGATCTACCTGTACTCGGTGTGATAGCAACGTTTGACGAAAAAAGCGGAACTAGACAAAAGAAATAGGAGTGAACAAAATGGCTCGTAAAGATAAAAAATTAACATTGAAGAACCAACGAAACCTGATTACAGACATTAGCAAAAGCTCTCCTATTTCAGAGCAATACCGTACGATCCGATCAAACATTGCTTTCTCAGCCGTTGACCGCGAGATCAAAACGATTCTTGTGACATCAGCTGGACCAGGAGAAGGAAAATCAACAACTGCAGCCAACTTAGCAGTGGTTATGGCACAAACAGGACAATCTGTTCTAATGATCGATGCTGATATGCGTAAGCCAACAGCTCATTACACATTTAGCACACCAAACTTAACGGGCTTAACAAATGTTTTAACAAAGCAATCAAGCTTAGAACAAGCGATTCAAGAAACAAAGATCGAAAACTTATCATTATTAACATGTGGACCGATCCCACCAAATCCAGCTGAGTTATTAAATTCACGCATGATGGGTTTGATCCTTGAACGTGCACAAGAAATGTTTGATGTCATTATTCTAGATAGCCCACCTGTAATGGCCGTAACGGATGCACAAATCCTCTCGAGCAAATGTGATGGAACCGTACTTGTTGTCTCTAGCGGTAAAACCGAACGCGAAGGTGTGAAGAAAGCAAAAGAATTGCTTCAAAAAGCCAATGCACACATTCTTGGTGCGGTATTAAACAACAAAGAAATAGAAGCTGGAAATTATTATTACTATTATAGTAACCAAAAATAAACAATCGTAAGGAGGAGAAGCAATGATTGATATCCATTGTCACATACTGCCAGGAGTAGATGACGGACCTCGTAATCTAGCAGAAAGCTTAGAGTTAGCGAGAGCAGCGGAAGCAGAAGGGATTACAACGATCATTGCGACTCCTCATCATAAACACCCGTCATTTGAAAATGACGGTCCATCCGTCCTACAAAAGGTAGATGAATTAAACCAAGCATTAAAGGAAGCTGAAATTGCCATTAATGTACTACCTTCTCAAGAAGTTCGAATACATGGGGACCTTCTTGAGAACTTGAATTCAAAAGATGTTCTACCAATGACTAAAGATCATAAATACATCCTAGTGGAGTTACCAACAAACAGCATTCCACACTACACATCAAGACTTCTATACGACATTCAAATGACAGGTTGCACGCCGATTATCGCCCATCCTGAACGAAACAAAGTATTCTCAGAAGATCCGAATAAACTATTTGAACTTGTGAATACAGGCGTGTTAACCCAAATTACAGCAACAAGCTTAGCGGGACATCTTGGCAAAAAGATCAAAACTTTATCAGAGCAGCTAATTGAGGCTAACTTAGCTCATTTCATCGCCTCAGATGCTCACAATATCACAAGTCGACCGTTTCATATGAGGGAAGCATACCGTGTGTTAGAGGAACAATTTGGATTACAAATGGTGTACATGTTTCAAGAGAATGCGGAGCTAGTAGTAAGTGGACAACATATTAACTTAATGCCGCCTGAGCGAGTGAAGAAAAGAAAGAAGTTTTTCAACTTGTTCTAGCATTGAAGAGAAAGGACACTTGTCATCTGAAAAAGAAGTGTCCTTTCGCATGTAAATGGAGGGTAATTATTGCTAGTTCTTTAAGACTAAAGGCATGGTTGCGATTTCATAGGAATATGTCGAATAATGACGTAGGGAAGTTGTTGAATTGTGTCAGATTAGCTTATACAATTATATGATGAAATGAGATAAAACCTATGAATTTTAAAGGGATTTTGTAAATATCGGTAATCTTCTTTTAACATCAAAAATGTGAAAGATTTGTGATATTATGTGGAAAGCCAATCGGATTGTCGATTATCAAACAATAACTAGGTCATTTGTCATGCGAGAGTGAGTCGATTGCTCTTGTGTTTTAAGGTGAGGGATGTTCTCGATGAAAGAATTAGATAAAATGCCTAAATCAATTATAAAAGCAATTCGCTATATTAAGCAAGATGCACCAAAGGATAAGTTAGAAGCAATCGATCTACTGCTTAAACAAGCGATTGAGATAAGAAGACAAGAGGGAACACGCTAAAACAAAAAAAGCAACTTTGGCAATGTCTCCTTGCCATTATCGATGGAGGCACTCGGTCACGCTGTGGGTGGACAACCTTAGACGCGAAGTCGTCGCTGGTGTGATGTGAGGAGGGGTTAGATGCCTCTTATTCTAATAAAACCTTAACCTATCATTCGACTAATAGAACAAAGTGGGACGATGGGTTAGGGTTTTATTTATGATAATGAAAATAAGTGAGGGGTTCTTATAAATGAAGAAAGTACGCAAGGCAATTATTCCGGCTGCCGGGCTTGGAACGAGATTTTTACCAGCGACAAAAGCAATGCCGAAAGAGATGCTACCGATTGTTGATAAGCCAACGATTCAATACATTATAGAAGAAGCGGTTGAAGCTGGAATCGAAGACATCATTATTGTAACGGGAAAAGGAAAACGTGCGATTGAAGATCATTTTGATCATGCGTTTGAGTTAGAGCAAAACCTAATTGAAAAAGAAAAATACGATTTACTAGATAAAGTCCAAGAAGCTTCAAAAGTAGATATTCACTATATTCGTCAAAAAGATCCAAAAGGTTTAGGACATGCCGTATGGTGTGCACGGAAGTTTATTGGGGATGAGCCATTTGCGGTGTTACTTGGAGATGACATTGTGAAGTCTGAAACACCTTGCACAAAACAATTAATCGACGTATATAACGAAACAGGGTCATCTGTTATCGGCGTTCAAACGGTTGCTGCAGATCAAACTCATCGATATGGAATTGTTGATCCAATTTCACAAAAAGGTCGCACGTATCAAGTAAGTAATTTTGTTGAAAAGCCAGAGCAAGGAACTGCACCGTCAAACTTAGCGATTATGGGTCGTTACTTATTAACTCCTGAAATCTTTGAGTTATTAGAAAATCAAAAAACAGGTGCTGGTGGAGAGATTCAATTAACAGATGCGATCCAACGCTTAAATCAAATTCAGTCTGTCTATGCATATGACTTTGAGGGTGAGCGTTTTGATGTAGGTGAGAAACTTGGATTTGTGACAACAACACTAAACTTCGCTTTGGAAAATAAAGCTTTGCGTGGACCATTATTACGTGAAATGGAACAATTATTAAAGAAAAACAAAGCTTTAATGTAGGAGAAGAAGGCTAACTAGCTCATCTTTTGGAACAATTCAAATCACTTTTTTGAAAGAAAGGAGAAATTCTATGTCCTATCATAAACGAGTTGCAGCACTCATGTCGGTTGATTCGCTTATCGTGCTATCATGTATTTTTATTAGCAATTTCTTATTAATCCCTTTGGCGAATCCATTTACGACGTTCTTGTTTGCAAGTGCGATTACGTTATTAGCGGGCCATCATATTTTTGCTTATAAGTACAAGCTTTATAAAAAAGTTTGGCAATATGCAAGCATGCCAGAGCTGAGCGCAATCTTTAAAGCTGTTACGTTTTCAATCTTAATTACAGGTTGTGTGCAATTAATCTTTTTCCAAGAGGTTGCATTACGTACATTGGCAATAACTTGGATGATGCACATCCTCTTAATCGGAGGTTCGCGTTTTTCGTGGCGATTGTATCGAGACTATTATATTCGCCCGGTTACCGATAAAAAGAAAACATTAATCATTGGTGCTGGTGCGGCAGGAACGATGGTCGCTAGACAGCTTCAACAAAGTCAAGAAGCTGACCTACACCCGGTTGCTTTTATTGATGATGACGTATCAAAGCAGCAGTTAGAGCTGTTGAACCTCCCTGTCGTTGGAGGAGTAGAAGCAATAGAAAAGACTGTCAATGAAGAGAGCATTGAACATATTGTCATTGCGATTCCGTCATTATCTCGTCATGAGTTAAACAAAATTTTTGAAGAATGCTCGAAGACAAAGGCGAAAACGCAAATTCTTCCGCGAATTGAGGATATTATGTCAGGAAAGGTTTCAGTTAATCAGTTCCGGGATGTAGAAGTGGAGGATCTGCTTGGTCGTGAACCAGTGGAACTAGATATTAAAGGAATTGAAGATTACATTAAAGGGAAAACGGTTCTTGTAACAGGAGCGGGTGGTTCGATAGGTTCTGAAATTTGTCGTCAAATTTCAATTTTTAATCCGCAAGAATTGGTTTTACTTGGTCATGGTGAAAATAGCATCTATACAATTGAAATGGAACTTAGAAGAACATCACCGGACTTAAACATTTCAACAGAAATCGCTGATGTTCAAGATCGGGATAAGATGTTTTCCATTATGAATAATCGGAAACCACATGTTGTTTTCCATGCCGCTGCTCATAAGCATGTACCGTTAATGGAACGTAACCCTGAAGAAGCGGTGAAGAACAATGTGATTGGAACAAGGAATGTCGCAGAAGCTGCAGATGCGTCATCAGTTAACACGTTTGTCATGGTGTCAACAGATAAAGCGGTCAACCCTACAAGTGTGATGGGAGCGACAAAGCGAATTGCTGAGATGGTTGTGCAGCATATGAATATGATTAGTGATACAAGGTTTGTCGCAGTTAGATTTGGGAATGTACTGGGCAGTCGTGGTAGTGTCATACCATTATTTAAGCAGCAGATACAAAATGGAGGTCCTGTGACAGTTACGCATCCAGATATGATTCGTTACTTTATGACGATTCCAGAAGCATCTAGGCTTGTGCTTCAAGCGGGTGCTTTAGCTGAAGGTGGAGAAGTATTCGTCTTAGATATGGGAGAGCCAGTTAAGATTGTTGATCTTGCGAAGAATCTTATTCGCCTATCTGGTTATACAGAAGAAGAAATTCCGATTGTTTTTACAGGTATGAGACCTGGAGAGAAAATGTTTGAGGAATTACTTGGCAAGGATGAAGTACATGATGAACAGGTATATCCGAAGATCTACCGTGGGAAGACACCTGAGGTAAATATCAATGTGACATATGGATTGGTTGAGAAGTTTGAAGGCCTTTCTAAGGAAGAGCTTCGAGAACGACTATTAAATATTGGGAACTTCCGTGTCGATGAGTTAAGGGTTTTAAATATAGTCAAATAGATGCAAAAAAGTATTGATGAGAAAAAGAAGGAAAGTACTAAGTTTTCTTCTTTTTCTATATCACCTAAGAGTTAGCAAATTACGAGAACTTTAATTGTAATGTATTAAGGGTGGTTCACTCAAAATGGTGAAAAATAAAATAAGTAATTGTAAGAGAAGAATAAATGAAAAGGGACTGACATTAGTGGAGGTCTTGGTAGTTGTTGTAGTAATCGCCATTTTAGCAGGTATTGTAGTCCCAAAATTTATTGGTGTGATATCTGAGGCTGAAGAAGAGGCTTGTAACTTCACAGTTGCTGAAGTCCAAAATGGATACCAAGTGTATATGGCCCTTGGGAGTATTCAGCATACAAATATTTTATTTACTCAATACTTGGAGCAATTTGATCTAAGTGTTTGCGATTGCGAGTTAGATTACCTCGACGGGAGAGTTCAGTGCAGTGAGAATAGTAGAGAAGATGGAGAGGATATTCCGATTCTTTAATAGTTTTCATTTGTTTAGAATTTTTAAATGAAGGGGAGAAGAAAGTCATCGTTAAATTATAGCACTCATAAATAATAAATAAACTACACTATAAAAAGTTTAAATGGGCAATAGGTAATTGCTATAAATTGTAATAATTCGTTGGGAGATCATTTGATATACAATATACTTTTTTTTTATATTTAACATAAGACCATTTATAAGTATTAAAGGCAAAAATCCCAACTAAGGGATATTAATTTGGAAAACTACCCATTTTTTACCTTGTAAAAAATAAGAAATGATTGAATGTACATTAGGAAGTCAGAATGGTCAAGAGATAACCACAGCATATTGTGTTAAAAACAGAGAAAATACACAAAAGTATACAATATATGGGATTTATCTATATAACATAGTACCATTTTGTTAGTATATAAAGATAAAATGGGGCTAAAATCAGATATTTTAAGTTTAGAAAACGTTGATTTGACGGGGTTTTTGGTAACCAAAAACATGGAAAAATATTGAATGGAGTTAAGGAACTGAGTATCGTAATCAGATAAGATGCTGGAAGCCTTGTGGGATAAGGGTTAGAGGCGTTTTTAGTGAGATTTATAGATTGATTGAATGGTATATATAATAGGAAGAAACTCGGTTTGAAGTGATTATGGAGTGAATATCTATTTCGTATTTGCTTGGTAGATTGAATAGATATTACGAGGTGGCTATTAGACGTAGATAACGTTTTTAGTGGTTTAGAAGTTGGTTGGAGTAATAGTATTGAAGATTCCAAATAAGTCCTAATCTACTAAAATATTAACTTAACGATGGAAGGAAGTCTATAGATGGAGACAACAAAAGTGAAC
Source organism: Halalkalibacter krulwichiae (assembly GCF_002109385.1). Classification (NCBI taxonomy): domain Bacteria; kingdom Bacillati; phylum Bacillota; class Bacilli; order Caryophanales; family Bacillaceae; genus Halalkalibacter; species Halalkalibacter krulwichiae. Next base: position 4,143,350 of record NZ_CP020814.1, on the reverse strand, counting down.
GAGAGAATTTTTCTTTCATCACCGCATATGAGTGATGAAGGTTATGAAATGGAATATGTAAAGGAAGCTTTTGATACAAATTGGATTGCTCCTCTTGGAGAAAACGTAAATGGATTTGAAAGAGAGCTGGCAGAAAAAGTTGGCTCTAAAGCTGCAGCAGCACTTTCTTCTGGAACTGCAGCTATTCACTTAGCTTTAAGAGCTGCAGGAGTTGGTGAAGGGGATATTGTGTTCTGTCCAACACTTACATTCTCAGCTACAGCTAATCCAATCATCTATCAAAATGCAGTTCCAGTATTTATTGATAGTAATTATGAAACGTGGAATATGTGTCCTAAAGCATTAGAAGATGCTTTTCAAAAGTATCCTGAAGTTAAAGCAGTTATTGTTGTTCATTTATATGGTTTATCTGCTGATATGGATAGAATTGTAGAACTTTGTAAGAAACACAATGTTGTATTAATAGAAGATGCTGCTGAAAGTTTAGGAACTTACTATAAAGGTAAGCATACCGGGACTTTTGGCGATTATGGCATCTTCTCTTTTAATGGAAACAAAATAATCACTACTTCTGGTGGTGGGATGCTTGTTTCTGATAATGAAGAGAGAATTTCTAAAGCTAGATTTTGGGCTACTCAATCTAGAGACCAAGCTAGACACTATCAACATAGCGAATTAGGGTTTAATTATCGTATGAGTAATGTGGTTGCTGGTATTGGTCGAGGGCAGCTTAAGGTGCTAGATCAAAGAGTTGAGAAAAAGAGATATATTTATGAGTTCTATAAGAGAGAACTTGGTGGGCTTGAAGGTGTTGAGTTTATGCCTAGTAATGAATGGGATGCACCGAATTATTGGTTAAGTTCAATGACTTTGATTGGTAAAGTCAGACCAATTGATATATTTGAAGCATTGGAAGCTGAGAATATCGAATCAAGGCCGGTTTGGAAACCGATCCATATGCAACCGTTCTTTGAAAAGTATGACTTTGTCGGAACCGATGTATCAGAGAAGTTGTTTGAGAATGGGGTTTGTTTGCCTTCTGATACGAAGATGACGGATGCACAGATGAAGAAAATTGTAGAAATTATAAAGGAATTGTGGTGATTTTAATGGAGACATCTAAAGGTGGTATTTATAGGAAATTTATAAAGAGACCGATGGATTTCATATTGTCATTGATTGCTATTTTAGCACTTAGTCCAGTTCTCATAATAGTAGCTACCTTGGTAAGAACTAAACTAGGGAGTCCGGTATTGTTTAAGCAGCAACGTCCTGGCTTGAATGAAAAGGTCTTTATGATGTATAAATTCAGAACTATGACAGATGAGAGAGATGAGAATGGGGAGTTATTACCGGATAGTATGAGGTTGACGAAGTTTGGTATGTTTTTACGTTCTACATCACTTGATGAATTACCAGAGCTATTTAATATTCTTAAAGGTGACATGTCTATAATTGGGCCTAGACCATTACTTGTACAATATCTTCCCCTTTATAATGATCATCAAAAACGTCGACACGAAGTTAGACCTGGTTTATCAGGATTAGCTCAAGTCAGTGGAAGGAATGCGATTAGTTGGGAAGATAAGTTTAATCTAGATGTGGAATATGTAGATAATGCTAGTTTTCTAGAAGATTGGAAAATTATTTTTCTAACGATTAAGAAGGTTTTTGTAAGAGAAGGGATCAACTCAGAAACTGCAGCAACGATGGAACCTTTTAAGGGAACTAAAAAGGAACGAATGGGATCATGAAAAACAAACTACTTATAATTGGTGCAAATGGACATGGTAAGGTTGTAGCTGATATTGCATTAAAAATGGGTAAATGGCAGAGTATTGCTTTTTTAGATGATAATGAAAACATTAAAGTCTCATTGGGAATAGAAGTAATTGGGAAGTCAGATGAGGCTTTTGCATATATAGATGATTGTGACATCTTTGTAGGTATTGGAAATAATGCTATTCGAAAAAAGTTACAGGAAAGCCTTGAATTAAAAGGTGCGAGCATACCTAAGTTAATTCATCCAAATAGCGTAATTGGAGAACAAGTAGAAGTGGAATCTGGTACAGTGATTATGGCTGGTGTTGTTATAAATTGCTGCACAAAAATCGGGAAAGGTTGCATTATTAATACTGGTGCTACAATAGATCATGATAATCTAATTGAAGATTTTGTCCATTTGTCACCGGGAGTGCATTTAGCTGGTACGGTGAAGGTTGGAAAAGGAACTTGGTTAGGTATTGGTAGTGTGGTTAGTAATAATGTAAATATTACGTGCAGATGTATAGTTGGTGCTGGTGCTGTAGTGGTTAAGGATATAAATCAAACCGGGACCTATGTCGGAATTCCATCGAAGAAGATAGACTGATAGTGATTTAGAAGGAGACGGGAATGAAAATACTATATGTTACAACAATATCTAATACTGTAAATGCGTTCTTAATACCACATATAAAACTTTTGATTGAACAAGGTCATCAAGTTGATGTTGCCTTCAATATTGTTCAAGAAGTAAATCCGGAATTAACAAACTTAGGATGTACTGTACACAATATTGAATTTCAACGATCTCCTTTAAATAGGGTAAACTATTCAGCATATAAAAATTTAAAGAGACTAATTAATAGCGAGAAGTATGATTTAGTTCACACCCATACACCTGTTGCTTCAGCTTGTGTAAGGTTAGCCTGTAGGAATAATCGGAATGTCAAAGTTGTTTATACTGCCCACGGTTTTCACTTTTATAGCGGTGCTCCATTGATTAATTGGGGGATTTACTATCCAATAGAACGTTGGTTGTCTAGAAATACTGATGTACTTATCACTATTAATAAAGAAGACTATGAACGAGCAAAAAAATCTTTTAAAGCTGGAAAGATAATGTATATTCCTGGAGTTGGTCTTGATACTAACAAGTATTGCAGTATCGCAGTTGATAGAGAAAAAAAACGTAAGGATTTAGAAATTCCTGAGGAAGCATTTGTTGTACTCTCGGTGGGTGAACTTAATAAGAATAAAAACCATGAAACTGTTATTAAGGCTATAGCAAAGTTAGATAATCCAAATATAGTTTATGTAATATGCGGACGAGGTGAATTAGATAGTTATCTAAGAGAATTATCAATAAAATTGGGAATAAGTAATCAAGTAAAATTATTGGGTTTTCGCAACGATATAAAAGAGATTTGTCAAGTATCGGATGTCTTTGCATTTCCGTCTTATAGAGAAGGGTTATCAGTTGCTATGATGGAAGCAATGGCTTCGGGGCTACCTATAGTCTGCTCGGACATTAGAGGAAATAATGATTTAATTGAGGATGGTAAAGGTGGTTATTTAGTAAAACCAGATGATATTAATGGTTTTTCTAATGCTATAAAAAAAATATTTAAAGCTGAGGATTTAAGATATGGTTCAATTAACTTAAAAGAAGTTAAAAAATATTCGTATGAAAGTGTAATAAAACAGATAAAAAAAATTTATGAAAGTTATACTTTGTAAATGAATGTGACTAATAAATGAAGGTGTTTAAATGAGGCAAAAAAGATTTCTACTGGTGGCAACGCAACAGATTCTTTTTCTATTTTATTTAATATTAACTACATTTTTTTATTTTTTAGCTATAAGGCAAGGAAATGAGGGTGTAACATTTAGATTTTTAGGCGGCGGGGACGACGGGATGTTTTATTGGGAAGAATCTCAGAAGATAGCTGCTGGACAGGAGGCAATATTAACTTCAATTTACCCACTGATAATTGGTAATATTATGAGGATTACTGGTATCGAAAGTGTATATTTTATTAGGATATTTAATTATTTTGGATTCATAATATTAACTTTTTTAGGGTTATATCTAATTAGATTATTCTATAAGCTTGAACAAATAAAATTAGGAAGAGACTTAAATCCTATATACACCTCAAAAATCTTAATGTTGTTAAGTTTTGTATGTTACGTCAGCCTCTTTATGAATATAAGTTTGTCAATAAATAGAGATATTTGGATTTATTCTTTTTACATTTTATCTTTAATATTAAGTATAAAGGTTATTTTTAATAAAAAAAATAGATTCTTATTTTTAATATTATTGTTTCCATCTCTTTGGTTATTAGGGGAATTTAGAGGGTATGCTTTAGCTTCTTTCATTATTAGTATAATTCTTTATTTATTGTATAAAGGTTTTTTAAAACTAAGAAGGCCTATATTAACTCTAACGGCATTTATTACAGTTTTTGGAGTTTACTACACATTATTCATGGACTACAGTATTCCTTATCTAGATATGTCCCTTAGGGGGGCTTTAAACTATAGGCATTCAGCGATAACATTATACTCAGGTGGAAGTCAGATGTGGATTAACTTAGATCATCCTTTTTTCCCTGTTTTTTTCATCAATTATTTCCATAGTTTTATAGGTAATTTAATAGGGCCTTTACCTTGGCATTTGAGCGGTATAAGTACTTTATTTATATTTCTTTTTGAAACTATACCAATGATTCTTATACTATTATTTATATGGAAGAAAAGAAATTTACTTTCTAAAGTGCAGATTTATGTTTTACTTCACGCGTTTGTTTGGATAGGTTTAATAGCTGTTACAAATGATAATATAGGGACTGCAACCAGATTAAGAGCCGTTGGCTGGATTTTAATATTAATTGTATTTGTATCAGTTTATTCAAAGAATAGATATTTTAAGAAGAAGATTATTTGAAAATATTAAAAATTAATTATTATAGGAACGTCGGTGATAAAATTAATGATTAAAATTTTATTTATACGAAGTAATAAAGCCTTTTTGCCAGAAGTAGAGGCATATATTCACTACTTCAATAAAACTGAGGGTTTTAAAGCATACGATTCTTCAAAATTTGAAGGAGAATATATGTTAGAAGATTTTGATGTTGTTTGGGAATTTAAAGGTTTAGGGGGACTGAAAATAAAAGAAGACCAAATTCTGATCCACGAGTACGCTTCTTTATCTACAGGATCTTTTCCAAAATTTAAAAATTTAATGAAGACTACGATTAACCCTAAGCCAAACTTGAGGATATTTCTTAACGAAAATGTTAGATTAGGCTTTGGGTTTAAAGATAGCATTGAGTATTGTTACAGAGATATGGGGATTGATGAGAATTTCCTTAAATTGAGAAGTAGTAAAAAGGATTATGATTTTGTTTACGTAGGTTCGATTTCGAGAGAAAGAGAAGTTGAAAAACTATTAGAGAACTTTAGTAAAAATAAAATTGGTAAAATTTGCATGGTCGGGAATGTAGATAATGAAATATTCAACAAATACAAAAATAATGGAAATATTATTTTTACGGGAAAGGTTCCATATTCTGAGGTACCAAAAATTGCTTCGAAAGCTGTTTATGGTATAAATTTTATGCCTGATAAATATCCTTTTAAATTACAAACTTCTACAAAGTTACTTGAATATTTAGCACTTGATTTAAAGGTGATTACTACCAACTATAGTTGGGTAAGGCAGTTTGAGAGATCCCATAATTGTTCATTTTATAAAATGAACATGAATGAATTTAATATTAATATCAATGAATTAGAAAAATATGAATTTAAAAATAATTTAAACGTAAATGACTTCTTATGGGATAGGATTATTGAACAATCAAAAATAAAAAAGAACATACTTCAGCTTATATAAAATTTTTGTTCAAAAAAGGAGGGACTAAATGAGTCATAAGGTTAAAGTTTTGCATATATGTGGGTCAATAACCAGTAGTGGCGGTGTAGGTGCTTTTTTAATGAACTATTACAAAAACGTTGATATAAATAAAGTTCAATTTGATTTCCTGACACACAATAATACAGAAGAACAATTAGTAAAAGAGATTAATGACATGGGAGGATCGGTTATTAAGATTACACCTAAATCTATTAGCATTTGGAAAAATATATATGAAGCATTTAAAATTATTAATAAGAGATCCCCCCATGAAATAATTCACATTCACACAGCCAGTACCACTAGTTTTTTGTATCTATTAATTGCTAAATTGGCAGGAAAGAAGAAAAGGATAGTTCATTCGCATGCAACAGATTTAGAAAAACCAAAAGGTTCTTTTCAACATAGAATACACAATTTGCTAAGACCAATTATGCTATCATTGTCTACCGATCTATTTGCTTGCTCAGAGGCAGCTGGAGATTGGTTATTTGGTGTGGAACGGAGAAGCAAGGTTAGGCTCGTTAACAATGCTATAGACTCAAAAAAGTTTTTATATAATAAAAGAAAGGCGGAACAAATAAGGAACTCAATGAATATCGATGATAAATTGGTTATTGGCAATATCGGACGTTTTTCCTATCCAAAAAACCATCATTTTATAATTGATATTTTTAACGAAGTAGTTAAGGTGAATCCAAATGCACTACTTTTGTTAATTGGAAGTGGTGAACTTATTGATGAGATTAAACAAAAGGTTTTTGAATTAAAACTAAATAATAAGGTAAAATTTCTAGGTGTTAGAAATGACATCCCGGATTTACTCAATGCCATGAATGTATTTTTGTTACCGTCTAAATTTGAGGGGTTACCAGTTGCATTGATTGAAGCTCAGGCTTCGGGTCTCAAGATATACGCGACAGATACAATTACATCAGAGGTAGAGGTAACTGAATTAGTTACAAGGTTACCTATTTCTGAAAGTCCAAGGTTTTGGGCAGAGAAAATAATTCAGGATAGTAACCAGTTAGTACGTAAAAGTACTTACGAGGAGATTGTGAAAAGTGGATATGATATAAAAAGCAATGCAAAATGGCTTGAAAACTTTTATTTTAATAAAACTTTTAAATAAATCGCATTTTAATATATTTATATTTTTAAAAAAACGAAGAGTTAATTTAATAAAGGTTTAATTTTAAAACATCGTAAATAATAATTTAGCAAGGTAGTAAAAATAAAGGAGTTAAACTAATAAATGATCCCCCTTTAGTTACGGTTTTTATACCATTATATAATTGTGAAAAATATATAAAAGACGCACTGAATAGTATCGTTAATCAATCATATTCAAATTTAGATATTCTAATTGTTGATGACGGATCAACTGATAATTCTCTAGAAATTGTAAAATCTTTTGACGATCCTAGAATAAGAATAGTTGAAAACCCTGAGAATAAAGGAATTCCCTATACGAGAAATAAAGGTTTAAAAAATGCTAAAGGCAAATATATGGCTATAATGGATGCTGATGATATTGCTACCTTTGATAGAATTGAAAAGCAGGTAAGGTACATGGAAGAAAATTTGAATATAGACGCAATTGGTACTTATTTTAAGTTGTTTGGTCAAAAGCTTAAGAGGACAGTTAAGCCTGCACTATGCTCTCCTGAAGAAATTAAAGTATGTCTATTATTTTCTAATCCAATTGGTAATCCTACATCGTTTATTCGTTTAGACACATTAAATAAATATAATATTAAGTACAACTTAGATTACTTTGTAGCTCAAGATTATGATTTTTGGGCTCAGCTTTCAAAAGTTGGTAATCTGGCTATTTTACCAGAGGTATTACTTAATTATCGAACTGGCCACTCAAATATTACAAAAACATCAATACAAACTAAGGCAGTTAAACGAAAGAAAGTTATTAACTCAATTCATCAAGACCTTTTAAATTATTACGGCTTCGAGTTAACAAAAGATGAAATTCAAATTTACTACGATTTCTACAATGACGCACCACAGAATGGTATGAGTGGAATAACAATTCTTGATCTATCAAATTTACTAGAGAAAATGATAAAGCAAAACAATGAGAAAAAGATTTTTGAAGAGACTCTGTTTTTAAAAGTACTGTTTAACACTACTTTTAGTATGGGTATTTTAAATAATCCTTTTATAACTCTTGAGAATAAAATTGAATTATATAATCGTTTAACCTATATGTGTAAAGCGCCGAGAAAAAGTAAGGAAAAATTCTATTTTATGTTGAAGCATTTATATCGATTATTTAGGTAAATAGGTATTTAACTTTTATTTATTTTTTTTTAATAAGTATTTAAGACATTATGGTGTGATAGTTTCCTTAATTTAACGAACTATTAAGTTATTCTGGATAAAGAGGATAACATTTTCCTATTTATATAATTAGTCTTAATGATGGCTGAGGGGTAGTTTAATGAGAAATAAGGTAAAAAATTTGTTTAAAAAACCATTTGTGAGGAATGTGTTAATAATTTCTACGGGGACAGCAGCAGCTCAAGCAATTACCATGTTATTTGCTCCTTTTATTACTCGAATATATGGTCCTGAAGCATTCGGTATGCTAGGGGTTTTTACAGCGATAGTTGCTGTAATAGCCCCCGTGGCTGCATTAACTTATCCTATTGCTATCGTATTGCCTAAAAATGATGGTGAAGCAAAAGGTTTAATTAAAATTTCTTTATATGTTTCTGCAATAATAGCTTTAATTGTAGCGTTAGTACTATTATTTTTCCATAATTCAATAGTTCATTTATTAAATATTGAGGAGATTGCTCCATTTCTATACCTTATCCCTTTAGTTATCATATTTTCGGCTTTTTTACAAGTGAGTGAGCAATGGTTAATACGTACAAAACAATTTGGAGTTACTGCTAAAGTGACATTTATGAACGCATTAATATTAAATGTTGCCAAAGTGGGATTGGGATGGTACAACCCTGTTGGAGCCGTTCTAGTTATTTTAACAACACTAGGAACTGCAGTGAATGCAATAATGCTAATTCTTGGTTCAAAGAATTTTAAGGATAAAATTGAGGTAAGCTCAACAAATATATTAACGATTAAAGAACTAGTGAAAAAATATCGTGATTTTCCTCTATATAGATCACCTCAGGTATTTGTTAATGCAATTTCCCAAAGCTTGCCTGTCTTATTATTAACAAGCTTCTTTGGCCCTGTGTCAGCTGGATTTTATACAATTAGCAGAACTGTTCTTATTATGCCAATCTCACTTATTGGTAAATCTGTCGGAGATGTTTTTTATCCTAAAATTACAGAGGCAACAAATAACGGTAAAAATATATCTGAGATGATACTAAAAGCAACATTAGCATTAGCAGTCTTAGGTGTTATCCCATTTGGAATTGTGATAGCTTTCGGACCATGGTTATTTGGATTAGTTTTTGGCTCAGAATGGATCTTGGCGGGTGAATATGCTAGATGGTTAGCCTTTTGGTTATTTTTTATGTTTATAAATAAACCAAGTGTTATTGCAATTCCAATTTTAGGATTGCAGAAAAGTTTTTTGGTTTATGAAGTAATCAGCATTATTGCAAAAATCTTAGCTTTAATATTTGGATTTTTTATTTTTGAAAATGATGTGGTTGCCATTGCGTTATATTCATTAATTGGTGTTTTTGCATATATTTATTTGATTTTATGGGTATTAAAGTCAAGTAAAAGTTATTCGAAAAGGTATTAATTCCTTCTTCTAGAGGGCCTATATTTCTAATTTGATCTAAATAAGTTTATTAATGATGCTAATTCTCAGTCTGTATCTGTTAAGAAGGTGATTAAGCGGAGAATTACCATAACATGAACACTGACTTATAGTAAGGGTGTGTATTTATAATGAAAATAGCAATTGCAGGAACAGGTTATGTTGGCCTTTCTAATGCGATATTATTAGCTCAACATAATGAAGTTATAGCACTAGATGTTATACAAGAGAAAACAGATATGATTAATAATAGAAGATCTCCCATCGTTGATAGTGAGATTGAAGAATTTCTAGCAACAAAAGAATTAAATTTAATTGCAACAACAGATAATAATAAAGCTTTTAAAGATGCAGAGTATGTAATTATTTCTACTCCTACAAACTATGATCCAGAAAAGAATTATTTTAATACCAAAACTGTAGAAGATGTTATTGCGAGTGTATTATCTATTAATCAAGATGCAGTAATGGTCATTAAATCAACTGTTCCAGTAGGTTATACAGAGACAATTCGTGAGAAATTCGATACTAATAATGTTATTTTCTCACCAGAATTTTTGAGAGAAGGTAAGGCTTTATATGATAACCTATACCCATCAAGAATAATTGTAGGAGAGCAATCTGAAAGAGCTAAAGTATTTGCTAATTTACTAGTGCAGGGTGCTCTTAAAGAAGATATTCCAGTTTTGTTTACAAATTCTACTGAAGCTGAAGCTATTAAACTTTTTGCTAACACCTACTTAGCAATGAGAGTGGCTTTCTTTAATGAGCTAGACTCATATGCAGAGGTAAGAGGCTTAAATGCTAAGGAAATTATTGAAGGTGTAGGCCTTGATCCTCGAATTGGGAACCACTATAACAATCCATCGTTTGGTTATGGAGGTTATTGTCTACCGAAAGATACAAAACAGCTACTTGCTAACTATGCTGATGTTCCAAACAATATTATGGGTGCGATTGTAGATGCTAATAGAACTAGAAAAGATCATATTGCAGACATGATCCTTAAGAGGAATCCCCAGAAAGTTGGCATCTATAGACTTACAATGAAAACCGACTCAGATAATTTTAGACAATCTGCCATCCAAGGGGTTATGAAGCGTATTAAAGCGAAGGGGATAGAGGTTGTTATTTATGAACCATCATTTCGTGAGAAGACATTTTACAACTCTAGAGTTATAAATGATTTTGAAGAGTTTAAGAGAGTAAGTGATGTTATTGTAGCAAATAGAATAAATGAAGATTTAAGGGAAGTAAGAGAAAAGGTATATACTAGGGATTTGTTTAGTAGGGATTAAGATATTAATTAAAAATTTGGGGTGAATAATTCCATGAACATACTCGTAACCGGTGGTGCCGGATATATAGGATCACACACTTGTGTTGCTTTGCTAGCTGCAGGACATTCAGTAATTATTGCAGACAATCTTTGTAATAGTAAGCGTGAGAATGTTGATAAAATTATAGCAATTGCTGATAAAGAAGTTACTTTTTACGAAGTTGATGTAACTGACCCTGAAGCAGTTGAGGTGCTTTTTAAGAATTATAAGCTCGATGGTGTCATTCACTTTGCTGGCCTTAAGGCAGTAGGTGAGTCTGTTGAAAAGCCATTATCTTATTATTTCAACAACCTTGTCAGCACCATGCTGCTTGTAAAAGCTTGTGAAAAGTATAATGTAAATAAATTTGTCTTTAGTTCATCGGCTACTGTATACGGAGACAATACTGTGCCGTTTGTTGAAACAATGGATCTTTTACCAACTACTAATCCATATGGGGAAACAAAGGCTATGAGTGAGCGGATTTTAACTGATATAGCTAAAGCCAATCCAGGTATCTCTGTATCATTGCTCCGTTACTTTAACCCAGTTGGTGCTCATAAGAGTGGATTGATAGGTGAAGCTCCTAACGGTATTCCTAATAACTTGATGCCATATGTAACACAAGTGGCAAAAGGAAAGTTGGACAAGCTTAGAGTATTCGGAAATGATTATCCAACTGTAGATGGGACAGGCGTTAGAGATTATATACATGTGGTGGATCTGGCAGAAGGCCATGTTGCCGCCCTTGATAATATAACTGAAGGTGTTCATATTTATAATCTAGGAACTGGCCAAGGTACTAGTGTATTAGAGTTAGTAAAAGCTTTTGAAGAAGCAAATGATATCGAAGTTCCTTATGAAATTGTTGATCGTAGACCAGGTGATATCGCTTCATGTTATGCCGATGCTTCCAAAGCTGAAAGGGAGCTTGGCTGGACAGCAAAACGTGACATTGTGGCAATGTGCCGTGATGCATGGCGATTTGAGAAGAGTTATAAGGAGTAAAAAGTATTTTCTATTATGTAATGGTAATGGCCCGCTTAGCTAATATAGCTGGGCGGGCTGATTTGTGTTGACTTTTTAATTATCCCTTGTGATTTAATCTATTCTATAGCTACTTAACATCTCTTCTTTTAAAATTTTACCCAATTCTAAGTCTATTAACATAATGTATATATTAGCACGAAGTGATATAGGTGCTCTTTTGAAAAAAAATTCGTAAGCTTTTTTATCATTAACTACAATGGTAAACTTATCAGTTTCCTTTAATTCAAACGTTGCAATTTGCCCATACAGGTGGTTTGAGTTCATGAAGGAAAAATGACGACGCTCAGGATTTACAGGCATAAACTCCAAATACCATCTTGTATACCCTTCATTATCAATATTTAATATCATGTCTGGAAACCTTAGTCTTTCCTCTGATTTCTCCACACTCCATTTAAATGGACTTTCATATAAATCAGCCAAGATAACTTGTTTAAATCTTCTCTCTAATTCGTCACGTTGCATTCTTAAATTTATTGGTGATTCTCTTTCATCTATATTTTTTTGATCTTCATCTGTAGCTTCATTCTTCGCTATATGTCCTGCCGCAACCATGAGATCTTTATATGTAACTTCATTGTGTGCTTTTGCCGCGAATTTCGATATCGTTTCCGGAGTTGGCGGTGAAGCAATCATTTGTCTAAGAAACCTAGAGATGTGAGCAGCACTTACACCCGTTTCATTTGCGAAATTATTTATGGATCTGTTACCTTTCGCTTGTTGAAGTAGCACGGCAAACTCCTCTTTATTGAATTGTTCCTCACTAACCATATTAATTCACCCTCACTTTAACTTATAATATTATTATAGTTTAACCATTTAGTATAGTCAATAGACAACGAAAATAATATCAATAAATGTATTGTGTAAACTTTATTGGCGTGATATAATAAATTCGAAATTGAGTGTTGGAAAATTATGTGATGCATTATTTATTTTACCTACATATTTTTTTACCTCAATCATTGACTATAAACAACACTAAAAATGAAGTGTTAACAACGAAACATTAAATTGGATTACATGATACTAAAAGGAGATGGATTTAATGGTTAAAGTAGTAAAATGCCCAGTTTGTGCAAAAAGGTTAATGGACATGCTTTCAGCAAAGGAAGCGAATTTACAAATAAAATGTCCAAAATGTAAAAAGGTAATTAGTGTTTCACTTATAGATAATCAGATACATGGGGAAGCGGTGTAACCTGTTATAGTAATTGCTATGTGCAAGCCTTTCACAATTCTCACTGTACAGAACGTATGTTCTTTTATAAAATATAATCATAGCGTACTTTTCATTGGATTAACTTCAGCGTAGTAGTTAGGAGGAAAACATATGATAAAAGAATTTGAATTAACAAGAGTGGAATGTCCTGCTTGTGGTTACAGGATGCTTGATAAAGGGGATGAAGCTGCAGGGCTCGTTCAAACGAAGTGCACCAGATGTAAACGGGTTTGGGAAGTTGAACTCGAAACAGGTAATTTCAAACAAGTTAGCGGAAAACCAATAACGAGACGAAAAGGAGATAGCGATTCATCATGAGTTGCAAAACAATTCTACCTTAAGGTCCGGGAAATCAGTATAACTGATGTTTCTGGGCCTTTTTAATTTTTCACCAATAAGTTCATATCACGATGATACCAAGCGAGGAATCGATGGCATTACCCAGGCTGGATCAATTTTGAGAAGAAATGATCATCCAGTAAGTGAATGCACATTAAATCAAAATAATTGGTACCGAGTAATGGAGTCGTGATGTGAACTACCTAAGACCGGGCACAAACCTACCTACAAAACATGTGGGTAATTGTGCTCGGTCTTTTTTTTGTTCTTTTTTCTGATGGCTCCTTGCCGGGCCGTAGGAGGAAAAAAGAATGGGTAAGTTTATTAAAGTCGGTAAGGAACGAGTGTCAGTAAGTGAAGAGATTTACAGAGAGTACTACAAAATGAAAAGACGTGAGCGATACATGGAAGAGGATATTAAAGTAGGGCGGATCAACGTTGACGTTAATACAGAAACGATTGATTTTCTTCCAAGCAAAGAAGATTCAATCAATCGTTTGATGGACCAAGGTGCAGACTTTGAAGGCGAACAACTGGTAGAGGATATTATTTGTGATAAAGCAACACTATTAATCTTGCAGGTGTTAACAACGGTGATAAAATCCCTTATATCAACGGTTTCAAATTCCCCTAAAATAACGGACAATAGTTTCAAAACTAGAAGATATTCGGAGTGGAGAAACTATGGTCAAGATTGGGGAATTTTTTATGATTAGAGAACTTTACCAGAAAGGATGGACAATCAAAGCAATTTCGGAGGAGACCGGCTTTGATCCAAAGACAATTCGAAAATACATAAAACAAGACACTCTCCCTGAAAGGAAACCAGTTAAAGGGAAGCCAAGTAAATTAGACCCATTTAAATCGTATCTCTTAGAACGGATTAAAGAAGGGACAACAAATTGTGAGGTTTTATTAGATGAAATTCAATCATTAGGATATCAGGGGAAGTTAACGATATTAAGAGAATTTGTTAAACCATATAGAGTTAATCCGAAGAAGCAGGCAACCTTACGGTTCGAAACACCACCAGGCAAACAAGCTCAAATGGATTGGGGATATGTTGGGAAGTTTCTTGTAGATGATATCGAACAAGATGTATATGCTTTTGTAATAGTATTAGGCTATTCTCGAATGAAGTACGTTGAATTTACTACCAGTATGGATCTTGAAACGCTAATGAAATGTCATATGAATGCCTTCGCTTATTTTAATGGAGTTCCTGAACAAATACTCTATGACAATATGAAAACGGCTGTTACCAAACACTCTCCTGTTGAAATTCGATTCAATCAAAAGTTTGAAGATTTCTTAGCTTACTATGGCATTGCGCCAAAAGCATGCAAGCCATATAGACCTCAAACAAAAGGAAAGGTTGAGAATGTAGTTGGTTATCTAAAGAAGAATTTTATGCAGCGTAAGCATGAACCAACCATTTCATGCATTAAATGAAGACGTAAGAAAATGGCTTGATAAAACGGCTAACCTTAAGCCAAATGCTACAACTAATGAATCTCCTCTCAAGAGATTTGAAGTTGAGGAAAGATACTTAGCTAAAAGCAATCTAAAACCTTCATTCCCTATAACTAAATGGGAAATTCGAGAAGTGAGTCGGGATTCCTTTGTCTCATATAAAGGTAAACGTTATTCCGTTCCCTTTCGTTTCGTTGGAGCAACGGTAAAAGTAAAAGAAACACTCGAGCATCATTTGGAAATTTATGATGAATATGAGTGTATTGCGAAGCATCCTATCATTTCAGGGAAAACAGAAATGTATATGAACTTAGAACATTATAAAGGGCTGAAAGAGACACATAAAGGTTTGGCGACCCGTCTCAATCAACCCCAAGGCCTTGAAGTAGAACAACGTTCTCTCCAAGTGTATGAACAATTAGAAGGGAGCGATAATTGATGACCACTCAACTTCTAACCGAACGACTATCACAAGTCGGATGGCACCAAACTGCCGACCAAATTGATGGTCTTTTAGAAGATGCATCTAGAGATAATGTACCATATTCTGAGTTTCTTAACACTATCCTATTAAATGAAATTGAAAAGAGAGACTCGGTTGCACTAGAGAAAAGGCTACTAAAAGCAAAGCTTCCTTTTCAAAAGACCATTCATGACTTTGATTTTAAGTTTCAACCAAGTATTAGTGAAAAAAGAGTAAACGAAGTTTTAACCTGCAGGTTTATTGAGAACGGAGAAAATGTTTTACTCCTGGGTCCTCCAGGGGTGGGTAAAACTCACTTATCCGTAGCATTTTCAATGGAAGCAGTTATTAAAGGCTATTCCTCTCTCTTTATAAGGGCAGATGATTTTATAAATGAGTGTAGAAAAGCTGAGAAGGCAGGTTTAATCAATCGAGTAATAAAGCGATGGAGCCGTCCTGATCTATTAATCATAGATGAATTAGGCTATTTTCCTTTTGACGACTTCAGTGCAAATATCTTATTTCAAGTAATATCAAAACGGTATGATAAAAAAGGGGCATTAATAATAACTTCTAATAAGATTACCTATTCCAACAAACGGTAGCCCTTCAAAATGGTCAAAAGCGAAATGTTTTGAATGAAGGCCAAGAACCTCAATATTATATTGAAGACCATCACGAACCGATTGTTTCAAAGAAAAAATGGGAGGAAGTACAGAAAATCTTAGATGAGCGAGCGGAAGCGATCAAGCAGAAACGTTCAGCTCCTTTGCCGGGAATCAATGAGGACAAGAATGAGGCGTTCTTAGATAAGGTGGTTTGTGGGGAATGCTCAAAACAAGTGGTCCATTTTGCGAATAAACGACCACGAAAAAATGGTGACTATTATCAACATTATTGGTTCTGTTATCGGGCAGGCTTTCCACATTATCATGTACATGAGCCTTGTGATTCCATGGCTCATAACCAGGACTATTATGAGCAACATTTTCGACACTTGTTAACGAATATTTATGAGGACTCTACATTTTATCAGAAGGCGGAGCAGGCGATTGAACAGATGGACTTAACGTCAGAAGAGAAAGACAAAGAAGAGCAGCTGGAACAAGAAGTTCAAGCATTGAATCAAGAACTGTACAAGGTGGTTGATGAAAGCCTTCATGGACAGGGACGAAATACAGAACGTGTCGACCAAATGACTGAAAAGCTGTGTGCCATGTATGAGAGGCTTGCAGCTTTTAGAGATCGGAAAGAGAAAGCAGAAGAGGAACGCAAAGCACTCAAGCGATTTATGAAAAACTTGAAGGCTTATATAAAAAGTGAATCAAAAGCCTTCCCAACTGAGATCTATACGGACGTTGTGAACCATGCGGCTGTTTATAAAGATGGAAGGATTGTGTATCATTTGCGTTTTGGTTTGGAATGGACAACAGACGAAGTGTATGCAACTTTTCAGGAGCAATGTGAAAAACAGCGGTGGGCGAAGTTTAAAGAAAAACACGAAGCTCTTCTTAAAGGGCCAGAAGTAGCGGCTCTGCTCGAGTACTGTCAAGAACCGAGGACAGTAAAAGAGATGTTAGCTTTCATGCAGGAAAGAATGCAAATCGGTAAAACCAAGCTTGTTGATAGAATAGTTATGCCATTGTTTAAAGAAGGAACGTTTGAACGCTTCCTGCAAAAAAGGGCACCGAACATTAGAGAATATGCGTATCAAGTAAAAGAAGATCAGGAATAAGTGTAATCTAGCAATCTATTAATCTATCATAAGAAAAACGACCAATTAGGCTCATCTCCAATTCAGGGAGGTGGGCCATTTTTTGCGTTTTATTCTAAAATTTTAATAGAATATAAATTTTGTACTTGAATGAAAATGATAAAATATAAAGGTATTAATTATTCTGAAATGATTTGAGAGAGAAGGGATTATCTTGAACAGGAATAAGATGTTTAATAGATATGCTAAGGGCAGTAGCCATGTATATTTCAGCGAACTTGGTGGAAGAAACGAACGTTCCAATATAGTTAAAGGGTATGTGAAGTGCAAGCTAATTCACACTGTTGGTGAATCTCTAATTGTTCCAGATTTGATATTCTTGGAAGAGGATGAAGAAAGTTGTTTTAAATGGATCCAGCCTCTATCTTTTTTCGGTTGTCGATTAATAATTACAGAAAACGATTACATTCATTGTTCAATTGTAGTCGATATTTCTAGTACACAGACAATAGAATTAAGGTTTTCTAATAACGATTATGTAAGGGGATATGATGATTATTCAGAGCTATATAAGTGTGAAATTCATGGACCTAAGATGTTAAGTGAACACGCAACTGGAACAGGGTATTTTAAAGAGAACTTTGAACCTTACATTCGTTTATATCACCATACGACTGCTAACGCTAAAGAAAGTATTATGAAAAGTGGACATTTTTATGATAGTCGAGGTAACTTTGCTGGTACTAAAGAATTGACTTCAATTGGGTACTTGTATTTAACATGTTTAGATAAAATTATAAATGAAGCGGACTTGCAACAGGTAGCGATGTCTAGCCAAAAGTATATTTTTTAAAGAACAGATGATGACGTTCATATTAGAAGGTTAAAAGTGCTTCATAGGCAGACGAAGGAGTTAGAAGCTGTCATTCCATTGGATGTAAATGTTCAAGCAATAGCTTCCCAGCATTTACATCGTCATCTTATTGGAGCTACTTACTACGCAATTTGTAACCCGTTTATTTACAGAATTGGTGTTGAACCGAAGAGTGGAATAGATTTTAATAACTCTACAATAGAACAAGATAATACGAAGAAAGCTGATTATATTGTAGCGGGAGATTGTAGAACGATTGATGGGTTAATAGCTCCATATGACGAAGAGAACACAGAGTACATTTATAAGATTGAAAAAGTAAGCGAGTCAGGGAAATCGAATGCTTTAGAGTTTTGGTTAACAAACAAGAATTCAGACCAATATACAGATAAACAAGTCGAGTTCACTGAATTCAAGAAGTAACAACTTAATATGCAATCGAAAATTCTAGAAGAAATTTGGCTAATAATGCTCATGACCTAACTTGGTTATGGGCCATTTTTTTGCGTTTTATGGGGTGGAATTCGCCATAAAAATGAATCGAGAAATTAGAGGGGAAGAGGAGTAAGAATGCCCGTCTATATAATGGTAGAAACTCGGATATTTTAATCTATATTTTGCGTATTTTTATCCGCGTCGACTCACGGCCGTACTCGTAAGCAAGTCCGTTCCGAGAAATCGTTAATGCATCTCCACCTACATACTTCGCAATGTTTCCGAAACCACGAGCGTCCACCGCATCATACATAACAGCTCCAAGCTGTTTTGACATTTCTATTACATCCTCGTCCACTTCAGAATTGGTAGGGTAAAGCATCGCGCCAGATACATATCGATCATCCACAGCGTATTGAGCGCTTTGGTGATGGAAATCGACTAGATAATCAATATTGTAACGTTGAAGAACGTTATTATGGAGTGCCGCTGTTTCTGGCTCAAGGCGATCTATATGATCACGGTTTAAGTTGACGTTATTCGCGTTATTGACTGTCGCTAGACCTCCTAGTACATGGTCAGATGTATCAAAGTTCACGTCTCCTTCAGCTCCATCTGGATTCAATCGAGGTACGAAAAATACATTTACCTCGTCTGCAAGTTCTTGAACTTGCCTGCTGTTTCCGGATAAATTTTTAATAACATGTAAGGCAGCTTCTGTGATAAGTGCTTCATTCCCATGCTGTTGAGTAAGAAATAGAATAGTAGGATTCTCCGGGTTGTTTCCAAACTTCACTAAATGCAAATTTCGTCCTTTTACGGATTGCCCGATGACTTCTACATTTACGTTGTCGGAACGATTATCAGCTCGCTCCAATTGTTTGACCAAATCTTCATAGCTAGTGAGTCTCTCATTTTTAATGGTCTCATTGCCGTTATAACTGGCGCCTTTCCCAACGGCAGCTGCGTGTAATGGTACTAACGAAATTGTGAGCATAATTGCTAAGACTGTTGCGATAACCTTTTTCAAGAAAACTCATTCCTCTCTAAGATTTAATTTTATAAAGCGAAACAATTGAAAAGAATTACACCTCCTCTTTTAACAAAGATCTGAGATATGTAAGGGATTTCATGATAAAATGATAGTCTAACATTTTAAGAAAACTGATTAAATCAGGCGTAAGTTGTTTTTTGGATCTGCGAGAAATGGTGAAATTTTGGAGATAACGTAGAAAGAAGAATACATATGTAAAAGGTTTGGAGAAGGTGGGACTTTGTGACTGAGAAAAGAGTAAGAGAAGCACGGGGACGGTTCTCGTGCTTTCACTAACTACCTTGAAATTACTTAATTACTCATAGATCGGAACTACGCGTTCCTTTACAAGCTCAATAAAGGTGTGGACGATTTCTGAAGGTGAATCCTGTTTCCATGCTAGGGCGGTTACACTCTGAAACTTATTGTTCTCCACATTACGATACACGACTTCATTTTGTAATAGCATTTTCATCGAGGATGGAACAAGTGCAATTCCAATCCCAGCAGCTACTAAGGATATAACGGTTGACATTTCTGCTGTTTCTTGAATAATATTTGGACTAAATCCAGCTTGGAAACAGCAATTAATGACTGAATCGAAATGACCTTGGTTAGCTTGTCGACTAGTTATAATAAATGGTTCTGATGCAAGGTCACTTAATTGAATGGCATCTGTTTGTCTTACTAATGGATGTTCTTTTGGAAGAGCAATGACCATTTCTTCTTCACGTATAATTTGGAAACTAATTTGATCACTTTCAGCTGGTTCACTTAATACCCCAACATCGATGCTTCCGTTTTGTAACGCAATAATTTGTTCGGCAGAAGTAATTTGTTTCAGTGTTACTTTAATACCTGGGTATTCATTAAGATATAGTTTTATAATGGTGGGCACTAGGTCATAGGCAGCTGTTGCGATAAATCCAATAACGATCTCCCCAACTTCTCCTCGTTTCATCTTCTGGATGGTTTCTATGTTTTCATCTAAATCTGCTAATAAGCGATATGTTTTCTCTAGGAAATATTGCCCTTCTTTCGTTAATTCAACTTTTCTTTTTGTGCGATGAAAAAGCTGTACCCCTATCTCCTCTTCTAATTGCCGTATTTGTAGGCTTAATGGAGGTTGAGCCATGTTTAATCGAATAGCTGCCCTCCCAAAATGCAATTCTTCAGCAACTGTAACAAAGTATTTAAGATGACGAAGTTCCAATTTGACTCTCTCCTTTTAATACTTATTATATATTAATTAAGGCCTAAATAGATATTGGAAGTATTCATTTTCATCATGTAAAGTATAAATTGTAAGAATAATTGAAATTATTTGTATGGAGGGCTATATATGTCAACACTTGATCTAAACCAATTTACGGAAAAATTTAATCTGCCAGACCAAGCAATTGATATCAATGAGATTCCTTGGGTACCGACACATGGTGAAGAAGATGGTGTCTGGTTTAAACCAATTCGTTTTGATTTAACAACTGGTAATTGGATTCACATTTCGAAATTTGCTGCAAATTGTGGTAATGCTACACATCGACATACGGGAGGGACCGTCTTAGCCTACACTCTTCAAGGGTCATGGAGATACTTAGAAAGGGAATGGGTAGCAAAACCAGGCACATTTGTTTACGAGCCACCTGGAGATATCCATACACTAGTTGTCGACGGAGAAGAGGATATGATTACTTTATTTTATTTAGGTGGAGTGATTGAGTATTTCGATGAGCAAGGAAATGTTTTTAAGCAAGATGATATCTTCTATAGAATGAAAAAATATTATGATTATTGTGAAGCGAACAATATCCCGGTAAAAGATTTGACCTTTTAATAAATACGATAAATGACTCTGGCTCATAATTCAAAATCTTTGAGTCAGGGCATTTACGGCAATTATTCTTTTAATTTTTATTATATTACTCACTTTGAGAAGAAAAAAATGAAAAGGCTTACTATTTTATACCAGAGAGAAGGTGGCTAAGTGTGTTTAAGCAAAGGGTGAAATTTGCTTTTCTATTAATCTCACTGATAGCGCTATTAGTGGCATGTAACAGTAATTCAACAAGTAATGTAAGTGAAGAGGAAGTGATTACATTACGAGTTGGAGCAGGTGTAGGGACAACGCATCTAGTCAATGTTTCTTACTTAAGTAGATGGATGGATGAAGTAGAAGAACGTACAAATGGGAAAGTTCAGTTTGAAAAGCATTACTCAGGTAGTGTGATAGCTATGGGGAGAGAATATGAAGGGTTAACATCAGGTCTTGTTGATATTGCTTTGCCGATCTTTCAAATGTATGACCCTGTTCGCTTTCCGCTTTCGGAAATCTCAATGTTGCCTTTACTTGAATCAGATGTAAGAGTCGCGACAGCAGCGTACGAGGAATTGGTCATGGGTAATCATATTTTAAGAGATAACAAGACTTTTTATGATTATGAATGGGCAGAACGTGATATGAAAATGTGGACAACTCCAACAACTGAAGGGTACAACTTTAGTTACGCTCGTAACTCTGGTCCTAGTAACGTGAGAGAGCTTGCAAATGTGACCTTTAGAAGCTCTGGAAGAATGGCCGAAATATTCTCAAGCAAACTAGGAATCAATGCAATTTCCCTACCAGCTGGGGATATATATGATGGTCTATCACGTGGGTCAATTGACGGTCTATATTTTTCAGTTCCAGATTGGAATGGATATGGGATTGATGAATTGATTGGTTATACGATCCAAGGAGTGAACTTAGGTCATTTCAGTCATACATTTGGCATGACCAATGAGACTTGGAATTCACTTCCTGAAGATGTTCAAGAAGTAATGGATGAAGTGGCAGTCGAGCTCCTGCACGCAGATGAAACGTATGCGGTCTATGATGAACGGTTAGAAAAGTCATTGCAAACGAATGAGGCTCATGGAGGGATCATGGCTGATATTAGTGAGCAACCGATTGAGGTTCAAGAAGCAATTAATCAAGCTATTGTTGAAACTTGGATAGAATGGATAGACGCAAATGAAAAGAATGGATTACCTGGTAAAGAAACAGCTCTTTTATGGAGAGATTTAGTTATTAAATATGGCGGAGATGTTCCGGATGCAATTAAAGAAATGGAGTAAATAAGAAACAGACAAAGAGGTGAGAGAATGGACGGAACTTTAGCTTTAATCATCATCACACTATTGTTTATTTTTCTATTAGCTGTGGGGATGCATATTGGTACAGTGTTAATGGTAGCAGGTGTAGTTGGCCTTATTTTATTAGATGGGTTCCGGTCATTTCCTGCGGTTATACAAGACTCGGGATTTTATAGTATTGCGACGTACTCATTAACGACAATTCCTTTATTTATCCTAATGGCTCAATTTATTGTAAGGTCAAATATTATTGGTTTACTGTATAGATTAATTTTCAATCTATCAAAAGAACGTGGCGGTGTGTTGGGGGCTTTCACTCTCATGCTAGGAGGATTTCTTGGGGCGTTATCTGGTTCTCCAACAGCAATTAGTGCCGCTCTTGCAGAAATATCTTTACCGGAATTACGTAAACACGGGTTTAATAAATATTTTGCAGCAGCGACGGTTGCCGCTGCAGGCTCATTATCAACGATCATTCCGCCTTCTATTATTCTCATTGTATATGGTGCAGCAACACAGACATCAATTGGTCAACTTTTTATTGCAATGACGGTTCCTGTTGTACTGACAATGGTGATCCTATTTATTTCAATCTTTATCTTGCATAGATATACGAAAGAAGATGTCAAGGATTCATCTTCAAATGAAGTGGCAGCTACGTTAGATCGTTCATTTCAAGAGGGAGAAATGCCACCTACTGTAAAAAATTACACAATCGCAGTTGGGATCATGCTTGTTATTATCAGTTCCATCTTTTTAGGGATTTTCTTCGGAATCTTCACTCCAACAGAAGCTGGAGCGATTGGGGCAATGCTAAGTTTAATCATGGCAGCATTACTGAAGAAGGTTAATCTAGAATTCTTCAAAGCCTCGCTTGAAGGAACAGTGAAAATCACAACGATGGTTATGTTTATCATCTTAGGGGCAAGTATCTTTGGGAAGTTTATGACATTATCTCTCGTTCCAACTAAAATTATTTCTTGGATTGAGCCATTGTTGAGCTATCCAATCTTACTTATGTTCCTTTTGTTAGCCATTTATTTTGTTCTATTTATGGTCATTGAAGGGACTGCCGTTATTCTTATTACGGTTAGTGTAGCTGTACCAATTGCAGCACAAGCTGGTTATGATCCAATTGTGTTTGGGGTATTATTGACTGTTGTATGTGCGGCAGGACTTTTGACACCACCAGTAGGGTTAAGTGTTTACAGTGTTGCGGGGTAGCCAATTTATCTTCACATAAGATTTTCTTTTATGGAACGATTTATGCGCTTATAATTACGGTTTTAGTCGTAATCCCTCTATTAATTTGGCCAGAATTAGTCACTTGGTTACCTAGCATTATGTAACGGAGATACAAAGGGAGATGAATGTATGAACGAAAATCAATTTAATCCTATTATTTCAAACGTGATTAAAGTAGGCATGTATATAAGCGGTATTGCCATTTTAATTATGATGGTCATGACAGTCATTGACGTTACACTAAAGGCGCTTTTTAGCTCAACCATTCCAGGTAACTATTTGTATGTTCAAAATTATTTAATGCCTGTTGCTTTCTTTTGTGGATTGCCTTATGTTTTCTTCACAGGAATTTTTCCACGACTGGATCTTTTGATCAAGCGTTTTTCTAAAAAAGTGTCTATTAATATAATGATTAGTGTACTAGTCATTGAGTTACTCGTTTATATCCTCATTACGTATTATAGTTTTTCTTATGGATTATACGGATTGAGAGAAAACATTACGTTTTTGGCTGGGGTCAATAGTTTACCATTATATCCAATGTTTTTCTTGGTTACGATTGGGTTTGCCATGCTTACGATATGCTTAATTCTAACCCTACGCAAGATGATCAAAACAAATGGAGAATTCACTTTCTTTAATAATACGGAAGAAACGTAGAAAGGATTGGTTGCATGTTTGACCTTTCAAATAAAACAGCATTAATCACCGGGGAACAGGAGATCTTGGAAGGAGTATGGCCCTTTCATTAGCAAGGGCTGGTGCTCATGTTGTCATCGCAGCCATCGACATAGAAGAAAAGATGTCCAGTATCCAAAAGACATTTCATGAAGAAAACCTCGATGTCAGCTTTGAATACCTTGATGTTACAAATGTAGAACAAATAAAGACCGTGATGGCGAAATATCAAGATCTAGACATTCTTATTAATGGAGCAGGAATAAATGTTCGTCGACCGATGGTAGAGATTGATGAAAATGATTGGGACAAAGTATTGGACATAAATTTAAAAGGTGTATTTTTCACATCGCAAATAGCTGCAAAACAAATGCTCCAAAGAAAAAAAGGCAAGATCATCAACATTGCCTCTTTGAGTAGCAAAATTGGATTGCCTAATATGGGGCCATACTGTGCGTCTAAGGGAGGGGTAGACCAATTGACTAAAGCGATGTCTGTAGAATGGGCCCCTCACATCCAAGTCAATGCGATTGCACCAGGGTATTTTAAAACAGAACTAACAGAAGTGCTATTCCAAGACGAAAACTGGAAACAATCTATTTTATCTCGAATTCCAACGGGAAGAACAGGCAAACCAGAAGATCTGAATGGAATCACTGTACTATTAGCTTCCGAAGAATCTAATTATATTACCGGTCAGACCATTTACGTAGATGGTGGCTGGACATCATCTTAACGTAAAGAAGGGGTCATTCAATGAAAGTCATTACGAAATCTCAACTACCAGGTCAAATTAAGATAACGGAAAAGGAGATTCCTCAGTTAAATAAAGGGGAAATCCTCATTGAGGTTTCTCATTGTGCCATTTGTGGAAGTGATATTCATGCTGTGAAACACGCAAAAGGGTACGAATTTGTCAGAGAGGAGACAACATTAGGGCACGAATTCTCTGGGAAAGTGATTAAGGTAACAGATGAACAAGATCAGCATTTAGTAAATAAGAATGTCTATGTTGAATCAATGCATTACTGTGGAAAATGTGAAAACTGTCTATCAGGAAGGACGTCTATCTGTATGAACCTTCAAGTCATAGGGCTTCACTATGACGGAGGAATGTCAGAGTTTGTGAAAGTACCTCGTCAATTCGTAAAAGAAATAAACCCGGCACTACCAATTGAATTAGCAGCTTTAATGGAACCAATGGCGATTGCTGTTCACGCAGTTAACCGAATTGATACACTGCAACCAAATCAAAAAGTATTGGTTCAAGGTCCGGGAATTATCGGCTTTTTCACTGGGTTAATTAGTGCACACAAACAAGCCGATGTCCTTCTCTCTGGACTTGATTCTGACTATGAACATCGATTGTCCAAAGCGACTAAATTCGGTATGAAACCACTCATTGCTAATAAAGAAAAATTAGAAGGAGAAGTAGATGTTTTGTTTGAGTGCTCTGGTTCATCAGCTGCTCTAAAAAGCGGCATAACTAGTGTGAAAAAGGGAGGGAAAGTTGTACTAGTAGCTCTCTATGAAGAAGAAATGAGTTTGTTTCTAACAGAATTGGTCAGGAAAGAGGTGCCCTTATTAACCAGCTATGGATGTGATCCCGTTGATTACAAGGAAGCCGAGGAGATACTGGTCCATTATCAAGAACCTTTAAAGGAAGTAATTTCCCTCTTTCCTTTATTAACTGCTAGAGAAGCTTTTGCGAAAAGTATGGAACAGGATGTGTTGAAGGCTGTTTTGTTTAATGAGTGAGAAGCGGGGGGACGGTTCTCATGCTTCCCTTTTCACTCAAGAAGATTGAATTTTGCCAACTAAACAGACCCCACTCTAAAAGAGTGGGGTTACTTCTTTTGTAATAAAAAAACACAAGTCCTAAATAATGTTAGCTTAAACTGATTTTTCATTTTTAGTGACTTCTAGAAATCCGATATGGTCACTGTTATTTGTTAAGGTCTTGCTTAAAAACTCACTATAGGATTCCTCGATATTATTATCTTCTATATAAAGATAAATGTCTGATTCGAACTCTTTAAATCCGCTACTCACAAAATTTGCTAATCTCTCATAGCCATACTTTTTATCAAAGTCATTTTTGAAAATAAGCACTAATTTATTTTTCTTTTGAGTGATCTGATTATAAGATATTAAACTATTTAAGGATGACTGAATTCCATTAATACTAGACCCCATTTTCACCTCAAACAATATATCTGGTTGGTTGTCGTCTGTATACCTTAAAATGAAATCAGCATATTTTCTTTTTGAATTATCCCATTCTACTTTTACTTGTTGATTATTGTATATGAACCTCGTTTTAAGATAGTAATATTGTTCTCTAATTTCAGACTCTAGGCGATTGATTTGAACCTTTGCTTCTTGTATGACATTTACCTCATTGGCTGAAAGAGAATTGTTCTTGCTTAACTTTTCACTAATGGAAATAAGCTCTAATATTTTAGTGACGTGTTTTACCCAGTATTGTTTTAGATAGCCTTTTGTTACGAGTGTATTTACCGTAGCTTCTAATGTATCACCAAACTTACGAGAATTGGTCATATCCGCAACTTTAATAATCATGCTTTCAATATTAATAATTTGATTTATTAATCTTGTATTATGACTTAAAGTTTCAAGATCTTGTGGCTCGTCATTAAGGATTACTTCATTGAAAACTAAATATTCCTTACTATTTAGACCCTCGTTGGTTGGTGTTAATAACTTTGCTTCTACTAATTTATCTTTTAGGATTTCAGACAAATCTATTAGTAACTTTTCATATTCTTCGAGTATAGAAGGTAGTTGTTCATTAGAAATCTTTGTGATTTCTTCTAACTGAAAGGGTCTGCTTTTTTTTCTAATGATCATTTGTATCCATCTGTATAGTTGGTATGATAAAAAGTCTTTTATTCCTTTATCATACTCTTCTGTGAAATCTTGAAGTGCGCTTTCCTCTATTTCCTGAACTACCCTTAAACAAGTTGCCATCACTTCATTTTTAGCTGTTAATTTTTCTAAATCGATATAAGCTTTATTACCTTCCCATTCAATTTCTTCTCGTATAAGGTTCATAAACTTTCTTGGCAATCGATTTGAATTTAATGTTAAGGCTAAGAAATATTGATTAATGGCCTCATCAGATACGTCTTCTTTTTTAGTGATTAATCGGTTGAACAATTCAAGGAGGATATCGTCACTAGCGAGAGGTATATGAAAAGTGTTCGCAAATAGGCTTGATAATATCGAATCGTCTTCAGTAGGCGAATCATAGTACTTATAATAAAGTTGTTGTCCTGCAACAATCAGAAATGTGCCCAATCCACTCAGCATCAATGATTTTGTTTCATTTATTATGCTCTCAACACTCTTTATATCCAGTTTATCCAGTTCATCAAATACAAACACGAATGTAATATGATGTTCTTTTAGTTCGGTTAATATCTCTGTTAAACGGTGTTCAGCAATTTCATCGTCGTATAAACTCTGTCTACTTAGAACTTGGTTAGTTAAACTTTTCTTTGTTATTGCCGTATGTAATTTAAATCCTTCAACACAACCCCAAATAGAGGCGCCGATAAGAAGTACCCACCCAATTAAATTAGTAAAATAATTAAATATGTAACTTAATAAGTCCCATTTAAAATTAATTGCTGAAAATATTAGAGTAGAGAAGATTAAGATGAACTTTTTGAAGTCAATGACAGCCTTTAATGAATTACTCATTTCTGTAGTTAGTTCAGTTTTATTTACATTGGAAATATCGTTAAACGTTCTTTCATAAAGCAATCCTAATTTAGTCCATAACTTTTTATCATCTTTTTCTAGTTTATTTAGTCTATCTTCAGGAATCTCTTCATAGATACTCCTAATTAACTTTCTCATTAATAATGAATAGCTACTGTATTTGGATAAATTTAATCTCACAAATATCCTGTTTTCATTAGCGACTTCATTTTCTATTATGTCAATGTACGATGTTTTGCCGGCCCCGCGATAACCTGAAATAAGAAAACTTGAACAATTACCATATAGTATCTCATTTTTGAGTTTTTGAACTGTAGGTTCTTCCAGTTTTACACCCTTCTGATCTTTAAAGAAATTAGTATCATTTAGCTTTTTATAATCAATGAATAGTTTCATATTTTACCACCACACTTTCAATCTAGAAGATAGTTTACTTAAATGAATTTTACCAAAAGAATTACAACTAGTGGGGTGCCTGTTGGATAATTATAAAAATAACAATGATTATAAAACCATTTTTTTGAAAATTCACAAGAATAATCTCCACCTCCGCCAATATACTGTAGTAATCGTTTACTACACAATTTCTAAGATTATAGGTGAAGCACAATATGACGAAAAAAGTGACTATTAATGACATTGCAAAAGCGGCAAATACTTCTACTGCTACGGTTTCCAGAGTGCTTAATAATCCGGATTATCCAGTGAAGGAGAGCCTTAGAACAAAGGTAATGGAGGCCATAGAGCAGTTGAACTATGTTCCGAATCTTGTAGGGAAACAGTTAAAGACGAATACGAGTAATGAGATTGGAGTTATTATTCCTAACATTTCTAATCCGTACTACACCTTATTAATCTCTGGGTTAGAATACGTGATTAGGCAGAGTGAGAAGTATATTCTTTTGTGTAATACGAATGGTGATCCTGAGTTGGAAAGAAAGTATTTAGAGTATTTATATCAGAAGCAAGTGCGGGGGATGATCATTTCGTCGATTAATCCAGATGTTGAGTATTTAAGGTTTCTTCAAAAGAATCATGTGCAAATTGTTGCGTTTGAACAGGATCTTGATTTGGATTGTACGAAGATCAATTTCGATTATTATAGAGGGGGCTTTCTGGCTGCTGAGCATCTCATCAAGAGAGGTCATCGAGACATTGGTTTTATCAGTGCGCCGCTCAGTCGACATAGTCGAAGGAAGGTGTACGAAGGGTTTCAAGCTTGCTTGAACCAGTATGGGATTAAGGAGCAGAAAGAGTACATCAAGATTGGCTCCGATCAGCAGGAGATCTCTGGTGAAATGTTTGAGTATCAAAATGGTAAGAATTTAGCCTCACAGCTGCTTTCAGAGAAAAAGTTACCGACCTCGATCTTTTGTATCAATGATATGACGGCTTTTGGGGTGATTCAACAGCTGCAGAATAATGGATTGAAGATTCCTGAGGATGTCGCTGTTGTTGGATTTGACAACATCGATATGTGTGAGATCGTCAATCCTTCTTTAACGACGATCGACCAGTCTACTTTTGAAATGGGGAGGTTGGCGGCTGAAGCTTTAATGTACAGTATGAAAAATACCTCGGCTGCACCCACTAATAACTTGTTGCAACCGACCTTAATTGAAAGGCAGTCGACGAATGGATAAGGCGGGAGAACTCGCATTGGATTTTTTTATCGCTGGTAGTAAACGTTTACTATGACTTGTAGTAAACGGATTACAGAATATACAAAAGTCATGGCTAGGTAAGGAGTCCATTTACTTTAAGGGGGATGAAGAAAAATGAAAAAAAGGTCTTCATGGTTAAGCATTGGGGTTCTGTTACTTTTCTTGTTTCTAGCAGCTTGTTCTTCTAGTTCGGAGGAGACGGGAAATACGAGTGATGAGGGGAATTCGGATCAAGGGGAAAAGGCGGAGACAGTTGTGTTGAGGCTAGCTGAAAATCAGCCTGATAATAATCCAGTGACGATTGCGATGTATGAGTTTGCTGATTTGGTGGAAGAGAAGACAAATGGTGAAGTGAAGATTGAGGTTTATGCGAATGGTCAGCTTGGTGAGGAAACAGCCAATATTGATCAGGTTCAGGCAGGCGCTTTAGATATGGCGCGTGTGAACTCAGTTCCTGTAGCACAAATAGTAGATGAAATAGGAGTTTTTACAACGCCATTTATTTTTGCTGATCAAGAGCACAAATATCGAGTGCTAGATGGTGAGATTGGCGAAGAAGTTCTTGCTAAATTTGAAGACCACGGGATGGTTAGTTTTGGCTATTTAGAAGCGGGAACTAGAAACTTTTACACGACTGATAAGCCGATTGAGTCTGTGGAAGATATGAAGGGGTTAAGAATTCGCGTTCAGCCATCTGATATTTCCGTGAAAATGGTCCAATTGCTAGGAGCCGTTCCAACTCCTATGGATTATGGTGAAGTGTTTACCGCTTTACAAACAGGTGTAATTGATGGTGCTGAGAACGACTTTGTCAGCTATTATACATCCGGTCACTTTGAAGCTGCCCCGCATTATACGTTGAATGGCCACTTAAGTCCGCCGGCATTAGTCATTATGAATAAGCAAACGTGGGATGGTCTATCAGAGGAACATCAGCTAGCAATCAAAGAGTCTGCTGCGATTGCGATCGAAGCACAGAGAGAATCGATGAATGAGATGCAAGAAGAGTTCAGAAAAGAGGTTGAAGAAGCGGGTTCTGTTATTTATGAAGTCGATGTCGAGGAGTTCCAAGAAGCTATTAATCCGATCTTTGACGAGATGCCGCAATATGAAGAGTTAATTGAGAGAATAAGAGCCTTGCAATAAAGATAATTTTAGTAGAACAAAGGCATAGGCTGAGAATCTTTCGGCCTGTGACCTTTCTTTCTATTAACCTGGGGTGTGAACAAAATGTACGAGATGATCAATAAAAAACTAGATCAAATGACGACGGTTCTAAATTGGTTTCTAGGCATCATACTTACGCTCATGCTACTAATCACTTTTATCCAGGTTGTCTTAAGGTATGTGTTTAATAGCCCTTTGATCTGGGCAGATGAAGTTACGTTAGTCATGCTTACATGGTATGGGTATATCATTATCGCTATTTTGGTCAAAGAAGGAAAGCATATTTCGCTAGAGTTTCTTTATTCCCGCTTTAATCAAATGACGAAGAAGGGGTTAGATCTTCTTCGAAACATTCTTATTCTAGGATTCGCTATTCTAATGGTTTACTTTGGAAGTGAAATGGTCATTAACACGCAAGGAAGGCATCTCCCGGCGTCTCATCTTCCACGTTCCTTGTTGTATTTCCCGTTAATCATTTCAGGACTCTTAATTAGTTTCTATACGATCAATCATGTCATAACGTTGCTATTTCCTAGAACGGGAAGGGAGGCAGGAGATAGAAGATGACGGAGATATTTATTTTATTCGGGTTGCTTTTCCTGTTCATGTTCTTAGGGATTCCGATTGCCTTTTCGTTAGGAATTACGTCTGTTATTGTAGCGATCTATTATGAGATCCCTTTGCTGCTTTTATTTCAAAACATGGTCAGTGGCATTAATAATTTCACGTTTCTAGCGGTTCCTTTCTTCATCTTGGCAGCCCAGATCATGACAGACGGGGAAATCAGCGATAAGATCATGAAATTTGCGAGTGTCATCGTTGGCAAAATCCGTGGGGGCACGGCGATGGTCAATGTCACATCGAGTATGTTCTTTGGAGGTGTGTCAGGGTCTTCCGTAGCGGATGTGTCTTCGATCGGTTCGATGTTAATTCCGGCGATGAAAAAGCAAGGCTACGACAAAGACTATAGTGTGGCGGTTACCGTCACTTCATCGACACAAGGTGTGATCATCCCACCAAGTCAAAATATGATTTACTACGCGATTGCAGCTGGAGGAATCTCGATTAGTGAACTGTTTCTAGCAGGATTTTTACCTGGAATTATGCTAGGGATTGCTCTAATGATCGTCACGTATCTGTTAGCGGTCAAGCGCAAATACCCGAAAGGAAGAGGGTATACGCTCAAAGAAAGTTTGCACATTATAAAAGAGGCAAGTCTTGGTATTTTAACAGCCGTGATTATCATTGGAGGTATTATCTTCGGGATCTTTACGGCTACTGAGTCTGCAGCGGTCGCAGCCGTCTATGCGTTACTAATCACTACCTTCATTTATAAAAACATGACCTTCAAGAAAATCAAAAAGATCCTTTACTCATCATCAAAGACATTAGGTATGATTGTCGCTATTATTGCTACTTCATCTGCTTTTGGCTATGTGATGGCTTATCTAAGAATCCCAACAATGGTCTCGAATTTCTTTCTAACGATTTCTGAGAACCCGATTGTTATTACCCTTTTAATTATTTTATTGTTATTAGTATTAGGAATGTTCATGGATATGGGTGTGCTCATTTTATTGCTAACGCCAATCCTGCTTCCGGTTGCGACGATGGCTGGTATTGATCCGATTCACTTTGGGGTCATAATGGTTCTCACGTTAGGGATCGGCTTATGTACGCCTCCTGTTGGAACATCGTTATTTGTCGGCTGTGCCATTGCTGGATTACCAATTGAAAAATCGATTAAGGCTCTATTGCCGTTTTATCTAGTGATGGTCCTTGTCGTGCTCTTAGTAACATTTATTCCATCGATCGCTTTATGGATTCCAAGTTTAGCGAACTAACCAATTTGAGGAGTGAGTTAATGAAGATTTTTACATTGAAAGATGCAGAACAACTAGGAAAAGAAGCGGCAGAATATGCGGCTGAACTTTTAAATGGAACGATTCAGAATCAAGGCGAAGCAAGATTGTTATTTTCGACCGGGCAATCGCAATTAACGACGATCAATGAACTAGTGAAGAAAGACATCGACTGGAGCAAGGTTGAGATGTTTCACCTCGACGAATATGTCGATTTAAGTGAAGAGCATAAAGCAAGTTTTCGAAAATACTTGAAAGAACGATTCGTCAATAAAATCAACTTAAAGAAGGCTTATTTTGTCGGCGAAGGAGAAATTGAGGCCAATATTCAATCCCTTACAGAAGAAATTAGGAAAGCGCCAATCGATGTTGCCTTGATCGGGATTGGCGAAAATGCTCATATTGCCTTTAATGATCCACCTGCTGACTTTGAGACAAAAGAAGCCTATATTAAGGTTCAACTAGACGATACATGTAAAAACCAACAAGTACGTGAAGGGTGGTTCTCTTCTATAGAAGAAGTGCCGAATGAAGCCATAACGATGACGATTCACCAAATTTTACAAAGCAAACATATTATCTCTTGTGTCCCATATGCCGTAAAAGCGGAAGCAATCAAAAACACGCTTGAGCATAAAGTCGATAACACGATTCCCGCAACGATTTTAAAAGAACATCGTAACTGGACATTGTATCTCGACGAAGAATCAGCTTCGCTTATTAAATAACAATCAATCAGGGGCAGGATCTGTGAATGAGAGATCCTGCTTTCCCTTTTGGGAAGAGGAGGAAAAGAGATGTCTTCTACTTATACGAAAGTGAAAGGGTTGCACTACCAAACGAATAAACCAATTGAAATCATCATGGAAGCAGGCAAAATCAAAAGAATGTATCACTTACTTGATTCAAACGATGAGGATCTTCCTATCGTCGCCCCAGGCTTAATTGATCTTCAAATTAACGGATTCAAAGGAATCGACTTCAATCACGAGCCTCTAAACAAGGAACAATGGTTAACCGTAACGAACGAACTAGCGAAAGTCGGTGTAACGACCTTCTACCCCACGATGATCACCAACTCCCAAGACCAACTAGCAAGCTTGTTTGAAGAAAACAAGAAAACGATCACAGAGGGATTCTCTAACAATGACATGATTGCGGGCTTTCATTTAGAAGGACCTTATATATCAAGAGAAGAAGGACCACGTGGAGCTCACCCGAAAGAGCATGTGCGCAGCCCGAATTGGAAGGAGTTCACCGACCTTCAAGAAAAGGCAGGAGGATTGATCAAACTCGTTACGCTCTCTCCAGAATGGGAAGCATCCAACGACTTTATTCAACGAGCAAACGAGCATGGAGTGAAAGTAGTAGCATTGGGCCACTTAAATGCCACTGAAAAACAAATTGATGATGCCGTCCGTGCAGGAGCCGTCGCCTCCACCCACTTAGGAAATGGAGCGCATGTCTCACTGCCACGTCACCCCAACTACTTGTGGGACCAATTAGCAAAAGAGGAACTATGGGCAACCGTCATTGCAGACGGACACCACCTTCCAACCAATGTGCTCAAAGTGATGAACCTAGTCAAAAAAGAGAAGATGGTTCTCGTAAGTGACGCCGTATCCCTAGCCGGTATGCAACCAGGTCACTATCACACGGCAGTTGGTGGAAAAGTAACTCTCACAGACGAATACAAACTACATTTACGAGGAAATCCCCAGATTCTAGCCGGATCTGCCCAATCACTACTCATGGGTGTCAATCATCTGATTGTTAGTGGAATCTCAACTAGAAGTGAAGCGTTGGACAAAGCGTCTATCTTACCAGCTAAGCTAATGAATCTCCCGCAGCAGTTAGGACTATCGGAGAATGCACCCGCGGATTTGGTGTTGCTGAGAGAAGAGAATGGCGAGTTGGAGGTTGTGGAGACGGTGAAGAGTGGGAGGGTGTGAAGCGGGGGGACGGAAGCGGGGGACGGTTCTCGTGCTTCCTGGACTGACGGGGAAAAGGAGCGTGGGGACGGTTCTCATGCTTCGCCCTAAACAGGGAAGCACAGGAACCGTCCCTCTGCTTTCTTAAACAAAAAGATAATGAAAAATTCAATAATGTAAGATATGATATATTCAATAAAGCAACTAAATACTGGTTGATAGTAAAACCTCTTAAGGTACCAGAAACCCTTCCTCGTAAACTCTGTTAAGTAACCTCTTTACTATTGAGAATGAAAAGTGCATCTATTACTATTTTGCCCCCTCCCCAAATAGTCTCTAATATCTTTCAAATACTAAAACACCAAAAAAAATCAAAACCTGTACAAAATCATATGTCAGTTAAAACACTAAGTATCATGCCTCCATACAGACATCCCCATCATGCTGCATCAGCTCTGTCGCTAATCGGCGGGGAACGAGCCTGAAACCAGGTAAAGTTTCCTTAGCGCATCGCGGAGTTCTTTTTCGACTTTCCAAAGAAAAGTTAGATAAAACAACCGTTTCATACGGATTACAATCGAACGTGGCCAATAGTAGTTAATAAATGAATAAGTGTGGTGACGGTAATGCCTCGTAAAGCTAGAGTGAAAAGCAAAACTGGGATCTACCATATTATGTGGAGAGGGGCGGGAGGACAGGATATTTTTCATGATGATGAGGATCGGTTAAAGTATCTTGATACGGTCTTGAAATATAAACAGAAAGTGGATATTAGCGTTTATGCTTGGTGTTTGATGAGTAATCATGTTCACCTTCTATTGCGGGAGGGGAATGAGGATATTTCGATTACAATGAAGCGAATGGCGGTAAGTTTTGCTTCTTATTTTAATTGGAAGTATCGTGTGAGAGGCCATCTGTTTCAGGACAGGTTTAGAAGCGAGAATGTTGAGACTGCTCAGTATTTGAAAACAGTAGTCAGGTATATCCATCAAAACCCGCTAAAAGCAGGCATGGTTGATCAAGTTGATGGGTGGCGCTGGAGCAGCTGTCGCGGGTACTATGGGAAGACAGTGTATCCCTTAGGATTACTCGATGATGAATTGGTTTTAGGAATGTTTTCAAATGAGGGTAAAGTGAAGAGGGAACGGTTCAAGGAGTTTAATGAAGAACGAAATGATGACAAGTTTTTTGATGAGCCTATTTTTAAACGGAGGTTAACGGACGAAGAGGCGCGTTCTGAAATTAGAAAGATTCTTGGTGACGTAGATATCCCACAAGTTAAGAGTTTGCCTAGGGAAAAACGAAATGATTTACTCCGGAAAGTAAAACAAATAAATGGGGTTTCCCAAAGACAAGCAGCAAGGATCTTGGGAGTTTCTCCTAGTCTAGTTTTTAAAGCTTAGTTAAGTTAAATAAGCAGGTGGAAGCGAGAGAACCGTCCCTTTGCTTTTTTTTCCACCATTGAAACTTTTTCCAAACAATAATCGTATATACTAAAAGAGGAATCATTTCAATAAATTGTAAACAGGAGTGATGCTTGATGATGGGTACGATCTGGTTGTTTCTAACGAGTATTTTTCTTTTTGCTTTACTGATTATTGCTGGGGTGGCGTTTTTTATTTTTAAGAAGCGGTATAGAACGGCTAGTTCCAATCAGGCATTGATTATTACGGGTCCGAAGCTTGGTAATCCTGAAGAGGATTCTAGGATATTCTTTGATGAGAATGGAAGAAGTTTGAAGATTATTCGTGGTGGTGGAATTCGTTTGAA
Organism: Halalkalibacter krulwichiae; assembly: GCF_002109385.1. Taxonomy (NCBI): domain Bacteria; kingdom Bacillati; phylum Bacillota; class Bacilli; order Caryophanales; family Bacillaceae; genus Halalkalibacter; species Halalkalibacter krulwichiae. The sequence goes on along the minus strand of NZ_CP020814.1, from coordinate 4,106,780 downwards.
GATGTTTCAAACGTGTACGCCTGTTGATTTAAATTCATTTCAAATTAAGTTAACTACGCCCAAAGTATATACGTCTCAAGGGGTTCCGGTTGTTGCTGATGCGGTAACATCGGTGAAAATTGCTGATTCGTTAATCGGGATTGCGAACTATGCGGAACAGTTTTTAGGGAAGAAGGATAAGGAGATTGAAGAAGAGGTTTCGAAAGTGCTCGGGACGAATCTGCGTGCGATTTTATCGAAAATGACGGTCGAGGAAATCAATAATGACCGTGAATCGTTTAATCACCAGGTTCAGGACATTGCTCAACAGGAATTAGATAATATGGGCTTTAAGATTACGTCGTTTGGATTGGATGATCTTCGTGATGCGGATGCAGAAAATGGTTATTTAGAAAATCTAGGGCGTCCTCGTATTGCGGAAATCCGCAAAAAGGCTGAAATGGCTGAGTCGGATGCTGAGAAGGAAACAAGAATGTATAAAGCGCGAAACAATCAAGAAGCGCAAGATGAGGAAAATAAACGACTAAGCGCGATTGCGGAGTCGAGAAAAGAAAAAGATATTAAAGCAGCTCAGATTAAAGAAGAAACGGAACGAGCGAGAGCCAAGTCAGAGCAAGCCTATGAACTTGAAAAAGCGAGACTTGCGCAGCAAATTAAAGAAGAAGAAATGAAAATTCAATACATCGAACGCCAAAGACAGGTAGAGCTTGAGTTAGAGGAACAAAAACGTCGTAAAGCTCTAGCCGATGCCAATGCGTACGACATTAAAGCAAACGCAGAAGCTGAGGCAGATAAAGCTAGAATCGACGGGGAAACGAAGGCGATGATTGAGAAACAAAAAGGTCTGGCGGAAGCGGAGGTTATTCGCGAACGCGGTCGTGCCGAGGCGGAGGCAAAAGAGCTTATGGCTCAAGCGATGGAGAAATACGGCGAAGCGGCGATTCTCGAAATGTTTATCGAGATGCTTCCTAAATATGCGCGCGAAGTAGCTCAGCCGCTTTCGAAAATTGAAGGCATGAAAGTGATTGACCTTGGTGGCTCGGACTCTAATGGAGCAGCTAAAGTGACAGGCAACGTCACGAAAACGATGGTTGGTTTGCAGGAAAGCTTAAAGGAAAGCACAGGAATGGACTTGAAAGCAATGCTAGAAAGCTTTGTATCGCGCGGGCAAGCCGATCACTTTAAGACGTACGTGTCACAGGTTGCAGCTGGCGAAGAAGGAGATGAGAAGGAGCAAGATTTAAGTAAGGATGAGTCTGAGAATAACGGCAATGAAGATAAACTGAATTAGCTAAGATGGAAAAGCCGTAACAATCACTCTAAGGTTGTTACGGCTTTTCTGTGGATTAGTTGAAATGAACGATTCAACAATTGCTCTAAATTGGTGGAAAAGTAATGACTTATACAGAGCTTTTTCCACATTAACCGATTATCCACAGAAAAGATTTGATTTTTTCGAAAATAAGGTGGGGTGATGATGTCAGTCCACAGCTTCTTCTGTGTTAGGATAGGATAGAGAATTTAGATGAATGGGTGAATGAGTTGAGAATAGAGTTATTTAACAAATCAGAGATGAATGTTGATACGTTGACCGACATTTGGTATCAAGGATCGGTTCAAGCACATGATTTTATTAGTCCGGATTACTGGCATTCAAAAATAAAGGACATGAGAGATCAATACATTCCCATGTCAGAGACGTATGTCATTTACGATCAATCAGAAATAGCTGGCTTCGTTTCCATGGTGGATGATTATTTAGCGGCTCTTTTCATTCATCCGCACTATCAAGGAAATGGCTATGGAAAAGAGTTGCTGAACTTCATAAAAGGGCAAAAATCAAAAGCGTCTTTGAAAGTTTATAAGAAAAATGAGTCAGCTGTTCGCTTCTATGAAAGAAACGGTTTTGTGATTAAGGAAATGTTGTTAGATGAGAATACAAAGCATGAAGAGTTATTGATGGAGTGGGAAGAGTAAATAGGTCTGTAGTGTCAGGTGATCTTATTTACTCCTTCAAATTCAACTCTTTAATCTTTAAACGCATAATTAACTTTTTCTCTCCTTCTCCATACGTGTCCTCGGAAATGATATCGTGGAACCTTAAATATCTGAGATAATAATGGATGTTACCTGCCGTTTTTTGGTCGATCGTCGGTAGTTTGCTTTGGGCATGAATGGTATCTAAGTTGTCTACTACTTCAATATCAAAGAGTTTAATTTGTTCTTCCTGCAGGCAGTTTATTGCGTATTCTTCGATATCTTTTTTTCGAACTTGATACATTCTCGTCCCGTATTTTTTTCCGCCTAACTGACCTTTTTTAGCAGCTGAAAGGATCTTACGGTAGTGCGTTTTGTCGTCTTGATTGGTTATCCTTAACATCGTTAACACCATTTTATTGGCCTCGGGGACTGTCATGTAGCCAGGGTCTAAATGATAGTTTCGTGCCATGTCTTACCTCCTAATACAGTTTATAAAACATTATGGGATTTTGGTTGATTTAGACCAAAAATTGCAGTCTAACGTCAGTTTACATTTCGATCCTAGAAGAGGAAGACAGTTCCATGTTTACCCATGACAATTAATGGTTACTTTAAAAAGGCGAAAGGGGCTGCAATCAGATGTCTTTAAAAAACCAGTGGATCATTAATATTGTTATGGTTGTATTATCATTGTTTTCTCTTGTCTTTCTTGGTCGTCATAATATAAAACGATTTTTACCAGCATCGATTGTGCTTGTTTTGCTAGAAGCATGGCACGTGCAAGTAGGGAAGAAGCGGAAGTGGTGGGTGTTTTACAACAAACCAAGATCCTATCTGACTGGAGAGTTCGCCTTTAATGTTGGTCCTTTTCTGGTAGCCTCTATGTGGATCTTGAAGTGGACATACGGCCATTTTTTAACGTTTTTATCGCTTAATGCCGCCGTCAATGCTTTCTTTGCCTTTGTCTTATCAAATTTAATGGAGAAGTTGAAAATTGTAAAACTAGATCGGCTTAGTCAGTTTCAGTTTTTTCTTGAGGGAAGCGAGGGGACGGTTCTGCTGCTTCCTACTGCTGAGTGGGGGAAGCGAGAGAACCGTCCCCCTGCTTTGAATAAGTATTGTAGCTTTAGGGAATACTGGCTTCTAAAACATTAGGGGTGCTCCGCGTAATGGGAAAAGAACAAACATTAATGTACAAGGAGATTTCTACGATTCGTGAAGAACTGTCTGATCTGCAGGTTCAATATTGGTCTCTGTATTCCGACCTTAGTACATGGCAATTTTGGCTGATGTTTCTTTTGTTTTTTATGATTCCGCTCGTGTCCATTTATTTTTTCATTGATCGAAAGCATATTTTTCAAATAGGATTCTTTGGATTCAACATCCATATGTGGCTTCAGTATATTGATACATGGGCGCTAAAAGAAGGGCTATGGGGCTATCCATATGAGTTACTACCGTTCATACCGGGGAACCATTCACTAGAGACGGCACTTATTCCGGTTTTATTTATGTATGTGTACCAGTTTCATATGAGGAATACGAAGAAATTCTATTTGTATTCAATTGGTTTGTGTGTATTTCTAGGAGGGATCTTTAAACCGATTCTTTCGCTTCATCATCTGTTTGAGTTCCACAAACAAACGGCCTTTTATCACATTATTCTTGTTTATTTAGTCGTATTTGTGTTTTCTGTTGTCATAACAAAGTTGTTTTTATTTTTGCAAACTAGACCGTCTCCTATTCATCCAGTTGAAGAAAAAGGGTAGGCTTTGCTGTAACAATCGATGGGTTGTTACGGTTTTTTTTGTGGTTTATTGAGACAGATGTTCATTAAGGGGAGGCAGGGCTTTTTTTCGTTGAGCCTCGTTGTTGGATTTTATCGAATCACGAGCATCGTTCTTCTTCGATGAGTATTTCGGATACAGAAAGACATGACCTCCTCCTACTACAAGTAATCCTTGATAATACGCAATAATCCAAATTTACATAATTTGCTTTAAATTCCAGTTGCGTATAGAGTTTAAAAGGTCAGGTTGTTTAGGTAAAAAGTTACAGAATAAACAAGGGGGCTATACATTGATTCTTTCAAAACTAGAGAAAAACAAGAATGTGAAAAAGGTGATCGTTGCTTTACTAGTGGCTGCGTTTGTTGCGATGCTTGCTGCTTGTGGGTCGGCTGAAGAGTCAGGAGCAGATTCTGGGGAAGCGGCAGAGCCTGCAGAGATTCAGGAAATCAAAGTGGCTGTTGTTCAGGACTACCCGCCGTTTGAATATATTGAAGATGGAGATTTAACGGGTTTTGACATTGAGATTGTCGAAGCGATTGCCGAAAATCAAGGCATTGAAGTGAGCTGGGAGATCATGAAGTTTGACGGAATTATTCCAGCGCTGCAAGCGAATCAAGTAGATGCGGCGGTATCGGCGATTACGATTCGTGAAGATCGTGCAGAGGTGGTTGATTTCACAGCGCCGTACTTTGAGTCCGGTCTATCATTAGTTGTTCCAGCAGATAGTGAGATCAATAGCATCGAAGATTTAGAGGGGGCACAGCTTGTTGCCAAGCAAGGGACATCAGGTCTTGAAAAAGCGAGAGAGTTCGCGGCTGAATACAGTGGCGATGTAACGACGCTTCAAGATGATGCAACGATGTACATGGAAATCGTTTCTGGGAATGCAGATGCCTTAGTGAACGACTATCCGAGTGTGGCGTACAAAATTGCGCTAGATGGCGATGACTCAGATGTTCGTATCGTCGGTGATCGTCTTACTGGGGAAGACTATGGAATCGCTGTTTCAAAAGGAGCAGAGGGCTTGCTTGAAGTCTTAGATGCAGGTCTTGCTGAGATTATGGAAAACGGTCAATACGACGAAATTTACAGTAACTACTTTGCAGAGTAATAGATGGAGAGAAGGTGTGACTGTGACGGTCTCACCTTTTTTCTAGAAAGAAGAGGAGAGAGCAATCATCGATACAATACAAATTATGATTGATGCGTTACCAGTGCTATTAAAAGGGTTGTGGTGGACGATTGTCATTACAGTCATTTCTCTTTTAATTGCACTCGTGATTGGCTTAGTGTTAGGGCTTTTTAGTATTTCGAGAAACAAGTTACTAAGGGCGATTGCGATGATTTATGTTGATATCATTCGCGGGACGCCGATTTTGGTACAAATTCTATTTATCTATTTTGGTTTACCGGCTGGGACAGGGATTACGATGAGTGCGCTAACGGCGGGGATTATTGCGATTAGCATTAACGCTGGTGCGTATTTAGTAGAAATTTTCCGTGCTGGGATTAATTCAATTGATAAAGGTCAAATGGAGGCAGGGAGAACACTAGGGTTTTCTTATGCGGAGACGATGCGCTTAATTATTTTGCCACAAGCCGTTCGCCGGATGATTCCTGCTTTTGTGAACCAGTTTATTGTCAGCATTAAAGATACATCGCTTCTTTCGGTCATCGGGATTGCGGAATTAACGATGTCGGGTCAGTCCATTTATGCAATGAACTTCAGAGCATTTGAAATTCTAGCATTGGTCGGAATTCTCTATTTCGTCCTCATCTATGCTCTAACCTTATTTTCACGCTGGCTTGAAAGGAGACTCGATGTCGCATGATCAAAATTGAGAACTTACAAAAATCATTCGGTGAGCTAGAAGTGTTAAAAGATATGAATGCCGAAATTGAAGAAAAAGAAGTCGTTTGTGTCATCGGTCCATCGGGCTCGGGGAAAAGCACGTTCTTGCGCTGCATAAACCGACTCGAAGAACCAACGGGCGGCTCTATTTATATAGAAGGAACCGATATTACCGATCCGAAAAACAACATTAACAAAATGCGTCAACGCTTAGGAATGGTGTTCCAGCAATTTAATTTATTCCCGCATATGACCGTTTTGCAAAATGTCACCGTCGCGCCAAAGCGTTTGAAAGGCAAAGCAAAAGCAGATGCCGACCGACTTGGCCGTGAGCTTCTTGAAAAAGTCGGCTTATCCGACAAAGCAGATGTGTATCCAGACCACTTATCTGGAGGACAAAAGCAGCGCGCCGCTATCGCAAGAGCCCTTGCGATGGAACCTAGCATTATGCTGTTTGATGAGCCAACATCTGCCCTTGACCCAGAAATGGTCGGCGATGTCCTTGCGGTTATGAAAGACCTGACTAAAGAAGGAATGACGATGGTCATCGTTACTCACGAGATGGGATTTGCTAGGGAAGTAGCCGACCGGGTTATTTTCATGGACGGTGGGTATATCGTCGAAGAAGGAGTTCCGGAAGAGTTGTTTGGCAACCCGCAGCATGAGCGGACGAAGGCGTTTTTGTCGAAGGTGTTGTAGGGGGAGCGAGGAAGCGGGAGCGAGGGGACGGTTCTGCTGCTTCCTACTGCTGAGATGGGGAAGCGAAAGAACCGTCCCCCTGCTTCATCATCTTAAGAAAACATAAAATTTTCAAAAAACTTATTGCAATTCATTTATGGTAAGTTTATACTAGACGTAACAAGCTGGTATAGACAACAAGATAACTAGTGGACAGTTGTTGAGAAGGGGGGTATACATGCTAGAGGAAAAACTGATTGATAAAGATGGTGTGATCCCTTTATATCATCAATTGAAAACGCTTTTAAAGGGACAGATTGAAGAAGAAGTCTGGAAAGTCGATGAGATGATTCCGTCTGAGAGAGAGTTAAGTGAGCAGTTTGAAATTAGCCGAATGACGGTTCGACATGCGATTAATGATCTTGTTAATGAAGGGATTTTGTATCGTAAAAGAGGGATGGGGACCTTTGTAGCTAAGCCGAAAATTAACCAAGGGCTAACTAAGCTTTCCAATTTCACGAGTGATATGGAACAACGTGGACTAAAACCAGGTGCGAAAGTGTTACATGTGAAGGTAATTCCAGCAACGAAGAAAATCGCTGAGTTATTACAAATTAAAGAAAATGATAATGTCGTAGAATTGTTTCGTTTAAGGTTAGCAAACGATGAGCCGATGGCACTGGAGCGTTCGTTCTTGCCTCTTGAGAAAGTCGCACCGATATTAACAGGGTCTTTAGAGAACAAATCATTATATAAAGAACTGAGAGAAAAGTGTAATTTGAATTTAGCATTAGCTAAACAATCGATTGAGATTTCGTATGCTACTCAAGCTGAGGATGCAAAGCTCTTAGATATCGAAATTAATACTCCGGTTCTATTAATTGAGAGACGAACGTTCACTGATACGGACATGCCTGTTGAGTATGTGCAGTCTTTGTATCGAGCTGACCGTTATAAATTCTCTATTGAGATGAAGGTATAACTGGGAAGAAATTTTATATGAAGTGACTTCCTTTTTATTCAAATTAAGTGGTATAGACAAGTAAACAACTATATTAGAGGATATGTAGACTATTGATCTACTAATCGAAACAGGGAGGATGAAATGATATGTCACATTTAAAACTTTCTTTTGAGATTTGGCCGAATATGCCGTGGGGTCGTTTGGAAATTTGTGGTCCGGCATCAAACAGTTGGGGAGACAAGTCCCTTGAGTGGTGTGTGGAGCGTATTGCGGAATATGGTTATGAAGGATTCGATGTTGTTTATCCTAAGATTATGGAGCTCCGTCCAAATGAGTACGATGATGAAGTGAAAAAGGTTCGTGCAGCGATGACGAAGCATAATATCGCGTTTTCTTCTATCGGTTGCCATACGACGTTTGTGACGCCTCGTTATTTTGATCGTGAAAATGGAATTGCGAAGTTCAAAAAAGCGATTGATGCGGCTGCGGATATGGGAGCTGAAACGGTTGTTACGCTAATTGGGGATGGTTATTATGATCCGCCACTATACAACTTAATGACGCGTAAAGAAGCATGGAACCAAGTGGTTACTGCAACGCGTGAAGTAGCAGATTATGCGAAGCAATACAATATTGATGTAAGTATTGAGTTGATCCAAGGAACGATTATCAATGACATTCGTTCAACATTAAAATTATTTGAAGATGTTGATCGTTCAAATGTCTATTGTTGTGTTGACGTCGGGACGTTCTATACAACAGTCAAGCCGAAGATGCCGATCAAACAAGCGATTCAGAAGTTAGGCGATCGAATCAGAGTGGTTCACGTTAAAGATGAGGTCGGTTTCCCAAACATTATGCAATCACAGCACGTATGGTTCGGCGGCGGGTTTGTTGATTTTGAAGAAATGGCAGATGCGTTGAAGAGTGTCGGATATAAGCACTATAACTCGGTTGAGTGGGAAGCATGGCAAGCAGGCGGTTTATATGGTGTAGGGGAACCATCTGGTATTGGGTTAAATGATTTTGACCGTGTGGCGGTTGAGGCAAAAGAATACTTAGAAGAAAATGGCTGGGGTAAGCTGAAGTAAGATGTCTGGACACATAGATGTGCTTAAGACAAAGGTAGACCCTACTGAAGTGATCGACTTGACCTGTGATTTGATTCAGATCGAGAGTCATCAAGATCACGATGGTCATGAGAAAGACGTAACATATTTTATCAAAGATTACCTTGAAAAAGAAGGAATTGAGGTAGAGCTTCAAGAGGTGGTGGATGGCCGTTCCAATGTGATTGCTCGTGTAAGAGGAGATGGAAGCGGTCCCACTCTGCTTTTGAATGGGCATACGGATACTGTCCCTCCTTATGAGATGGAGAATGCATTCGAGCCCAAAATAGAGGATGGAAAGATTTTTGGTCGCGGGAGTGTCGATATGAAAGGCGCTCTTGCGGCAATGATCTCCGTGCTTGTAGCGATTAAGCGCAGCAATGTTTCCTTAAGAGGAGATGTTATGTTTGCAGCGACAATCGGAGAAGAAAACTATAGCCCCGGAGCGTACCACTTCCTTAAAAGTGGCTTGGACGCCGACTTTGCCATTGTCGGAGAACCAACTGGGATGAATGTTGGGATTGCTCATAAAGGAGTTGTGTGGGGAGAAGCGATCTTTGAAGGGAAATCAGTTCATGGCAGCGTTCCTGATAAAGGAATCAATGCGATTTATAAGGCTACTGCTTGGATTGGGAAAATTACTTCAGAGTATATCCCCGAGCTAAACAAGCGAGGGCACCCAATACTAGGGAAGCCCACTATTAACATCGGAGAGATCAACGGTGGTACAAGACCGGTTATTGTCCCGAATCAATGTGTGGTGAAGTTTGAACAGCGGCTGCTTCCAAATGAAAAAGAAGAAACGGTGCTCGGTGACTTGCAAGCATTAATTGATCAACTTGCAGAATATGATCCGGACATGAAAGGGACTGTTAAGGAGCTTCCGGTGTTCAAAGGGGTTCCACATAGGGCGTTAGAAGCGGATCCAGATAGTGTACTTGTTAAGGCGCTATGCAAGGCTTATGAAAAGGTGTTTGAGTCATCAACTGAGCCAGTTGGCTTACAGTTCTGGACGGACGGAGCGCTAATTGGAGATATTCCTGGAATTCAAACCGTTGTTTGTGGTCCTGGTAGTATTGAGCAAGCCCATTCCAACGAAGAGTATATTTCGAAAGAACAGTTACTGGCCGCGTTTCAGATGTACTTGGAAGTAGCTGAAACTCTCTGTGTGAAGGGGAATGAGAAATGAAGAAACTCAAAGGTCTTAAGTGCGTCAGTTGCGGTCATGTTCATGCGATTGAGATGATCTATGAATGTGAACATTGTCGAGGCAGTTTAGATATCATATACGACTATGAATCTATTTTCACTGAAAATGTAAGCGATCACATAAGTGAAGGTGGAATTTGGAGGCACCGCTCTCTCCTTCCTATTGCTGCCAATACCGAAGCCGTGTCGCTAGGGGAAGGGAATACGCCGTTATTACGGTCGACGGCTCTAGAAGTCGAGTTTGATCAGGCCGAAATATTGATTAAAAATGAGGCGGTCAATCCGACACTTTCATTTAAGGATCGTCCATTAGCTGTTGCCTTGACGGTTGCAAAGCAGTTTGGAGTAGAAGGTGTCGTAACAGCTTCGACGGGTAACACTGGTGTGGCTGCTGCTGCTTATGCAGCAAGAGCGGGATTGCCTTGCCGAATCTACGTGCCAAAAGGTACACCGAAAGAAAAGTTGATCATGATGGAAATGTACGGGGCGAAGATTGAATTAATTGAAGGGACATTCAGTGATGCTTATCTTGTTTCGGGACAAGAAGCCAAAAAGAATGGCTGGTTCAACCTCACGTCAACTTTCCTCAACCCATATGCCATTGAAGGCGATAAAACGCTTGCCTATGAAATTTATGAGCAATACGGGGGAGTGCCGGACTGGATCATTATTCCAATTGGAGCAGGGCCGTTACTCGTATCCTGCTATAAAGGTTTTCGAGAATTGCAGTTAGCCGGAAAGGTCGCAAAACTTCCAAGAATGGTCGGAGTGCAAGCGGCCAATTGTGCCCCAACGGTTCAAGCCTTTGAAAAAAAGTTGAAGGAAGTGGAACCGTGGGGTTATTCCAATCAGACGGTTGCATCAGGAATTGCCGATCCATTAACAACTTATCCACAAGATGGGACAAGAACATTGACAACCATTTATCAGTCTGAGGGGTGTGGCATCGCTGTGAGCGATGAGAGCATTATGCACTATCAGAAATGGCTTGCTCAAAAAGAAGGAATATTTGCAGAGCCATCTTCGGCAACCGCGATTGCCGCGATTGAAGTGATGAAGGAAAAAGGGTTTCTCCAAAATGGTGACAGCATTGTCACAGTCGTTACGGGTCATGGTCTTAAGGACTTAAAGTCCATTAGATAATAAAAAAAGCATGAGGTGTGAGGAGGAAAAAGGATGAAAAAGTCATTAACTAGTTTGATTGCTTTCATGATGTTGCTTTCTCTTATTTTAGCTGGATGTGGCTCTTCAAATGAGGGCGCCTCTAGTGAAGAAGGGCAAAGTGAAGAAGGTGGAGTGACTGAAATTACCCTTTGGCACATGGAAGAACCACCTAACCGAGTAAAACGTTTTAATGAAGTCATTGAAGCTTTTAACGAATCGAACCCGGATGTTCAAGTAAAAGCGCAAGTACAAAGCTGGGATGATGCTTACTCGAAATTCCCTGCAGCGATTCAAGCTGGAAATGGTCCAGATCTATTATTTGCGATTCCGGACTATACGACATTGTTAAAACAGCTTGATGTAGTACAACCAGTGGATGACATTGTCGAAAAGCTGAACGAAAAGCATGGTTTTATTGATGCATCATTAGCTCCATATCAATATGAGGGCGAAACATGGGCTGTGCCTGTTTTCGGAATGGTTCAAGCACTTTGGTATCGTAAAGACTTATTTGAAGCAGAGGGGCTTGAAGCACCAACTACATGGGATGAACTGTTACATGCGGCTGAAGTTCTAACAAAAGATGGACAACACGGAATTGCCTTACCAGCGTCTAAATCAATGGCCACAGACCAAGTTCTGTATAGCTTTATGGTAGCAGCTGGGGCAAAGGATTTAATTGATGCTGACAACAACGTGACATTTAACACAGCAGAAACAGTGAAGGCTTATGACATGTATCAGCAGTTATTAGAGTACTCACCTAGAGACAGCAATACGTATCAATGGGGAGAGCCGCAAGCTCAGTTTAACTCAGGGAGAGCCGCGATGGCAGTTGAGAAAGGCCAGTACTTGGCGCCGTTTGAATCTGAGTCTGGTCAACCTGCAAGTGAGTTAGGAGTCGTTCCAATGCCGGTTGCAGATGGAGGAGAAGCAGGAAGCATTTACTATTCAAATGGAATTATGGTGTTAACAGATGATGCGAAGAAGCAAGAGGCGATTACAGAATTCTTTGATTATCTATATGAGCCAGAAAATTATGCGCAATTTGTAAATGCTGAGCCAGGATTGTTCCTACCAGTTACACAATCAGGTTTCGATTCTGAAGACTATTGGAATGATCCAATCATTGCGCAATATGAAGAGCAAGTTCAAGTTCTTTTAGAAGCGTCTGAGAATGGAGCGCTATTTGGTTTTACAGATGGAGTAGCATCAAACATTGGGAAGGTTGCTGGACCGAATTTCATTGCTCAAACACTTGAGCAAGTGATCATTAACGGCATGTCACCAGAAGAAGCTGTTGAATGGGGACAACAACAAATGGAAGAGGCAACAAAGTAACGGAGAATAAAAGGGGACTACTCGTTCCCTTTTTTCTTAAAGATTTGTTCAAAAAGGGACATAACTGACCTTTTTGAACAAATCTCTTAAAGAATGGAGGGGTCAAATTGGAAAAGGAAGCAACTCAAAATGCTACTATCACTCAACGACCAATTGAAAGGAAAAAGGCAAAGAAAGTTGAAGTAAAGCACTTTGTTCCATATTTATTAGTGAGCCCGCTCGTATTGTGGATCGTGATTACTATCTTTATTCCTTTAAGTACAGTTATCAAAGAAAGCTTTTACAGTACAGGATTTGTAGGAACTCAAGGGGAGTTTGTTGGTCTGCAGAACTACATCAATGTGTTCACATCAAGCGCTTACTGGGGATCATGGAAGAATTCCTTACTATGGGTAGTTGGAAATGGACTTACACAAACGGTATTGGCCTTTTCGGTGGCATTATATTTAAATAATAAATTTAAACTATCAAAGTTTGCGCGTACATGGATGATTATCCCGTGGATTATTCCAACAATCGTTGTCGCAATATTTTGGCAATGGATATTTAACGGATCTTATGGAATTTTTAATCACGTCTTAATGGGGATCGGACTTATCGATCAACCTTTAAATTTACTTGGTGATCCTACATGGGCTTTGCCTACGATCATCTTTATCAACTCTTGGCATTGGTTCCCGTTCTTAGCAGTTATTATTCTTGCTGGATTAGCTGGAATTCCAGAAGAGTTATATGAGGCTTCTGCGGTTGATGGAGCAAACAAGTGGCAGCAATTCTGGGGGATTACGTTCCCATCCTTGCAACATATCACATTTGCACTAGGGCTCGTTGGAACGCTTTGGATGTTTAATATCTTTGATGTCATCTATACGTTAACAGAAGGTGGTCCTGCAGGTTCAACAACAACAGTTCCTGTTCAAATCTATCAACAAGCCTTTGATAACTATGAGCTCGGCAGTGCATCAGCGATGTCTGTTGTCACGGCGATTATGATGGTAGTATTCGCAGTCGTATTTATTAAATTTGCCGCACCAAAAGACGAATAGGAGTGATCTAGATGAGAGTTTTCAAGTGGATATACGGAATCTTACTCGTATTACTAATCGTGTTCCCGTTTTATTGGGTGACCATATCATCTTTTAAAGTTCCCGATCAAATCTTGCAGCCAGACCTTTGGCCAAAAGCGTGGACCTTGCAGCACTATAGAGAGTTATTGTTTGATACACCATACTTATTAAATTTGAAAAATAGTTTAATTGTTTCGTTCGGTACGATGATCGTCACCGTCATGATTGTTGTCCCGGCATCCTACGCCATTTACCGAATGGAATTCAAAGGAAGAAACTTTTTCTATAAGTTAATTCTAGCTACGTACATTTTCCCGGCTATGCTGTTGCTTGTACCAGTATATCAACTAATGTCAAAGGTTGGCTTAGTAGATTCCCTATGGAGCTTAATCATTATGAACGTTACATTTGGGGCTCCTTTTGCAACTTGGTTAATGAGTGGATTCTTTAAAGCCATTCCTAAAACACTGGATGAGTCTGCAGCGATTGATGGAGCGGGAACGATGAGGATTCTATTCCAAATTATCTTGCCACTAATTGCACCTGGGCTTGCGACAATTGCTGTTTATGCATTTGTTGTCTCGTGGACAGAATTTACATTTGCTTCGATTCTAATAACAAGTGATGAATACAAAGTATTGCCGATTGGCTTAAGTCAAATTATGGGTCAATACACGGTGAAGTGGGGATGGACAACAGCTGGTGCTGTTTTAACATTGCTTCCGGTTCTAATATTCTTCGCATTTGCTGGAAGATATTTCGTTAAAGGATTAACAGAAGGATCTGTGAAATAGGGGGGAAGGCCGTGGACCAGTTACGAATTGGCGTGATAGGAATTGGTCGTTTTGGACGACTTCATTTAAGAGTTTTTAATCAAATAGCAGGTTGTGAGGTTACAGCAATTGCTGATGTGAGCGATAAGTTACTGAATCAAGTTAAGCAGGATTTCGGAATTGAGAAGACTTATAAGGATGCGCTTCGGCTGATCAAGGACCCTGCTATTGATGTCATTGATATTGTCAGTGATGAAGATACACATGGTCCGCTAGCAATTGAAGCTATTAAACACGGAAAGCATGTGTTTATTGAAAAACCAATTGCGACAAAATACGAAGAGGCAAAAGAGATTGAACAGTTAGCAAAAGAGCACAACGTTCAAGTGATGGTAGGAAATATTAGTCGCTTTAGTCAACCATATGCGTCGATGAAAAGGGCACTTGCAAGCGGGGCGTTAGGGACAGCTGGGATGATTCGAGCGAAACGGAATTTCAGTAAAGAATGGTTCGACCATTTTGGACATCGAGTTCATCCTGTCTATGAATCTGGTATCCATGACCTTGATCTGATCCTTTGGTATGCTGACAGTCCGTGTCAGGAAGTGTACGCCTCGGAGCGGAATATGAGCGGTTACGATCACCCTGATTTATTTTCAGCTGTTCTAACATTTGAAAATGGACTGATTGCATCGCTCGATTCCTCTTGGCTTTACCCAAAAGGAGGCCCGCATAATCTCGTTGAAACCCTTGAGTTAGCGGGAACGATCGATGCCGATATGGAAATCATAGGTGATAAAGGTACAGCGAATTATAAATTGGCCCATCCAGGATATTCAATTTGGACGGAACAAGGAGTGCAACATCCAGAATTAACGCTATGGACGACTGAACACGATGGTATTGGAGGAGCGATTCGTGCAGAACTGCAGCATTTTGTTCTGCAGGTACATAAAGGAGAAGAGTCGCCAGTTGCCCCTCTTCATGATTCGGTTGAAGCGTTGCGAATAGCGGATGCGATTGTATTATCAGCAAAGGAAAAGCGCCCGATTCAACTATAAGGAGGAGAAAAGATGAGTGTATATGATCGACTAAAAGAATTAGAGATTACGATCCCTAAAGTGGAACCGCGTTTTAAGTTTGTACCAGGGGTGCAGGTTGGAGAGCTATTGTTTATTTCCGGCCAAACTCCTGAGATCGATGGCAAAATGCACTATGTTGGCAGACTTGGTGCAGACATGGATGTTGAAACAGCCAAAAATGCTGCGAGATTAGCAGCATTAAACTGTATTGGTGAGATGGAAGCGGTGCTTGGAAGTCTTGATCGCGTCGAGCGAATTGTTCGCGTGATTGGGTACGTCCGTTCAGCAGAAAACTTTGGCGAGCAGCCACTAGTAATTAATGGCGCTTCTGAATTGTTACATGAAGTGTTCGGTGAACAAGGACTGCATGCTCGTGCAGCGCTTGGAACGAGTGAACTTCCATTTGGGGCACCAGTCGAATTAGAGATGATTGTTCAGGTTAAAAAGGACTGATCAGCTATGAAAATCAATGATCATGTTTATTTGGTGGCCAGTGGAAAGATGGGATTTGATTTAACACATCCATCAGATTGTAATGTTTATTTGGTAGAAGACCAAGGCGAACTCGCGCTGATTGATTCCGGCACTGGCGATTCAGTTAATGATATTTGTTCGCATATCGAAGCACTGGACTTTTCGTTATCGCAAGTTAACAAAATTTTTCTGACACATATTCACGCAGATCATGCAGGTGGAGCCGCGGCATTAAAAGAGAGAACAGGAGCGGACGTGTTTGTCATAGAAAGTGCTTATGAAACGTTGAAAGCTGGCGATGAAGAGGCGATCGACTTAACAACGGCCAAGAAATTCGGGTTTTACCCTGAGGATTATCAATTTACACCGTGTGTAGCAGATCAGTTAGTGAAAGAAGGGCAAGAATTTTCTATTGGAAACCTTAAGTTGAGAGTTCTCGAAACGCCGGGACATTCTCGTTTTGATGTATCTTATGTCATCGAAAATAAAAATGGGGAAACCTATTTGTTTAGCGGTGATACCGTCTTTTACGATGGAAAAATATCCATGCTTCATACACAAGATTTTCATCTGCAGACGTTGGCTAAAAGTATTGAAAAGCTAGCTGACATCAAGGCGAATGTCCTTCTGCCAGGGCATTTTCATCCTGCCTTAAAGCATGCAGATACTCATATAGAAAAAGCAAATCAAATATTCCAAAGTATGGGGGTACCATCAAATATCGTTGAGTAGGGGGAGAAACAATGTTAGAAAGACAATATGCTTCAAAAGTTTGCGAAGTGATAGAAGGTGTGGTGGAGACACAAAATGAATCAATTGGGGATGCAGCTGTTTTGATTGCTAAATCAATACAAAAGGACGGCTTGCTACATTTATTCGGATGTGGTCATTCCCATTTACTCGTTGAAGAAGTGTTTTACCGTGCGGGTGGACTTGTGCCGATTAACCCGATTTTCGAAACGAGTGCAATGCTTCATGAAGGGGCAGTAAAAAGCTCGAAGATTGAACGGATGCAGGGATATGCAGTTCATATTTTGAATAATTACACATTGAATGAAGATGAAGTCATTGTCCTTATTTCCAATTCGGGAATTAATTGTTTGCCGATTGAAATGGCCATAGAAGCAAAGAAGAAAGGGCTGAAAGTCATTGCGATTACCTCCTCTTCTTATCTCGATCGAGAATCAAGACATCCATCTGGTAAGAAGCTTCATGATCTCGCAGACATCGTCATTGATAATAAGTTACCATACGGTGATGCGCTAGTTGATATTCCGAATACGCCGTTAAAAATGAGTCCTGGATCGACCGTAGTCGGAGCATTCTTGATCAATATGCTAATGGCTAGAGTCGTAGAGGAATTGCAAAAGCTAGGCGTTGAACCGCCAATTTTCGTAAGCGGAAATGTTGAGGGTGGAATGGAGTACAATCAGAAGTATATAACAAAGTATCAAGATCGTATTAAGCATCTGTAATTCTAAATATAGATTGTAAATGAAGAAGGTGTTCAATTGTGGAAACTCACCAATTCGTAATGGCCATAGATGTTGGAACAACATCGGTTAAATGTCTCGTAATGAATCAAACGGGGCAAACAATGGCTCAAGCTTCCTATGGTTATCCAATCATCAATCAAAAGCCGTGCTGGGTCGAACAAGATCCACTAGATTGGTGGGCGGCGGTTATTCAATCGATCAAAGATTGTCTTGAGATCGTTCATGCTGCCGACATTGCTTCCATCTCCCTATCAGGCCATATGAGTGCTCTTGTATTGATTGATGGAGACGGTCAGCCGTTATGTCCAAGTATCCTAATCGCTGATACTCGCTCAGCTAAACAAACCTCCTACTTACGGCAAAACTATAGCGAGGCTTTTGCGGAAATCACAGGTAACGAGCCTCTTGATGCTTTTACCGTATCAAAATTGCTGTGGGTAGCGGACGAGAAGCCTGAAATTCTCGAGCATACTAGGAATTTTTTCTTCCCAAAAGACTTTATTCGTTTTCAATTGACTGGACGAATCGGGACAGACCCTACAGATGCAGGGAATAGTTTGTTATACGATCCAATGAAGAAAGACTGGAATTGGCCGATGATTCAAGAGTTAGATCTACCAGCTCATATATTTCCTGAGCTTGTCGATACAACTGATGTCTTTGGAGCAATTACCGAACAAACGGCCCAACAAACAGGCTTAAGAGCTGGCACGCCTGTTATAACAGGAGGAGCCGATATGGCATGCAGTCAGATTGGAACCGGTGCCACTTTGGATGGAACGATGGCAATTACGTTAAGTACGTCAGGTCAGGTCGTGATGGGAGTTCCTGCCCATCATGAAAGGGGAGTAGGCAAGTTAACGTTTCACCCTGGAGTCAATGCTGATTCCATGTACACGATGGGCACGGTCTTTACAGGTGGACTTGGTGTGGAGTGGGGCTATAAGTTTTTGTTCCATAAAGAAGCAATGGATCGATCAGATTACAGCGAATTAGCAAGATTAACTGAAGAAATGAAACAATACTCGGCTGGTAGCCAAGGGTTATTGTTTTTGCCATTTCTTGTAGGTAGTGGGACTCCTTATTTTGATCCAAAAGATCGTGCAGCTTGGATTGGGTTGTCATTAGATCAAAAGAAGTCATTGCTGCTTCATTCGATTCTAG
This sequence comes from Halalkalibacter krulwichiae, assembly GCF_002109385.1. NCBI lineage: Bacteria > Bacillati > Bacillota > Bacilli > Caryophanales > Bacillaceae > Halalkalibacter > Halalkalibacter krulwichiae. The sequence goes on along the minus strand of NZ_CP020814.1, from coordinate 4,088,637 downwards.
AAGGAATAACGTTTAACATTTTGGAAAATGTCAATGTGATTAAGGAACTGGGTGTTCCGGTCGAGAAGATTCACCTTGGAGCTGGCGGGAGTAAGAACATGGTTTGGTGCCAGATGATTGCAGATGTGTTAGGGATGGATGTGAGCCCATTGGCTAATCGAGATGGCTCGGCACTAGGAGCAGCTGTTATTGCGGGTACTGGTATTGGAATGTTCTCTTCTATTGAGGAGGCTGTATCGAAACTAGTCAAAGCAGAAACAGATATTTCTTACAATCATGAGAAGCATCAGCAATATCAGAAGTTATTTGTTGGATATCAACAGGTATATCAATCGATCAATCGTTATATGAATAACCTCCCTAACTGAAGGAGAGTGAGAAGGGTTCATAAAAAGATGAGTAAAACAATTGTGCTAACCAATGGGAACATTTATAGCCAACAAGGTTATATAGAAAATGGTTACATCAAAGTTAAAAATGGGAAAATTATTGATGTGTGCAGCATGAGCAACTATCAATTTGAAAAATCTAGCGACGTGATCGACCTTCAAGGAAAAACGGTCATACCAGGAATGATTGATCTTCACATTCATGGGGCAGCAGGGGCGGACGTAATGGATGCCAATCCAGATGCGTTAGAAGCGATGACGATTGCACTGTCAATGGAAGGAGTTACGAGTTTCTTGGCCACGACAATGACGCAATCAGATGAAGCAATCTCGGCCGCTCTAAGAAATGTAGCTTCATTTTTAAAAGAACCTTCAAAACGCGGTCGGAGTGAAATATTGGGAGTTCATCTTGAAGGTCCTTTTATTAATCCGAACAAAGCAGGTGCACAACCTAGTCAGCATATCAAGCTGCCTGAAATTCCTTTATTTCAAAAGTGGCAAGACCTAGCTGAAGGTGCCATAAAAGTCGTGACCATGGCACCGGAACAAGGAGAGGGAATGGGGCTTGTTCGTTTTTTAAAGCAAAGTGGTATAGTTGTCTCTATTGGTCATTCCGATGCGAGCTTTGCTGAAGTAGAAGAAGCGGTGGAGGCTGGGGCAACGCAGGTAACCCACCTGTACAATCAAATGAAGGGGTTGCATCACCGAGAACCCGGGGTTGTCGGTGCGGCTTTTTTACTAGACGAATTGTATGCGGAAATGATTGTCGATGGGATTCATGTGAGTCCGGAAATGGTAGATCTTGCTTATCGCCAAAAAAAGGCTGAGAAGATAATTCTGATCTCCGATGCGATTCGAGCAAAATGCTTGAAAAATGGTATGTATGATCTAGGTGGTCAACAAGTCATTGTGGAGGGCGGAAAAGCAATGTTAGCAGATGGAACGTTGGCAGGAAGTGTGTTAAAGCTCAAAGACGCTGCCAAAAATATGCTAAGTTATGCGAAAGATTGCAGCCTTGTTGACGTCATTCAAATGGCATCAGTGAACCCAGCCAAACAAGCAGGCGTTTACGACCGAAAAGGGAGCTTAGTAGCAGGAAAAGATGCCGATATTGTTGTGTTAAATGATGAGCTGGATGTGGAAATGACTTTCTGTCTCGGAGAATTAGCCTACCAAAGAGAAGGGACTGTTCTAAATGGAGCTAATTAAAACTAATGATTATCAAGAAATGAGTCGAGTAGCTGCTGATATTATCATTCAAAAAGTGAAGCAGTCCAAACAATTCACGCTTGGACTTGCAACAGGGAGCACACCTGAAGGGTTGTATGGTAATTTAATTGAGGACCAGAAGCAGAACGCTACCTCTTATCGTCATGTGACTACGTTTAATTTGGATGAGTATGTTGGAATGAAACGTTCCGATCCAAACAGTTACCATTACTATATGAAAACTCAATTATTTGATTCTATTGATATCCCAGTCTCGCAGATCCATTTACCAAAAGGAGATGCCACTGATCTTGGACAAGAGTGCCTTTGCTATGAAGAACTTATCCAGGCAAACGGCGGGATTGATCTTCAAGTGTTAGGGATTGGTCAGAATGGTCATATTGGGTTTAATGAGCCAGGCACTTCATTACACTCCAAAACACATGTTGTTGAACTAGCAGAGTCCACTAGAGAAGCAAATGCCCGCTTCTTTCCATCGATTGAGGAAGTTCCGACACAAGCCATAACGATGGGAATTTCAACGATTGTTCAAAGCAAACAGATTTTGCTATTGGTTTCTGGGAATAAGAAGGAACAAGCACTAAAACGATTGCTTCAAGGTAAAATCAGTGAGGAGTTTCCAGCTTCTATTTTGAATCAACATGAAAATGTTACGATCATTGCTGATAAAGAAGCGTTGTCAGGGGTTTTAATTGAAAGTTAAGGAGAAGCGTGGGGGAAGCGAGGTGGGAGCGTGGGGACGGTTCTAATGCTTCCTTAAGTGAAGGTAATGCTTGTCTCCCCCGAGGAAGCGAAAGAACCGTCCCCTGCTTCGCGAGGAAGCGAAAGAACCGTCCCCCTGCTTCAAAAAGCAAAGAACTGGTCCTGTTTTCCCTCTTGGGAAGCAGGGCTTTTTTGCTTTACCTCTATGCTCATGCGTTCAGAAGTCGGGCGAACGGCGTGTTGCGTGCGTGCCCCGCCGGCACAATGTACACTTTAATGCATTAATGCAGTAGGGTTTAAGCGCGCGTAATTTTGGGGGGCTTGGTAGGATTGGGAGTTGGTTGTAGAATGCGGGGATAGTTTTATAGAGAAGGTAAATTTTGCTATCTGCCACAACTAGACCATAATCTTAAAAACAATAAGAATATTACTATTTTAATGGTATATTTTATATAGATAGATAAACGTCGGGGGGAGTTTTCATGGGGTGTTTAGCATTTATATTAATCTTTTTAGTTTTATATGGATTTACGATAAATGTTGGAACAGGAATAGCTTTTTTGATCTTACTTATTTTGCTATTCGGGATAATGATTTCTATAGGAACGAAGCATGAAGCAAAACAAAATGAAAAGTTTAGTGTTACGAAAGCGAAGATAGAGGATGAGTTCAAAGCTAATGAATTTAACGCTTCTCAAAGCATTTATTCATGCGATCATACGTCGATGCTAGCAATTGATGAGAATTCAAAACGGATAAGCTTTGTGAGAACAAAGGGTGTAAATTTTATCGATAATAATGATTTTGTTATCGATACCTACTCATATAAAGATCTATTAGAATCTCATATTTTGGAAGATGGGGTTTCGACAACTAAAACGTCACGGACTAGCCAAATTGGCGGAGCGTTAATCGGTGGGCTCCTAGTTGGTGGTGTTGGGGCATTAATCGGTGGTCTATCCGGTAAGAAGAAGACAGCGGAGGAAGTAAAAAGTGTGAAGCTTCAAATCGTCGTAAATGATACGAAAAAGCCGGTCCAAGAAATCTCCTTTCTAAAACAAAAAGTGGAAGTGAAAAAGGATAATCCGTTATACGAACAAGCTCTAGTAGATGCGACCCATTGGCATAAACTGATCAGTGTATTGATTAAACAAGCTGATCAAGAAGACAAGGTAATGAACGCTCAAACGAACATAGAACTTGAGAGTGGTCAAAAGCAAAATACGTATATTCATGCTGATGAGATAAGAAAGTTACATGACCTATTTAAAGAGGGAATTATTACCGAAGAAGAATTTGATATTCAAAAGAAAAAAATCATATCTGAGTAAAAGGATTGAGGTTACGTATGAACAAGCTTCTATTGATGATAACAATACTTCTGTTTATTACCGCTTGTTCTTCTACTACTAATGAAGAACCTGTTAGTACGGTAGAACAGGAGGTAGAAAAGGCTGCTCCGACGGAAGAAGAGAGAGATGAATTCTTAAGTTCAAACGAGTATATTCGAGAGTATGAACATACAATTGAAGAGGATTTCGATTTTAATTACCTTACGATTGTGATGGATGATGCATTTGCAGAAAAGGAAATAAGTGAACAATACGAATATTTGGTTGAACTTTATGAAACGTATAATGAAAAGTTCAGTGAATTGCTTCCTAACGATGGGAGATTTCTTAATGCGTTAGAGGTTTATTATAGTGATAAAGAGTTTCCTACTTATCGAATTAATCTTAAATCTTTTACCATTGTAGCCGTTAACGTAGGGATTGACAGAGAAGTAGGTGAGAAGGCAAGTGAAGAATTGCATATTCAATTAGATAAGTTAGAAAAGGAAATGGTTTTGTCTGGGAAAGAAAGTGGTCTCACACTTAAAGAAAAAGAGAGCAACTCTAAAGAAGCTCTAAACACAGTCCTTTACTCAACAGCTGGTGACATTATCAGAGAAGGAGTGAATACGATTTTAACATCTGTGCCTTCTAATTCATCAGCCAAGTTAGAGACAAGCAAAGACTCGGATACATCTATAAAAGGAATGAATGGCTATGATTGGATTGGTTTAACAGATAATAAAAAATTCCATGCTATTTCGAATGCCTTATATAACTTAGATCAAAATGGGTATGTAATTGAGGAAAGTGAGTTTTATTTCATTGAAGCTCTAAATGAGTTTTATACCGATACATCGACTATAAGTACACCGGTTAATGAAGCCTTAGTTTCAGTTGGTTTGATGTCAGGTACTATTTATAAATAGTTAGAGTTGAGCTGTGGATTATTAGCAATCAGAAAACAAAACAATAGGATACCTCATTCTCAAACGGTGGAAAAACCCTTACTTATTCAGAGATTTTTCCACATAATAGTGGCTATCCACAGAAATAAAGAGTGATAATTTTTTTTGGGAATTACATATCCACATAAGTAAAGCAACATCCATGGAGGAGATGCTTTTATAGGTTTATTTTGCTGTACTTGTTTTGTTAGCAAATTTCAGTAAATCTGTTAGAACAGTGCTATAAGCTGTTAGACGTTTCTTGAATTCTAGCTAAAGTTAGGAATATTATTCTTTAGCTCATAGTGATAGAGTAAAAAAATTGTACCTTTTTTACTACTATTGCGCAAACGCTTTCCTGTTTGCGCTGTGTGTTGCACATAATTGCTCGTTCTATATAATCATTTTTGTTATTCATCTGGAAAAGGGCTTGAAGTTAGTCTGTTTTCCCAATAAGATTAATGTAAGCGTTTTATTAAAGCGGTTTCGATAATTTGGATTTGGAGGGTGTCGGATGAAGCGATTTTCTGTTTTGTTTTTGTCGATGATCTTGTTGTTGATTATGTTTGCGCCAACGTTTGTCCAACCGGTTCATGGTCAGTGGTCTGGTGATGCGGATCGGTATGACAGTGTTGTACTAAGGGGAAGTGTCGATCCTTTGCGGTGGGATGGCAATGATCATTCTTTGCTGTTTAATGAGGAAGAGGGTGTCTGGATTACGGAGCCTATTTCCTTTGTAGGTGGTCAAAAGGTAGAGTACAAGTTTGTCTATGATGGCGAATGGATGCCAGGTGCTAATTTAGAGTATACGATTCCTCAGACAGGGGACTATCAGTTTGTCTTTCATCCAGATGAGGAGAGGCTGATTGATGTTCGACCGGCTACGGCATACGATGGACAAGTAACGTTGCGGGTGAGCGTTCCGGAAGAGACTCCAGATTGGGCTGCCTTAACCGTTGCCTCCAGTATGAATAGCTTTAATTATGAAGTGACACGAATGACGATGGAAGAAGATGGACTCTATTCGATTACGTTAAGAGGACCTGCTGGTGAAGAGTTGCGATATCGCTATGGTTTAGGTGATGCAAAGTACCAAGAAGTAAGAGATCACCACCGTACTGTTACGTTCACAGAAGAGGAAAATATCGTTGAGGATACAGTGGCAGCTTGGACAGGAATTCCGATTGCAAGTAACGTCAATCATGATTTTCACCATTCGCCATTTATCCCAAATGAAAAGGATGACGTTACGGTTACCGTTGAAGTCGAGCATTATGGCCCGATTACCGATGGGAGCATTTACTTTACAACAGATGGTGCTTCACCACAAGGGGCAAGAGGGGAAGCTTATGTAGGGCAAGCTGTTCCGATGAGCGTCGTGTCAACAGATGAAAGAGGTCGTGGCTATGTCTCTGTGTTAGAAGGGAAGATTCCTGCTCAAGCGAATGAGACCCCTGTTAAGTATAAGGTGGATATTTGGAATGAAGAGGGTGAAGGTTCTCAGTTTGCGGATACGAATAGCTTAGTTTCTACAGAGGCTACTGAATTTGCTTATTATGTAGATGAGTTCACATCTCCAGATTGGGCAAAAGATGCCGTTATTTATCACATCTTTGTTGACCGTTTTAAAGATGGAAACGAAAAGAACAATTACGATACAGTTGATGTTGAGGAAGTTGGGTTAGAGGAAGCATTAAAAGGTTGGATGGGTGGCGACCTTGAAGGCATTATTGAAAAGCTCGATTACTTAGATGAATTAGGGGTTAATACGCTTTACTTATCGCCTGTTTTTGAAGGCCCATACTCTCATGGCTATCATCCGATGGACTTTCTAGATGTAGATAAGAACTTTGGTTCACTTGAAGTGTTAAAAGAGTTAATTGCGAAAGCTCATGAGCGTGACATGAAAGTCGTTTATGATATGGTTCCAAACCATAGTTCAAGTGAACATCCTTTCTTTCAAGATGCTTTGAAAAATGGGGAAAATAGTCCTTACTACGATTATTATACATTTTACGAAGACGGCTCTTATGAAACCTTTTACGGAGTTGAAAGTCTGCCACAGTTGAATAATGACAATCAAGCTACAAGAGACTGGATGCTTGAGGAAGTTATTCCTTTCTGGTTGGAGGAGGTTGACTTTGATGGGTACCGTTTAGATTATGCGAAGGGGCCGAGCTACAGCTTCTGGGTAGACTTCCGCCATGCAGTGAAACAGATGGATCAAGACTATTTTATTTTTGGTGAGGTTTGGGACAGCCGAGAAAAGATCAACTCCTACTCTGGAAAGTTAGATGGAGCTCTTGATTTTGGCTTTCACGATACGTTTAAACAAACTTTTGCCAACAACGGTTCGATGAAACAGGTTAGCAACTTACTCAAAGAAAATGAAGCGACGTATCATCCAGAATACGTGATGACGACCTTTTTGGATAACCATGATGTACCGCGCTTTTTATATGAAGCGGGGAATGACAGCAATAAGCTAAAGCTTGCGTCCTTTACTCAATTTACGTTACCTGGGGCACCGATGATTTATTACGGAACGGAAGTCGGCATGTCACAAAGTGGAAACCATCATCACTATAGTGACTGGAAAGATCGCTGGTATCGCGAAATGATGATTTGGAATAAGGAAGAGCAAGATCCTGATCTATTTGCCCATTATCAAGACATCATTGCCTTAAGAGCGGAGTATTCTGCTTTGCGCACAGGGACGTTCAAAGAGATATTTGTAAATGATGATGTGCTTGTGTTTGAGCGTGAGGATCAAGACGCACGCTTACTCGTTTTCGTGAATAAAGGAGCTGAACAAACATTTGATTTAGCCGAACTGTATCAACAAGACCGACTGACAAATGCGAGGTTGAAAAATGTGTTAACTCAAGAAAGGAAGCCAGCGAAAAGAGGGACGATTGAGGTAACAGTGGAAGAACAAGGATTTGAGATTTTTGAAGTTTCTGGTCGTCTGGGGGTGCCTGGCACGCCCCGAGATTTGTCGATTAACCAAAAAAGCACACACAGCACAAAAAATCCTTACGACCGTGTTTCACTGTCGTAAGGATTTTCTTGGTCCCTTTATTCCTTCTTCTCCTCAATCGGAATAAAGTCGAGGATTTCCTTTGTTTCAAAGCTGTCGATGAGTTTGCCGAGCCAACCGTAATATTCGACCCATCTTTCGAGTTTTTCAATATCAGTTTGGGCATGCTTGCGAACGTCTTCAGACGTGTCCGGATTTGCAAGGAGCTGTTGTAGCTCAGAAAGGGTTTTTTTTATCGCACTTGTATTCATCGTCAAGGCTGATCGCCATTTTGTTGTAAAGTAATCAAAAAAGCGTTGGTACGAGTCGTCATTGACTACGTATAAATCTTTTCTTACGCCTTTCTTCCAAGTCTTTTCAACCATTTGTAAATCAAGTAAGGTTCTAACGGCGAGGCTCATACTTGCTTTGCTCATTCCGAGTTCTTCTTTCATTTCATCGAGTGTTAATGGTTTATCTGAAAAGAAAAGAAGACAGTATAGACGTCCGATGGAAGGGCTGACTCCATATAGGTACATATTTTGCGAAATGGCTTCGATCACCCTTGTTCTGGACTGTTGTAATGCTTCGTTGTCGTTCATCTATCTCACATCCTATATAGACTACTTTCGCTATGTTAAGACTACCTATTCAAGAGAAGATTGTAAAGTTTGCTTTTCTAGTGGAAGTTGGACCATTTAAGAGGATGTGTAAAGAATGTCGTCGTTCAATACGTTTAATAAATATTAAACGAACTATATGGATGAAACAGGTTGAATATACTGTTTGAGTCAATAGAATCAATCAAGCTATAATAAAAAAGTCCTAAGCGGCGAATTAAACGAGGTGAAAAAAATGGAGGAAAACATAAAAATAAAAGTTAGTGATGTGACCAAGATCTTTGGAAAATCATCAAAGAAGGCGATACAGCTAACGAAAGAAGGAAAATCCAAGGAAGAAATTTTAAAGGAAACAGGTTCAACGGTTGGGGTTAACCGAGCGTCCTTTGAAGTGAAGTCAGGTGAGATCTTTGTCATCATGGGATTATCCGGAAGTGGAAAATCGACGTTAGTACGAATGCTTAATCGTCTGATTGACCCGACAATGGGGCAAGTTCAAATTGATGGAAAAGATATCGTGAAGTTGAGCAAGGAAGAATTAAGGGAAGTAAGAAGAAAGAAAATTAGTATGGTCTTTCAAAAGTTTGCCTTGTTCCCTCACAAAACGGTGCTTGAAAACACGGAGTATGGGTTAGAGATTCAAGGTGTTGAAAAGGCTGATCGAAGTGAAAAGGCATTAGAAGCATTAGAGTTAGTTGGACTTAAAGGTTATGAAAATCAATATCCTGATCAACTAAGTGGTGGAATGCAGCAACGTGTGGGGCTTGCGAGAGCGCTGGCAAATGATCCTGATGTTCTTTTAATGGATGAAGCCTTTAGTGCATTGGATCCTTTAATTCGAAAAGATATGCAGGATGAGTTGCTAGAATTACAATCTACGATGGAAAAAACGATTGTCTTCATTACCCACGATTTAGATGAGGCGCTACGGATCGGTGACAGAATCGCTCTTATGAAGGATGGAAACATCGTACAAATTGGAACACCGGAAGAAATATTAATGAACCCTTCTAATGAATATGTCGAGAGGTTCGTAGAGGATGTTGATCTTGCGAAAGTCCTTACGGCGCAACATGTCATGAAGCGTGCGGAGACGGTTCAAATTGATAAAGGTCCTCGTGTTGCTCTGAAACTAATGAAGGGCTTAGGAATCTCTTCAATCTATGTCGTCGATAAGCAGCAAAAACTTCTCGGTGCCATTACCGCAAAAGACACGTCAAAAGCAGCTGAGAGAAATGAGTCGATCGAGGCTTACTTGGACAAGGAGATCAATGTCGTTCAAACAGACACGGTTTTAATCGACTTATTTGATAAAGTGTCCACATCAACGATCCCGGTTGCGGTGACAGATGAGAATAACCGATTAAAAGGAATTCTCATTAGAGGTGCGGTGATTGGTGCTCTTGCAGGGAACGAACAGTATATTAATGAAGTTAGTGAACCAGAAGTACCGTTAGCTAAGGAGGTGATGTAACGTGGAAGGAATTCTACCGAGACTCCCTTTAGCTGATTGGATTGATGTGTTAGTAAATTGGATGATTAATTCGTTTGGCGGATTGTTTGATGGAATTTCGACTGGTATTAGGTTTTTCGTAGAAGGAATCGTTTCAGGTTTAGGTTTTATCCCTTCGATTATTTTAATGATTCTTGTCAGTTTACTAGCTTGGAAGGTTTGTAATAATAGAATTGCGATATTTGCATTCGCGGGGCTTTTTCTAATTGATAATCTAGGTTACTGGGGACAAATGCTAGAGACGTTAGCGCTCGTGTTGACGGCGGTATTGATTTCAATCGTCATTGGAATCCCAGTTGGTATTTGGGCATCACAAAGTGAACGAGCACGACAAGTGATTACGCCGATCTTAGACTTGATGCAAACGATGCCGGCTTTTGTCTACTTATTACCAGCAATCTTTTTCTTTAGTATTGGTGTTGTACCGGGCGTTATTGCATCGGTTATCTTCTCAATGCCACCAACGATTCGTCTAACGATTCTTGGAATTAAGCAAGTGCCAGCTGATTTAATTGAGGCAACAGAAGCATTTGGTTCAACAACGAAACAAAAGCTCGTCAAAGTTCAACTGCCTTTAGCTATGCCAACGATTTTGGCTGGGATTAACCAAAGCATCATGCTTGCTTTATCAATGGTTGTCATCGCATCGATGGTTGGTGCTCCTGGACTTGGAACAGAAGTCTATCGTGCTGTGACACAAATTCGAACAGGTGCAGGGTTTGAAGCTGGTTTAGCGATCGTCATTATGGCTATTTTACTAGACCGCCTCACTCAAAATATAGGAAAGAAAAAACAAGGGGGAACTGTGTAATGTTAAAAAAATTAGTAGGAATCACATCCGCAGTAGCACTAACGTTAGGGTTAGCTGCATGTGGAGGAGAAGAAACAAGTGGTACATCGGAAACAAGTTCTGTAGGGGAGCAGTTTGATCACACGATCGTAGGAATTGACCCTGGTGCAGGAATTATGAATCTAACAATCAATGAAGTAGTACCTGAATACGGTCTTGAAGATTGGAACATCGTCGAGGGTTCGGGTGCTGCAATGACTGCCGCTTTAAAGAGAGCTTATGACAATGAGGAGCCAATTATTGTAACAGGCTGGAGTCCACACTGGAAATTTGCAGCTTTTGACTTAAAATACTTAGATGATCCAAAAGGCGTTTATGGTGGAGCTGAAGATGTCCACACAATTGCTCGTCAAGGATTACAAGAAGATCACCCTGAAGGTTATCAGCTTCTTGATCAATTTAATTGGGGACCGGAACACTTAGAAACAGTTATGAACTTAATTCAAGAAGGTCAAAACCCAAGTGACGCTGCAGCCCAATGGGCAAGCGAAAATGAAGAGTTAGTTAGTACGTGGACGGAAGGAGTAAACGAGGTTGACGGTGAAGAGTTAACACTTCTTTATGTAGCATGGGATGATGTAATTGCTAGCTCACACGTTGTCGAATATGCACTTGAAAGCATCGGATTTGATGTTGATTTGGTACAAGTTGACGCAGGTCCAATGTGGGCTGGAATTGCAAGTGGTAGTGGTGATGCAATGGTAGGTGCGTGGTTGCCAACAACGCATGCGGATTACTACGCTGAATATGAAGGTCAGTTTGAAGACTTAGGTTCAAACTTAACTGGAACGAAGCTAGGGTTAGTAGTGCCTGCTTATATGGATGTTGAGTCGATTGAGGATTTAGTGGAGTAGGGTGGTGCCTGGCACGCCCCGAGATTTGTCGAATATGAACAGGAACCTCTTGCTCTGATTGAGCGAGGGGTTTTTCAGTTTGGTTGTATTTCCTTTGTTAGGTGTTAAAGGGATATAAAAGAAAAATATACAAAACTTGACAAATTCTCCTGGCTGTTTTTAAAATGTGGTATGAAACGAAAAGGATGAGAGATTGATAGTGATGTGCAAAAAGAAGGTGGTCATAAAGGAATTATTTAGGAATAGTAAGATCGAAGAAAAGCTAACTTCCTTTGATCTTGATCAAATGATAGAAGAGGTAAGCTCGCGATCGTTTTTCTTTAGTGAGTGGATGTTTGCTCATATAGAAGGAGTTTCAGAACTTGATGAGAGGCATGAACAGCTTGGTGCGATCATTGATTTAATCATTTATTTAACAGATCAGTTAGATGATATACAAGATGGCGACATTAAGGATGAGAAAGGTTTAATCATGAATAGAGCATTTATGCTACTTCCATTGACTTTATCCTTGCTTGATGAGCTTTCGTTTCCTTCTTTAGTCGTAACGAAGATTAAAGATATTTGCTGTCAGTCGTTGATAGAGTCTGCTAATGGACAGGCACTAGACTTGAGTAATTCGGTAAAAGATGAAGCGGATTATCATAAGATGGCTTCACAAAAGTCCGGAGCGCTTTTCAACCTTGCTGGTTCTACTGGAGCAATTGCTGCAGGTATTGAGAATGAACAAGTACTAGATCAAATCAAACTGTACTCTGGCTATCTTGGGACAATTGCCCAAATTTATAATGATATAGATGCCATCTATGAAATCGATACACATACGGATCTTCAAAATAAAAGGATGATATTTCCTGTCCTTTATATGATGCATGATCGCGATAGTTTAATAGGGAGGTACTATTCTTCTAAGCTGACGTATCGTCAACTTCTGAGTTTCAAAGACGAAGTGATTAGCGAATTTGAAAATAAAGGTGCGATCCCATTTTGTCATTTTTATATTAAAAAAAGCGAGAAGAACTTTATCCAAGCCGTTAAGCAAACCCCAGTATACTCACACAACATTAATCATTTAGTACGTTATATCGAAAGGATGAGTTAAATGCAGGAAATCATTCAGTATATCATGGAAAATCCAGACTTAATTGAAAAAGTAAAAGCAGGGACCGTTCAAATGGTCGGTTTGACCATTGAAGAAAATGAACTACTAAGAGAGGTCTTTCAATCGAACACGATTGTAGATGCAGCGATTAGAAAAGCTTGGAGAAATTAAATGTGAGAACAGTAAGAATCATCGGTATTGGGTTCTTGCTTTTTTTTATCGCTTATTTAAATGTTATTAGTATTTCGACATTGTATATTGGGATATTTGTTAAGGAAGAGGAAGGCAGTTATCACATTAATTATTTAGACGAAGTGGGAGCGGGTTATGTTGCTGGCTTGCAGGTAGGAGATAAATTAGTCGAGATCGATGGACAGCAATCGTTTGAAGACCAGATTGTCAATAGACGAGTAGAACAAGTCTCTGCGATCACGGTGGAAAGAGAAAATGAACGGCTTGATTTTACATTTGCTCATTCCCTTCGATTAATCAGTCAATATATCACCTATGTATTAATGCCGTTATTTGCATTAATTTTATCTGTTATTGCAATTCTTATCTCAAATAAGAAATTGCTTCAAAGCGATAAACACATTGAACTCGTTTTCTTTTTACTAATATTATCTCTTTGTTTAGTGACAGCGTGGTTATATGGGAAACAGTTTTTATTTATTAGGCACATCTATACTCTTTCCATCTTATTATTGCCATTCCTCTATTTTAAACTCGTACTAAATATGGTGGTAGAGCATAGGCAAACGAAATGGAGCAAGCAAGTAAGACGTTTCTTTGGTTATAGCAGTGTTTTGCTAATCTTACTCTATTTTCTCGTTTTGTATCTTCTGCCAAGTCTTGCGGGCAGGCATTCCTTTTTTGTTTGTTCACATCGATTTCTCTGGCGATCATTCTCTTAGCCTTTTTGAAGCGTAAAGTTTCACAAACGAAATATGAAAAAAGAATCAATGTCATGGCCCATACTTTGCTCGTTAGTGTCATTCCATTTATCTGTTTTTACTTAATTCCAGATCTATTAGTGAAAGCATCTATTTTGCCACTCGAGATAGCCTTATTATTCTTGTTGTTGATTCCGATCACGTTGCTGTATGTACTTGTGACAGACAATTACTATTTTGCTAAGCTAACAATTAATAAGTTGTTATATTATTTCTTTGTTGCCGTTATATTGGCATTCCTAAGTGTTGTTGTTATTTTGGTTTTTGGATCTCATAAAGTAGATGGTTTCACGGTTGTTCAATTATATGGTAGTTTATTGTTCGTTTCGATGGTCTTCATGTTTATCAAGGAAACGGTAGATAGAAGGCTGCGAAATCGGCTTTTTTCGAATCGAACCTTTTACTTAGAAAGCCTTACGAAGCTAAATGCTCTCATTCGGACGGAAAACAATCGAGAACGTATTTTGAAAATTATTGAACTTGAAATAAAGGATGTTCTCGGAATGCGAGACGTGAAGATTGAACAAACTCAAAAGCAATCTAACGAAACAGAAGATCCTCTCTTGGAAAAGAAATTCATTCGTTTTGAAATTGGCAGTGAAGGACCGACTCATTACGTTATCATCGGAAGGATTCCAGGCCGAAGAAAATTAAGCAGTATTGAAGAAGATTGGGTGATAGTGGTCAATTCGTATTTGACGATCAAGCTTGAAAATCTAAAAAAAGTGGAAGAAGTTGTTTCGGAGCTACAAGAACAAGCGAATCAGAAGGAAAATACTCAATGGATCGAACATTTATTTTTTAATTGGGCAGAAAAGGAAAGAATGAATCTAGCTCTCGATCTTCATGATACGGTATTGCAAGAAATGATCTTGCATAGAAGGCAGCTAGAGCGCCATCGTATCGAGTTGGAAAAGGATTCCATGCACAAGCAGTTTCATATTCACCAAGTTAAGCAATTAGAAGAGAATACAGAGGATATGATCTCGATTACTAGAGAAGCGTTGCAAGAACTTCAGCCACCTGATGAGAGGCTGATGGACTTAGAGAAAATAGTAAGAAGTTTCATTGAAAATAAAATATTGCGGTCATCCTATGAAATTGATCTTGATTACTATGTGAGTAGGCCTCTTTCGACTCAAATGTTTCGAACGGTTTATCGACTCGTCCAAGAGTTGGTCAACAACGGAATCAAACATGCGGAAGGTACGAAGATGGCTGTACGAATTGTTGGAGTAGGGGATGAATTATATCTTTACTATGATGATAATGGTAAGGGTTTTGATAACATAGAGGATTTGCATAAGGATGGACACTTTGGGATTTTCGGGATGAAGCAACGCGTCTCAGCTAAAGGTGGCACAATCGCAATTGAAAATAAAGAAACGACTGGGTTGAAGATTGAAATAACTCTTCCCATACAGTAGGTGTTGAACACGAATGAAAAAATTATTAATAGTAGATGATCATGAAGCGGTAGGAGTGGGAACGAAGGCCATTATTGAACAATTAGAGAATATTGATATTTCACTTGCAAGCACAGAAAGTGAAATTGAGGCTGTTCTTCGTTCTAGTACGTTTGATTTAGTGTTAATGGATATGCATCTTCCAGGGAAAAACGGATTGGAATGGATGAAAGAGATAAAAGCAAAGCATCCAGAAACAAGAGTGATTATGTATACAGGTCTAGATGTAGAATCTCATTTCAATCTATGTGTCGACATGGGAGCAGATGGAGTAATCAGCAAGAATAGTTCGAGTGAACAAATACGTTTGGCTGTTCAATCCGCCTTCCAAGGGTATATTCTGATGCCATTAGAATTAATGAAGAAAATAAGAGTCTATCGAAATGGTGCTAACGAAGCCGCCGAAACTACAGCCCTAACGGATCGAGAGCAACAAATATTAATAGAAGTAGTAAAAGGAACAACAAATTTAGAAATTGCTGAATTGCTGTTTTTGAGTCAACGGTCCGTAGAGCGAGACTTGAGTAGTATTTACAGAAAGCTAAGAGTCGCCTCAAGAGTAGAAGCAGTCGAAAAAGCGTTAAAAGAAAAGTTAGTTCCAGAAATCATTATTAAATAAGTCGATGCAATCGGGTTGTCCCAAAAAAGGTCAGAATTAGACCGTTTTGGGACAACCTTTTTTGTTGCTGCAACGGAATGGCGGAATACCGACAGAGGCTGTCGGTATAGCGGATGATAGGGAATGATACTATTTGATTAAGGCAAGTGATTGCTTACGATGTGTGGTTAGAAAAGAGGGAGTGGTACTTTGTTTTACTGGTTAGAAGTTTTAGGAAAGCCATTGGAAACATTTAAAAAGATAGAACAAGCTAATAAAGCATTCATTAATATTTTATTCATCTTAATCACGATTAGCATTCTCCAGTATTTCTCGATTCTAAATTTAATTGATACGCTTTTTGTCGAAGAATTAGTCGAATTGTCCGTCGACATTCCTGAGACATTATTAGTAGTGATTATGAGTGGTTTTCAACTATTTATTACTTTTGTCAATATCATTTTCTTAGGTATTATCTTTAAACTTATCAGTCTATTTTTCTTTAAAACAATGAATTTTAAAACGATCATGTTTGTGATTATTCTAGCTCAACTACCGAATTCTTTAAGTTTATTCATAAATTCATTTTTCATACAAGGATTTATGGAAGGTAACGTTTTGTCTATCTTCAGTCTAGCTTACCTTGTTGCTGGCTTTGTCGATCTTCCTATCGTATTACATATTTTAAACACAGTAGAGCTATTTCAAGTTTGGTCTGCGGTGATCGTAGCGGCTGGTTTCTATGTATATAACGGAAAATATAGCTTTGGCAAAACGTTCACGATTGTATTCGTTACCTATCTGCTAATCAAAACAGTAAGTTCATTTTTTATATAAAATTCTACGTTTACTCTTGAAAGGAGGTGAGAATAAATGGAAACGTTGTTCGTATTAGACGCATTAGTAGCCTTAGGTATTCCTAAGACTGCAGCTGAAGTTGCAGCATCAATGGTTGATGCTGGAATGGCAATCGGCTCAATTGTTACGATGTTAAGCGGATTGGGAGTTGGTCTTGCTGCACTAAGAATGGCTCTTCGTGCTGAAGGTAAAAAAGCAATTGTAGCTTAATAGTATCTTATTCATTAACAAGGTCGGGGAATTGAAAGCGTCACTTTCATTCCCTTTTTCCCATTCAGCTCATGCACAATGTTTGTCTTAAAGGAGCTAAACGAAACCGATGAAATATTTTAGAAGCATGAAAGTACTGTTGATTATATCTATCTGTTTGTTTGTCGTTACCTTTTCAATTGGGTTTCTAACGGGAGATTATCTGCAATTAATAGGCAGTCAAGATCAGCTGGAGAAACCGGACCCAGGTATGGGCTTAACGTTTGATTTGTTTGTTAATAACCTATTCGTTTGTCTTATTTTAATGTCAGGAATATTCCTGTTTAGCATTCCTACCTTTTTTCTTTTAATGTTAAATGGTTTCTTTCTAGGTACTGGAGTGAAAAGTTTGCTTCTCATTGGATTAGATATACAAGAAGTTTTATTGAA
Source organism: Halalkalibacter krulwichiae (assembly GCF_002109385.1). Classification (NCBI taxonomy): domain Bacteria; kingdom Bacillati; phylum Bacillota; class Bacilli; order Caryophanales; family Bacillaceae; genus Halalkalibacter; species Halalkalibacter krulwichiae. The sequence continues at coordinate 4,071,566 of NZ_CP020814.1, read as the reverse complement.
ATTACTGCCACATGCAATCTTCGAGGTGGTTGGTTTTCTCATTTCGGCAAGCATCGGATTACTTGGACTTACCTTTTATTTTAACTCTAAGAAGGAGTTGACATTTATTAAAAAAGGTCTCATAAGCGTTTTTTTCTTAATATTAGCAGCTGCTTTTATAGAAGGATTTATTACGGCTGCCTTGTAAGGTGATGATTAGATGCAAGGTCTCTACAGTTGGCTAAAGTGGAAAACGTATATTAGGTGGCATAACACTTGGGGTGCCTTCTATTTTCTGAAAGGGAAGTGGGGTTCTAGGGTTGGCCTTTTCCTCTTTTTAATCGATTTCATTAAAGCCATTTCTTATACGGTCATTTATTATTCGATCTTTCGATTTATCATTTTAAATGAAAAGATTCTATCTTTAGAAGATCATAGTGTTACTTCAAGATTTATTATAGAACAATTAGCTAATCTTCAAAATAATACATACTTCCTATGGAATATCTACTTTCTACTAGTCATTCTTTTTTGCGGATTTGTAGGGGCTAAGTCTTCCTTATGGAGCCTATTCTCAGAGGATAAGGTATTGTTACAAAATTACTCATGGACACCGCAGTATGTGCAGACTTTTTTATTAATTGAATCAATCATTTGGAATTATCGACCATTTGCGCTAGGAATCCTTTCTCTAGGTATTTCATTAAGTTTAGCCATGGGAAAAAGTATATGGTTTGTCCTCTTATTCACTCTTATTCTTACTCTGATGTACTTATGGATCAGTTTTCTTTTTGCTGTTATTTCCTATTTATACGTCTTGTATAGGAGCTATCGAGTAAATCGCTATATTTTGCTTATTCAATTGATCACTTTAAAAACGATTGCTCTAGTAATAGGGTATCGCCTTTCGGTGTTGTTTGTTCCGTGGTTACAACAGATTCCCTTTTTTTCATCTGACTTTACGAGTGAGCAATTAGAGAATTGGATTTACGATGGCTACCAAATCTTTGGTGAAAGTATCTCATTTCTGTTTACAAAGTTGTGGATGCCAAATAACTATTTTGCCTACTTCATATACAACAATGAATTGTTTTCGTTATTTATTCTCATTGTGATAGGGATTCTAGTTTCTATGTTTATTTTGTTTCTATTACAAAGATACATATTCATCGATGAATATAAGTACAGCTATCATTATTCGCTGTTACCTGTCATTGAATCGGTTCATTCAAAGCTACTGTTTAAGTTGAAATGGATGAAGCAAAATAGCATTTTTTACAAACTATTCTACCGATCTCCGATTGTGTTCAGGCAAATAGGTCAATTGGGTGGAGATCTAGGATTTTGGTTGATCACGGGTGTGTTTCTAGGTTTGGTCATTGACGCAGAGTGGGGGAATAAGCTAGTTATCTTCCTTCTCTATTTGTTTGTCTATTTCCATACTTATTTTTATTGTGAGAGATTTTATAGTACGTATAAAGGGTACTTTTCTCTAGATAGTGAAGGGGAGAATGCATTACTTTATTTAAACAATGAAGAGAATCTGTGGTTTTTATTGAAAAAGAAGTTGGTTGTATTTATTACTTATGCTGCGATACCTATCTTAGTAAGTCAGATCGTTTTGTTTCTATTCACATTTAACGTACAACTCTTGTTATGGTTAGTCGTCAGTCAAGGTGTGTCTATCCTGGTCTTTACTATGATCTTGTACATTCCTACTGTCTATAATGCGCAATTCCATTATTTTAATCTAGAACAGGTAGGAGAATTTGCCGATCAAAAAATGACTTCATCATTATCGAACTTATTAACAGTAGGGGTATTCATACCATTGCTCATGCTTCCGTGCGTTTTGTATCTATTAGATATGATTGATTTGACGAAACTGGTTATGATCAATAGTTCATTATTGTTAGTAAAAGGGATTGCTGCCCTGACTGTGATCAATCTATTTAAAAGAAAGGTACGTAAAGATTATTACTTTATTGGGAGATATAAATAATGCAAAAAGAAACGAAAAGAATCTCTTTGGAAGTATCTAATTTAACGAAAAAAATTGGAGAAACTCCTATATTAAATAATCTGTCGTTCTGGCTTCCGGAAGGTGCTATTGTTGGATTTCTCGGGCAAAATGGAGCTGGTAAAACAACAACACTGAAAGCCATTAGTAACATTATCCCAAGGGATGATGGCATCATTTCGGTAGCAGGTAATCCGCTTGAAAAGAAGGATAGAGACAAGGTTATGTTTTTACCAGATACACCGTTAGTCTACCCTGTCTTGACTGGACACGAATACCTTTCGTTTATGAGTGACTTATTGAACCATGATTTAGAAGATTACACCTATTATTTACAACTGTTAAAGCTTAACGATTCGATTCATAAAAGGGTTTCTGAATACTCATTAGGCATGAAGAAGAAGCTTTCTTTAATTCCTTTTCTACTAAAGAAACCTAAAATTCTTCTATTGGATGAATTCTTCTCTGGAATTGATCCAATCAGCATTAGAGACATAAAACTAGTGTTGCAGAAGTATGTTTCTGAAGGGAATAGTATCCTTTTATCAACTCATCAATTAGATGCTGCTCAAACTATTTGTGATTACATAATTATTATCGATAAAGGAAGAGTTGTATCAACAACTACGGCAACGAAGAAAATAGTAGATGAGGATGGCAGTTTGGAAGATTATTTTGTCAAAAGTATTCATAAAAAGTAAAGGGGAGAGAGGTATGTTCACAAACATCATTATAGCAGTGTTGATTATTACTTCCTTTGTTTTGGTCTTTCTATTTTGGAAAGAAGACAAAAAAGCGAGTCTCGTATTTATGCTAGCGACTGTTTTCTTAATACTGTGCAATGTCTATTTGGTTTTCTATTCTTAGAAAGAGCACCGCTAAATAGTAAGAAGAGGCTGGGACATAACAGTTTTATTGAAAATAGGAACGACGATAACCTTAGCGGGTATTGCGTTTCCATTTTCGTTAAGGAAAACTCTGTTGCCCCGGTCTCTTCTTGCGGACTCCAAATGACTGTTTAGCGTAAGGGAATGATTCTTACTTGATTAGAGAAGAGGGGTGAGATGACCAATGAATAAGAAGAAGATTCTGATCTTTGTTGGTGTTGGCTTAGCGATAAGCCTTTTTATATGGAATGGTGTTATGAAAACAAATGCAAGCGGAACAGTAACGGTTAAAACGGTCAATCCTGAAATGATAGAGGTAGTAAATGAAGTGATGATTCCTGGCAAAGTAGAGTTACTAAAGAAAGAAACGATCCTCAACAATCCGGAACTTGGCGGGGAATATCAACTGCTCGTTGAAGATGGAGATAAAGTAGAACAAGGAACTCCTTTAGTCCGCTATTCTAATAGAAATATAAAGATGGATCAAGAATTGTTAGAGCTTCAAATAGAGTCAGGGTATCTTCGTATTAATCATATTGAACGCCAAGAAAAACAATTAGCTGAAGAAAAAGAACGGGCCTATAACGAAATGGGAAAAGAAGAGACAGAGAAGCAGTTTCAGGCTGAAACAGACCAACTCCGTTTAGATAAAAGAATGGCAAATCTTGATTTACGTCAACTTTTGATCCAACGTGATGAGTTAAACAAATTAGAAGAGAATCTGACGGTACATAGTGACGCGAAAGGAAAAGTGATGATCCCAGATTCGAATAGCCAATCAGACAAACTGCTAGAGATCGTGGCAGATGAATTTGTCGTTACAGGATTTCTTAGTGAATATGACTCTATTTTGTTAGCTGAAGGTCAAGATGTCCGAATTGCTTCAGACATGTTTCCAGGTGAAGAATGGCAAGGATCTGTTCATCAAATTGGTTACTTTCCCATTGAAGACAGTCTATTAGGGGGAGAGACGGCCATGGTTCAGTACCCTATAACAGTAAAAATCAACAAAGGCAAAACAGAATTATTAAAGCCCGGTTATCAAATGATTATGAACGTGGTTCTTGAGGAAAAGGAAGCATTAACGATCCCAAGTGAAGCGATCGAACAAACGAATGAAGAAGCCTTTGTCTATGTAATGGAAGAGGGCCGAACTGTTAAGCGCAACATTGAAATTGGAATTACAGAGAGGAATGTATTTGAAGTGACGAAGGGCCTTAGTACAGACGATCAAGTTATTCTTCATGATAGTGTGATAACAGAAGGGATGGCAGTAGAGTCACATGATTAGACTGGAAGATGTAACAAAGTCGTTTCGCCTCGGTCCCAATCAGTTTCCTGTCTTATCAAACATTAATCTTGAAATAGAAAAAGGCGCCTTCTTATCAATAATGGGTCCCTCGGGTTCTGGAAAGTCGACAATTATGAATTTGCTTGGCTGTTTGGATCAGCCCACAGAGGGAGAAAATTGGTTGGAAGGTCAAAAAATTAGTGAGTTGAGTGAAGTCGACTTGGCTAACATTCGGAACCGGAAAATTGGCTTCATCTTTCAACAGTTTCATCTCTTACCGCGGTTAAGCGTACAGAAAAATGTTGAATTACCTATGGTTTATGCCGGTGTGAGAAGAAAAGAACGAGAAGAGCGAGCGAAGTGGGCGCTTGAAAAAGTGGGATTGATCGAAAAGTGCGCATTCTTACCGAGCGCTCTTTCTGGTGGACAAAAACAACGTGTGGCGATTGCAAGATCAATTGTCAATCAACCAGCTATTATTCTTGCCGATGAACCTACAGGTGCACTTGATACAAAAACGAGTGAATCGATCATGGAGCTGTTATCAGATTTGAACAAAGAAGGAGCAACCATTGCCATTGTAACGCATGAGCTTGAAGTAGCTGAGTACACGGATCGAACGATTTTTGTACGTGATGGAAAAATAGTTGAAGCTCAAGACTAAAGCTAGAAAGGAGCTTACTCATGAATGTCATGGAAAACATTCGAATAGCCTTTCGTTCGATTTACTCACATAAAATGCGATCGGTTTTGACAATGCTAGGAATTATTATAGGAGTAGCTTCTGTCATTATCGTCGTAGCTATAGGTCGTGGCGGAGAGGAGTTATTAAAGAAACAGATTGCTGGCGATCATAACACGAGTGAAATTTACTTTTCACCAACAGATGAGGAAATAAGGGCCAATCCAAATATTTGGAACGAGCCAGCGTTTTCGTTAACTGATATACGAGAGTTAGAGAAGATTGAAGAAGTTGTCAATGTAGTCGCTTCGAGTATGGAATATAGTACGATTACCTATCGTACAGAGATATTAGATGCTTCTGTTATTGGAATTAACCAGCCTTATCTGAATGTCCATCATTTAAACATATTCGAAGGGCTCTCTTTTCAAACTGGGGATTTCTTAGCTGGTAAGAGGGTAGCTCTTATATCTCATGCGGTTGCAGAGGAATTCTTTCCGGATGAAACAGCAGTTGGGCAAATTATTCGTATAGGAGACCAACCCGTTGAGGTTATAGGTGTGTTGGAACCGGCTACTGGGTTATTGGCATTTAATGTGTCAGAAGTGTATATACCTTGGGAAACTTGGCGCAATATAAAGGGATCGAACGACTTTGGTCAAGTTACGATTCAAGCTAGCAGCTTAGATCAGTTGCAAGTCGCAGGAGAAAAAGCGACAGAGCTTCTAAATCAGTTAAATGGTACAAGCGAAGCTTATGAAGTGTTGAATATGGAAGAAATAGCAAGCGGCATTGGACAAGTTACTCGAATCATGACACTAATCATCGGTGGAATAGCAGGGATCTCCTTGTTTGTTGGCGGGATCGGTGTGATGAATATTATGCTTGTTTCCGTAACAGAAAGAACAAGGGAAATTGGAATTCGTAAATCATTAGGTGCTACCCGGCAACAAATTCTGCTGCAATTCCTTATTGAATCGATCATTTTAACATTAATAGGTGGAGTTCTAGGAGTCGGACTGGGGATAGCGGTAGCAAGCGTTATTTCCCTTCTATTAGGTTGGCCCTCTTTACTATCACTTCCAATCGTAATAGGTGCGCTGTTATTCTCGATGGCTATTGGAGTTCTCTTTGGGTTATTGCCAGCTAATAAAGCAGCGAAGTTGAATCCGATTGAGTCTTTGCGGTTTGAGTAGGTGGGGTGAGTAGGGGGGACAGGTTCCTTGTCTACAATTTTCGAGTGGGAGTCCTCTTTTTGTGTTAAATGGGACGGGGAACCTGTCCCCAAAAAAAAGAGGTTTTCCACTACTAAGAGTCGAAAAGTAATAAGATCCCCTAGAGCCAGAGCCCCCGCCCCGCGTGTCCCGCGTTGATTCTGCGTATGCGTCATTGCCTTCGTTCTTTTGCCCGTTCTTCCGCTCTTCATGTTCCCTCTTCTATTTTCCGTTCCTCATCTCAACCAACACCCACACACATAGAATCACCTTGTAATTCCCATCCTCATCCCATCTAACACACAGCAACAACTAGATCCTCCTAATAAATTCCAAAAAGAAGTTAAATCCGAGGTGATGTCAAGAGTGCCTAGAAAACCTAGAACCAAAAGTAGAAGTGGCATTTATCATATTATCCAGAGAGGAGTGAATCAACAGGTAATTTTCGAGGATGAGGAAGATAAAGTAAGGTTTCTCGAAACGTTAAAACGATATAAAGAGAAATGCCAATTTGAGTTGTACGGTTACTGTTTGATGAACAATCACGTCCACCTTTTGTTAAAAGAGGGGGAGGAACCGATCTCAATGATTATAAAACGAATTAGTTCCAGTTACGTTTACTGGTACAATCAGAAATATGATAGGTATGGGCATCTTTTTCAAGGTCGCTTTAAAAGTGAAAATGTTGAAGATCGAGCCTATTTCTTATCCGTCCTCAAGTATATCCATCAAAATCCCCTTAAAGCAGGCCTCGCTCAAAGTGTGTTTCATAGCCCATGGACAAGCATGGAGGAATACATTCAAAGAGCTAATCTGGTAGATATTGACTTTCCTCTCTCTCAATTTGCAGCTGAAAAAAAGCAGGCTCTGCATCTGTTTAAAAACTATATGCGGCACTTATCAGATGATGATGTTCTAGATGTAGAAACTAGATCAAGAACGCCTGATCACGTTCTTACGGATTACATGAAGGAGCTGGGAATTACAAGTAGCAGTTACTTACAGCAAATGGATAAAGCGAATCGAGATGACATACTTCGGGAATTAAAAAAGCTAGGTGGTGTCTCGATTAGGCAATTATCTCGCGTTACGGGTGTTTCAAAGAGCGTTATCGAACGTCTTGATTAAGACGAGGAACCTGTCCCCTCTATAAAATATCATCGATCAAAGCTAGTTCGCTTTGTGACAAGTCAATCTCGCTTGCTTGAGCATTTTCGCGGATGCGTTCTTTTCGTTTGCCTCCAGGAATGACTGCGTCGACGCCTTCTTGGGCAAGTAACCAAGCGAGTGCTAGGTTAGGGAGTGTCGTTTCTTTTTCGCTCGCGACTTCTTTTAATCTCTCCACTTTGAAGAGGGTTTGCTGGAATTGCTCCTCTTGGAATAGAGGAACGGAATTGCGCCAATCCTTAGGATCGAGCTTCGAGTCTTTTGTGAAGCCGCCACCAAGCAAGCCAAAGGCTAACGGACCGTATGGAATGAACGAAATGTTATGTTCGATACAGTAAGGCAATAAATCCTTTTCCGCTGAACGATCTAGCATATGATAAGGGGCTTGGAGGACAGAAATGTCGCCATCCTGGTTTGCCTCTTTTAATTGCTCAAGTGACACATTTGAAATCCCGATCGACCTAATTTTCCCTTCTTTCTTTAACCGAGCTAATTCCCCAATCGATTCGGCAAACGGTGTTTCATGATCAGGAAAGTGTAAATAATATAAGTCGACATCGTCTAATTGCAGCCGCTGCAAACTCTTTTCAACCGCTTCTCTTAGATACTCCGGACGATTATCCGTTTTAACCGAGCCATCGCTGAACCAATGCTTCGCTCCTTTTGTCGCAATCACATAATCATCGCGATGAAACTCTTTCAACACTTCTCCAACTAATTCCTCAGAACGGCCAAGGCCGTAAATATCCGCTGTATCAAGGAAGTTGACCCCAATCTTTACTGCTTCTCTCACTAACTCTTTCCCGTCAGCTTCATTTACATTTTTAAACAAATTATGCCCACCCACCGCATTGGTACCAAGTCCAATGACAGATGCTTTTAGATTCGACTTTTTCAACGTTGTGTACTTCATTTGGTTCGCCTCCTTGGATTGTTAGTTAATATGATAGATTATGAGAGAGAATAGTACAAATATTTCGGGTTTTGTTTTCGTGGTGCCTGGCACGCCCCGGATTTTGTCGAGGGAAGGAAGTGGTGGGTGAGAATCAGGGAGAAGTGTCTAAGAGAGAGCGTCTAAAGGACAGAAGTGGGTGAGAATCAGGGAGAAGTGTCTAAGAGAGAGAGTCTAAAGGACAGAAGTGGGTGAGAATCAGGGAGAAGTGTCTAAGAGAGAGCGTCTAAAGGACAGAAGTGGGTGAGAATCAAGGAGAAGTGTCTAAGAGAGAGCGTCTAAAGGACAGAAGTGGGTGAGAATCAGGGAGAAGTGTCCAAGAAAGAGCGTCTAAAGGATAAAAGCGTCGGAGCACGAGGAAAAAGTGTCCAAGAAAGAGCGTCTAAAGGACAAAATAGCTGAGCACCAGAAACAAGTGTCCAAGAAAGTACATCGAAAGAACAAAAACACCTCAAAACCCACCTACTAAGACCGTATTAATTAGAAAGTTTAAAAATATCTAACGAAAAATGGAACTATTTCCCTTTTACCTCGTATATTCTTGTAAAATATAAAGGAGTTGGTGGTGTTGAAAGAGACAATTTGTCAAAATTGTGGTGGGAGTGAGTTCGCGGAAGGAACTGATTTTTCGTCGGTTAGGCCTTTAGATAAGAAGTTTTCAATGGGCTCTATTAAGATTTATTCCTTCTGTTTGGATTGTGGGGAGGTTCGTTCTATTCGGATTGAGAATCCTAGTAAATTTAAAGATTGTTAATGGTTAGGAGGGCTTATGGTCATATTTGGGTTAATTGCTTTTGCTTTGTTAATGTCTACATTGTTTGCGATTGAGCGTAAGTTAGGCAAGGTCAACGAGCAAAACAAGGAGATAATTGAATTACTGAAAGAACAGAATAAATGAGGAGGGGAGCTTCTTGACCGGGATCAGAGAGTATAACACGCAAAGAACGTGTGGGGTTTGGTTAGTGTATATCGGGGTTATTGTGATTGTTTCCGCGCTGCTTGGTGGTGATTTACTTATTCAACCGCTCGTGTTAGGGATTGGTTATTTTGTTGGGTTTCTGTTGATTCTTGTGTTTCCGTTTGTGAATCGGAAGTTGGCTTATGGGAAGAGTACGAAGTTTCAGGATCGGATGGATAACATAGCGATCGTCTTGAATGTCGTGTTATGTACAGCTTGTGGGTTGCTTATTGGTTTTGAGAATGTAAGGTTGTTTTGGTTAAGTATTTTTATCGTGGTTGGGGTTCATTTCTTTGGTTTTTATTTTTCTCAAGGGAGGAGCATGATTGTTTTAGGCCTTTTAACGGTTGTGAATGGTTTGCTTGGGTTAGTCCTGATCGGTGTTCCTTTTATTGTTTTTGCGCTTCTTGATGGGGGCTTAAAGTTACTCGTTGGGTTAAAGATGTTTACTATGAAGCGTGAGGTGAATGTGCCTTCAGAGCATTTGTTTTCTTGAAAAAAGCAGCCATTTCTCGGGGAAATGGCTGTCTGTCAAAGTTAGGCCGAAAGAGATTGTTGTTCTTTATTCGATAGTTTTTGAAAAAGACTGTAGGAACTCTGCACAATTCTTCCTAACGTTAGAGCCATGATGATGGTTCCGAGCCCGACTGGACCCCCTAACAGAAAGCCTAGGCAAACCGCTGTTGCTTCGATGATGATTCTCGAAACGGTAAAACTAAGTCCAAAGCGCTGATGAATGGCAACCATCAAGCCGTCAACAGGAGATGCGGCAAACTTTGATAATAAGTAAATACCAATTCCAGTGCCGAGTAATAAGAGACCAATCGTAAAAGTCAGCCATTGCATGCCGATCGAAGAGGTGAAATCAACGTTGCGTAACACAAGATAGAGCCAAAAATCGAGGAACAAACTTCTCACTACTAACACAACTAGGGATAAAAACTGTGGTCCTTTTCTCTCGATGATACTCGTCACAAAAATTAGAAGTCCTTGTGAGAGAATCGCCCAAGTCCCGATCGTTAATCCCAAGTGTAAATGCAGCCCTACGGCAACCGTGTCCCAAGGACCCGTACCAGCTCCGGATTTAATTACGAGCGCGATTCCTAATGCCGCAACCGCCAAACCAATCAGATAAACACTAATTCTTCTCCTCACATATACACCTTCTCAGTCAATGATAAAATTTCCATAATTCAGAATTAGAACGATCTAATACCAATTGTAAGGGAAAAAAGCAAATCAAGCAAAGAGAAATATGTTAGATTGGAAATAAAAGGATTAAGGAGGAGAACTATGTTAAAAACAGTAAGGCTAATTCTAGCTATTGTAATCGTTCTGTTGGCAGGCTTTAGTATCGTCACTCAAAACTTTGATTATATGGCCTTTTTGATGTTGAAATTGTCTATTTTGATGTTTGTTTCAGGGGTCATTGACCTTCGAGCCGATAACAAAAGGGGCTACATGAGTATCATTGCTTCTTTATTTGTTCTTTTTGTATCGATAGAAGGGTTCCTATATCTTTGAGTAAAAAACTTCCAAATATTACTTGGCAAAACAAGGTAGTGTTTGGTATCATTATCTTGTAAAGCAAGGTAGTGGTCTTTTTTGAATGTGTACCTTGTATTGCAAGGTACTGAATAGTGGAGGTGATCAAAATTTGTCACAAACTCAAATGCTAAAAGGAATCCTTGAAGGGTGTATATTAAAAATCATTGCTGAAAAAGAGGTATATGGGTATGAACTCGCTACGAAACTTCATGAGAGTGGATTTTCTGCGGTGAGTGAAGGGTCTATTTATCCTTTATTAATCAGGATGAACAAAGAAGGTTTAATTGAAGGAACGTTGAAAAAGTCTAGCGCAGGACCGAACAGAAAGTATTATCGGATTACGGAAAAAGGCGAGGAAGAACTGAATGATTTCATCATCAATTGGAACGAATTAAAAACGGGAGTTGATCAATTATTAAAGGAGGAGAAACAATGAAACTATCGTTGGAAAGTGAAAAATTTTTACAAGATTTGAGAGGTTATCTCTTTACGAAAGGTGTGAAACATGAAGAAGTAGATGACTTCATCCAAGAAGCGGAAGGGCATTTACTAGAAGGTGAGCAACATGGAAAGAATGTTCAGCAGATCTTTGGTTGTACCCCGAAAGAATATGCCAATGACCTTGTAAAGGCGATGGGGGCTTCGTTTCGAAGACCTTTCGCTTTGATCAGTCAAATTGTCCTCATTTTGATCAGTTATCAAATTTCAACAACGGGATTAACGGAGAATCTGAGTTTTACATTCGTTGAATTAGTGGGATACCCGCTTGTTTATATAGGGTTTCTATTAGTTGTCGGTATTGGGGTGCGTATTGCAAGTTTTAAAGGGAGAAAACTGCAAGATCTCGTTTTAGTCATAAGTGTAGCAATTGGGATGTTGGCGATGGTTGCGGTGTTTCTTGTGAACTCAAGAATCGCTGAACCTTTCATCGTACTCGGTTCAAGCGGAAGTCTAGTCGTAACAGGAATCTTTCTCTCTATTTTTCTAATCATGATTCAAAGGTTATTAGGTTGGTTTGGTCTTCTAGGAGCTCTGGCCCTGTTGATGCTTCATGCTTCGGTTACTACTTTTTTTCTTTAAGGAACCGGAGGGGGGAGGCAGATTTACAAGAGTTGTTTGCAGTCTTAAATCGTGGCGGCAGGCTAATTGTGGTCGATTTTGACAAAAACGAGAACATACAACATCCGACAGTCCATAATAGTTTCTCGCATGAAGAGCTGAAAGAAACGTTAGCAGAAGTTGGTTTTTCCTCAACTGAAATGAGAACGTTCTATCATGGCAAGCAGATTTTTATGAAGCAGGATGCTTCGATGTTTCTCGCCAGTAGTGTGAAGTGATGATGAATGGTGCAATCCTTGAATAGACAGGGGTTGCCCTTTTTCTAATTAAATTTATAAAAAAAGGATAAAGTTGAAACTTTTTATTTGGCAAAATCACTCTAACTAGTGAGAGGAGGGAGTGATGGCACGATGGAACAGGATCTAAATACGGTAAAAAGAGCGATGAATGGTGATGCTGAGGCGTTTGAGGAATTGCTTTTTCAAGTAGAAAAAAGACTCTACTATAAGGCGCTTTCCTACGTTGGGAAAAAGGAGGAGGCTTTGGATGCTATTCAGGAAACGGCGTGCAAGGCGTTTCTTGCGATTGGGCAATTGCGGAATCCGGAATTTTTTTCAACGTGGCTGTTTCGGATTCTCATACGTGAATGTTACAGGTTGTTACGAGAGCGCGATCAGATGATTCCTTATGAGGAAAGCGAGTTGTTGAAGCGACTAGATTACAAGCAGGACGAGGTGTTTGATTCCTTTCATTTACATGAGGCACTGTCAAAATTAAATCCGTCCTATCAAACATCGGTGATCTTATTTTACTATCATGACTTATCGATTAAGGATATTGCTGAGGTAATGGAGAAGCCGGTTGGGACAGTAAAAACGTATTTACGTAGAGCGAAGAAACTATTGAGAAGTGAATTGGAAAGGAGTTATCAATTAAATGAAAAAGTCACATGATCCCCTCGAGAAGTTTCCACAAGAACAAGTTCGTTCCGCGATTCGTTCGGGCATTAATCAAGCGAAAGAGCAAAGAGATAAGCAAACTCGAGTTGCTAGTAAGCGAAGAAAACGCCTATATGCTTTAGGCAGCGTGGCGGCGGCTTTTGCAATTTTGGTTGGGTCTTCTTACGTTTCTCCGGCTTTGGCTAGTAGTTTGGCGCAAATCCCTATTATCGGTTCTGTTTTCGGAAATTCGGATTTGATCGGTCTGCAACAAGCTCAAAAAAAGGGGCTAACGAATGAAATTGGCGAGACGCAGACGGTCAATGGCATTTCCGTTACGCTTGCTGAATTATTATATGATCAAAATAATATTACGCTCGGTCTTTTCATTGAATCCGACGAGGAGCTTGATCCATTTTACTTTGGTGCAGGGATGGATTTTACGATTAATGGTAGAAATCCAGCTGGGGCAACCGGAAGTTACGGTGAAGAAATTCTTTCGACAACGACTCGTACAGCGATTCAGGAGATCAATGTGACTGACGACATGCCGGAGCAGTTCGAACTCGGATTAATGTTACGTGGGGAAAAGGGAGAAACGTGGTATTTCTCCACTCCTGTTGAAAAAATGACCGATATTCAGACGATTCCTGTTCAACATACACAGACAGTTGATGGAGTAACCCTCACTGTAAAAGAAATGTCTGTAAGTGAAACGGGGCTAAGCATCGCCTATGAAAGTTCGGAAGAGGAAACGGATTTTGATCTGAGCCGTGGAGGGAATATTGAGTTTCTGATTGAGGATCAAGATGGAAATGAGGTTGCAGGACGCTCGGGTGGTGTAACAGGTGAAAGAGTGAAGGATTCGATCGTGTTCAAGAGTAATAAGCAATTTGATCCGATTGATTCTACTGTTACCGAATTGACGATCACTCCTTATGTAGTCATTCCCTCAGCTGGAGGAGGAGTGGAAATAGACGAAAATGGCAACGAAAAAGAGATAGAATATAAGGGCGATTCTATTAAGCCGATTGAGTTTTCCTCTTTTCAAGTACAAATAAAGTAAAAAACATTTGAGTTATCATACAGCTCCTGTTTTTTGTTTGTGAAAAAAAAATCCCAATTAGTGTATGAAATTTCCAAATTGGTGCAACATATAGGTGTAAATATATTTAGGGGGTTTTTTATATGGCGGAAAACGGAAGAACCGGTTCTTCTAATCATGAGGATGATGTAACGCGGGAGGAACTGACAACTCGTCAGGGGCATCCTGTCAGAGATAATCAGAATATCCGAACCGTTGGCAACCGTGGTCCAGCGACTCTTGAAAATTATCATTTCATCGAAAAAATTTCCCACTTCGATCGAGAAGAGGTACCAGAGCGTGTCGTCCATGCACGAGGGTCGGGCGCCTTTGGTTATTTTGAAACGTATGGAAAAGTAGGCGATGAGCCGGTAGAAAAGTATACTCGTGCGAAAGTGTTTTCTGGTGCAGGAAAGAAAACACCGCTAATGGTTCGCTTTTCGACAGTAGCAGGGGCGAAGGATTCTCCTGAAACAGCACGAGATCCACGCGGTTTTGCGGTTAAAATGTATACGGAGGATGGAAATTGGGATTTAGTTGGGAATAACTTGAAAATCTTCTTTATCCGTGATGCGATGAAGTTCCCTGATATGATTCACGCATTTAAGCCAGATCCTGCTTCAAACGTGCCAAATCCTGAGCGGATGTTTGATTTCGTGTCTCGTACACCTGAAGCAACACATATGATTACATTTCTATTCTCGCCATGGGGGATCCCTGCAACCTATCGCCATATGCAAGGTTCCGGGGTTAACACGTATAAGTGGGTAAATGAAAAAGGAGAAGCTGTGTTGGTGAAGTATCACTGGGAGCCGAAGCAAGGGATTCGAAATTTAACCCAAGAAGAGGCAAACGAGATCCAAGCGAAAAATGTAGGTCATGCGACACAAGATCTCTATGAAGCGATTGACAATGGAGATTATCCAGAGTGGGAGCTCTTTGTTCAAATTATGGAGGATGATTATCATCCGGAACTAGATTTTGATCCGCTCGATGATACGAAACTTTGGCCAGAGGACCAGTTCCCTTGGTTGCCAGTAGGACGTATGGTTCTTGATCGTAATCCAGTTGATTTTCATTCAGAGATTGAACAAGCCGCTTTCGGTACTGGGGTTCTTGTTGATGGAATGGACTTCTCAGATGACAAAATGCTGCAAGGACGCACGTTCTCTTACTCTGATACACAGCGCTACCGTGTTGGCGCGAACTATTTGAAGTTGCCAGTCAATGCACCGAAAGCGCCTGTTCGCACAAATCAGCAACGTGGCCAAATGGATGTGCGCGATCCGAAAGAGTCTGGAGACAATCCGCATATTAACTATGAGCCATCTATGCTTGGCGGCTTTAAGGAAGCGAGCAAAGAAAACCACAACCCACATCAACCAACGTACAATGATGCCTTAAAGAGTGAGCCGATCGACCGTCCTAATAACTACGGTCAAGCCGGCCATACGTACCGCAGCTTTGATGATTGGGAGCGCGATGAACTAATCAAAAACCTTTCCGACGCACTTGCTGTCTGTCACGAGCGTATCCAAAATGCGATGATTGAGCACTTTACACAAGCTGATGAAGAATACGGCCGTCGAGTCAAGGAAGCGTTGGAAATGAAAATCAAAGAAATGAAAGAAATGAATGCGGAAAACAACGTACCAGGTCGTGAAGCTGGTCAATCCAAATATGGCCAAGGCTCAATCGCAGCAAACGAAGCAACAAAAGATGCTGTGAACAAAAGCCACGAAACAGGACCTTATTAATCAGAAGCTGAATAGTTATCGGGTTGCCAGGAAGTGAGTCTGGCAGCCTTTTTTGTGTTTGAAGGAGGGAAAGTGGGCTAAAGGACAAAGAGGGGAAGAAAAGAGAGGAAGATGTCCGAGAGAAGCGTGCTAAAGGACAAAGTGGGGAAGAAAAGGGAGCGAGATGTCCGAGAAGCGTGCTAAAGGACAAAGTGGGGAAGAAAAGGGAGCGAGATGTCCGAGAGAAGCGTGCTAAAGGACAAAGTGGAGAAGAAAAGGGAGGAAGATGTCCAAGAGAAGTGTGCTAAAGGACAAATTGGACTAGAAAGAAGTATGAAGTGTCCTGGAATAAGGGTGTAATCTACTAAAATAACATCTCCTATAAGGAAACGGATTCAGTTTTAGGAGTTAGAAGGGGAAATGCTTTTTTAAATAGAAATACTTACTAGCGAGTGTTTATGCTTGAGCACTCCTCACAAATATAAACATTAAAAAGAGGTTTCCTATGAAAAAGATCATTTCTCTCTGCCTTATCATCGTTTTGCTGTCGATTGTGTTTTATAGCCAAGTTGGGAAGACTCATAATGTTCAAGTGAGTATTGAAGAGTCTACTAAATTTTCTGAGGAGGAAATTAATGCAGCGATTGCTGTTGTGAAGAGAAAGTTTATGGGGTTTAGGGGTTGTGAGCTTACCGATCTTTGGTATTCGGAAAGTCATTCTAACCAGTATAGTGAGGACTATTTAAAGTATGGCAATGGTTCATTAAATGAGGATAATGATGGAAATGTAATTGTTTTACTATCAAATTTTGATGTGAACTCTTCTGGTGGTGATGGGAGTTTTGAGCCGAACTCAACGCAATCCGATTGGAAGTGGATATTGGTCAGAGATCGAAAAACAGATAAATGGCGAGTCGATGATTGGGGATATTGAACATTCTACGTTTTTCCTTGGTCTGAAATAAATGTTAGGAGATGGAGTGATTGAAAAAGCTGTTATTTATTTTGATGTTAGGCAGTGTTCTCTTTTCGGTTGCTTGCAGTTCGGAGGAAACTGGTGAAATTGCTATTCTTTTACCAGAAAGTATCCCTTCATTTGTTCAGGAAACTGATCTTCATCAAGTTGATTGGGAGAGGAAAGCAGTTGACTTTGGAGACCGAGGAATGAAAGGGAATGAGAACAAATCTGGTGTCATTGGTGCAGATATGCCCGTATTAAACGGTCAAAAATGGATGTGGCATTTATGGGGTGTGGATGATGTGGAACTAACCGTTGTTGGTTTCCATAAAGAAACGAAAACGGTTCATCAAGTTCTCTATAACGGACCTGGTGGAGAGCCTTATTGGACAAGACAAGCGATTGGAGAAAACAACGGTGCAGATGCCCACATGCCGTCTTCTATTACATTGCCAGAAAGAGGGGAATGGGCCTTTCTTCTCTATACGAATGGTGAGCTATTTGATATTTTAATCTACGACATTCATGAGTAAGGGGAAGCTTTTTCTCAATCTAATTTAGTTTAAAAAGAAAATATGATATACTTTAAATTAGTACCTGGTAATATAACCACATATAAATATATTGATTATACGTTAATGTAGGAGGACGAGATGGAAGATTTGCTTAAATTGAAAGGGAAAAATGTTGTCATTATGGGTGTTGCCAATGAGCGTAGTCTTGCTTGGGGAGTAGCTCAGTCACTTTATCAAGCTGGTGCGAATCTTATTTTTACATATCGACTAGAGCGTTCGTTTGGAAAGTTAACTAAGTTATTAAAGGAAAATGACTATCCTGCTGAATTAGTCGTACAATGTGATGTCAACAATGATGATAGCATTAAAGATGCGTTTCAACAAATTGGTGAAAAGGTAGGCACGATCCACGGAATTGTGCATTCAGTTGCCTTTGCCAATGCAGAAGATTTAAAAGGTGATTTTATTAATACTTCAAGATCTGGTTATGCTTTTGCGCAAGATACGAGCTCGTACTCGTTAATAGCGGTTGCTAGAGAAGCAAAACCATTTATGACTGAAGGTGGTTCGATCGTGACGATGAGTTACCTTGGAGCGGAAAAGGCTGTGCGTGGCTATAATGTGATGGGAGTCGCAAAAGCAGCTCTTGAGTCTTCCGTAAAGTACCTTTCAACAGATTTAGGAAAAGACAACATTCGTGTTAATGCGATTTCTGCTGGAGCAATCAGAACTCTTGCAGCTAAAGGAGTGGGCTCGTTTAATGAGATCCTTCATAAAGTTGAAGAAACGGCTCCTCTTAAACGAAATGTGACAAAAGAAGAAGTCGGCGATATGACGATCGCGATGCTGAGTCATCTATCTAGAGGAGTAACAGGTGAAATCATCTATGTCGATGCAGGATACAATATAATTGGCTAGGCTATGTTTTAATGCGTTCCTTTCATAAGGGGCGCATTTTTTTCGCGTTACGTTAGTGGTGAGAGAATAAGCTAAGGTGGTTCTAACCATTTACCATTTTGTGGTATGTTTATAAAGAGAAACCGAGTGAAAGGTTGAGGACCAATGATTAGGAAAGTACTAGGTTTTCGAAATAGGAACGTGAGTCATTTTACATTGGAAGCTATTAATAAAAAGATGGCAGAAATGAAGTTTGATAGAGAATTTGCGGAAGAAATCATGAATACTTTTAAAGATAGAATAAACGAAGATGGAGAGAAGGCATTTCAAAAGTGGTTCAGTGAACTCCATTATAGATTGCCAGAGGAATTTCAGGATGAATTTCTTGCGATCAAACGATATCGTCAATACGCCAAATGGATAGAAGAGGAAGTGTGTAAGCTTGAAACAGAAACAAAGTTAAGTTGGCAACAACAAACCGAGGATATAAAAGATCTAGATGATCGAGCAAGGAAGGTGCAATTGGTGATACGCAGTAGGTTGAGCGATATCGCCTTAGAGTTACGTTAGAAGGAGTGGTCTTTTTGAGGAACATTTATCGAATAACAATACATGCTATTCATTTGTTATCTCTAGTTATCATTGGGTTTGTCACAGTTGGGATGTTCTCAAATCCATCAGATGGGGCCGGATCTCCTTTCAATCCTGTGAACATCGGCGTTGTAATTTTCTTGCTAATTATTTTGTTTGCAACTTATTACTTCCAGCTTAAAAAGAACAATTGGAAGATCGTATTGATTGGAAGTTTCCTATTTATCGCCGTCTTCTTAGTGGTTATGTTGCTCATTTATCCATATGTGTATTCTTTTTAGCTGTAAAGGTGGATGATTTTATGCAAATTTTTATTAAAGATCTTGGAAGGTCAATTGAAATATTGTTGTTTTTAATAGTAGGTTTTTTTCTAACGACCAATCTAGCTGCAACTATTTATGGCAGTTATGGTATTGTTTTTACGGGGAATGTTTGGGTCAATTGGTTTGGAATTTCGTTCTTTCTCTTTGTCGTTTATGCAATGATTATGGGGGCTCTCTTTAAAGAGGTAAAATATTATAAGGCATTTCTTCAGTCAAAGATTTTTTGGCTTGCATTTGTCGTTTCTATTTATATTATTTTCGTTCCTTTTGTCAAAGGAGAAAATCCATTTTAATTAAATGGGAAGGGAGGTTGAGGAGATTCAATATGGAAATATCATTGATAAGACATGGCCAGTCACTACTTATGGAAAACGCCCAAGTCACTTGTGTCGAGTTTCAGAAATGGGTCGAGAAATATAATGATCACGGGGTATTGGAACCATCGACTTACCCTTTTGAAACGATAGAAAAAGTATCAAATGCAAACATTATAATAACAAGTGATTTAAAAAGAGCTGTTCAATCAGCTACTCTACTCAGACCAAAAGGACAAGCCATCTCCAGTCCAATCTTCCGAGAAACAGAACTACCAGCTCCATCGATGACGAAAGTTAAATTACGACCGAGTATCTGGGCGATTCTGTTAAGACTAGTGTGGTTCTGCGGATATTCCCACCAGTGTGAGTCAATGAGGAACGCAAAAGCAAGAGCAAACAAGGCAGCCGAACAGCTAATCAATTATGCAAAAGAACATCAATCGGTCGCTCTAATCGGACATGGCTTTTTTAACATGTTGATCGCTAAAGAACTACAGAAAAAGGGCTGGAAAGGCAAAAGGAAGACAGGCGCGAAGCATTGGAATTGTACGACTTATACTTTGAGTAATCCTAGCTAGTTGGATTGAGTTGGGGTTACGGGTGGTTTGAGGTCAAAAGGACAAAAGCAGGCGAAATCCCGAGGAAAGTGTCCAAGAGAAAGGCGCTAAAGGACAGGAGGAGGCGAAATCTCGAGGAAAGTGTCCAAGAGGAAGGCGCTAAGGGACAAGAGCAGACGGAATTACGAGGGAAGTGTCCTAGAACCAGGTGTTAAAGGACAATAGAAGGTGGAATCTTAAAAGGAATGTCTTATAGAAAAGTGCTAAACAGACCGAATCCCGAGGGAGATGTCCTTCATACCATTTGTAAATAAAAAGCAGTCGATATAAAATCAATTAAAAAATGGAGGATACAAATATGACCAACAGCAATAAAGAGTTATCATCAGAACAAAGAGAAGAATTGCTCAATACGTTGCATGACCGATTTGAGAAAAATATGGTCCGCCACCAAGGACTTGATTGGGCTGCAGTGCAAGCTAAGCTCGAAGCGAATCCTGAGAAGTTATGGTCGCTCAATGAAATGGAGAAAACGGGCGGTGAACCGGACGTTGTTGGATGGGATCAAACGACGGAAGAGTATCTTTTCTATGATTGTTCTGCGGAAAGTCCAAAAGGACGCAGGAGTGTTTGTTACGATCGTGAAGCGCTCGAATCAAGGAAGAAACATAAGCCTGAAAATAGTGCGATTGATCTAGCAACTGCCATGGGTATAGAATTGTTAACGGAGGAACAATACAGGGAGTTACAAGAACTTGGGAATTTCGACTTGAAAACTTCGAGCTGGGTGCAAACGCCTGCTCCAATTCGAAAACTTGGCGGGGCTATTTTTTGTGATCGTCGCTACGATACTGTTTTTATGTACCATAATGGCGCAGATTCTTACTATGCAGCAAGGGGATTTCGTGGGTCGCTAAAGGTGTAAGATTTGTTAGAAAGGTTACACCTTTAGCCAAAATCTGTGGATTTTTTTATTTGAAATTGGATACTTTAAGAAAAGTATCCAATTCCAAGTTGAGGTGAAATCCTTATGGCATCAAGAAGGCACGTGTATTTTAATTTAATTATGATCATCGTTCCATGGTTATCGGTCCTTTTTTTAGGGAGGCGTACTTTTAAACGATACTCTTTATCGAGTGCGATTATTGGTGTTTATGAAATGATTAGTCATATGGTTGGGCAAAAACGAAAGTGGTGGGTGTTCTATGATAGGCCGAGAAATTTTTTGAGGGATGAACTACCTTTTGATATTGGTCCTTACATGCCGCTTTCTATGTGGATCCTTAAATTATCATATGGGAACTTTAAAAAGTTTGCATTAATGAATGCACTTGCTAATGGGTTTTTTGCGTTTCTTTTCATGCCTTTTCTTAAAAGAATCGGAATCATCCGCTTAAATCGGTTATCTTATTTACAATTTTTTGTTTATATTCATTACAAAGCTTATTTGTTGTATGGGGTGCAGTATTTGATAGAGAAAGTCAACAGAAAAAGGTCGAGCTTGGCGGTTGAGAATCGTTAAGGGCCCTGCCTTTTTGTTTGTGCAATAGGGAAGAGCGATGCTTGATAACCGGGCATCGCTTTCTCATTAGTTTGAAGGTTTGTGCATGTCCTTTTTCAAGAGAATTTTAACTTGAGTTGACAGCTAAATGGAAGGGGAAATTCGAGACGAAATTATTGCGCCCTGGATAAACGCTATTCAATATTGTGATCATCTTTTCTTTTATCAATGTAAATGTTGCCTTGCTCATCAATTTGTGCAAAAAAAACGTCTTTTATATTTGCGATATTGTTTGCTTGGAGGACTTGTCTAATCCAGGTAGTATCTTTTCCTAACAGCTTTAAGCTGGTTGAAAGAATTTGACCATCAATAATAAAAGCTTGTGCGGTATAAAATGTTCCCTTTTGAGTCGACGGTCGCGACTTTTGGATTCGAGCTTTTCCATATGATCTTTTTATTCGTCGCATCAGATGGTGAGACGGTGACCGTTGGTTTGACCGTTTGGTTTTTCGTAATGTTATAGGTTGATTTATTGACGGTTAAGCTTTGGGGAACAAAGGTTTTTTCTTTTAAACGAATTGTTCCGAGTAGCTCAGATACATAGATTTTATGGCCTTTAACGAGCTTTATTTCGAAGGCTTTATCATCTGACCAAATGGTATAGTAATCCTTTAAATTGTACTTGCTATCATGAATTTCGATGTATGCGTAATCATCGTAGGCATACGGGCGATCTAGTTTAAGAGTATACGTTCCTGCTGGAATGTCGGTCCCGACTTCGTAATAGCCGGCTGCGAGTTTCGTTACTTCTATCTTCGGTGCTGGTTTGGCTGTGACATTTCCTGAACCGTAAAATAAGTCGATATTGACTTCATCGCCTGTTTTTAAGTTGACAGTGAATTGATTTGGGTAAAGAAATCGGCTGCTTTGAATGTCTTCATACACGATCCATTCAGACGCTCGAGAAATATAGATAGAAGCTTGCCCTTTTGAGATACTAAATTGAGTTAAACCAGTAGAAAGATCTTTCCCTACGACATATGTACCAGTTTTCAGCGAAGTTGTTGTTGTCGCTTCTGCTGAACCCCCGCCAAATCCGATTGATACAAACAGCAGCATCATCACAAATATTTTTGCCCATATTCCTTTTTTCACGCTTCATTCCTTCTCTCACTTTAATTTAGTTTTCATAGAAACATTGTTTTTTGCTTTGAAATACGATGATGGTTTCCTCTTTTTTGGTACGACGGTGTAAGGGTTTGTAGACCATTTTTACTAGTTAATTCGCTTTTAGAACCTCCTTTTTTATAGTTCTTTCTATCTATCTTAAATGTATTATAGAAATTTCAATAGTCAATATAGGACGGGATGATTTTTTTGAATATTTTACATTTGGTATGGTTGTGAAAGGGTTTAGTGCTGTTGGGGGAAGGAGATGGGGATAGGTAAAAGGATAAGATTACTTATGGGAAGTTAAAGGCTGAAGTAGAAATGTTGATTGAGATGGACTGTTTTTGTTAGAGGGGGCGCTATGAGGGGTTTACCAATTTATGGTACAGTTTAAGTGTGGGTTGTTTTTAGTAAAGGGCGTGTTAATCAGTGGGCATTTTACAAACTATCTTTGTATTAGGAATCATTTATGGGCTTATTTCGTTCATTCTCTCAATAAAAAGGAGTTCAAGGGACAAAAGCCAACAAGCGATTGCCATTTCCATAGTCATAGTCTGCACAATATCATTCTTTATTGTATAAATAAGGCAGGTTTGCTTTAAGACGAAAAAAATATATGAAAATACTTATTATCATTTTCTTAAAGAAGTGGATTTGTATGATTGTTGGTTTATTGATTATTGGCATACTTCTGTTAATGATAGGTTTAACGTCAAATGAATTTACACTTCTTTCTATATTGCTTTCATCATTATTATTCGCATCTGCAGCTGTAATAGCAGCGTTTCGTTATAGAAAGGTAAGTAATAAATAAAGGTGGGGAAACATCAGATGCGTAGGGTTGAGGTATCACAATATAAAGAAGAGTGGGCTTCGTTGTTTAAAGAGGAAGCTGAGAAGTTAACTGGAATTTACGGGGAAGAACTTATCGATATTCATCATATTGGAAGTACATCTGTTGTAGGGTTAGAGGCGAAACCAATTATTGATATCATGCCAGTCGTTAAGGATATTCGAGTAGTCGATAACTACAATCATCTCATGTACGAGTTAGGATATAAACCAAAGGGAGAAAACGGAATAGCGCAACGAAGGTTCTTTGAAAAAGGCGGAAATGACCGCACTCATCATGTTCATATTTACCAAGTTGGTAGCCCTGAAATTGAACGACATCTTGCTTTTCGTGATTATGTTAAATCACATAAAGAAGCAGCGAATGAATATGGGCAATTGAAGAAACAGTTAGCTCAACAGTTCCCTTATGATATTGAGTCTTATATTAGAGGGAAGGAAACTTTTGTATCTAAAATCGAGCACGAGGCATTGAGATGGTATCAAAGTTAACATGATATTCAATTGAACTAACAAAAACGGGGAGTCATCTCCCCGTCTTATCGAGCTTTTGTCTCTTCCTGTGAGGATATATCACTACTAATAAATATAACAAAGTCGGCAATGGGAATTGGATCAATCCCCAAATCCCCAAAACCAAGCAAAACCGTTTTTCTTTTTCGCATCAATAAATAGCAGTGTACTTTGGACAAGTAAGACGATGACAAGAACCGGGAGCAAGTATAATTCTAAAGTTGTCATAAAAGCACCTTCCCTTCCTTTTTCTTTCTTTTCACAAGTACATAAAAGACAATCGGGCCGATAATGATTGCGCAAATCTCAACGATGATAAAAAGGAGAGGAGCTTGAACAAAGCTGATGACGAAGAAACTTAACATACAGACAGCTGTTAGGAAGAAGATTATCAATTCTTTGTAAAATCTTTGTTTCTGTTTCTCCTGATAGACTTCGAGTTGTTGCTTCATCTCGATCGTTGAAACCGACGGATTCTCTGCTAATTCATCTAGTTGTTTCCAATCTTGTTGTAGCTTTTTCATGTGAACTTGCTCTTCATTTTGCTTCACCAACTCACTCCTTTCGCAATCGTGTTAATCCAGTGTGAACTCTTGATTTGACCGTGCCTGAGGGAATTCCCATCATTTGACCAATTTCGTGATACGAGTACCCATAATAATGATGTAGGAGAATCGGGACTCTTATGTTGTCCTCCAATTGGTTAAAGTCTGTAAACACATCGCTCCATTCCATCCCTTTCGCTCGTGCTTGCCAGGAAAGCTGTCGGGAAAGCGTCCGCTTGAGCTGATTGAGCCAAGTCTTTTCTCGTTTTTGCTTACGTAGAAGGTCCATATACAGCCTCGTTGAAATGGAGATCATCCAAGTGGAAAACTTTCCTTCCCCTTTAAAGGATGAGAGGTTCGTGTAGCACTTTAACATCGTATCTTGGGCAAGGTCCGCACTCACTTCGTCATCAAGTGTTAGTTTTAAGAGATATTTATATAAGAAGGAATAATGACGCTGAAAAAGCTGAGTGAATGCACCATGATCTCCAGTTTGTGCTTTTTTTATTAAGCTCCAATCTTGCTCATGTTCCATACGATGCCCCTTTCTATCTGATTCAGCTATAAGACGCTTGAGATTACGAAATCGTTCATTTCTTTTTAAAATTTTTTTCAAGGAAAGAGTTGTGAATAACATCTTATACGATTGATTCTTGAAGGGTTTCTAGTAAAGTAGATAGAAACTAAGAGTAAAACCCATTATAAGGAGAGGGGCTATGATCATTGGCAACAACCATTGAGGCATCATTTGTTGATGAAGTTGTGTCAAGGGCTGGATCAAAGAAAAACATCTATGGCGCTGTGTTATGTGTCGAGAGGGGAGACCAAACGTTTTCGCACATATCTGGAGTTGGAAATGTATCTTTTGATCAACCCTACTTTATCGCAAGTGTCACCAAATTATACGTCACAGCTGTGTTACTGAAATTAAGGTACGAAAGTCGTTTACAGCTAGAAGATAAAATTTCGAAATACCTTTCTGATGATCTTCTACGTGACCTCCATGTATTCAAAGGGAAGGATTATGCGAGAGACATCACAATCAAACATTTACTGTCCAATACGTCAGGAATACCTGATTATTTTTCCTCTGATGTGATAAGGCAATTAACATCAGGAAACGATCAAGGTTGGGGTTTTGAAAAAACGATAGCTAGTGCCAAGGAAAAGAAACCCAAATTCGCACCTGGTAAAAGGGCGCAATATTCAGATACAAATTTTCAACTGTTAGGGAAGATAATTGAGACGATCACAAATAGAGACATTCGTACGATATTCAAGGAGTTTATTTTTGATGAGCTAAAATTAGAGGATACGTACTTGTATGAAGATGTGAATGATCAACGACCAGCTTCTTTTTATTACAAAGACCAGCAATTGTACTTGCCTAACTATATGGCATCGATAGGACCAGAAGGTGGCATTGTCTCAACGGCAAAGGAGTCGATGACCTTTCTAAAAGCCTTTTTCAATGGGCATTTCTTTCCTAAAGAAGATTTCAAGGAGCTGAAAGACTGGAAACTTCTTTTTGGTCCTGGATTATTCTTTTATGGCGTTGGGATTGCGAGTCAACCGCTCTCGCTGAAAGAATTTAAAAATGGATTAATTGGACATTGGGGACAGACAGGTGCGTTTTCATTTTATCATCCGAGAACGGACCTATACTTTACAGGAACAGTCAACCAATTTTACGGGCACAGTGTCGCGGCAAAAATGATGATCGAAATGATTAAAAAGATAAAATGAGCAAACTGTTACCAGGGAAAGCTAGAGGTTACATAGGCCTTGGAAAGAAAGGAAGGATATATCATGACAAAACACAAGATTTATACAATGAGTTTCGCAAAGGTCTATCCACACTACGTGACGAAGGCGGAGAAAAAAGGACGGACGAAAACAGAAGTCGATGAGATTATCCGTTGGTTGACTGGGTATAGCCAGGAAGAGGTAGAAGAGCACCTTGCAGAGCAAACAGACTTTGAGACTTTCTTTGCAAAAGCGCCTCTACTGAATCCTTCACGCGCTTTGATCAAAGGTGTGATCTGCGGTGTCCGAGTGGAAGACATCGAAGAGCCAACGATGCAGGAAATTCGTTATTTGGATAAGCTGATCGATGAGTTAGCAAAAGGGAAAACGATGGAGAAGATTTTGCGGGCTTAAGAATGATAGGCGAATAGATTTCAGTGAGGGTTATTTGCCTGTGCTTCATTTGGAGGAATGATGATGAACCAAATTAAAGATAAAATTGCCATTGTTACAGGGGTAAGCCGGTTAAAAGGAATTGGAGCTGCTATTTGTAAGGAGTTAGCTGAAACGGGCTATCATATCTTTTTCACTTATTGGACGGAATATGATAAACAAATGCCTTGGAACATTCATGTAGAGGAGCCGCTGAAACTAAAAGAGGAACTATTGAGAAAAGGTGTGAAAGTATCATGCATGGAATTGGATTTAACCCAATCTGATGCACCAGAACAACTGATTAATATTGTTTCTGAACAACTAGGTGTTCCAGATATTTTAATTAATAACGCAGCTTACTCAACGAACAACGACTTCTCTAATGTGACTGCCGAAATATTAGATAAGCATTACCTCGTAAATGTGCGAGCTACGACACTACTAAGTAGTTTATTTGCTCAAAGATTTGATAAGAAATCTGGCGGGAGGATCGTTAATATTACTTCAGGGCAGTTTCAAGGACCAATGCCTGGTGAATTAGCATATGCTACAACAAAAGGAGCTGTTGATGCCCTAACTATTACATTGTCGGCTGAACTTGCTCCGTTAGGCATAACAGTCAACGCCATAAACCCAGGTCCAACCGATACCGGTTGGATGACCGACGAAATAAAAACGCAATTACAACCACTGTTTCCTTTCGGTCGAATAGGTGAACCAAAGGATGTAGCCAAAACAATTAAATTCCTAGTGAGTGAAGATGCAGATTGGATAACAGGACAAGTGATTCATGCAGAAGGTGGATTTAAAAGATAACGCTATAAAGAGGCTCTTGTCATAGAGTCTCTTTGTTGTGAGTAGGACAATTGACTATGTACTAGGTCAAAAGTGTAGAAGAAGTGTCGCAGAATAGGAAATGGAAGGATATTCACTTATTTAAGAGCAATTAAAGAAATACTACAAGTTCATTTTTGCCTATCGAAAAGAATCGTGAAAACTCATGAAATATCGCAACGTATGCGTTTTTCCTTTTTATGAGTATTATGGTTTAATGGTTAAATCAACTGTGCATTCAGAATGAAAGGGAGTTATTTATGGATAAAAGTGATAGGTCGGTTTTTAAAATATCTGTTGGTATTGCTAGTCTTTTCGTGTTAATAGGGGTTTTGATCCCTGATCAACTCGGTCAAGCGATGTCTGTCGCGCAAGCGTTTATGCTTGAGTCGTTTGGGTGGTTTTATCAGTTAGTTGCTACTTTTTTCCTTGTGTTTGCGATCTTCTTGATCTTTAGTAAGTATGGGAAAATAAAGCTTGGTAAGCCAGATTCCAAGCCAGAGTTTAATCGACCGACTTGGTTTGCGATGTTATTCTCTGCAGGAATGGGAATTGGTCTACTTTTCTACGGAGTATCTGAGCCAATTGCTCATTTTTCTTCACCTCCAATGGGAGAGGGTAGTACCGAACAGTCAGCCATAGTTGGAATGCGTTATACGTGGCTTCACTGGGGTTTACATGCTTGGGCGATTTATGCGGTTGTTGCGTTAGCTCTTGCTTATCAAAAGTTTCGTAAAGGTGCACCAGGTTTAATGAGTGCAACGCTTTATCCTGTGCTTGGTGAAAAGGTGAAAGGTCCAATCGGCCAAACGGTCGATGTCGTCGCTGTTTTTGCAACTTTGTTCGGAGTAGCAGCCTCTTTAGGGCTTGGTTCTCAACAAATAAACGCGGGCTTAGAATATCTTTTCGGTATTCCTAATAACTTTATGGTACAAATGATCATCATGAGTATCATTACAGTTCTTTTCATCATCTCAGCAAACACAGGTATTTCGCGAGGGATTAAACTATTAAGTAATGTTAATATGTCCCTAGCAACCTTACTCTTTTTTGCGATGCTCATCCTTGGTCCAACTTTATTTCTACTAAATATGTTCACGACAAGCTTAGGCAGCTATGTGCAAAATGTTGCTTTAATGGGCTTGAGACTATCACCGTTTGATGGTGATGAAGCAGCCTTTACCCAAGGTTGGACGGTCTTTTATTGGGCATGGTGGGTATCATGGACACCATTTGTCGGGATGTTCATTGCCCGCGTGTCCAAAGGTAGAACGATCAAAGAGTTTATGATCGCTGTATTACTTGTCCCGACACTTGTTTGTGCTCTTTGGTTCACGGTCTTTGGAGGAACAGGAATTTATTTAGAATTAATTCAAGGGCTAAACGTATCAGGGCAAGGGCTTGAAACTGCGTTGTTTTACGTTTATCAACAGCTGCCATTTGGGATTATTCTATCGATTTTGACGGTAGCATTGATTACTACCTTTTTCATTACGTCAGCTGATTCTGCAACATTTGTGTTAGGCATGCAGACGACTGGTGGAGATTTAAACCCACCGAATCGAGTAAAAATAACGTGGGCCATTATTTTAGTGGCATCGACGATCGTCTTAATGGCTTCAGGAGGGCTTGCTGGATTGCAAACGGCGATTATCGTTAGTGCGCTGCCCCTTACTTTTATCGTCCTAGTCATGTGCTACGGATTGATTAAAGGGCTGAATCAGGATTTAAAAGAAGAGCGTCATGGAACAGCTAAGGGGAAAGGGAAGAAGGTGGCGTAGGTGTGGCGTGCCTGGCACCACCCGAATTTCCTCGAATCTTGTCGAAGAGAAAGGAACCTTGCATCTCTGATTAGAGAGCGGGTTCCTTTTTAGTGAGCTTAGCTATTAATCTTAATCTGAGTTTTGATAGAGCACCTTTTAGGAGAGAATAGGTGTGAAAGCCAAATTTATTCTTTACGAAACTTCACGCGCATAGATATCGTATAAGAGAGGATCAATATTTGGAGGGTGAGCAATGACACTTGCTATTATTCAATTAATCGTTTTTCAATTTGTTTTACCGGCGACGTTACTTTCGCTTTTGCTCTGGAAGGGGACGCATCATTGTAAGCTGCATTGGCTTGTTCATGTGGTGGCGCTTTCGATGTATATGACATGGATTTTCTTAACGGGGCGCTGGGATTGGCTTGGCTATTATTTCCGTTATTTATGGGTCGTGCTGCCGTTGGTTGTTTTTTACCTTTCGTGGAGGAAGGTTAGGCACTTGCCTTTTAGATCAGGGTTTACGCGTAGTCAGAAATGGTCGTTCGCGTTGGATGGCTTTTTGCTTACGGTTTTTGGTTTGTATTCACTGTTTGCTCTTAGTAGTTTAACGACAGAGGATGAGGCGATTGAGCTTGTGTTTCCGTTAGAGGATGGCCACTATTATGTCGGTCAAGGTGGCAATCATCCAATGATGAACTACCATAATGCTTATTTGCCGCAACAGTATGCTCTAGATGTAACTCAGCTGAATGCCTTTGGTTTTCGCACGAAAGGAATCTATCCAAGTGAGTTAGAGAAATATGAAATCTATGGGGCTGAGCTCTATAGTCCGTGCACAGGGGAAGTACTTGAAGCGAGAAATGACCTTCCTGATTACACACCACCAGAGTCAGACCCGACTCATCCAGAAGGCAACTATGTTGCCCTTAGTTGCGTAGGATCAGAGGCGATCGTCTTCATCGCTCATATGCAGGAGGGCACGGTTCAAGTAGAGGAAGGGATGTCTGTTGAAGTAGGTGACTTCCTTGGATTGATCGGGAACTCAGGCAATACAACAGAGCCTCATTTGCACATCCATGCTGAGAAGGATGGAGTTGGAGTACCGATGCGCTTTGCTGGGAAGTTTTTGGTGAGAAATAGCGTGGTGAGAAGGTAGGGCTGCAACGATGAGTTGCATTTAGCTCTAGAAACAGGGAAACTTAGCTTTACGGTATTGAGTAAGGCGCTTCAAAAATAGGAGGTAAATAAAGTGGCAGAAAAGTTGATTGTAACAGATGAGATCTTGATCGAGGCAACTCCATCAACGGTTTGGGAGGTTCTTATTACCCCGAATATGTAGCGAAGTGGGATGCTCTTCCAGAAGGTTATCCGAGTGAAAAGATGACGAAGGGTAGCAAAGTGGTTTGGGAAAATCCTAACGGAGGAGAGACTGTGACAACCATTATAAAAGCAGAAGAAGAGAAAGAATTAAAAATTGCCTTGTCCTTGTCGAAGTGGGAAGTACAACCGCAGGAGGGGGACGTGGCCTATCTGTATCAATTAGAAGATCTACATGGTTGTACATTATTAAAAATAAAAATTGGCGACTTTTCACTTATAAAAGATGGCCAACCTTACTATGATGCTTCAGTAGAATTTGCGGCGGAATCGAAAAAGGTCATTAAGCAATTGGCGGAACAACATAAGGGATAAAGAACTAGAGCACATCAAAAGAGTGCTCGATAAGTATAATGAAGGATAAAAAGTGCGGATGCAATCCTTGAATAAGCAGGGATTGCTTTTTTTTCTATTCATGTAAAGAGTAGGATAAAAGAGGAAGAAAAACGTAAGGTTAAAGGATGATAAGGATGAATAATAGAATGAAAAAATTTTGGGATGAGTTTTGTACAGCAGTTCATAAGGAAGGAATAGAATACAAAGATGCTTTTCAATTTGGAGCTTCTGCTGATTTGTTAGCTCGTTTAGTTGTTGAAGGAAAGAAAACAGCGACTACTTCTGGTTTCATATTTTATGAATTGGAAGAAGCAGCTTTACCTAAAACGGGGGAATATTATATTGTTTTAGATAGTCAGGGTGAGCCTGCTGCAGTCATTCAAATTCAATCGGTAGAAGTTGTTCCGATGAATGAGGTAACAGAGGAATTTGCTCTAGCAGAAGGCGAAGGAGATTACCAGTTTTGGTGGGAGGCACACGAAACGTTTTTTACTGCTATGTTAAAAGAATACGGCATCGAATTTTCACCAAAGATGTTAGTTGTATGTGAACGGTTTAAGAACGTTTATTCAAAAGAAAGTAGGTAAGTAACTTTTGAATAACAAATCATAGCAAAAGGAGCTTGATAGCCAAGCTCCTTTTTGTATGTTCGTTTACTGCAATAAATTAATGCTCGTAATAATAATTGGCATCGCAAATACATCAATAAGAAAGGCACCTACGATTGGGACGATTAAAAAGGCTTTTCGAGAAGGGCCGTATTTTTCTGTGATCGCTGACATGTTGGCCATTGCATTAGGCGTTGCGCCGAGTCCGTGACCTGCAAAGCCTCCGACCATAACGGCAGCGTCATAGTCTTTACCGAATAATCTAAATAAGACGAAGATGCCTAGAAGGACAACGAAGACTACTTGAACGAATACGATGACGAACATCGGAAGCGCAAGCGCTGTAACTTCCCATAGTTTGATGCTCATTAAAGCCATTGACAGGAATAGTCCGAGTGTCACGTCGCCGATAAAGGAGATGCTCTTCATATCGACGGTGTTTTTGTTGAAGTGGTCGATGACGTTTCGGGTAATAACCGCTACAAACATCGCTCCAACGTAATTCGGAAGGACGAATCCTGTTGCCGTTGAGAATAATTCGCCTAAATAAGATCCTATAGCCATACAAAATGTGATAATTAAAATTTGGACCATAAATGTTTGCGAGTTAAGCTTCATTGATGAAGAGTCCTGTACATGTTCACTTGTTGCGGCAATCTCATTTTCTTGTTTCGGTTCAGTAGCTTTCAATTTGTGTTTCGTAATTAAGTACTTCACCGTTGGACCACCGACTAATCCACCGGCTATTAATCCAAATGTCGCTGCAGCAAGACCAATCGACAAGGCTGATTCAATGCCGAGTTCTTCAATTGTTCCACCGAAAGCTGTAGCAGCTCCGTGGCCACCTTCCATCGATACCGCTCCAAACATAACCCCTAACAATGGATCTAACCCGAATACACTAGCAAGTGAGATCCCAATTACACTTTGGAATAAAGCTAAAAATCCACAAGCGATCCAGTAAATGAGTAGCAGCTTACCTCCAAGCTTCACGAGCTTAAAGCTGGCACCAAGACCAACTGTTGTAAAGAACGTAAGCATGAATAACCCTTGAAGGGACGTGTCCATCGTAATCGTGATTCCTGTCTGTCTAACTAAAACGATAATAAGAGCAAAAAGCAATCCTCCAACGACAGGAGCCGGGATGCAGAAGCGGCTAAGGAATTGAACTCTTTTTACGAGAACGCTTCCAATTAAAAGAAGTATAACGGCTAAAAATAAAGTAGTAATCTGATTCAATTCAATGCTCATGGAACATACCTCCTGTTAGTATTGTTTTTCCCGCTGTTCTACGTGCATCATTGTATCAGCTATGAACTGGGCCGCAAGTTTAGCGGTCTTGTTGTGTTCATCTAGAGATGGATTGACTTCACATAGATCGAAGGATTTCGTTTTTTCGTGTGACTGAATATGACGGAGTAGTTGACGGACGGTTTTGGGTTCTAAGCCAAAAGGCGTTGGTGCACTTACTCCAGGTGCAAACGCTGAATTGATCGAATCGGTACATAAAGTCAGAAGGATTTGATCATAGCGGTCGATAAAGGCATCAAGCTTCTTGAAAGTAGTGGTGATCTCATTATCATTTACTTCTTCATCATAGACATACTGAACGTGGTGCTCGTCAGCTAAATCAAATAACAAAGCGGTATTGCCGAGCTTTTGGATGCCCACACAGAAGTAGCCGCATTTGTCATCATGGTCAAGAATTTGCTTAAACATGGTTCCAGAGGATGTTTCGACATCGTATGAACGCATATCAAAATGTGCATCAATATTAATGATTCCAAGCTTGGCTGATGGCCCAAGTGTTTTACGAACACCGAGATAGTGACCGTACAATGTTTCATGGCCTCCGCCAAGAATCATCGGTTGTACGTTGTTTCTCAATAGAGTATGAACCGCATCTCCTAACTCGGCTTGCGCTTGTTCCATCTCTTTCTTTTCACAAACGACATCGCCAACATCAAAGACATCTGTCTGTTCATCGAAATGCCAAGGCAGGGATGATAGTGCCTTTCGAATTGCAATCGGTCCTTGTTTCGCGCCGGTACGCCCTTTGTTTCTTCTTACACCCTCATCACATTGAAAGCCAAGGAATGCGAATGCTTTGCGGTCAGTCTTTCCTTTTTCTATCAGTTGATCAAGGTTGGCTAGCTTAATCATTTGATGAAAGCGAAAACTCCTACGATCTGTTGGATCATCGATTCTTCCGTGCCAATAGTCTTGAGTCGGTTTTACATACATTGGTTCGCCCTCCTCTTAAAATTCTGATTATTTGTGATTATTGAAAAGTATAATGGAGTCGATATATAATTACCAATATCAAAAAAATATAAAATAATAGTTTAAAACTATAAATGAAGGAGGGGAAAAATGGATCTCCGGCAGCTTCGTTATTTTATTACCGTTGTAAACTTAAAGCATTTCTCAAAAGCGGCAGAGGCCCTTCATATCTCGCAGCCTTCTTTAAGCAACGCCATTAAAAAGCTGGAAAAAGAAGTCGGGTTTCAACTGCTAGAAAGAAACACAAGAAGCTTTTCGATCACAGAATCGGGACAAGCCTTCTACACGAAGGCGCAAGAATTAATGAAGAAATACGACAACATGGCAAAGGAATTACATGAAATTAAGCAAGTAGGAAGAGGAACGATATCGATTGGATTTATTGAATCATCAAAGTTTTGGTTGCTAGGAAGGATTAAAACATTCAAAGAGAAATACCCTGACATTTGCTTAGATTTAAAGGAAACACTCGGCCATGAAAATGTCATCCAAGCGATCGAAAACTATGATGTCCACCTGACCATTACGAATCAACCGATTGAATCGGATGAGATCAGCGTATCGGAATTATATGTCGAAGAATTCGTGTTAGTCGTTCATAAAGATCACAGACTTGCCAAACAACCCAAGGTCTCATTAAGCGACATGATCAACGAAGAATTCATCATTAGCAC
Source organism: Halalkalibacter krulwichiae (assembly GCF_002109385.1). Lineage (NCBI taxonomy): Bacteria > Bacillati > Bacillota > Bacilli > Caryophanales > Bacillaceae > Halalkalibacter > Halalkalibacter krulwichiae. The sequence continues at coordinate 4,037,253 of NZ_CP020814.1, read as the reverse complement.
AAAAGGCTTTCAAACAAGAGAAAACATACTTGAAGCATTTGCGAAAGAAGAGCTGAAACCATCGATCATGTTTGAGTACGAACGCTTCGAAACGGCATGTAGCTTAATCGAACAAGACCTTGGCATCTCGATCCTGCCAGAAAGCTATACTCGCTACAACGCGAACCCAAACCTAATCACACGCAGAATACGTTCTAAACACCTTCAAAGACCGGTGTACGTAGCTTTTTCAAACGTTCGAATGCTGCCACCAGCTGTGGTTGAGCTGATTGAGGAGATTCGGACGGTAAGTGAGATAGGTGAATAGAAAACGTGCTGAAATAACATCTCGTTGGATGAGGAATTTTGACGTAAATGCCGAATATGTATTTATAAAAAATGAAAGGCAGTGGACGTGATGAATAAAATTTTATTGCATGTAGAGGGAGCAGCTGTCCTCATCCTAAGTCTTTATTTGTACTCATCCTTTCAATTTAGCTGGCTATTATTCTTTGTGCTGTTATTGGCACCAGATATCTCAATGATCGGCTATTTGATCAATCAGAAAGTAGGCGCTATTTTATATAACATAGTTCATACGTATAGCTTAGCGATTTTCATTATTATGAGTGGAGTGTTGATATCTAGCTCAATGTTAGTAGCATTTGGCCTTATTTTATCTGCTCATATAGGCATGGACAGAATGCTCGGATATGGTTTGAAGTATCCATCTAGTTTTAAAGATACGCATTTGGGGCGTGTATAATGGTGAAGGGTTTGAGAATACAAGTGATAGGATATTTCGGACATAACAGAGGAGACTATCAATGAATAAATGTGATTATCTAGTAAAAACATTCTCAAGAACGAAAAGAAAAGATTACGAGAATTATATTTTAACGGCCATTTGGCATAAGATAGACAATGTGAATATAAAGCCGGTGAGTCAGCAATACGTGAAACGAAAAAATGGTAGCCATGCGTTAATGGATTTATATTTTCCACAGTTACATATTGGAATAGAGGTCGATGAAGCCTATCATTTGGGAAATCAAGAAGCAGACAACCTTCGAATGGATGACATTATTTCAGCTGTTAATGAAGAGTCGATTGACGACTTTGTCTGTCTTCGTATTGATGCAACTAGAACGATTGACGAAATCCATCACCGCATTAACGAAGTCGTGTCGATTATACAAGAGAAGGAAGTAAAAACGCCTTTAAGGTGGCTCACATATGAGGAAGAGCTCGATGAAATAAAACAACAAGACTATTTATCGATTCATGATGAAGTGTCTTTTAAGGACATTAAAGACATTGTCAATACGGTATTTGGCAAGAATGCAAAGAGCTATCAACGCAGTTGGTTTCGGGTGCTGGATCATACGTGGTTGTGGTGCCCAAAGTTGTCTATCATTGTCGATGGAAATACGAAATCTGTAGCTAACGGTTGGCTTAATTATTTGGCAGAGGATTGGTCCTATATTGACGAATCCCATCAGGATGAAACAATCGTAGAACAGAGAAAAGCAAACCACCTTGAAGAAATGAACTTGAATCGAAAAAGAGCGGTATTTGCGAAATACAAGGACAATCTCGGATTTAATCGCTATCGATTTGTTGGGGTTTTTCAAAGTGCGGGTCTTTCCCCTGAAGATGAAAATTGTGTGAGGTATTATCGTGTGGAGGATCGTGTGAGGATTGTGAAGGATGTGCAGAAGATTGCAAAGGGATGAGTGCTCTTCTGACACTCCTGGCTAAAAAGAAAAAGCCAGCTGTTCCAGTGCGCTCATAAACACTAAAACAGCTGGCTTTTGTTTACCCTTTATACCCCAACAACAACGAAATCTTCCGCCCACTTTCAATAATTGCAGAAAGGAGCTCATCAAGCCGCCTATCGGTTAAATGATAATTCACAAAACCGATGCTTACTGCGCCATGAATTTCGCCAAAATGATTAAAGATGGGAGCCGCGACAGAGGAGGTTCCTTCTGTTCGTTCACCGTGACTGACGGCGTAGCCTTGTTGTTTGATTTCTGTTAATTGCTCTCTAAAAGCGGCTTGTTCTTCTTCGGGCACGAGTTCGTGAATGATCTCTGTCGCTTTTTCCTCTGGAAAATGAGCGACCATCACTTTGTTGGATGCTCCGATATGTAGGGGGATTCGTAAGCCGATTTGGTCGTAAACGCGAATGTTATTGGATAAGCTGTCGATCCGTTCAATGATGAGAGAGTCGGTTTGCATCGGTTTGCTTAAATAGACATTCTCTTCGACCTTTTGCATGAGGGCTTCAAGCTCTGGTCTGATTTTGCTTACGTAGTCGATTGTATCGTACATTTGCAATCCGAGTTCAAGCCATAAATAGCCGAGGTGGTATTTCTTTGTTTCTTCTTCTTGTTGAATTAGTCCGTGCTCCAATAGAGAGGAGAGTAAGCGGTGCATCGTGCTAAGTGGGAGCTCGCACTGCTTGGCTAATTCAGAAATGGAAAGAGACTTATCAGGATGGACCCGAAGGACATTTATCACACTCATTGCTCTATCGATACCTTGCATGGAGTTAGATCACCTATCTTTCACAACCTCCATAAGGGGAGATTATTTGCTAGTAAATATTCTGAATATTATTGACATTATAACATGAATTTCTTTATGATGGAATTAAGTTCCGAATATCGAAAATTAATTCCGTTCAACGGAAAGATTGGAGGTGTTTTTAAATTCGTCTAAAGTACTTGAGTTTGTTCAGCCAATTTGAACGGCAGAAAAGTCATCAAACTCGACAAGTAGAAAGCTCCCTAGTTTTATGATGCCTTTTTGATAAACCGTTCCTAGAGAGAAAAGCATGGAAAGTGGAGAGGAATGGATTTAGTTTTCTGTTTATTCTGAAAAAGGGTGACTTTAATCATAGGGGGAATATGATGAGTAATTTACCAAAGAACGAAATGAGAGCTGAGCCAAAGCTTGAATCACCAATTAACAAGGGAATTAATCCATTTGCTTTAATGTTTTTTGTTATTGTTGCTGCGACAATCTTAACGTACCTTGTTCCTGCAGGGCAATTTGAGAGGACGGAAGTCGATGGTCGAAGTGTTGTCGATCCTGAGTCGTTTCAGTTTGTTGAGTCGAGTCCAGTCGGTTTAATGGATATGTTCAATAGTTTTCATTTAGGGATGATTGATGGAGCATCAATTATATTATTTGTCTTCTTGTTTGGAGGAGCACTTGGGATTATGCAAGCCACTGGAGCGCTCGATTCATTTATTAAATTTGTTGCCTACCGTTTTGGCAATCGCGAGAAGATTTTGATTCCGATTATGGTGCTTGTGTTTGCTTCTTTAGGAGCATTAATTGGATCGGCTGAAGATACACTCGTCTATATTGCGATCATTGTACCAATGACGATTGCTTTGCGTTTTGATGCGATTACTGGTTTTGCAATTGTCATGTTAGGAACGCTTGCGACTGGATTTGTTGCAGGAATTACGAACCCATTTAATGTCGGGGTCGCGCAAACGATCGCAGAACTGCCTGTGTATTCAGGAATGGGTTTACGGATTGCGATGTTCGCCGTCTTCTTCATTGTGACTGTACTATATATATATTTTCATGCTGTAAAAGTAAGGAAAAATCCCGAATTAGGCTTGTATGGAAAATTTGAGCGTCAAACGGAGCTTGTCGTTGATAAAGATTTTAAAATAAGTGGAAGACATCGCCTGCAGTTGCTTATCTTACTCGTGAACTTTCTCGTCTTAGTTTATGGTGTAATTCAGTTAGGTTGGTACATTAGCGAGATTGCTGGTTTGTTCTTATTTGCGAGTATCATTATGGCATTAATTGGACGCTTATCTCCTAATAAAATCGCAGATAGTTTCATTTCTGGAACGAGAGAAATGGTTGCAGGCGCGTTAATTATTGGCTTCGCCCAAACGATTCTAGTCGTGATTTCAAATGGGGGATTGCTTGACACAATTTTATATTATTCAGCAGCCATAGTTGGTCAACTTCCTCCGACGTTTAATGCGGTTGGAATGTTCATTGTTCAATTATTTCTAAACTTCATCGTTCCTTCTGGGAGTGGGCAGGCTGCTTTGACAATGCCACTTATGACGCCACTTGCGGATTTAGTAGGAGTGACTAGGCAGACTGCGGTTCTGGCTTTCCAGTTAGGTGATGGGTTGTCAAATATGGTGATTCCGACATCAGGTGTTTTACTAGCGGGCTTAGCGATTGTTGGCATTCCTTTCACAAAGTGGTTTAAGTGGGTCATGCCGTACTTTTTGATTCAAGTTGCGGTTGCGATTATCTTTTTAATTATTGCTCAAAGCATTTCGTATGGACCTTTCTAATGATTAAAGGTAGGAGGCGTATGTATTGAATACGACATTAGTAGAAATCGAGAAGGAAGTCTTATCATGGAGAAGACATTTGCATCAACACCCAGAGCTGTCTTATCAGGAGAAGGAGACGTCGGATTTTATTTACCAACAATTGATTCAGATGTCAGGGCTAGAAGTGAGTAGACCAACTGAAACGAGTGTGGTTGCTGTTTTAAAAGGAATGAGGAAGACAGGCTCAAACTTAACGATTGCGTTTCGGGCTGATATGGATGCTTTGCCAATTGAAGAAGAAGCCGAGATTGAATACCGATCTAAAAACAAAGGAGTTATGCATGCATGTGGGCATGATGCTCATACTGCGATGTTATTAGGGGCTGCGAAAGTGCTTGCTGCAAAAAAGGAGGATCTTAGTGGAGAAATTCGCTTTGTCTTCCAACATGCTGAAGAGGCTTTCCCTGGTGGAGCAAGTGAACTAGTGGAAAAAGGGATCATTGATGGCGTTGACTATGCCTTTGCGTTACATGTCAGTCCTTATTATGAAAAGGGGACTATCTGCATTCGTGAAGGGGCATTTTGTGCAGCGGCGGATGATTTTGAGATTAAGATAATCGGGAGTGGAGGACATGCGTCTACACCAGAATTAACGATAGATCCGTTGATGATAGGGGCTGAAATTACGACGAATTTGCAACAAATCGTCGCGCGAAAAATCTCTGTCTTAAAAGCTCCGGTAGTTTCTGTTACAAAGTTTCAATGTGGTTCTGCTTTGAATGTGATTGCCGATACAGCAGAGCTTGGAGGAACGATCCGATCGTTAAATGAAGAATCGCGTGTAAAGGCAAGAGAGTTGCTCGAGCAAATTGTTGCAGGGATAACGGCTGCACACGGGGCGAGCTATGAAATCAGTTGGGAATATGGCTATCCGGCGATCGTTAACGATCATCAAGCTGTTGCGTTTTCCCGTGAGGTTGGAGAAGCCCATTTTGGGAAAGAACATGTCGTGGAGATTGAGGAGCCGATGTTTGGGACAGAGGACTTTTCTGCTTTTTCTGTGCGTGTCCCTTCTTCGATGCAATTTATCGGTGTTCACAACCCGCAATGGGGCGATGCCTATCCTTTGCACCACCCTAAGTTTCGTGTTGATGAAGATAGTTTAATCTATGGGGTGAAATATTTTGTAGGCCTTGCCGAACAATTGGCTAGCAAGTAAAGACGAGCAAGAAGAGCAAGCTGTGATGGCTTGCTTTTTTCATTCGATTTTATTTTTATTTAAAATTTCAGAATATTATTGACAAGGGAGTGAAGGGTTTTATATAGTGAGGTTAAGTTTTCCGATTAATGGAATAGGTTTCCGTTGAACGGAAATGTTAGGAGGGGAGAAGATGTCATATTGTTCATCAATGTTTCAACCAATGCAGCATGTAATTGTTAAACATCCAAAGCAGGCATTTATCAGTCAAGAGCATTTATCAAAGCAGTGGAAGGTGTTTAATTATGTGGAAGAGCCGAATTTAGAGGAAGCGATATCTGAATATCACAACTTTCTTCACATCCTTGAACAACATGTTCCACACGTTGAATTTTTGCCGCAATCGTCATCCGTCGGACTTGATTCTTTATATGCACATGATCCAGTTAAATTTACACATGCAGGTGCGATTCTTTTAAAATCAGGGAAAAAAGCAAGACAGCCTGAGGTTGAGGTGTATAGGGAGTTTTTAATCGAACGCGGCATTCCTATTATCGGTGAACTTCAAGGGGATGCAGTCGCTGATGGCGGTGATCTGGTTTGGCTTGATGATCGCACTCTTGCTGTCGGTCTTGGGTATCGAACGAACGCGGAGGCGATCCAGCAGTTAAAAGAAATGACTGCTCCTTATGTCGACGAGTTTATCGTTGTTCAATTGCCACATGACAGAGGCGTTGAAGAGTGCTTGCATCTAATGTCGTTAATCAGCATCGTTGACCATGACCTAGCCGTTGTCTATTCTCCACTCATGCCAGTGTTTTTCAGAAATCTTTTAATCGAACGGGGTTTCCGGCTACTTGAAGTAACAAAAGAAGAGTATGAGCGCTTAGGCAGTAATGTACTTGCACTAGCTCCGCGTATTTGTCTTGTTGTGGCAGGCAATCCGCTTATAAAACAGCAGCTTGTTGATGCTGGTGCAACGGTCTTTGAGTATAAAGGTGAAGAGATTAGTTATAAAGGAACAGGTGGCCCGACTTGTTTAACATGTCCTGTTGTTCGAATAAATAATTAAAGTTAATAGGGGGAATGAACATGTTTAAAAATGTGATTGTGAAGAAGCCAGGAAAGAGCTATGTCAATGGTTTAACGACTTCTAATCTAGGAAAGGCAGATTATGATCTTTTGCTCAAGCAGCATGCGGCTTACATCGAGGCACTGAAAACTTGTGGCGTTAGTGTAACAGAACTTGAAGCGAGTGAGGAATTTCCAGACTCTTGTTTTGTTGAGGATGCAGCAGTGCTGACTCCTGAATTTGCGGTTATTACCAATCCAGGTGCTGATTCAAGGAATGGAGAAATTGTTGAGATTGAACAAACGCTTAAATCATTTTACAATACGTTCCATTATATCAACGCTCCAGGCACACTAGATGGTGGAGATGTTCTCCAAGTGGATGATCATTTTTACATTGGAATATCGGAACGAACAAATGAAGCAGGAGCTAAGCAGTTGAAAGACATTCTTGAAGCGAATTCGTATCAGGCGACAATCGTTCCATTAAAAGAGTTTTTCCATTTGAAAACAGGGATCGCATATTTACAGAATAACCTCATTGTCGTAGCTGGTGAGTTTGTTGATCATCCAGATTTTGAGCACTATGACAAAATTGTCGTGTCAGATTCGGATGAGTATTCAGCGAACTGTATTCTTGTGAATGACTACGTAATCATTCCAAAGGGCTATGAAGAAACAAATCGTAAAATTAACGAAGCGGGTTACGAAACGATTGAGCTTGAAATGTCAGAGTTCCAAAAACAAGATGGTGGGTTAAGTTGCTTGTCTTTACGTTTTTAGTAGTAGAATGTGGCACGGTCTGACGAGCAAAGTCGGACCGATTGCTGCTGATATTGAATAATACGGGTGATGTAGAAAGGAGATGTTCTATGGAACAGTTAAAATGGGCGACTCCTGATCAGCTCAGGACTTTGTTGTGTGAGCTTGTGAGTTGGGAAAGTCGGACGTTCACAGAAGGCGAATGTGCTTTTGCCTATAAAGTTGAAGAAAAACTTAGGGAGCTCGAATACTTTAATCAACACCCGCAGTATCTCACGTTACACGATGCTGGCTCAGGTAGAAACGTCGTCACCGCCCTATATAAGCATCAAGAGGCGAAAGAGACCATTGTGTTAATCAGTCATTTTGATACGGTGCAAACGGAGGAATATGGGGACTTAGAGCCGTATGCATGCCAACCGGAAAAGCTGACTGCACGACTGCACAGTCGTAAAAACGAGCTACCTCTGGATGCACGCACCGACCTTGAATCGGGTCAGTATCTATTTGGCAGAGGAACAATGGATATGAAGATGGGCCTTGCCCTTCATATGGCATTATTGGAAAAAGCGACAGTTGAAAATTGGCCAATCAACCTGTTGCTTGCAACAGTTCCCGATGAGGAAGTAAGCTCAGCAGGAATGCGGGTGTGTGTTAAAGAATTGGTCAAAATGAAAGAGACCTTTGACCTTTCATACGTACTGTTTTTAAATAGCGAGCCGTCCTTTTCACAAAAGCCGGGTGACGAAAAGCGATATATTTACACGGGAACGATGGGGAAAATCATGCCTGCAGCATTGTTTTATGGCAAGGAAACCCATGTTGGCGAATCATTATCGGGAATAACTGCAAACTATATAGCCTCCTACATGACTCAGTTAATGGAGTGGAATGAGGCATTTCGTGAAATAGATCTTGGCGAAGCGACACCGCTACCAGTGACATTGCAGCAGAAAGATTTACAATTGCAGTATTCAGCACAAACTCCGTACAGGGCTGCCGCTTTGTATAACGTTTTTCTAATGAAACGCAGTGCTGCTGATATTATGAATGTGTTTGAACAAGTCGCAAACGAAGCGGCAAACCATTGTAACAAAGCTTATTCCGAGCTTTGCAAGCGCGAGCATATGCAAGGAGTCGGTTCGGTAAAAGTCCTGAAGTATGAAGAACTCCTCGTCCATGCTGAGAAAAAGTATGGAGAAGCCTTTATTGCGAACTTGAAAAATGAAGTTGAGGCCAATATTCAATGGGATGAACGTGAAAAATCGATACGGTTAGCAGATAAATTAATGACTCAATGCCAGGAATTAGCTCCTGCTATCATCCTGTTGTTTGCACCACCTTACTATCCTGCAGTCAATTCCTCCACCGATCCTCACATCAAGAAGTCTGTCACATTGCTGCAAAAAGTAGCTGATACACATCAGATTGAAATGAACCAAATTCATTATTTTAACGGAATCTGTGATTTAAGCTATGTGAACTACCAAGGCACAACACAAGATTGGGAAGTGTTTGAACGAAACACTCCGGTTTGGGGCAGTTGCTATAGCATTCCATTTGAAGCAATGCAAGAGCTACAAGCACCGGTACTCAATGTCGGTCCATTTGGAAAAGATGCCCACAAGAAAACCGAGCGTCTTCATATAGAGAGTGCTTTTATTCAAACACCGGTCATGCTTGAGAGCTTGGTAAAAAGCCTGTTTCAGGTTGTGTCAGCTTAAGCTTTGTGAAGAACGAGGGAGGGGATTAGGTTGGAAATGATTGAGCTTATCGTATGGGAATTTTTGTGGGGAATGCCGCTAATATTTACGATTTTAGCCGTCGGTATTTATTATTCGATTCGAACGAAATTCTTTCAAGTGATCAAGCTCCCTTATATTTTAAAAGACAGTTTCGATCGGCTGTTTCGCGCGAAAAATAAAGACAACCAAGATGGTGTCCTTTCACCACTTGAAAGTGTTAGTCTTTCGATTGGAGCGACGGTTGGAGTTGGGAATATTGGGGGTGTCGCAACAGCGATCGCTTTTGGTGGACCGGGAGCAGTGTTTTGGATGTGGGTCGCGGGGTTATTTGGAAAAATTATCAAGATGGCTGAAGTTACACTAGCGGTTCATTATCGTTCTACAGACAAAAATGGTGAAACATATGGTGGTCCCACCTATTACATTAAAAAGGGCCTCCATGAAGAACGAAAAAGCAAAAAACTATACAAAGTGTTGAACTTTATTTTTATTTTAGGTTTTGGGACAGTTTTTTTCTTAACGATTCAAAATTACACGGTATCAGAAGCCGTTTCTTCAACCTTTCAAATTAACCAAGTGCTTGTCAGTTTCGTATACTTAATTTGCTTTACATTTTCATTAGCGGAGGGCTAGCTGGGTTAGGAAAAATAGCGAAAAAAATCGTGCCTTTTATGATTCTTTTTTATTTGCTTGGTGGCCTTTACATTCTGCTTGTAAACTTCCCGCTCCTTCCTGCTGCGTTTGCGCTGATTTTTGACAGTGCCTTTAACGGAACGAGTGCAGTCGGCGGCTTCGCCGGGGCAGCGGTCGCTCAGGCCATTAAAGTCGGAATGTCACGTGCTGTGTTTAGCAACGAAGCAGGTTGGGGTTCTTCACCGATGATTCATGCGTCAGCGAAAACCGATCATCCGGTTCGTCAGGGACTTCTAGGCGTATTTGAAGTATTCGTAGATACGTTCATCATTTGTTCGATCACGTCATTGGTTATTATTGTGACCGGTGCTTGGTCCTCGGGGCTAGATGGTGCATCGCTTACATTAAGTGCATTTGAAACAGAACTCGGCATGATTGGAAGGGTGATCCTAGTCGTCGGTATTCTCTTATTTGGGCTCACGACCTCTTCAGGGATTTATGCGCAAATTGAAGTCATTCTCCGGTATTTGTTGGGAGAGGGAAAGTACAAGGAGAGGGTTCTTACTTTTTACAAATGGACCTATCCAATTCCGGGATTTCTCCTTGTATTAATAGCTGTTTCGTTAGGAATGCCAGGTACGGCTGTGTGGTTATTAGCCGATATGACAACAGCACTGCCGATTTTTGCTAACATCTTAGCGCTGTTGATCTTAGCTCCGAAGTTTATCTCACTGTTGAAGGATTTCAATGCGCGTCACTTAGGAATCGGCACGGTCGATCCGAATTTTAAAGTTTTTTATGACGATAAAAAGGATGAGCCTTCGAAGGTCGAGAAGGTGAAGTAAGAAAGAAAAAAGATCGAATGATCACCTTGCTCGGTGATCACTCGATCTTTTTACTTTTCGTAAAATTCAATCGGTAACTCATCCGGATCGGGGAAGAAGGTGAACTTTTTGCCGGTGATCTCGTCGACGCGAATCGGTTCTGCGGCAACGCCTTTTGCTTCAAGTTCTCTCACAGCTTCTTCGATGTCCGTTACTTCAAAAGCGATGTGTCTAAGACCTCGTGCTTCCGGATAGCTTGGTCGTTCCGGGCTGTTTGGGAAGGAGAACAGCTCGATTTGGTAGTCATCGTTAATGGCGAGATCGAGTTTGTATGAATCTCTTTCTTTACGATACGTCTCTTTAATGACAGTCAGCCCGAGTGAATCGGTGTAAAAGTGTTTTGACTTTTCGTAGTCTGAGCATATGATGGCGATGTGGTGGATTTTGTTTAGTTTCATAGAGTGCACCTTTTTTGATTTAGTGTAACATAGAAAAACGATTGCTTCTGTTTGGAAGAAGCAATCGTTTCGTTGTGATTATTTATTTTTCATAACATCTGCCACGCGATGACAAATTCAAAGGCTTGGTAAGCAAATACACTTAAAGCGGACAATGAAAGCATCCCAATCATGAGAAATCGAATCAACATGTTCGAACCTCCTCCTATCTTATGAAGTGATTTCATAATGTAAGAGATGGTTTGATGAGATAACTTGACCGGTAAAAGACAGGATTCAACAAAGCTGTAACTCGCTCGTAATACCACGGTGGGATCGATCGGCAGCAAGCATAAGCTAAAACGGTGGCTGTTAGAACAAGGAGCGTGGTGAAGAAGAAGCTCTTTGAAGATCCGTAATCGAACCCATTAAAATCGAGCCACTCACCGGCTGCAAGCTGAGGTGTGATCGTCGCTTGATGCTCAAACGAATGAGTGCTAAATGGAGAGTAATGATGAGACACGATGATCGAAAAGAAGACGAGAAACGAAACAAGCTTCACCGCTGTTTTCATCTAGTACCCTCCTAAAATCGTGTTAGAATAATAATATTCTATTTTAATCGGTTTGAATACAGATTTGTTTTGTAAGAATGTGGGTAGGATCTTGAAGTCGTTTTGCAAGGAAGGGAGAGGGACGATGAAGAAATTCGATGAGTGTAGGCAAGAAGAGGTCGATGTAAGCGAAGGCCAAGCGATGCACCGTGCCGCCATTGATATGAAAGTGATCGCGCTTACGGAATTGCTTGTGAAAAAAGGAATCATCACTGAAGAAGAAGTGAATCAATCGTACAAGGAAATGATTGATACGATCGAAGCTTTCGGACAAGCTGAAAACGAGCATAAAGAGAGGTATGTGCGTTTTTTGAAGAACTTCTTTGATGTGGATTAACGGTTGAAGCAGAGTCATTCTTTCGGGTCGCTTAGCTTCTGATTAAAAAAACCTCAAACCCCCGGAAACCTCAAAACCTAAAAGATGTATTTTAAATACATATTTCTCTGTCACAAAACCTCACGCACTTCGATACAAGTCGTTTTCTTGTTGATAAGATGGTTGTAACAAGAAGCGGGAGGGTGTTTTAATGATGAGAACAAAGAAATTGAGAAACCCAGGGATTATGATGTTGTTGGCGCTGACTGTTCAAATGTTTTTTCAACGGAGTAAGAGTGTCTGATCAAGTCACGACTCGGTTTAACGCGACTTGAATTTCGTATATTTGCTCCTTTAACAAAGGGAGCTGCAATTCGACTTGTTTTTTGATACGAGCATCGAGCGGCAAGTGTTCGATGCTTTGGTGATTGTAATAAAGAGGCTTGTGTATTCGGTCTAGCAATGCAGCTTGGTCTTCGTGATCAAAGGTGAGTAGAAATTGTTGTTGTTCCACGGTTAAGGCATGGAATTGTTTCGCTCTTTTTTGCTTCATTTGTGATTCGTTTAGTTGCTGTTTTTGTTTTTCTAGTAGTGGTAGTTTGAGTTCCATTTGTCTTTTAATGAATGGATGATAGATGGAAGCTTCATCTGTCTGGAAGAGGCACTCTGCATGGCCTTCCTCAATCATAAGCAGCAATTCTCTTCGGTCCTCTTGGCTCCATTTGGAGATGAATTGTTGTTGCTCAATGGTGAGACGCAAGAATAGCGATGCTAGTTTCTTTTCTTCTTCATATTGTTTGTGAAGGCGTTCGACAGTGGCAATCTGGTTATCGGTTAAAGGCAGCCCGACTTCGTGTTGATCGATGAAGTCTTGTGGGATTGCTAGGTGCAGGAATGATTGCAAAGGGTAGTAGAGTTTCTTTTTGTATTTTACGAGAATCTCATCGCGTTCGAGGTCGATGAGATACATCCCTTTTTTTATGTCTTTAATGATAGCAGGAGGGAGCTGAAGATAGTTTTCAAAACAGTTTTCTCCGAGGGAGCGAATCGCGCATTCCTTTTTGTTTTGAATGATATATTGAAAGCGGAGTGCTTGTCCGCAGTCGCATTTGTAAGGGCGCTTTTGATAGCCGCCGTCCTTAATATCGACTAACACCCAATCCTCTAGCATTTCTTCGATTTCCTGTTCACTCATTTTCTCATCGATGTCGAGTCCTTTGTACGTAGCGAGTGTTTGCAACCATCGGCTCTTTTTTCTTTGTTTGGTTCGGTATTGTAAAAAATAGATTTGCTCGTCGTTTAGTGTACTCATCACTGATTCTACTTCTTTTTGGGAAAGCATACCGCAGCACCTCCTCTAAAAAGGCATTCTATTATTTCTTAATAGATATGCTTGGTTTAAGAGAAATATGCTAGAATTTTGGACGCCCTACTGTCTGCTTTCTCTCTCTCTTAAATTCCTATAAAATAGAAGGACAATCATCGGAGTAAGAGAGGAACGAAAAGCATGTACATTACAGAACAAATCGCGCAGGAGATTGTCGACCGTACGATGGCAATTCTTCCTTATAACATTAATGTCATGGACCAAGAGGGGCGGATCATTGGTTCAGGCGATCGTGGCCGGATTGCAACGAAGCATGAGGTCGCGGTACGAGTTTTGCAGACAGGTGAACCAATTGAAATTGACCGTGATCATACGTTGAACTGGGACGGGGTCAAAGAAGGAATAAATTTGCCAATCGTCTTTCAAGGGGAAGTTGTGGGCGTCGTCGGAATTACTGGTGATCTTAAGGAAACGCGGGGGTATGGTCAGCTTGTAAAGATGACGACGGAAATGATTTTGGAGCAGGCATTTTTGCAAAAGCAGTTACAGCTCGATGAACGAATTAAAGAAGAGCTCGTACATCAGCTCATTAATGGCTTGCCACTAAATGATGGACTCGTGTATGAGCGCGCTCGTTCGCTGCAGATTAATCTAACGGTGCCGCGGGTCGTTATGGTGTTAAAAAGCCGTTTGCCGAAAGTCGACCGCAACCAAAAGCTCGAACAGAAGCTGCTTGAGATGAAAGAGCAGGATGACTTGATGGTTACGACCTATACAGGCGAGATCGTCCTTTTAAAAAGAGTGCATGTAAAAGACGGGCATTGGGACCAAGAGCGTACGTTAAGTGCTGTTCGGATTTGGCTCAATCAGCTACACAAAATTGATTCGTCTGTCAAAGTCGCAATCGGGCGCTTTTATCCCAATTTTGATCAACTTCATCTATCATATAAAGAAGCGAAGGATACACTTGTTGTCGGTGAGAAGCTTAAAGTCGAGCAGCTATTGTTGTCGTATGATGAGTTTTCAGTCTATGTTTTTATTCATGAACTTGCCCATTCACGAGACAATCCTTTTATCGAGATTATGAATAAGTTAAAGAAGGAAGATGAACTTGGTGATCTAAAGCGGACGCTTGAAGCGTACATTAAGGAGGATGGCAAAGCGAGCAATACGGCTAATGCGTTATTTATCCACCGTAATTCGCTCCAGTATCGTTTAGAAAAAATAAAAGAAATTACCGGAAAGGACCCGCGGAGATACAATGATTTATTTGAGCTGTATCTCTCGTTAATCATTGATCAGTTTACAAATGAATGAAACTAATTGGTCAGTTGCACAATGAAACCGCTATTTGGTAGCGGTTTTCTTTGTTCGTTTGAACAATGATCTTATCGTATAAAGCGCTTACAATGTAAGTGTCAGTTACATCTAGGGAGGTATTCAGATGGATATTCAAGTAAGCGCTTTAGGTGCTATTGTTGGTTTAGTATTAGCGATTGTTCTTATATTTAGAAAAGTTCCGCCAGTCTACGCTCTTGTTGGAGGAGCAATGGTTGGTGGGTTAGTCGGTGGGGCGTCTGTCGTCGAAACCGTAGATTTAATGATGGGTGGCGCGCAAGGAATTATTCCAGCGGTGCTACGGATTTTAGCAGCGGGTGTACTCGCTGGTGTGTTAATTGAGTCAGGAGCGGCTGCATCGATTGCCGAAAGCATTGTGAAAAAAATCGGTGAGAAAAAAGCATTGTTCGCGCTCGCGATTGCGACGATGATTTTAACCGCAGTTGGGGTATTCGTCGATGTTGCCGTTATTACAGTTGCACCAATTGCGCTTGCGATTGCAAGTCGTGCAAACTTATCGAAAACGGCGATTTTGTTAGCGATGATCGGGGGCGGTAAAGCAGGTAACATTATGTCACCAAACCCGAACTCGATTGCCGTTGCTGAGGCGTTTGAAGTGCCATTAACGTCTGTCATGGCAGCGGGGATTATCCCAGGAATCGCTGGACTTTTTGTGACGTATGTAATTGCAAAAAGACTTGTTAACAAAGGTTCGATGGTGAAGTTAGAAGAGTTGACGCAAAACAACGAGCAAAAGCTACCGGCATTTGGGCTAGCGATCATTGCTCCACTTGTAACGATTGTGCTTCTTGCGCTGCGTCCGTTGTTTGATATTGTGATCGATCCGATGCTTGCGCTTCCTGCCGGAGGATTAATTGGAGCGTTAGTGATGGGGAAATTCTCACAAGTAAACAAGTTTATCATTTCTGGTTTAAACAAAATGTCAGGTGTCGCGGTATTGTTACTTGGTACGGGTACTCTTGCTGGGATCATCTCCAATTCAGGACTTCGTAACGTTTTAATTGATGGAATCGATGTGCTCGGCTTGCCGTCATACGTGCTTGCACCAGTTTCAGGGATTTTCATGTCAGCAGCGACAGCTTCGACAACAGCTGGGGCAGCTGTAGCAAGTAGTGTATTCAGTACGACGTTGATCGAGTTAGGAGTAGCGGGTCTCGCGGGAGCAGCAATGATCCATGCGGGGTCAACCGTATTAGACCACTTGCCACACGGAAGCTTCTTCCACGCGACAGCAGGAAGTGTGTTAATGAATTTCCAAGAACGCTTGAAGTTGATTCCATATGAGTCGCTTGTTGGGTTAACGATTGCGATTGTTTCGACATTGATCTTTGGCGTATTCAAGTTATTTTTATAAATGGGGAGGACATGAGGCATGAAAATTGTGATTGCACCAGATTCATTTAAAGAGAGTTTAACTGCATTAGCAGCAGCGAACGCGATTGAAGAAGGGTTAAAAGAAGTGCTCCCCGAGGCGGAGTATGTCAAAGTGCCAATGGCAGATGGCGGAGAAGGAACAGTTCAGTCGTTAGTGGATGCAACAGAAGGAACGATTCAATATGCAGAAGTGACCGGTCCATTAGGAGAGAAAGTCAATGCGTTTTACGGGTTACTTGGTGACGGGAAAACAGCAGTGATTGAAATGGCTGCGGCATCTGGCCTTGAGCTTGTGCCGCAATCAAAGAGAAATCCGATGGTGGCAACGACGTACGGCACAGGCGAGTTAATAAAGGTCGCTCTAGACCAAGGCGTCGAGCGAATCATCATTGGCATCGGCGGAAGTGCAACGAATGATGGCGGTGCCGGTATGGTTCAAGCGTTAGGTGGAAAGTTGTTAGATGGCGCTGGAAACCAGATTGCATTTGGTGGCGCTGGGCTTCGTGAACTTGCCCGCATCGATTTGTCGGAGCTTGATCCCCGTCTAAATGGCGTCGCCATTGATGTCGCTTGCGACGTCAACAATCCATTAACTGGTCCTAAAGGTGCATCAGCCATTTACGGACCACAAAAAGGAGCCACTCCTGAGCAAGTCGAGCTGCTTGATGGCTATTTGACTCAGTATGCGGACATCATCAAGCGCGATGTCGGCAAAGACATTCGCGATGTCCCAGGAGCCGGGGCTGCCGGTGGGTTAGGTGCAGGACTTCTTGCCTTTTTGCCAGCGCAATTAAAGCGCGGCGGCGACTTAGTGATCGAAGCGGTCGGTCTCGAACAAACAGTTCGCGACGCTGACCTTGTCCTTACAGGAGAAGGTGGCATTAACCACCAAACGATCCATGGCAAAACACCAATCTGTGTTGCGTCCGTCGCAAAAAAACATGACGTTCCTGTGATCGCCTTAGCCGGTAGCCTCACTCATGATTACACAAATGTGTATGACCACGGCATCGACGCAGTCTTCAGCATCGTTCCTGGAGCTGTAAGCCTAGAGGAAGCCCTAGCTTCAGCTTATGAAAATATGAAAGGTTCAGCACGTAACGTTGGAGCCGTTCTTGCTTTAGGAGCTGGGCGAAAATTGGTATAAAAAGCTGGAAGATTGAAAGACCACTGTATTCATCAGTGGTCTTTTTTTTGGGGTGAACTCCCGCATTGATGATTTTATTATGAGACGCCTCTTTTTCTACTCGTCCTTTTTATTTTGATTCTTAATCTCATCCAAAAGACTAATAATATGATAGTTTTGATTAATCAGCTTTTCGTTTTGCTGGCGTAACTTCGCAAAGTCCCAGACAAATACTAGTAAAATGATTAGTAAAATAATAAATAGCATGTTTGATTTCCACCTCTTGTTCAGTTCTCTTATCTGTCCCTACGATAACATAGGGAGGAAGAGTTATGGGAATGAATTACCATTTTGGAAGGGGAGCATAGTGTTGATTAAAGGAGGAAATGAGAGAGTGTGTCCGTGATCGAGATCTTAAGGACAAGTGGGATGAGAAAGTCGACGGAAGTGTCCGAGAGGAAGGTTCTAAAGGACAAGTGGGATGAGAAAATCGGAGGAAGTGTCCCTGACGATGGTCTAATAGTTCAGCTACACCAGGGGCGATTCTCTCAATCAACCAAAAGCAGCTCACGTAACTGCTTTGTATCAGCCACTGTCGTCGTGTACGTTTCACCTTCGCCTACCGCATACATTAAAATGCTTTCCTCGTTTTCATCGCCAACCCAAAGGTGGATCGGGTGCAGAGGGAAATCGTCTCCGTATGAAACGATCAAATCAAAGTCAGGGTCGCGAGTAGTGTCAACTTTTTTCATGATCGCTTGACGAATTGCTTGTTCGGTTATGGTGATCGCTGCTCGGTCGTCAATAGTCATAATGACATACTCGCTAATGTCGCCAACTCCGTTTGATGCGGCGACTTCAATGTTTTCAATTTTTTCATCCAATAATACCATCGTTTCTCCTTCCAAAAGGCATCCGACTAGGGGGGTGCTCATGAATAGGAACAGAGCTAGTTTTTGTAAATTCATCACGATTCCTCGCTTCAATTTAAGAGCAGCATGCGACGACGCGCATCATTTCTTTTTCTTTCACCCATATTTCACCGTTTCGAACTTGATAAGAAATGTTGGCGTCATCTAGTCGTTCAAGTTGGTTCTCGCTTAGGTCGGTCCAATACACATAATGCTGTTCTGTTTGACAACTTGATAAGAGGAGGAGGGAAAGACTAATGAGCATTAATGGTGTCTTCATTCGTACGCCCCTTGAATATTTTTCCATTACCATAACATAATCCTTTCTTCATTCGGACAAAAAAGATCGACTGCTATGATAAAATACGTATAAAAAGGTTCGTAAGGTGTGTAGAGATAAATGAATCTAGTTGAAAAATGGTATACCGTCATTATTTTGTTGGCGGTGGTTATAGGTATTGGGATCGGGCAAGTTGAATGGATTCCGGCAAATGCTGAAAGCTTGATTGTTCCATTGTTGATTGCGATGCTCTATTTGACTTTTTTGCAAATCCCCGTCGAGGATGTTCGAAAGGCTTTTAAAAATGTTCGATTTACTTTCACGACCGTTGTCATTAATTTTGTTTGGGCGCCGCTGTTGGCGTGGCTTTTGGCAATGCTTTTCTTAGGGGATCATCCTGCTTTGTATATTGGTTTTATAATGCTGATGGTGACACCTTGTACGGATTGGTATTTGATATTTACTGGAATGGCAAAAGGGAATATTGCCTTATCAACGGCGATTTTGCCGTTGAATTTGCTGTTGCAAGTGCTGTTGTTACCGGTTTATTTACTCGTATTCGGTGGGGCGACAGGGGTGATCGAGTTATCGTTTTTAGTAGAAAGTGTGTTGCTCGTCTTAGGGTTACCGTTTCTGCTAGCCTTTTTGACCAAAGCGCTGCTAAAAGGCAAGCAGCCGCTTAGAGAAAAATGGCTTGCCAAGATCAGTGTGTGGCCGATTTTCTTACTAAGCTTTGCGATTATGGCCATGTTTGCGTCACAAGGTCAATTGTTACTGGAGCATTTGGATTACATGTGGCTTATTACGATTCCTATTTTGCTCTTTTTCGTGATCAATTTTTTGGTCAGTCAGAAAGTTGGTCGGCTCCTAGCGTTCAGTCAGTCAGATAGGGTGAGCTTGAGCTTAACGACTTTGGCGCGAAATTCACCGATCGCCTTAGCGATTGCGATGACTGCTTTCCCAGACGAGCCATTACTTGCTCTAACGTTAGTAGTAGGTCCTCTGTTGGAATTACCGATTTTGGCGGTTGTGACTCAGCTACTCTTGTTTTTCAGACAAAATTAGTCGGTTCGGTTCAAGATTCGGCGACTTTGCTTGATGTATCGGCGAACTCAGAGGATATATCGTCGACCTTCGTTATATATCGGCGAGCCAAGAGCATAAATCAGCGACCGTCGTGTTATCGGCGAACTCAGAGGAGATATCGGCGACCTTCGTTATATATCGGCGAACTCAGAGGAGATATCGTCGACCTTTGTTATATATCGTCGAGCCAAGAGGATAAATCAGCGACCGTCGTGTTATCGGCGAGCCAAGAGCATAAATCAGCGACCTTCGTTTTATCGGCGATCTCAGAGGATATATCGTCGACCTTTGTGATATATCGGCGAGCCAAGAGTATATATCAGCGACCGTCGTTTTATCGTCGACCTCAGAGGGCATATCAGCGACATTCCATATATATCGGCGAACCTAGAGCATAAATCGGCGACTTCGCACTATTTATCGGCGACATCAAAGCCGATTATAGTTACTATTGGAAAAGCAACCGTTCATTCGGTATAGTTGCAGTAACGAGCATGAAAGGGGGATGTGCGATGGAATGGAAGCCAAGTCGCGAAGACAAGAAGCCTTTATATCAACAGATTGCTGAGTACTTTGAAAGGCAGATTTCATCTGGGAATCTTCCTCCTAGTAGCACTTTGCCCTCGGAAAGAGCGTTAGCGACGAAATACTCTGTGAACCGGAGTACTATTGTGGCTGCTTATGATGAGCTGCAGGCGATGGGGCTTGTCAACAGAGTGAAAGGAAGCGGCACGATTGTGAGCAGCAACATTTGGGGGCGGCTGAATAAGCGTATTCCTAATTGGAATCAATACGTTGATGTTGGTTCGTTTTTGCCTAATGTTCCAATTGTGCAAAGGTTGAGAGAGGAAACAAAGGGTCAAAACGTTATTAATTTAATGAGTGGAGAGTTATCGGACGAGTTGTTTCCGAACGAGCAATTTCAAACGATCCTTTCTGAGCGCCCATTTCGAGAGCATCTTGGTTATGATGACCCTCAAGGTAGTTTGAAATTGCGCGAGGCAATTGAAGATCATGTCCGCGATTACCGAAAAATCGATACGACTGCCTCATCCATCTTAATCACATCAGGAGCACAGCAAGCGTTACATCTGATCGTCCAAGGCTTGCTGCAACAAGGTGATGCCGTTGCGATAGAAGATCCATCTTATAGTTATACGTTGCCTCTTTTTCGGTCAGCCGGCTTAAAGGTATTTCATTTGAAAGTAGACAATGATGGAGTGAATCCTTCCGATCTTGTTGCGCTACATAAGAAGCACCGCATTCGGATGGTGTTTTTAAATCCTATTTTTCAAAATCCTACAGGTGCTGTTTTAAGTGAAGAGCGCCGTAAACAAATAGTAGATATTTCTGCTCAGTTCGGGATTCCGATTATCGAAGACGATCCATACAGTTTAACGGCGTTTTCAGGAGGCGGGTTGCCGCCACTTAAATCAAGTGATCAAAATGGCAACGTTTTGTATATTAGTTCCTTATCAAAAACTGTTGCCTCAGGCCTGCGAATTGGTTGGATCATAGGGCCTGCCCCTGTCATTTTGCGCCTTGCAGATATAAAGCAGCAAGTTGACTTTGGTCATAGTGTCTTTCCGCAATGGGTTGCAAAAGAGTTTCTCCGTTCCTCTTATTTCGATGAGCATATTCAGACCCTTCGAAAAAAACTTGAAGAGCGGAAAAAGGAACTCGTCAACAGTTTGCAAGAGTTCCTCTCCGATCAAGTAGAATTTGTTCAACCTCAAGGTGGCATTCATTTATGGTGCAAAATAAAAGGACTTAAGAATGAAAACCTCTTAATGGAAGAGTCGATTAAGAGAGGTGTCGTTTATACTCCGGGACGAATACTAGGCTCACAGTCAGGGTATGTCCGCTTTACTTATGGCAGAGGAAATGAACATCAAATTCGTGAGGGCATTAAGCGATTTAAAGAGGCGCTTGATGCGACCAACTTACGTTAAAAGTGGATGAGGAAAATAAATGAAAATTGGATGGTCACATTGGATGGAACTTCACCTTTAATTAAATATAAAAGAACTTCATGAAAGAGGAGGAACTATGACTATATTAATTATTTTAGTCGCGCTCGTCTGTGTAGCGGCGCTTGTCATTACGTTATTACTGACAAAAGCAGAAGACACAAATTATAACAGCAAGCGAAGCATTAACAATCAACTCATTATGTACCTTGGACTTATTCCGGTTATTGCTATTTTATTAGTGCTCGTATGGGTGTTGTTTTTTTAGCAGGAAGCATTGGGAAACCGATGCTTTTTTCGTTTGTAAAGTTTTGATTAAGATGTGTTTGCCTTGATTGTGTTTTCAAAGAAGCTTTGGTACGATTTTAACAATAAAAGAAGGTGATAATCATGAATAAACTAAAGATTCTGCTTGAAATTTTGATTGTTTCGACAAGACTTGGGTTCACGTCGTTTGGCGGACCAGTTGCCCATTTAGGGTACTTTCACACTGAATATGTCCGAAGAAGAAAGTGGCTTGATGAGAAGAGTTATGCCGACTTAGTGGCTCTTTGTCAGTTCCTACCTGGACCTGCGAGCAGCCAAGTGGGCATAGGTATTGGTGTCATGCGAGCGGGTGTAATCGGAGGGATCGTCTCCTTTTTAGGATTCACGTTGCCATCGGTGATCGCGTTAATTATTTTTGCGTTGTTACTAAATAGCTTTGGCTTTACCGATGCGGGCTGGATTCATGGATTGAAAATTGTGGCCGTCGTCGTCGTCGCCCATGCAATTTTAGGAATGGCGAAAAATTTAACTCCTGATGTAAAGCGGAAAACGATTGCCTTATTTGCGATTGTCGTGACATTGCTGTGGCAAACGGCATTCACACAAGTCGGTGTCATTCTGCTTGCTGGCTTCGTCGGATTTCTTCTATACAAACATCAAACCGTAGAGGATTCGTCAGACGAAGTGAAATTTCCACTTTCGCACCGTTTTGCTGTAGTTTGTCTCACGTTGTTTTTCGGGTTGCTCATTGCTCTGCCAATCATGAGAGAAGCGACTAACCTGAATTGGGTTGCTTTATTTGATAGCTTTTATCGCGCCGGTTCGCTCGTGTTTGGAGGAGGCCATGTTGTCTTACCATTGCTTGAAAGGGAATTCGTACCAGCTGGCTGGCTCACAGAAGAGCAATTCCTTGCAGGGTACGGGGCTGCACAAGCGGTGCCAGGACCGTTATTTACGTTTGCCGCTTATATCGGTGCGGTCATTAACGGCTGGCAAGGTGGACTACTTGCGACCGTTGCGATTTTCTTACCTGCCTTTTTATTAATTTTAGGTACATTGCCTTTTTGGAACTCGCTACGCCGTAACCGCAACGTAAAAGGGGCGTTAATGGGAGTCAACGCTGCGGTTGTCGGTATATTAATCGCTGCGCTTTATCATCCGATTTGGACGAGTTCGATTTTATCAGCGGTGGATTTTGCGTTTGCCGCGATTTTATTTAGCATGCTCGTGTTCTGGAAGCTCCCACCATGGGTGATTGTGTTGACAGGGGCATTGGGTGGATTTTTGCTATCGCTTCTCTAAAGAAAAAACCGATTTTCCTCGTTGGAAGATCGGTTTTTTATACGATGATTGGAGGCAAATAACCTCTTCTGCAACTCTTTCAAGCCCCTTGCTCAACGTTCCTCAATGAAACCGTCATTCTGCTAACCTTCACAAAATCGTCACTTATGAAAAAAATTTTCCATCTATATAATCGAATTTATGCTCTTAAAAAAGGAAGGATGGTTATTTTGCCAACGAACAAAAAGGAAGGGATCATTTTTGGGTTATTCATGTGTTTTGGGATGGTCCTCATTATGTCGGTTTACAACACCGCTTTACAAGGATTTTCAGCGTTTACCGTATGGAGCGTCGTGATCATATTCGCCGTAACGTTTATTGTGGCTTTTATCGCGGAGTCTCTCGTTGAACCAATCGCGCGTAAGCTTGCTTTCTCAGTGCCTTTTGATCGTTCAAAAAGAATGAACATCATTTTGGCCCTTGCTTTTTGTATGGTTCCGATGATGGTTCTTATTATGTCGGGATACGGAGTGCTGTTACAGTCGGTCACGATAGGAATAGAAGGCTCCATTTTCACTGCATATCTGAAAACGATCGGTCTGAACATTATCGTTGCACTCCCGGCACAGCTACTCATTGTTGGACCAATTTCACGTTGGCTCTTAACAAAATACGTGAAGCTGGCAACGCAAAAGCTTGAAGTAAACGTGTAAGCAAAAACAACCAATTTTCCTCGTCAGGAAGATTGGTTGTTCAATCAGGCTTAACGCAAGTGAATAAGTTGCCTGTCTTCATAATCATGGAAATTTTCAATTTGTAAATCGAGGCGATTATCGTCATCCTTTAATTTTGGAGGTACTTCGAAGTAGATATACATTTCTTTTTCTTCTCCTCCGTCGAGTTCGCGGCTGAAATCAAAATCACTCCGATCGTCATTCACATAAACCGTACTCGCAAAGAATTCATAGAAGCCGTCTTCCAGTAAGGTGAAACCAATGGGAACGTCCATAATGAGATCAAGCGGATCGTCCGTCAAGTTCTTTACAGTAAACTCAAAGACATAGTAAATGGTGTTGTCTTGAGAAGTTTTATAAAAAATGGACGGATACTCTCCGTGATAATTTTCTGGCTCAATCACATTTGTAAAATAAGAGTCGTGCATCGTGTACTCGAACATATCAGGCACGGTAATGCGTTGATCGTCAATCGCAATTTCAAAATCTAATTGCACCCAATCGTTATCATACTCATCGTACTCATCAAACACATCAACGACTTCGTACTCCTCACTATACTCATCGACTGTAAAATAACCGATGATGCCGAAGAAAAGCAGTGCGGCTACTACAGCACCGAATAATTTTCCAACCCAGCTGCTCCCTTTTTGATTTTGCTTATAGTCTTTTCGAGTTCGAGTCTGGGCGAAGTGATTGGTCATTCTCACGAGCGTTTCTATTTTGGAGCGATCAATGTTGGTGAAATGAACGGTTTCCTGTTTGCGACTTTTAAAATCAAGTGATAGCTTGGAATGAGAGTCGGTTTCGAAAGTGGATGAAGCGTGCGAAATAAAAGGGTATTCATAGGTTTGTAAATAATCCAGCTCATCCTCGCCATCAGCGATCCGTGAGAAAAAGACAATTCGATAATCACTGAACATTAATAGCCCTTCGTACGTTTTGCTCTCAGGTTCAAAATAATACTTTGCTTCGACAATTGCATTAATCTCTTCTCCTTCTTTTTCTAAAAAGACAAGGCAAATCTCAGCTTCTGGATCAGTCAAAATGAGTTTTCCGTTCGTTAAGTATTTCACTGTATTTTGAATGTTTTCAATTTCCCAAGGTTGGTTGGTCAACGTATCTTCCTCCCGTATTGTTCGTCATGATCATATTAGACCATTTATTATCATACAGCATTTTCCAGTATGCGTGTATGAGGAATTGATACTGATTTTTCGTGAGGGAGATCGTGTATAATTTACTTAAAACAGGAGGAGAGATGACGAGAATGAGAATCCCAATTTACCAGGTTGATGCGTTTACAAATGAACAATTTAAAGGTAATCCGGCAGCAATATGTCCATTACAAGACTGGATTAAAGAGGATGTAATGCAAAAGATTGCAGCGGAGAATAATTTATCTGAAACAGCTTTTTTCGTCAAAAAAGATGATGCATATGAGTTGAGGTGGTTCACGCCAAAAGGAGAAGTTGATTTATGTGGACATGCAACCTTAGCGGCTGCTTATGTCATATGCACTTATATAGAAGAGAATGTAAAAAAGATAACGTTTAAGACAAAGAGTGGACTTTTGGAGGTATCTAAGGATGGCGGTCTCTTTACATTAAGTTTTCCTTCTAGAGAAGGAGCAAAATGCGATACTCCAGAGGAACTGATTAAAGGTTTAGGAAAGGCACCTATAGAGGTCTATAAATCAAGAGACTATTTGGCGGTATTTGATACAGAACAAGATATCCTAGATCTTGAACTAAATATCGATGAACTAAAGAAACTAGATGGGTTTGGTGTAATCGTGACAGCTAAAGGGGAAGACGTCGATTTCGTATCGAGGTTTTTTGCACCA
Source organism: Halalkalibacter krulwichiae (assembly GCF_002109385.1). Lineage (NCBI taxonomy): Bacteria > Bacillati > Bacillota > Bacilli > Caryophanales > Bacillaceae > Halalkalibacter > Halalkalibacter krulwichiae. The sequence goes on along the minus strand of NZ_CP020814.1, from coordinate 4,011,786 downwards.
AAGGCAGGAATAGATGAGGACCCGGTTACGGGTTCTGCTCACTGTACGTTAGTCCCGTATTGGAAGAATAAATTGAATAAAAATCAATTTGTCGCATGGCAATTATCAGAAAGAGGCGGAAAACTATATTGTACGGATGTAGGTGAAACGGTCAAAATAGCTGGAGAAGCAGTATCTTATTTAGAAGGGTTTATAAATGTATAGAAAATTTTGTGTGATATATTAAGTAGTTGTATAGGGAAGGCCATAACATATTTGACATGTTATGGCCTTTCATTTATCACATTAAGAAAGTTAGCTTCCTGCTGCTTTATCTAGTGGAGTGTCTTGAGAATTCTTTTTTTCTTCTTGCTTATAATAAGCATATTTTTCTTGTACAAATGATAATGCGATTGCTGCGATAATTCCAGGTATTGCAAAGGCAAGGAAGTTCATTTGAATAGGTAAGCTAGCAGCAAGTAAGATTCCCCCAAACGTTGGAGCGACAATCGCACCAATTCGTCCGACTCCAGAAGACACGCCAAGAGCGGTTGAACGAATACGAGGAGGATAATATTGTGATACATAAGCATTGACGATGTTCTGTGACCCAATTGTACACGCTCCGGCAATCGCAACGAGCAGGTAAAGGACAGCCAAATTGCTTCTGAAACCTAGCAAGATGATACAAATCCCTCCGATTACATACATCGGGATTAACAGTTTTTTGGCTCCCCATTTATCTGCTAATCTTCCAATAATGAGTGTGCCAACGATCGCACCGAAATTAAGAATAATTAAAAATGTAAGACTTGAATCAAGAGCATATCCAGCTTCAAACATTAATTTAGGAAGCCACGTATTTAAACCGTAGATCATTAACAAACTCATGAAAAAGGCAACCCAAATCATGCTCGTACTTAGTCCACGGTTGTTTTTAAATAGCTGACCAACAGAGGAACCGCTTTCAGTAATCGTTTTCTTTTCGAACTGATCATGTTTCTGGTATGAAAAGCTTGGACTTACTTTTGTAAGGATGTTGCTTAACTGTTCGTTTTGGCCTCGTGCGATCAAGAAATTAGGTGTTTCTGGAATCTGTTTATACATAATCGGGAGAAGCAAAAGCGGGATTCCAGCAATCCAAAAGATAACTTCCCAGCCAAACATCGGAATGAGGAAAATACTTAAAGTAGGTGCCATCATTCCTCCTACTGAATATCCACAAAGGACAATAGAAACCAACGTGCTTCGACTTGTTTTAGGTGAATAATCTGTCATTAGAGCAATAATATTAGGCATAATCCCACCAAGACCTAAACCAGCAATAAATCGGTAAATAGAAAAGGCTTCTGGATTAGGTGCAAAACCACACAAGGCGGTAAATAAGCTAAATAAAATAATACATAATAAAATAACATTTTTTCTTCCGATTCGATCGGCTAATATTCCAAAAGTAATGGCACCAATCATAACCCCGATATAGCCATAACTTCCGATTGCTCCTGCTTGAACCGACGATAAAGACCATTCCTCAATAAGAAAAGGAACAACTGAACCGTACAGAACTAGATCATAACCATCAAACGCAATAATAAAGGTGCACCAAAATAGTAACATAGAGTGAAAGCGGTTAAATTTACTTTTAGCAATCACTTCTGTTGTGTTAATCATTGCCACGTTAAATCCCCCCTAAAAAAATAGCTATAACAGCGCTTACCAAATGTTGTTTTTAAAAATATACATTTAATATTATAATAATAGTGAACTAAATATCATATTAGTGTAATAATTTTGATATTACTGATTATAAACTCAACTTTTAATCATTGGCAAGAAAATTTTTGAAAGGTGTATCACATTATGATATATTATTTATAGATATATCATAATATGATATAAAGGAGGGCAAACGTGAAACAACTTGAACAATTGACTGATTCTGTTTTTTACATTATGGCAGCTCTCACGAAACCACGGCACGGCTACGCTGTCATGAATGTAATTGAAGAAGCGACAAAAGGGGCTGTAAAGATAGGTCCGGCTTCAATGTATACGATTATTAAAAAATTACTGAAGCAAGAGCTTATATACTTATACGATGAATCAGATTCACGCAGGAAGACTTACTTCTTAACGGATAAAGGACGTGAAGTACTAACAGAAGATATTGAACGTAGAAAAGTCATGATCCAAATAGCAGTTGATGGTTTAAAGGAGGGGAAGAAATGAAAAAAAGCAAATATATGATGTCGGGTGGGTTAGCTTTTTCTGAACAAAAAGATATGAATAAGCTTCGTAAACAATCTTTGAAAGGATGGCATGTAAAGTCGTTTGCCTTTATGGGGTATCGGTTGGAGCGTGGCCAAAAAGAAGATGTTACGTACAGCATAGATTATCGCTCGTTGCATGATGATGAGAGAGAAGAATACGTTGATTTCTTTGACTCGGCAGGATGGACACACGTCTGTTCAGAAGCCAATATGCATTTGTTTAAAGCACTTCCAAACACAGCACCGATTTACAGTGAAAAGGAGTCAAAGACTGAAAAGCATAATAGTCAGGGGAAGCTCATTAATGGAATAGCAGGAGTATTGTTCGCAATTGCTGTTGTTTTATTGGCGATTAGCCTTTTAACGACTGGAACTTTGCAAACGATCACGAAGCTATTTTTTATCGGTGTAGCCGCCTTAACCGTGCCAGCTATTATGACAGCTGCCGCCGTGTTTTATCAAAAGTTGAAGCTTAGATTATAACCGAGGCTGGGACCATAACGAAAGTGTTTATTGAAAAATCAGCCTTAGCGGAGGAAATATACGAAGAATCCTGCGGGATCAAAAGGCAAGGGTGAGACCCCACAGTGCGTTAGCACGAGGAGGCTCACCGGCCGCCTGCTAAAAAGCGAAGTATATTTCCGGAGCGGATGCGATGTACCGATATTAATTCATTAATTTTGAAAAGCAGGGTGCTCTGTATACTGCAAAGCAATCGACCTGAAATTAGCTGTATCAAAGTTATCCCAATTGATTCGCTCTGCAATTTCACGGTCTATTTCAACTCGTAGCACTTCACCTGGTGAGACATTGCCATACGTATCCGTTAAAGGCAAAAACCACATTAAAGAAACTTGTTCCACTTCATCTATTAGAAACAGTTCTTCAAATACTTCGGCAGAGTCTCGTAAAATACTCGTTCTCGTCATATTGGTCGTTAAGTTTTCATTTGCATTCATACGAGCAATGACAATTTTGTCATCAGGGTCATCCGTTCCAGCATGGTTATTTACCGCTAATTCAATCATGCGAGGTTCGTCCATATTCGTGTTTTCCCCAAGCGTATCTAAGATTGTTCTCTCAACTTGATCCTCTACGGTAGCAGGTTCTGTTTCCTCTTGTTCAAGGTCTTCTCCGGTTCCTTCATCAGTTGTCTCAGTTGCTTCTTCTTCTTGCACTTGTTCAGTTGTTTCGTCGGTTTGATCTCCATCTTCATCTCCAGAGAAGATGGCAGCGCATGATCCGAGTATGATAAAGAAGAGAATAAGACCTAAGCAACCTAAACAACCTCTCTTAGCATTCTTCTTGTTTTTTTCTTTGTCCGCCATTTTTTCCTCCTTTTTGAGTACCCTTTTTACTTTTTGAAGAAACTAAACAGGATATGCATAGAAGGGAATGGTGTTTAGTGGCAGTGTCTTTGATTAATAAAAGAGGCACGAAGAATGGTTTCTTCGTGCCTCTTTGTGATTAGGTTATGACAGGAGATTTTCTATCCCTCTTTGTCGACGATATTGAATGATGAGAAGGATGGCTCCTAAAACGAGCAATGCTGCACCGATTGCCATATAGGTGTAAGTCTGAGTAGCGGTATTCGGAAGCTTTTTGCCAGTTTGTTCGGATGTTTGTTTTTTGTCTGTCGTTGTTTGTTTGACTGGTTGTTTTTTAGGTGGTTCTTTCTTTGTAGTTTCTTTTTTAACTGGTGTGATAATAACTTCATTTTCTTCTTCGGATTCTTCAGGCTCTTCGACTTCTTCCTCCTCAGGCGGGTGTACAATGATTGGTTGTTCCGGCTCAACACCGCGTAGGGCAGCTACTCCAGCGGCAGCGAGTGCTTCATGACCAAGGGCATTCGGGTGAACAAAGTCATACGTAATGTAGACGGATTGTTTTCCGCTAAAAGCAGTATAGGCATCAGCTACGACAGCTGCTGATTGATTTGCGATTGGATGAATGATTTGACTGTTGATCGCTGGGATGAGCTCCTCACCTAGCAAATGAAGAGACTGTAAAAATGGATCTTCGTTTTCACCAAATGGGTTATATAGATTGTACAAAACAACTGGTGCGTCACTTTGTTGACGAATCATTCCCATGATCGCTTGAAGATTTTGAGCCATTTCAAGTACAGCTCCGTCAAGTTTATTTTGAAGCTCTTCATCAATAATGATTGGCTCCCCGTTTTCAATGGCTTCAGCAATTCCGGCCGCTTGCAATAAATCATTGTTTCCGATGTTTACAGTGATGATGCTTGCTTGTTGAACAGCTGTGAGATACTCCTCATTTGTTTGCAAAAGTTGTAGCAGTTGAGCTGATGTTAAACCAGGAACTCCTAGGTTTATTACCTCATGCTTGCCGGCTTCGATTAAATGAGGGAAGGCAAGAGTTGAAGGTTTGGTAACATCGGCATCAAGGTAAAGTCCGTATGTTATCGAGTCACCGAGAGCGACAAGAATGGACGATTCCGTTGGCGGTACCTCTGATGGTGGTTCTTCATTCGGATCTTCTTCAACGGGGTCTTCTTCTTCCTCAACCGGTTCTTCCTCTTCCGGAGGAGCTGGTGGGACAAGAAGATCGGCTAACAGTTGGTCCGCTAACGCTGCAAGAATTTGATGGCCATTAGCATTTGGATGAATGCGATCTGCTGATATCAAAGTTGCTTGTTGAGTTGAGAAACTCGCATAAGCGTTCGCAACAAGAGAACCAGAAGGTCCACTTACAGCATGGATGGCCGTGTTCATCGCTGTCATCACTTGCTCACCGAGTCCATGGAGGGCTTGAGCGAATGGATCTTCGCTAGGACCAAAAGGATTGTAGATCGTATATAACACAATCGGAGCGTCTGTCTGAGCGCGGATTGCAGCTATGATCGTTTGTAAATTTTGCGTATATGTTGCAACGATAGCTTGCACTTCCGCAGCAAGTTCCTCATTGGTCACGTGTATTTCTTGTGTGTTTAATATAGTGGCCATCATTTCATTTTGTAATAAATCATTTCCACCGATTGTTAACGTAACAACATCAGCGTCTTGAAGGTGGGCAGAAAACGATCCAAGGCTATTGACTAAATCTGTTGATGTCGCACCTGGAACCCCTAAATTCGTCACTTCTAACTGCCCATCTCCTATTAAACTAGGAAATGGTTCGTCTCCCGGCTCAAGACCGGTCCCGAAAGTAATCGAATCCCCAAGCGCCACTAGCTTAAGTTGGCCTTCATTATTTTCGTCTGCGAGTACAAAAGATGAGAGAAAAGTACTAATTAAAAGCATGACAACGAACAAAAAAGATAGCTTCTTCAAACTACATCCAATCCTCTCTTAACCTATTTAATTTTTTCTAACCTAAACTAGTATAATCGAAATAGACTGAATTATCTATTAGTTTTATTGTCAGAATTTGTCTGAATGGAGCACTTAGGGAGAAGGTAGGGGAGGTTTTGTCGGTTTTGGGGGGCGTTGAAAAGGTTGTGACAGCTGCTTGTGCATAATTAAAGAAGGACTAAAAATACTAAAAAAGAATGAAGAATAACCAAAGGGAGACAACAACATGATTAAATCAATGTACAATCATATTGGCTGGATCAAAGCTGTATTTAACTCAGGGAGACAAGCGGAGCAAGTCTTTGGAACGAAACATAACAACAGCAATGGCCTGCTGTTTTCTTTATTGGGACTAGGGATAGGCGCGGTTGCTTATAATGCGATAAAAGCGAGTGAAAATCGATTTCCGAAAGCTGGTGTAATGAAACATAATCAACCCAGCTCTCCTGGTCCCCTAAGCCCAGTCGCTGTAATGGAATTTGCAGAGGAACTAATGGATGAGCATCCCGACATGGAAGAGTTTAAAGATTTCTCTTAACTTGAAAAGATTCTGTTGAAGTTTGCTCTAGAATAAGATGCCCCGATTAAATTGACGGGGGCTAACTGTTCACTTGCTCCCTTGGCTTAACTTTCTCCGTTCAAAATCGACAAGAGAGAAATGGGGGCAGCTTGACCATATTCAGCATATTTTGATTGTTGCTGTTTTTGCTTTTCGATGAATTTTGTTTTCGTTGGGCCATCTTCAAAAGCGGAAGGCGCTGTTTCAGTCAAAGTCGTTTGCTTCATCCCGTGTAGCCATACTTCTAATTTATAAGTGCCTCTATCAATGATATGGCAGAGATCTTCAAGGGTTTCGATCAACTCAATTAGGCAGTCGAGGCCGCTTCTTAGTACTTGGGCTCCTTTTGCATTCGCGTGTTCTACACAATGTTCCATTTTGTACAAAATGTCTTGGTAGCGGAAGCTAATGTAGCAGCTGCTGCGATCCCAGTTATAGTCGAAATAGGAGACATTTAAGTGCTTCATAATTCTAGAAAGTCTTCTTTCACATAAAACTTGCTCGTTATTTGACGGTTTGAATAACTTGAAAAATTGAAACATGCCAATTTACCCCCATTTATATCATTTTATAAGTTTCCGTTTAACTGATACTTAGAATTTCTACATTGTTAGCAAGTCCCCTTTTTCAATCGTTTTACATAACTCGACGTTCCTCTACAGCAATAAGGAAGGGCCCTACCATGAAACAACATCGATCAGCATGTTAACACGTTTGAAGGCGTTTACATGATTTGTCAAAAATCGTCATTGCCTAAACTGTAAAAGAGAAAAATAGGCGGAAAGTCTTGGAGAAGAGACGTTTATAGCGAATTTTGATAATGACTAGATTTCTACCGGTGATCCCTGTTACACTACACGAGTTGAACTTTTTTAAGGGGAAGGTGAGGTCATGCTCCAGGCGTTCATTATTTTCTTTGCCCAGTTGCTTTTTGTTCCGGTGTTAACGTTACGAACGATCTTGATGGTCAAAGGGATGAAAGAAAAAGCGGCAGCTCTCGGTATCCTCGAAGGGCTTATCTATGTTGTGGCACTTGGAATTGTGTTTAGTGATTTATCGAATTATTTAAATATGGTAGCCTATGCCTTAGGGTTTGGGCTCGGTGTATATATTGGTCAATTAGTGGAGCAGAAACTGGCGATCGGCTATGTTTCACTCGAAGTGAATATTATGAGTAAAAATGAACCATTAACGAAACATTTGCGTGATGAGGGCTTCAGTGTGTCGACTTCACAAGTTGAAGGGATGAATCAAGCAAGCAGATACAGGCTCGATTGTACAGCGAGGCGTGACCGTGAAGAAGAATTTATGAAGATCGTCAGCACATATGAGCCGAATGCATTTATCGTATCGTATGAGCCGCGTAACTTTAAAGGCGGTTATATAACAAAAGCGATGAAAAAGAGAAAAGCAAAGCGCGACAAGAAAAAGATTGAGGCATCAGCTTAAGTTGTGCCAGAAAAAAAGAGCGATTGCTCCGCTGTGAAGTGGGGTGATGGCTTTTTTGTGTGGGGATGTGGAAATCCACCTCTCGCACGCCTTTTCCATTTTCAGTCTAAATGTATTCATATATTTGAAAACATTAGAAAATACTAGGGAATAAATGAAAGGGAGTCGAGTAATGGAAGAGATTATAGACAGGGTACTAGGGTTTTTACCACATAGATCAACGATATGGTCAGCAATCATTTTGGCACTTAGTATTGGGACTGCTCAATATGTATACCATACTTTATCAGAAATCTTTCTGTTGCCTTGGCAAAAGCAGGAAAATCAACATATGCGTAAGACGAATTTGAGTAAGGAAAAAAGTGGCGATTAAAATTGGGGAGGCGAACAATGAAATATGAACAATTTCAAGATGTCATCTTCCGAATTAAGTATTTTAATGATCTCTTTCATTTTTGGGGTTGGAATTTTGATTATGCCAAGGTCTGTGGCTCAAGATGTTGGAACGGCAGATGGCTGGATTTCAATGATTCTGGGCGGGGGAGTTCAAATTGGCATCATCTTTTTCTGTATCCTGATTCAACGCCATTTTCCTGGACAAAATTTTTTTGAATTTATTAGTACAGGTAAATATGGTAAATGGATAACCTTGTTTATTAGCATTCAATTCCTAATCTTTCTTGTTTTAGTCATTTCTTTTATTTCGCGGATTATTGGATTAGCGGTAAAAATGTATTTACTAGATCAAACGCCAATAGAAGTTATAGTTGGTTCGATGTTACTTCTTGTTTTTTATGCGGTCTCAAAAGGAGTACAAGGAATTGTGCATATTAGTTTAATGTTTGTACCCATTATTTTGATCGTTTTAATGTTAGGTATTGTTTTTAACATAGGAAATGTAGATCTGACAATCTTTGTGCCTGTTTTGTCTGAAGGGTTTTATCCAGTGGCGAATGGGATTTTGCCGACGGTGTATTCGTATATGGGTGTTTATATTCTCTTCTTTTTTCTTGGAAGGGTGAAAGATAACAAGTTTAAGGCTTGGCCTTATTACATTGGTCTTGTCATTGTTATCTTGATTCATACTCTTTACTTTGTGGTCGAGGTAGCTGTTTTTTCATTAGAACCTTTGAAGACAATCACCTTTCCTACGATTGAACTAGCGAAAGAAATTGAGGTTCCTGGAGGTTTTTTCGAACGGATCGAATCGCTTTTTTTGACGATTTATATAATGAGCGTCTTTACTACTTTAACAATTAATGCTGTATTAGCTCAAATCTTAATTAAAGATGTCATTCTTAAAAAGGAAACAGTACCTTGGCTCTCTAGTGCAATGGCTTTTTTTCTTTTTATCATAACCTTCATTCCCAATTCAATGGATGAGGTTGCGAAAGTGGGAGACTGGTCGGCCTATGTAGCCAGTATCGCTACAGGCTCAATACTGTTATTCGGTTGGATTGCGGTTATGCGTAAAAAGAAACAACAAAGTAAAACGACTCATGAAGCTGGCATGTAGATTCGAGGTGTAGAGTTGAAGGCCGTAATAGTATGTTCTCTTATAGTTGCTAGTTGTTTTCTAATAGGATGCTGGGACCGAACCGAAATTGAAGAAGTCGGTTTTTTAATAGGGGTAGGCTTAGATCCTGGAGAAGAATTTAAAAAGGAAATGAAAAAAATCGAAAAGGAAAAGAAGCAAAGCTTTGACCACTTAATTAATGGTACATACCAAGTAGCTATCCCTAGTCGTCTTATCCAACAAGAGGGGGAGGGACAGGTGATCCTTTTTTTAATATTGAAACGACTGGTTTGACCAATTTCACAATGATGCGGCAAATAGCTTCAAAGAGAAGCCGGAAATTAAATTTAGAGCATATGAAAAACATCATTATTAATGAGGAGTTAGTGCGAGAAGAACATGTATTAGAGTACATTTTGGACTTTTTCTTGCGGGATCACGAAGTTCGTAGACGAACGAATGTGATCATTTCACAGGGGGAGGCATCAGAGATCTTACAAGACAAGTTACCACTGGAAGAAATGCCGTCAATAAGCATCATGCACATTGGTGAAAATGAGAAAAATGTAGCTCAAATGTTACCTCAACAAATGCTTGGAACGATTCAAGCCTATGTAATGGAGGAAGCAAGTTTTCTATTGCCGAGAATTGTAAAAGGACCAGAAAAAGATCTGAAAATGGCGGGAGCCGCCATTTTTCTAGGGAAATCTAATCATCTAATCGGTTTGTTAGGGGAAGAGGATGTTAGAGGATATAAATTAGTGATAGGAGAGTATGGCAATGGTACGATCGAAACAAAATTTGAAGATGAACCGATCGTGCTTGAAAGTTTTACTGCGGATGCGGTGGTTGACTACGAGCGGAAAGAGGGGTAAACCATTTTAATGTGGAGATTAAGGTAGAGGGTTCGTTAGGAGAGAGCTGGATTCGCCAAAAAGCAATTAATGATATGAAGATGTTTGAGCAGCTTGGTGAAGCTTTTGAAAAAGAAATAAGGTTAAGAGCAAACGATATCATCCAAAAAATGCAAAAAGAATTTGGAGCTGATATTTTTGAATTTAACCGGAAAGTAAGACAAAAAGAAAATCGCTATTGGAAGACGGTCGAAGATGATTGGGATGGAAAAGGTGGAGTGTTTTCAAAAGCGGAAGTGACAGTGAACGCGAAGGTAGAAATTAGACACTATATGCTGAATGAAAAATTGAACTGAGAGGGTTAAAACAATGTTTAAGAAGAAGTTGTTTAAAACGCTACACTCGAACACCGCCCGGAAAAAAGAGGAATATCAAGTGACCCTCTCAAAAAATTTGAACGAGACCGTAGACTCCATTCGTAAAGTGATCGGGGAAAGCACGGATGTTATTCAACGCGACTTTACGATTAATCATTATATTAGAGCGTCCCTATTTTATATAGATGGCCTTTCCGGTATTGATCACATCGAACAAAATATTATTAAGCCATTGACCGACTCTAGTAATCAAATATTGAGAGGTCAGCCAATTGAACGAGTAGTGAACGAAGTCGTTAGTGTCTCTAATATATCAATCGTTGATAATTTTGATGATGCGATTCTTCCGGTAATGAGCGGAGACTCCTTACTCGTTATTGACGGGTATGAGAAGTTAATAACGTTAGATACTCGGCAAATGGATAAACGATCGATTCAGGAACCTCAAAGTGAGATTGTCGTAAGAGGTCCTAGAGATGGCTTTATTGAACTTCTGCAATCGAATATTATGTTGATACGAAGACGAATAAAAGATCCGAATTTAGTTGTCCAACAAGGCAAAATTGGACGAAGATCGAAAACGGATTTTGCTTTACTTTATATGAAAGGCATTGCACCTAATGAATTAATTGAAGAAGTCCGTTTCCGGATTTCTTGTATTGACCTTGATGGGGTTCTTGAATCTGGCACGGTAGAACAATTAATTGAGGAAAATGTATTTTCTCCCTTTCCGCAATTAGGGAATACAGAAAGACCGGATAAAGCAGCAGGGGCACTGATGAATGGACAAGTTCTCATTGCGATCGATGGGAGCCCTTATGTCTTAATTGCTCCGGTCGTATTAGAACAATTATTCAAATCGCCTGAGGATTATTATGAACGCTGGTTTATTGGGACACTTATTCGTAGCCTACGTGCGATTGCAGCGATCATCGCTTTACTTCTTCCGGGTGTTTATATCGCGGTTGTGTCTTTCCATCAAGGGATGATTCCTACGACACTGGCCCTTTCCATTGCCGGGACGAGAGAAGGCGTTCCGTTCCCTGCTTTTATTGAAGCAATCCTAATGGAATTTACGATTGAACTTTTGCGAGAAGCTGGGGTTCGTCTGCCGCGACCGGTTGGACAAACGATTGGGATTGTCGGTGGTTTGGTTATCGGTGATGCGGCTGTACGAGCGGGGATTGTGAGCCCGGTTATGGTTATTGTCGTAGCCCTAACAGCGATTGCTTCCTTTGCCCTACCTGCTTATAGCATTAGTATCTCGATTCGGATTCTTCGCTTTAGCATGATGATCGCCGCATCAATATTAGGTTTATATGGGATGATTCTTTTTTATATTGCGATTAACATTCATCTTGTTGGATTACGAAGCTTTGGCAGCTATTATACAGCACCGATTGCTCCTTACGATTTTCCGAGCTGGCTTGATCTCATTTGGCGAGCGCCAACTTCAATATTGAGGAAAAGATCGGTAGAACCTGAAACGCAAGATAACACTAGACAATCTGATGTATGAGTAGAGCCGTTGCTCCTTGTGTGAAGTGGGGTGATGGCTTTTTTAGTCCAACTGAGCCCTGTACCGTAAAAAAACTCAAGACCAGGATCACTGACCCTAGTCTTGAGCTTTCAACATTAAAATGGAAATGGTCGTGGTTCTCTTTGGACAGATACCCAGCGGAGCGTTGTGAACTCCTCGAGGGACCAGTCGCCGCCGTAGCGCCCGAGGCCTGAGCTTTTCTCGCCGCCGAACGGGATGATGGATTCGCAGTTGATGCTTTGGTCGTTGACGTGAATCATACCGGTTTCGATCTGTAAGGCGACGTTGATGCCGTGATCGAGGTTTCCGGAAAAGACCGATCCGCTGAGGCCGTAGTCGCTGTCATTGGCAATGCGGATTGCTTCTTCTTCGCTCGAGACAGGGAGGATCGCTGCAACTGGGCCAAAGATTTCGTTTTGAGCGATTGCCATGTCATTTGTGACATCGGTGAGGATGACAGGCTCCATGAGTGTTCCGGTAACGTTGCCGCGTGTGACGACGTTGGCCCCTTGTTCAATCGATTGGTCGATTAATTGTTGGATTTTATCGACTTGATTCTGATTGATGATTGGTCCGATAAAGACATTAGGATCTACCGGATTTCCAACGCGGAGGCCGGCAACTTTTTCAGAAAAGACTTTCACAAACTCGTCGTAAAGATTGCGGTGGACGATGATTCGATTTAAGGACATGCAGATTTGACCTTGGTGTAGAAACTTTCCGAACACAGCTGCGCTTGCAGCTTGCTCGACATCGGCGTCATCAAGGACAATCATGACGTTGTTGCCGCCTAATTCGAGTGCAACGCGTTTTAAGTTTTTCGCACAAAGCTGGGCGATGTGGCGTCCGACTGCCGTTGAGCCAGTGAACGAAATCACTTTTGGAACAGGGTGTTCGACAAAGGCGTCGCCGATTTCAGCAATGTCAGCAACGACGATGTTTAGCAGTCCTTTTGGCAAGCCAGCTTCTTCAAAGAGCTTCCCGATAAATAGCCCGCCTGAAATGAACGTTTGCAAATCTGGTTTGACGACGACCCCGTTTCCAACAGCAAGGGCTGGAGCGATGGCGCGAATTGATAGGTAAAGCGGGAAGTTAAACGGGCTAATGACGCCGACGACCCCAACAGGAAGCCGGTAGATTCGGTTTTCTTTTCCTGGGACGACAGAAGGGACGGTTTCAGTTGTCATCCGAATCGGCAACGAGGCAAATTCGGTCAAATCAGCAATGGAAAGGTCTACTTCCGCTTGTGCTTTCGCAAAGCTGCTCCCTGTTTCCGAGACTAAGATCCCAACGATCTCATCGCGTTTATTGGCAAGTAGTTCAGCTGCTTTTTTTAACAGAGCGGAGCGCTCATAGGCGGATGTTTCCTGCCACTTTTTCTGTGCGGCCTTTGCTTCTTGATAGGCGGTGTTAACATCCTCTAGGTTAGCAAGCGGCATTTTCACGAGAATCGATTTATCAAATGGATTTTTGTTTAAGTACGTATTTTCACTGTTTCCTATTTTCCATTGGCCTCCAATGTATTGTCTTGACCAATCACGAAAGGTAGTTGTAGTTTGCATAAAAAATCCCATCCCTTTTCCATATTATTTGACTAAAAACATGACAACTTCTGGTACGAACGTGATGAATAACAAGACGGCAATCATCACGAGAATCGGAAGAACGATATGTTTTGATAGTTTTTGAATGCTTACTTTTCCAACGCTTGCAGCGGTAAATAGACAGACGCCAAAAGGCGGAGTCGCAAGGCCAATCGCTGTACCGATGACGACAACAATGCCAAAGTGGAGCGGGTCCATGCCAAGGCTTGTGACAATCGGTAAAAACAATGGAACGAGAATCACTAACGTAGCCGACGTTTCCATGAACAAGCCAATAATCAAAATGATTAAGTTGATGATTAACAATATGACAATTGGGTTGTCAGAGAAAGAAAGAAACGTTGCAACGATGCTTTGCGGAATTCCTTCTGCTGTTAATACCCATGCAAGTAAGGAGGCGTTCGCAATGATAAACATGATGTTAGCTGTTAGTTTGGCTGATCCGTAAAAGATCGGCAGGATGTCTTTGAACTTCAAATCTTTATAAATAAACAGACCAACACCTAATGCATAAAAGACAGCGGCAACAGCCGATTCTGTTGGCGTGAACACGCCGCCGAAAACCCCTCCGACTAAGATAACCGGAGTCCCTAACGCCCAAAGCGAGTCTTTTAACGCTGACCAAAATTCTTTGCGGTCAAAAGGAGTATTTTCTGCTTTGTAACCATGTTTTCGTGCTAAGAAATAAAACAAGATCATTAAGACGAAGCCAATTAATAGGCCTGCGGGAATCCCGACTTTGTATAGGTTCGCAACTGAAACGCCTGTTAAGCTGCTGTAAATGATAAAGGAAATACTTGGTGGGATGATGACCCCTAACGGACTTGCGGTTGCCACAATTGAGCTCGCAAAGCCGCGGTCATAGCCTTTATTTACCATGGCAGGGATCATTAAACTACCAAGTGCAGCGGCGGTTGCGACCCCGCTTCCAGAAATCGCCGAAAAGAACATACAAGCAAGAACGGTGACGAGACCTAGGCCGCCACTTACTTTCCCAACAAGAGCACTGGCGAGTCGAATCATCCGCTTAGCCAGTCCACCTTTGCTCATTAAGTCACCAGCTAAGATGAAAAGGGGAATTGCAAGCAAAGAGGTGACATCGACCCCGCCGACGATTTGCTGGGTGATGATGTTCACAGGAATCTCATTGATGAAAATATAGCCAATGGAGACAAGACCGATCGTGACAGCAATTGGAAGCCCCATTGCCATTAGCAAAAGAGCGGCAAGTAGTAGAATCGTAATCATGTTTGATCATCTCCTTGGCCGGATTTGGTAGGGAGCAGATGGACAACAAGATGAATGACCATAATAAGTGCTGATAACGGAAGAACTGCATAAAGGACCGTCATTGGTACGGACATGTTCGGTGAGAGCTGATTTTTCACTAAAGTTAAGGTGCCGTAACTGATTTTCGCTATTAGGCCTGCATAGATGAGCATCATAACGGTTTGAAAGATTCTGAGATAACGTTTCGATTTCGGAAAGAGACTTTCGAAAATGTCGACACTCATGAGAGATTTATCTCTAGTTGCGATGGCCGCTCCTAAGAAAACAAGCCATACGGTCGCATATCGAGCAAGTTCATCTGTCCAAAACGTCCCACTATTTAATACAAATCTAGAGAACACTTGAATAAACAATACAACTGAAACGGTCACAAGCAGGATCGTAATCACATGCTGACAGATTTTATCAATGGCTGAACTAATCCGATTTGCTAGTTTCATAGAGATGCTTCCCCTCTTTCTATGAAAACATTTTTAATTGAGGCCGGAACAAAAGAGTTTTAATTAACGAAGAGTCTGAATGTAATAGCGTAGCATCCGCTCCGAAAAGATACTTCGCATTCCGCGGGCGGCTGGTGAGCCTCCTCGTGCTAACGCACTGTAGGGCTCACCCTTGCCTTTCATCCCGCAGGAGTCTACGTATCTTTCCTCCGCTAAAGTTGTCTCGTTTTATCTAAGATCAGTAATACCTTTAAAGTACGTTTCGCCAAATTGTTGGCTGTATTTCTCTTGTGTGTTTGGAACGGCATTCATAAATAGTTCTTTGTCGACTTCGTTAATTTCCATGCCTTTTTCAAGCAAGTTTGCTTTTAGGACATCTTGTTGCTCGCGGTTGTGCTCAGCGATAGTTTTGGCCGCATCAACAGCTGCATCGGCGATTAGTTGTTGAAGGTCTTCAGGTAATTTCTCCATCGTTGTTTGACTAGACATGATCGTATTAATCGCGAAAATATGCTCCGTTAACGAAAGGTACTTTTGCACTTCGAACACATTTTGTGTGTAGTTGATTGAGTAGTCATTTTCTTGTCCGTCAATCGCTCCTTGCTGCATGGCAGTGAAGGCATCGGACCAAGGCATTCCAGTTGCCGTTGCACCCATTTCATTAATCGTATCTAAGTAAACACCGCTTTCAATAACGCGCAATGTCAAGCCTTTCATATCGTCTGGTGTGTGAACAGGGTGCTTCGAGTTGGTCACGCTTCTAAAGCCACGTGGGATGAAGGCATATGTGTTAATGCCGACATTGTCTGTTTCTTTTAAAAGCTCTTCGGCAACATCAGAATCTAGGAAACGTTCGACATGATCCCAATCTTCAAAAAGGTAAGGAACATCAAGAATCCCGAACTCTGGTACAAAGTTTGTAACAGGTGAACTAGTAATAACCGCTAAATCCATATTTCCAAATTGCATCGACTCAAGTAATTCTCTTTCCTGGCCTAACTGGCCGTTCGCAAATACATTGATTTTCACTTGGCCCTCTGATCTCTCTTCAACTAACTCTTTGAACTCAAGTGCTAGTAGATGATATGGGTTCGTTTCGGTTGCAATATGTCCAAGACGTAGTTCGTACACTTCGCCATCCGTTTCACTCGTTGCTTCTTCTGGATCGGAAGCTTCTGACTGTCCGTTATCACTCGTGCCACTGCCACAGGCAGCAAGCAAAAAGAGAAACAATAGCGACACAAATCCTAGCGATAAAATCTTCTTCATACAATTTTCCCCCTCGATTAATTCGGTATTTTCTTTTTTATCTCAGCTATTTTGGTAGCGGTTTCAAATAGTTGTGTAAGAACAAAGTCATGCTTGCTTTTCATTCGGGTCGTCGCGCCTGAGACACTAATCGCTGCTAGAACTTTTTGATTTTCATCGACGATCGGACAGGAGATACATGTTAAGCCTTCTACCATTTCTTCTTTGTCCATCGCATATCCGAGCTCGCGAATTTCTGCAATGCTATCAAGAAATTCCTTTTTCGTTGTAAGCGTGTTGTGAGTATAACGTTTCATCGTTTCTGTTGATGCATACTGCACGACTTTTTCATCAGATTCAAAACTTAGTAGTAGCTTTCCAGAGGCGGTGCAGTAGAGTGGAGCACTCCATCCAACATAGGAGCCCATATTTATATCGAGCTCTCCGCCTGATTCTACTTTGTCAACAAAGGTAGCTCGCTCATTATTCATCACAACGAGATGGACCGTTTCATTTAACGAATCTCGCAACTCAACTAAGTGCGGATGACTAATCGTGCGAATGTCTAATCGTTTTAAGTAAAGGGAGGATAGGTGTACAAGTTTCATGCCAATGCGATATTTTCCGGTTTCTGGATCACATTCTAAAACGCCTCCTTGCCGTAGTGTATACAGGATTCGAAACAAATTGGTTCGGTTCATTTTGACTCTATGTTCGATTTCACTTGGTGTCAGCTCTACTTCTTCTTCAAAAATGGACAACACATCAATCGCGTTTACTAGAGTTTTTAGGACGTATTGATCGCTCACTAGTATCACTTCTTTTTTTTAGATTTTTTGTTCGATATGTGAACGACGTGTTCACTATTGTTCACGAAGAAAGGCAAGGTGCCTTGTTCGTAAGGCTTTACTAAACTGTATGGCTAAGATGAGTGAAATATTAACTATTTTTTTAAAAAATATTTGATCTCCTAGTTGTTTCCTTATTCTATATACCGGTTGAATCTTTTTTTGTTAGTTGGAAATCTCTAGTAGATTGTTCTAAAAATGATAGAAAGCTTATATAAGTTACTAATCAATCTTCTAAAGGAGGAACGGGTTATGAAAATAGCAATCGCCGGCTCGGGCGCAATGGGATGTCGCTTTGGGTCCATGTTATTTGAGGCTGGAAATGAGGTGCTCTTAGTCGATCGTTGGGAGACGCATGTGAAGAAAATACGAGAGAACGGACTAGCTATCAAAAAGGAAGATCGTAATCAAGTGCTTTATATGGATGCTTCGTTGCCAGAAGAAAGCGAGGGGACATTCGACTTAGTGATCGTCTTTACGAAATCGATGCAGACAGATGAGATGGTGAAAAGCTGTCGTCACTTAATTGGAGATCATACCCGAGTGCTAACTCTTCAAAATGGCTTAGGCAATATTGAAACGCTTGAAACATATGTACCAAAAAGCCGACTGTTAGCAGGTGTGACGACTTTTGGTACGGAGCTCCTTGGCCCGGGTCATATTCAAGCGCTTGGTACGGGGCATGTTCACATTATGCAAGTTGACGGCGGAGAGTCAGAAGCAGTTAAAGAGATTTGTGCCGTGATGAATGCGGCAGGGATGAATGTGGAGGTCTCGCGAGATGTTTTGATTAGCATCTGGAACAAGGTTGCTTTTAACGCCGTATTAAATACGCTTTGTACGATCATCAATGACACCGTTAGTGCCGTTGGAAGCTATCAGCAAATTGATGAGGTGATCAATGCGATTGTTGATGAGATCATTGTCGTCGCAGAGGCGGAAGGAATCAACCTCAATAAAGAAGTGATTGTGAAGATGATCGTCGATGTGTTTGATCCGAAAATGTCCGGAAATCATTTGCCGTCAATGGTACAAGATCTTCATAGTGGTCGACCGACGGAAATTGATTACTTAAATGGAGCGATTGTTGAAAAAGCAAAGCGACATAACATAGCGGTTCCAACGAATGAACTCATTTACCATCTTATTCGCATGTTAGAGGGAGAAGACAATGAAAAAAATATCGATCATAGGAGCAGCCGGTACGTTAGGTGCAGCCTGTGCCATGACGTTAGCGATGAACGAGTTAGCTGATGAACTTTGCTTAATTGATGTCAATGAAACGTTTTTAGATAATCATGTGATGGATTTTGAAAATGCTTTTCCACACAAGCGAATGTATCGAGGGAGCTATCCGGACTTAAAGGATTCATCGATTGTCATTATTACAGCCGGTGTTCCGAATCGCAGCGATGTTAAATCAAGAAATGCTTATTTACAAGAGAATATCTCGATTTTCCGGAAAATAGGTCAAGTGATTGAAACGTATGTGCCTAACGCCATTATTGTAACCGCTTCAAACCCGGTTGACCTTTTAAATTATTATCTTTACAAAGCATTTGATTTTCAGCGTGAACAGTTAATCGGCTATTCATTAAATGATTCGTACCGATTTGAATGGGCTCTGCGCAGCACGTTAGGCATTGAGGCGAAGGAGCATGTCGTAAGCCCTGTGATCGGGGAGCATGGCGGGTCTCAAGTGCCACTTTTTAGCCACGTTCGAAAAAGCGGTGAGCAGCTTTCGGTAACACCGCAGCAAGAGGAACAGATCCGAGCAGAGCTTAAGACGTGGTTCGTCCGCTTTAATGAGCTCAATGTACCGCGAACAACAGGATGGACAACGGGAGTAGGGATGAGCAAGCTCGTTGCCAAGCTTTCAAAAGACGAGCCAATGGAGACCATTGGGTCCGCGATTGTTTCTGGACATTATGGGCTCGATGACATGAGTTTCGGTGTTCCAATCAAGGTAAATCGAAACGGGATTCAACAAATCATCGAGTGGGATTTAAGTGATCAAGAAACGAAGGCGCTTACCCAATCAGCCAAAACGATTCAGGCAATGATCGTGGAAAACAAAGCGTACTTTTTATAATAGAAGAAAGAGGGAGATCTAATGTATACGACAAGCACCGCTTTTTTAGAAGCGTTACAGGAAGCAAATGTTTCTTATATTTTTGCAAATTTAGGCAGTGACCATCCAGCGATGATTGAAAGTTTAGCGAAAGCACAACGAGATAACCGGGAACTACCTGAGGTTATCGTCTGCCCGAATGAAATGGTCGCCTTAAGCGCAGCTCACGGGTACGCTCAAAAAACAGGCATCCCACAAGCGGTCATCATCCACGTCGAATGCGGTACGCAAAACTTAGGCGGTGCGATCCACAATGCAGCTAAAGGAAGAGTGCCTGTCCTAATATTCGCTGGGGCGTCGCCGTTCACACAAGAAGGGGAACTGACCGGAAGTCGCAATGAATTCATTCACTGGATTCAAGATGTCTTCGACCAACGCGGCATCATGCGTGGCTATACAAAATACAATCACGAAATCCGCTCTGGAAAAAATGTCAAACAACTTGTCCACCGTGCGATGCAATTTGCGAAAAGCGAACCGAAAGGCCCGGTTTATTTAATGGGGCACGGGAAGTAATGGAAGAACAGCTGGAAGAAAAGGTTACGATCGATCCGAGCTTGTGGGAGCCGATCGCTCCAAGTGCACTCCCGCCAAAACAAGTCACAGAAATAGCCAATGATTTACGAAACTCCAAAAACCCGCTGATCGTTACCTCTTATTTAGGGCGAAACGAAGCAGCCGTGAATGAGTTAATCCGTCTCTCAGAACAATTGGCCATTCCCGTATTGGAATCATGCCCGAACTATGTGAACTTCCCGGCTGATCACGCGATGCACATCGGTTATCAATGGAACACACCGGAACAAAACAAATGGCTCGAACAAGCCGATGTCATTTTAGTGCTAGACAGTGACGTGCCTTGGATTCCGTTAAAAAATAAGCCAGGAAACGAAGCGACAATTTACTACATCGATGCTGACCCGATTAAGGAGCAAATGCCACTTTGGTACATTCCTTCGAAAAACTTTTTTAAAGCGGACTCGCAGATTGCCCTTGAGCAATTAAATGAAAAATTGAGCGCGATAAGCGACCTTGATCAAGAACAAATTTCTAATCGTTGGGAAAAATTTGAGGTCATTCACCATGAACGCAAACAAGCTTTCCGTCTCATGGAGGAGCCGGACGGTGATGCGATTACACCCGAATACTTAACCGCTTGTGTCCGTGAAATCATTGACCAAAATACGATTGTCGTCAACGAAGGCATTTCCAATTATCCAACGATCTCGAACCACCTTGAGCTAAACCGCAGTGGGATGCTCTTTGGAAGCGGAGCTGGATCACTTGGCTGGAACGGAGGAGCGGCAATCGGTATGAAATTAGCGGACCCGACGAAAACGGTTATAAGCTTAACGGGGATGGCTCCTACTTATTCAGCATCCCATCATCGGTTCACTGGATGGCCAAACGTTACGAAACACCTTTCCTAACAATTATTTACAACAATCACGGCTGGAAATCACCGAAACTATCGACACTCGGTGTACACCCAACCGGCATCGCCCAACAAACGAATCAATTCTTCGTCGACTTCACCCCAGACGCCGACCTATCAAAGATCGCCGAAGCCGCAGGAGGAGCGTACGCCAAAAAAGTGGAACGAGCAGATGAATTACGAGATGCGATTCACGAATGCTTAGAAGTCGTCAAAGGAGGAAGAGTAGCTGTCTTGGATGTATCGCTGCCGAATGTTTAAAAATAAGATGGAGATAGCTCCTTTCGCTATGCGCCTTGAGAGAAGTAGGTTACTTCTTTCAAGGTTTTTATTTGGTTACTTGGAGAGCGTAGGGTTCTAAAGGACAGTCTCGAGGGAGAAGGGGTTGGAAGTGTCCGAGAGAAGTCGTCTAAAGGACAGTCTCGCGGGAGAAGGGGTTGGAAGTGTCCGAAAGAAGTCGTCTAAAGGACAGTCTCGCGGGAGAAGGGGTTGGAAGTGTCCGAAAGAAGTCGTCTAAAGGACAGTCTCGCGGGAGAAGGGGTTGGAAGTGTCCGAGAGAAGTTGTCTAAAGGACATCTCCCTTAGCAGTTCGGGCGCAATATGTCCTTAAGCAACAATCACCCTAAAACAGCCTGTTAAAAACACCTTTATTTGGCATACTAGTAAATGGATTTTATTTTCCAAATAGGAGGGTTTTAAATGAAAAAGAATGTAACATGGTTATTCATAGTGCTGTTTATTGCGTTTCTCGCAGCGTGCGGACAGCCACAAGCAGATGAGGAACTTGATGCCGATGAAGTAGCTGAAGCCCCTGGGGAAGAGGAAGAAGCAACGGAGGAGGACGAGCAATCGGTTGAAGTTGACCGTGGTCTCTTGAACGTCGAAATTACGATTCCGCCAATGATGCTTGAAGATCAAGACATCGACCAAGTGATCGCTGATGCAAAAGAAGCCGGCGTAAAAGAAGTAACAGAAAATGAGGATGGCTCGCTTACGTATAAAATGTCGCGCTCGACTCATAACGAAATGATGAGCGAGATGAGAGAGGGAATTGAAGCGAATATCGAAGAAATCAAACAGAGTGACGATTACCCATCAATTGCGGATGTGAGATCGAACCAATCTTATTCAGAGTTTACGCTCGTTGTTGACCAAGAAGCTTTTGAAAATAGCTTTGATGGATTCGCTGCATTAGGATTAGCGATGACTGGGATGTATTATCAGATCTTTAACGGAGACGATCCAGATAAGATTGACGTAACAATTCATTTAGAAAACGCAGAGACCGGTGAAGTGTTTAATACAACTGTTTATCCGGATGCGTTTGAGGAATAAGGGAAAGCCACTACGCCTTTGGTAAGAGAGGGTGTGGTGGCTTTTTTTGGGTCTCATACACCAACCGATCAAAATTCATGGCTATTACTTTAGTAAACCGAAATGCAGGGGAAATATAGGAGTAATACCTTGAAATTACTAACTGAATTTCCTAGATAAGGGAGCAATGATATTTAGATACTAATTATCTCTTCAATAAACGTTAAGAAAAATAAAATAACCCCTACCGTTTTCACTACAACGATAGTACAATAAGCATATAACTAAAAACCTAATCGAACGAAAGGGCAAAATCATTGAAAAGTGATGACGCAAAACTATAGGGGCTAAAGTTATGAAACTATGCTAGCCAGTTGCCGAATTTAATACCTTTTGTCGATTAACAAAAGGAGGATTTAGTGTGTCTGAAACCGTTGGGAAGAAGCAACTTATTAACTATGTTCAAAAGTTAATTGAAACAAAGAACTCCTTGTTTGAGCAGCTTGAAGAAGAAGATTTAGTAGAGTTAAAGCAAATCAACCTAGGAGAGGTCAAAGCCGTTGACCTAGTTGTTCGAGACATGATTAGGGAATTTTACCTATCCGAGGAAGATTTTAAAGGTTTATAATGATTGTTTGAGCCAGCACATGTGTGTTGGCTTTTTTTAGTGGGCTGCGAAGGCAATGGAAGTTAAGAAGAACTCATTATCATCAAGGTAGGAGCAAAACGCCTCAGCCTACCCTCACCCCTAAACACTCTCCCACATAAAGTAAACGGAAGGGAGAGATCTTTAATGAATTGGCAACAAAAGGTGTGGCAACTCATGGGGCAGCCGATTGGTGTGTCTTTTAAGAACGGTCAAGGTACGTCAGGGGTTTTGTGTGATGCGTATGGAGGACAAATATATGTAATGGAATATTTGTATCAGGCTCAATTTGCTCTGAAGCATTATGATTTTCATAGCATTCAAGATATTAATCCTTTTCCTCATTGTCCGCCCCAGCAAGGGCAGCAACGGCCTTATCAACCGTTATATTAATAAAGAAAGGCCACTTCATACAAGTGGCCTTTCAACATTCATTCATGCAAAGATCGCCAAAATGAACTAGTAAAATCAAGGATTCCCTCGATTTCTTTAAAAGGGATGGTAAAGCTAGGGAAACCGGCAACATAAGCTGCGATTTCGTATGGTTCAAAGTAAAGGACAAGTGCGTCATCGGTTACGTAGAAGGCTTGGTCGGGTGTGATGCCGCGGTATTGGTCTGGGAAAAAGTAGGTATGCCCTTGTTCCATTTGGTCTTTTATCTGTTGGCCAACGATATCACTTAATTCTTTTACATAGTCACTATCTTGTTTGAAAAGGTCTTTAAGCTGATAGATTTGCCCGGTACCTAAATCAATGGAGACGTGCACTTGGTACGGCATGCCGTGTGCGGCGCCAAATGGATAGCGGTAGCCTTCTAATTTTAAGATGAGCAAATGGTTTTGGAAAAAGGCTACCGAGAAATCACCGTAGTAGCCGTAATCCAACTGAGTCGATGGAACCGGGAGTACGAGTGATTTTTGACGAAGGATGGCATTGACGTTTTTCTCAGCTTCGCCGTTTGTCATTCCTTCAATTTGTGGATAATAGACGAGATAATCTTTGTTCGGGCTGTATTTTCGAATATGAATTCGGTATTGGTCGTCGAGTGGGAAGACGGTGTTAGGTTGATAGACAATGTTGCCAGCACGATCATAATAGGACAAACTGTGGTCGACATTGGCTTGAATGACATCATCAATGATCGTGATTGTACCGATGCCTGGGATCACAGGAAGCGAGGGCTCACGCTGGCCACTTTCGTTAATGAAAAAAGTGAACTGGCCGGCTGTCGTCGAGCTGAGTCCATTTTTATATTCGGCAACCTGATCATAAAGAAAATCGGTCAACACGGAGCCGTCGGTCGTAGCGATTCCGTAGCGTGAGCCAGTAAAGGGGCGCTCCGGATCGAACGCGCGCCCAACCGCGACACGCCCGTTGCCAAGTTGCGTCATATCCTGATAGGTTGGTGGAAGAATGTAGCTCGCATCGCGATTAATCAAGCCATATTGATTGTCGATGCCTTCTGCAGCATTGACGATTGCGCGCTCGTTTTGAAATGGCAAAGCGTAAGTGAACTGTGGTTCGATCATCACAGTTCCTTGTTCATCTACATATCCCCAATTATCCTGGTACGTTTTTGCAAAGGCGATAAGTCCTTCGCTATAGCTCATCATCGACGCATAAGGATAGCTTTGAACGATGTGTCCATCACGATTAATGAGAGCAAACTCGTTCTCCTTGATTTTCACAAGAGCCTTGCCATCTGAAAAATCATAAGCGAGTTCAAACTGTAGTGGAATATGCTCGTTTCCATCCTCATCTAAATAGCCATACAAAAATTGATCGTCGCGCGTCTCGGCAAAAATCGCTCTGCCTTCCTGATAAGGGTTAATCAGTCCGTATGTTTTTTTTGTTAACACCTGACCTTGCTCATTGATAACGGAAAAACCTTCATCATCCGTCACAATGGCGCGGTTCTCTGTAAAGGGCAACATTGAATTATATTGTGGTTCGATAACGAATTGCCCTGTGTCGTTTATTAACCCGACTTTCCCGTTCAGCCTAGCAATCGCCATCCCGTTTTCCTGAAAATCATCTGCTTCCTCAAATTGAGGAGGGAGCACGAATTGCCCTTGATTGTTGATGTATCCCCAACGTTTTCCTTCTTTCGTATGAATGAAAGCGGGGAGGAGGGGTGTTAAGTTTGTTTGTAGTCTATTCATTGGATCGTCACTCCGTATGTGTTGTTTTCTCTATCATACGAATGATGGGGAAAGCCGTGCCTGTCAGGGGAGAGGCTCAGAGTATTTTCCAAAAGAAAGCTAAAAAAACACCAAAAAGCACCTCGTTTTCACGCGAGATGCTTTTTGCCGACGGTTTCGTTGCTATTCTAACTCCTCGCCCCAACCGGAGAGGATCTTCATTTGATCATTTTCATAACCGATCGTGTAAGTGACTCTGTACTGGCTGAACGTATCGCCATCGTCCGTACGTTCTTGTGCTGTAATAATGGCGACTACGGTAATCTCTTCACTGCTGTTCACTGTAAGTTCCTCGATTGAAACGGCCTTCGTATCGATATAGCCTTCTCGAAAATCTTCATAAGGTAGATTTCCTTGCCATGAGCTGCCAAGCAACGAATAGGCTGTGACATAGTCTTGCTGATCAAGGCTTTCGTAAAAGTAGCTTACGAGAAATTGTGCGTAGTCTTCGTCTAAATTGGTGTCATACTCATATTCAACGGAATTTGATGTGAAATCGAGAACTGGCAAAGTTGTCATCGGTTCTTTCGACCAGCCTTCAATAAGTGTAATCACATTAGGCATCGGAATACTAAAGCCAATCGACCCTTGATCGGCGGCAGCCGAATTGATGCCAAGCACCTCTCCGGTTTTACGGTCAATCAACGGACCGCCGCTATTGCCTGGAGCAATCGGTGCGGAAATTTGATACATGTCTTCGTAGTGATAAGGAGGAACTTCAAATGCTCGCTCCAAGCCACTGACAATCCCGGTCGTCACGGTATTTTGATAACCAAGCGGGCTTCCGATCGCCAGCACTTCATCGCCTACTTCAGCACGCTTTTTTTTCCTCATGTTGAGAGACTCTGTTCCTTTTAAGCCGTCGACACGAACGAGCGCGACATCAATCGTTTCGCTAAGGCCGATAACAGTACCGGAAAATTCGCGGTTGTCGGTCGTTTTCACTTGAACCTCTGTCGCATTGCCGACGACGTGGGCATTCGTGACGACATCGCCTTGGTCGTTATATAAAAAACCAGAGCCGAGAGAGTCGTCCTCAAGTTCAATGTGAACAACGAGTTTTTGTGTTTCATCGATAATCTCTTTTAATTCTCTTTCTGCAGACGGATCTTCTCCTTCAAGTGGGGCACTTGCTAGAAGCATAGATTCCGTATTTAGTTGACTCGGTACATCATCTTTTATGGAGAAAAATGCATAAGCACCAGCTCCCCAGATGAAGACGGTCAGCAAGCTGCTGATGATCCACTGTTTCTTCATTTCTTTCGCTCCTTATTCGACATACCATGAGATGTTTTCAATTTCAACGTCTACCTCTTCAAAAAGATAAAACACTGTATCCTCAAATGATCCTGGTTCGCCGCGGCCGATGTAATAAGGATAGACGGTTGTTGACCCGTCATAAAGGTGTTCACCCTCAACGTCATACACTGCATATTCAATAGTCACGGCTGAAATATCTTTTGTCGCGACATTTTTAATTTCGCCGCTCACGTACAAATCACCGAACTCATCGACTTCGTAATCGAATGAAATGACTTCAACAGCAGCGGTTTGGTTTTGGAGCTCTTCTTGGGCAGCTGCTTCGAGTGCCTGCTCAAGCCGGTTTTGCTCAGCTTGTTCAAACGCATTTCGCTCCTGTTCAATTTTCTCCTTAAACGAAAGCAATGTTTGATGATCTCTTACATACTCAAGTGCTTGGTTGATCGTTGCGATCGCAGCAGAAAACTGCTTATTCTCGAGCTGTTGCTGGGCTTGTTCACTTGAAATCTGAACCATTTTTGTTAAAATCTGTTCTTTTACAGCGGCTGCTTCTTCTGTTGATAACGTCGCAAGTCGGTTCAGCTTATCGGCTAATTGACTTACGGTCGTAAGCTCGCTTAACTCCTGCTTAATTTTGCCAACAGCGATCGTCACTTCTTTGGCGGTCAACAGTTCACTAAATCCTTCAAACAACGGATCAACTTCTTGGCCAATCGCTTCTTTTAAAGAAAAAAGACTCGCTTCGGCATCAAGAAACTCCTGTTTACGCATTTGATCAGTAATTGCTGCCAACTCAGCAGTATATACGGAAGCACGACGAACGGCCTCCAAATTCTGCTCTAACACAGAATAAGCAGGACGAATATGTAAAGCTTGCTCTAGTTGCTCTTCAGCCTTCGAATATTCACCACTTAACGCAGCTTGTTCCGCTGCTTGTTGCAAGTGAAGCACTTCTTCATTTTTATTCGTTTCATGGTAATACGCTGCTGATACACCGCTACAGACTAGTAACAGGCTAATCACAGGGATTAAAAGCGGTCCCTTTTTGAAGGTGCGTTGGATTCGTTTCACACGCTTTTCATTTTGTTGTGGTAGAGGGGATTCAGCCGTTGCGGCAACCTCTGATTCTACCATCGTTTCATTCTCTACTTCAATAGGAGATGGCTCTTTCTCGATCGCCTGCTCGATTACTTTTTCTCCACAATTTGAGCAAAAACGAGCCTTTTCATTTAAGGGCTCCCCACAATTCTGACAAAACACGATCATAATCCTCCCATTTTGCAGTCTACAACTAACGATAAACTAGATTTGCTTTGCTGTCACGTGTTGGTTCATGGTTAAATTTGGTAATGGTAGGATTCTACAAGGAATAACGCGGAATTTGTCGATAAACGATGATACAGTTTAGAAAATTCTAATGGTATGATAGGAAAGTAGATTTGTTAAAAACGCTACTTTAGACATAGATAAATAGAATGAGTAGTGCGCTTGTGAAATTCATGAAACTAAGGTGGGGAATTAAAAAGACATGAGTGCCGTGAAAGATATCGAAAAATTAACACAAAAGCATCTCGTTAAAATTTTAGAGGATGCTTACAAAAAAGGAACGGAATCCGCGGATTTAAATTCAAGACAACTGGTCGAAGAGATCGCTACTTTTTTAAAGCCTTTTGTTAAATCAGATCAACTAGAACGCTAAGCGCAATACTTGTAACCAAGTCGATTGCTTAGGGTTCTTTTTTTGTTTTTAATATTATTAGTTGTAATGATTATGGGTGTAGGGTGGAGTTTTGAATTAGTGGAACCCATGACACGAAGGTTGAGGTAAAACCTTGTGTCATGAGCGCATTTTTTACCAGGCGGCCACAAATCCGTCGGTTCTTGATTCTGATCCCCCGCATAAGACACCGCTTTCTGGATCTTTCCAGATAATTTGCCTCTGCCAAAGTTTCCGTAGTCGAGATTGACTTTTACATTGTGGCCTTTTCGTATGAGTGCTTCTGCGATATGGTTAGGGAAGGTTTGTTCGACTTCCACGGTGTTGTTATCAATCCATTGCCATCTAGGAGAGTCTAGGGCAGCTTGTGGATGAAGACCAAAATCAATTGTATTCATCAAAACTTGTAAGTGACCTTGTGGCTGCATAAACCCGCCCATTACGCCGAAGGGACCGACCGCTTTATTGTCCTTTGTTAAAAAGCCAGGAATAATAGTGTGATACGTACGTTTTCCTGGTTCGAGCCGATTAGCGTGGTTTGGATCGAGTGAGAAATTATAGCCACGGTTTTGTAATGCAATGCCTGTTCCAGGTACAACAAGCCCTGACCCGAATGCTTTGTAGTTACTTTGAATAAAAGACACCATATTGCCTTGATCATCTGCTGTTGCTAGGTAGACGGTGCCGCTATAGGCGGGAGAGCCACACTCCGGTAATTGAGCTTTATCGGTAATGAGGCGACCGCGTTCTATCGCATAAGCAGAAGAGAGAAGTTGATCAACTGATAGTGGCATTTTGTCATGTTCGGTAATGTATTGCTGTCCATCGGCAAAAGCAAGTTTCATTGCCTCAATCTGCATGTGGTACGTATCAAGGTTTTCTTTTTCTTTTATTTCAAATTTGTCCAGGATGTTGAGGGCCATCAATGCGATTAGTCCTTGGCCGTTAGGAGGAATCTCCCATACGTCATAGCCGCGGTAATTAACTTTAATTGGATCGACCCATTCTGGTTTATACGTTTGGAGATCTACAAAATCAAGGAAGCCGTTATTCAGCTTTGAAAATGCAATGATTTTAGCCGCTAATTCTCCTAAATAAAATGACTCAGCATTTGTTTCGCCGATTAGCCTGAGTGTGCTAGCGTGATCAGGTGAGCGCCATATTTCTCCCGCTTTTGGAGCTCTTCCTTTTGGGGCAAAGGTGTCAAACCAAGGATGAAACTGTTTGTCGGTTAATTGAGTTTTGTAGCTTTCGTAGGCTTCTTCCCAATATTTACTTAAAACTGGAGAAACCGGGTAGCCTTCTTCAGCATATTGAATAGCCGGCTGTAAAACATCAATGAGTGGTAATGTTCCGAAACGTTCTGATAAAGCTGCCCAAGAAGCAGGTGCCCCCGGTACGGTTACAGGAGTCCATCCGAATTGCGGAATTCTTTCATGCCCTAGTGCTTTCAGCGCCTCAATCGAAATCGATTGAGGGGAGGGACCGCTACCATTTAACCCATATAATTGGTCTTTCACCCAAACGAGAGCGAACGCATCTCCACCAATGCCATTAGAAGTTGGTTCCAATACAGTTAAACAAGCGGCAGTTGCAATCGCCGCATCAATGGCATTTCCACCTTGTTTTAAAATATCTAAACCAGCTTGGGAAGCAAGTGGCTGCGATGTGGCCACCATCCCGTTTTTAGCAAAGACAGGTGTTTGAAAAGAAGAATAAGGATGATACGTAGGGTTAAAATGCATAAGTGAACAGCTCCTTTTTTAAGTATTGAGTGTTGGTTGTGTTTTCTCTGTATGATTTGAATCTTGGTTTATATCAGGGAAAAGTAGGCTAAAGACAATTCCGAAAAATCCAGCAATGAAAAACGTCGTAATTCGAGCAGTAATGATTTGATCAAGTGGTGTGGAGATCCAAATAATTGTAAAAATTAATCCGGACAAAATCGTCGAGATTACGCCGATGCTTGAATAGCGATTCCAAAAGAAGGCTAGAATAATCGCCGCAGAAAGTGTACATGCGACTCCGGCCCAGGCCCAGCTTGTGACTACATACACTAACGCATTGGAAGTAAGCGCAACAACGAGTCCGACAAGTGCGCCAACAATAACTGTTAGTCTTGAAATATTCACCAATTGTTTGTCAGATAAATTTAAGCCTAAGCCTCTGTGGAGAATATCCTCACTGACTGAACTTACAACAACGAGCAATTGCGAATCTGCAGTTGTTACAATTGCTGCGATAATACCTGCAAGCAATAGACCAGCAATCCAAGGGGGAGCAAGCTCCATAATCATAAACGGTAAAATCGTTTCAGGATCAGAGAAGCTACCCGCACCGTATAATGTAAGCGCTGACAATCCTATGATCGTTGTACCGAAGTAAACAATAACCGACCAAATGACAACTGTTGTTAACCCGATTTTGGCATCTCTTTCATTCTTTAAAGCCATGAAACGTGCACTTAACTGAGGTTCCCCCCCTAAATACCCAAAGAGCCACGCAAAGTTGTTAAATAATAACACTCCTAAAGCAAAGCCAGTTAGTCCGCCTGTTAATGAATCGAATCCTGGACCTGCTTCTGTAAGAGCAACACTTATTGATAGGTCATTTGTTGATATTTGATATAAAGCAAGAATGGGAACAATTGTCAATGTTGCAAGCATCATAATTCCTTGGATTACGTCGGTCCAAACGACTGAGATAAAGCCTCCTCCAAACGAAATGGCGATAACGATGATAGTACAAATGATCATCCCTGTGACAAGGTCAATTTGAAAAGTCGTAAAGAAGGTTTTCCCAGCACCAGCTATTTGTGCACCTAAATAAAACATGAAGAACACAATGATTAACATTCCGCCTAGACTTTGAATGAGACGACTATGTTTTCCAAATCTCCCTGCTAAATAACCTGGGATCGTTAGGGCATTATATTTATCTCTTACTTTAATAAAACGTTTAGCAAGGAAGGCCCACGCAGTAATAATTCCAATCGCAGATCCAACCGATACCCAAATTGCAGATAAACCAGTTGAAAAAACAAATCCGGTATAACCGATCATGATCCATGCTGAGGCACCAGTTGCTCTCTCTGAAAGTCCAAGTGCCCAACCGGGTAATGTTTTTCCACCTAAGAGAAATTTAGAATGGTCCATTTTTACTCTACTAAAGACAATTCCGATTGCGATCATCATTAAAAAATAAAGGAATACAACGACCATGATTACATTCATACTCATCACACACCTTTCGTACAAATCTTATTTTCACTAATGTTGCTTAACTTTCAATCGCGATTACACGAGCTTGAGCAGCATCTCCGTCTTTCAGCTTTAATGGTAAAGCAACCACTATAACTCTTTCTTTTTGAATAGAAACTAAGTTTGTACACCATTCGATTAACACAATACCAGCTCCAAGCAATGTGTGATGACTAGGGTAGGAGTTTTTTGGATTAGCAATCAATGAACCGGTTTTTGGGCAAGTTGAGAGCGGTGCCAAATCTGTCATGAAGTCATTTAATAGCGCTTTGATTTTCTTTTCCGCAAGCCATTTTCCTGCGTCTTCAGACAAATATATCATTTTCTCCCAAAACTCTTGAGTGCCGAAAGCTTTATCGGTCCACCCTGTGCGGATGATAGCGATATCTCCTTTCTTCACTTCAACTCCTGAATCTTCAAGATCTTTTGCAGTAATGCCTTCAGACGGTTGCTTATGCATCATATCAATGACAACTGCCTCGCCAACTAATTGTTCAAGTGAAACTTCATTAATAGGAGTGCCATTAGGAAAAAAATGAGCTGGAGCATCAATGTGTGTGTACGAATGAGTCGTTGTTGAAAATGTTTGAACAAATGATCCTTGCTTTCCAATCGTAGTGAGTGCTTTCATTTTAGTTGGTGGTTCTTCTGCGCCACTTACAATGTTTCTTGGAAATTGAATCCAAGAATCAGCGGACTTTACTTCTAAAGTGAGATCGATCAATCTTTGGTTCGTTTGGGTAAAAACATTCACAATCAACATTCTCCTTTCTATTTGTCTGAAAAATCTTTCATTTCAGTTAATTAAACTGTATACTACATAAATTAATAAATCTAATATCTAAATTTGATAGATTGATAAATAAAAAATATCAATAAGGAGGGGTTCACAAATGGAGTTAAGGCATTTGAGATATTTCACAACAGTCGCAAAAGAACTTCATTTTGGCAATGCGGCGAAAAACCTTCACATTGCACAACCAGCATTGAGTCATCAAATTAAGCAACTAGAAGAAGAAATTGGCGTGAAGCTATTGCACCGAACACAACGAAAGGTGGAGTTAACGGAAGCTGGGAAAGTGTTTTTGCTTCGAGCAAAGGAAATTTTAAAAAATGTAACAGAGGCATGTGATGAAGCGAGAAGTGTTTCGAGTGGGGAGTTAGGACAAATTAAAATCGGCTTCACGGGCTTTGTAACTTACGACATATTGCCTTCGATTATCCGGAATTACCAGAGCGAATTCCCGAATGTGAAATTGCTTCTGAAACATTTAACTACAACCGAACAAGTGAAAGCACTTAACGAAGGAATCATTGATATTGGCATTTTAATTCCTCCTATCGAAGAGAGGAAGTTGAAGCTTGCCTTTTTACGTGAAGAGGATTTTGTGATGGCTTTGCCTAGGGAGCAGTTTCATGACAAAGAAATATCAGGAATCAAGTTAATCGATCTAGCTAATGAACGCTTTATTATGCCTACACGAATATCTGGGCCTGGCTATTATGATTTGATTATCAGCCTCTGTTATCATGCTGGCTTTAGTCCAAATACCGTTCAAGAAGCACAGGAATTACAAACAATCATCTCATTAGTCGCTTCCGGACTGGGAGTAGCGATTGTACCAAACTCGTTAAGGTTTGCAGATAATGAAAATGTTCTATATGTCCCGATTCAAGATGGGGGATATAGGATGAAAACAGCGCTGGCTTGGGGCGAGGGCCAAGATTCTCCGGCAATTGAGCAATTTATTAATTTTGTAAGAGAGTGTAATTATTGAGTAGTAGAGCAGAAGTTGGTGATTATTTAGTTGATCATCCTAAGACAGCATTAATTACGACTACTGGTCTTGTGAAGTAGGAACTAGGTTGTATGAAAGGACAGCGATCCGTACATCCAGGGCAAACTCATTTTAAAAGAGTAATTGTTGAGATGGGTGGTAAGGATACAGTTGTTGTAGACAAAGATGCTGACCTCGATTGAGCAGCCGTGGCGATTGTTTGTTATCATCCGTTAGTAGATTTAAAATGTCTGTTACTGATTCAAAAGCTGGAGTCCAGATTACTTAACACATCTTATGATGGCAAAAACAATTTCAGAAATGTATTGATTTGATGGTTGCAAATTACCCTTCTTGATAGTTCAAGAAGGGTTTGTTTATGATCCTAATGTTAGGTTTTTATGCTATATTGTTTGATTTTATTGTAAAGGCTTACTCTTGATATACCTAATTTTTTTGCGGCAGCACTTTTATTTCCGTAAGTTTCTATTAGAACTTCTTCAATGCGCTCTTTTTCTAATAGGGCCTTTTCCTGTGCCAATCCATCTCTATCGATATCATTTTCAGTTATTTGGGCAGGAAAAATAGAAGTGATGTCTTCTGCGTGAATGTGAGATTTATCGGTTAATATAGTAATTCTTTCAACAACATTTCTTAGTTCTCGAATATTACCGGGCCAATGGTAATTAATAAACATCTCTATAGCACTGTCTAGTAGTTGAGGAGTTTCTTTTTGATATCTAATAGAAAACTCATGGATGAAACCTTTAACTAACAACGGAATATCTTCAATTCTTTCTCTTAGTGGAGGAATGCTCAGGGTGACAACATTTAAGCGATAATATAAGTCTTCTCGAAATAATCCTTTTTGAACCATTTCTTTTAAATCACTATTAGTGGCAGCTACAATTCTAATATTTACATTTATAGGTTTGTTTCCACCAATACGAGTTACTTCTCTTTCTTGTAAAACTCTTAATAATTTTACCTGCATATCTATTGGAAGTGTACCAATCTCATCTAAAAATAATGTTCCTCCATTAGCCATTTCTACTTTGCCTGCTTTCCCATCTTTATAAGCACCGGTAAAGGATCCCTTTTCATAGCCAAAGAATTCACTTTCAAAGAGTGCTTCAGGAATTGCGCCGCAGTTAATGGCAGTAAAAGGTTGATCCTTTCTGAGACTTGCTTCATGGATTCCTTGTGCGAACAACTCTTTTCCTACTCCACTTTCGCCATGAACCAGAACGGTAGCATCTGTCTTTGCAATTTTATTAGCTAAAGCCTTTACGTTTTTTAAAGCTGGGCTGGTGCCTTTAATATCGGAAAATGGTCCTATTTGCTCCTGCATTTTATATTGCTGTTTAATTTTTTGTAATTGAGTTGTTGTGAGGGTGAGTTTTTCATTTAATTTCACGGTATTTGTAATATCTTGATCGATTGATATAGCGCCGATTAATGTTCCTGATTGATCAAAAACGGGAGATGAACTAATTAACACGTGCTTGTCTTTCCTTGGTTGGTGATAAACATTAAATACAGGTTCTCTCGTTTTAAGGATTTCAAGTAGTTTTAAGCTGTCTTTTTTGAAAAAATCACTTAATTTTTTATTTTGTATATCGTTTAATGGTATGCCATAGATCTCCTCAGCCTGTGGACTCCAGTACTTTACTACCCCAGATGAGTTAATGATCACGATAGCGTCCGAGCTTGTACTGATCAAAGCCTTCAAGTAATCAAGTGAATGGTCAAGCACATTTTCCCCCATAACGTACACCCTTTCTTAGAATCATTGTAAATGTTAAGTGGAAGATTACAATTTTGTAAAAAAAATAAACAATTACAATTCTACTGGACTTACAGAAGTATTGCAATATAAGGAATAGTAGGACTTTTGAGAATTGGCACGGTCGTTGCATATATGGTTTTTGTAGAAAAACAAAATGTTTATTGGGGGGAACAAATTGGGAGATTTGGTGGATTTTATTGAGACAATTGATGCTCATACGATGGGGGAAGCGGCGAGAATCGTCATAAATGGAATTCCAGAAATTCACGGAAAAACAATGATGGAAAAGAAACTTCATATGAAGTCGGAAATGGATAGTGTTAGAAAGCTTCTTATGCACGAGCCGAGAGGACATTTAAATATGTTCGGTGCTGTTTTAACAGAACCGTGCGATTCCAACTGTGATCTAGGTGTTTTATTTATGGATAGCGGAGGTTATCTAAACATGTGTGGGCACGGAACGATAGCGGCCGTTACAGTAGCCATTAATAATGGTCTACTTGAGAAAAAAGACAAAGTATTTCTTGACACTCCCTCTGGGGTCGTAGAATGCCAAATTGCTTATGAGCAGGAAAAAGTCAAGGAAGTCTCTTTTATTAATGTTCCAGCATTCCTATTACAAAAGAATGTAAATGTTTTGGTGAGAAATGTAGGTGAGGTGATAATGGATATCGCTTTTGGCGGGAGTTTCTTTGCGATTGTTGATGCAAGACAGTTTGGTTTAGAACTAAAGATCGCAGAGCAAGACACGATTGAAATGTTAGGGTTGGCCATTAGAAAAGCGGCGAATGAGAAATTACGGATTTGTCATCCTGAGATACCAGCTATTAATTCAATTGACCTAGTAGAGTTTAGCTTAGAGCTAGGACGAAATCATTACAAAAATACAGTTGTATTCGGAGATGGACAAATAGATCGTTCACCTTGTGGTACTGGTACATGTGCAAAACTAGCTACTCTGAATCTTGAAATCGGTGATCAAATCATTCAGGAAAGTATAATAGGTTCTACATTTAAAGGAACGGTAGTCGGCAAGACGAATATTCAACAGTTTCAAGCGATCATTCCTAAAATAACAGGAGCAGCGTGGATTACAGGGATTCATAAATTTTCATTGGATTCAACTGACCCTTATACTGAGGGGTTCTTATTAAAGTAGATATTAGTAGTCTACACACGTCATGAATAAAGATAAGATAGAAATTTTTAAATGGAGGAAATTACTACTATGGGATTAACCAAAGATTTCTTTATATTTCTTTCTCAAAATAAACTTCTGAACAACAGTGCTAAAAAATGGGGACTCAAAGTAGGAGCACAATCTGTTGTTGCTGGAACCAATATTGAAGAGATGGTGCAAAGTGTTAAAAAATTAAATGAAAAAGGGATATCTGCAACAATCGACAACTTAGGAGAGTTTGTGTTTGAAAAGGAAGAAGCCACTAAAGCAACAGAACAAATTATCGCGGTCATTGAAGCGATTCAAGAAAATAAACTAGATGCTCATATTTCATTAAAACCTACTCAATTAGGTCTTGATATTGAATACAATTTCTGTTTAGAAAATCTAAGAAAGATTGTCGAGGTAGCTCATAAATATAATATTTTTATTAACTTTGATATGGAAGATCATAGTCACTTACAACCTTCCTTTGATATCATTGATGAACTTTTAAGAGACTTTGAGAATATCGGTACTGTTATTCAAGCTTATTTCTATCAATCTCAAACAAACATTGAAAAATATAAAGGTTACCGGTTGCGTATCGCAAAAGGTGCCTATAAAGAACCGGAAAGCCTGGCGTATCAAGACAAAGATGAGATAGATCGAAACTTTATGAAACTAATAGAGTATCATCTGTTAAATGGAAAGTTTACTTCTATTGCGACACATGATCACAATATTATTAATCGTGTTAAAGCGTTTGTAAAAGAAAAGAAGATTCCAAACGAAAAGTTTGAATTTCAAATGCTTTATGGGTTTCGGAAAGACTTGCAATTAAAGTTAGCAGAGGAAGGATATAACGTCTGTATCTATGTGCCTTTTGGAGTAGACTGGTATGGCTATTTCATGCGACGTTTGGCTGAACGGCCTCAAAACCTTAACTTGGTAGTCAAACAGATGTTTAATAAGCGAACAAATGCTGTAATTGGAACTCTCGCTGGTGGCTTTATATTAGGAAGAGTCAGCAAAAGAAGGCAAATTTAGTTTACTAAGTCAGGTCCAGAAGATAATAGTTATTGCTTTTTTGTTAACGATCTTCTAAAAGTAGGATATAGATATATTTAATTAGAAAATCTTAGGGAGAGAGTAAATCGGAATAGTGGAAGAAGTGATGTATTCTTTTAGTTTAATTTAGGGGGAAACATAATGGAAAATAGATTACCATTTTCACAAGTACTTGCTATTGGTTTAATGCTTTTTGCAATGTTTTTAGGTGCCGGCAACGTTATTTTTGCACCAATGGTGGGTCAACAGGCAGGAACGAACACTTGGGTTGCTATGGGTGGCTTCTTAATAACAGGGGTGGGTTTGGTATTATTAGCAATTGTTGCTCTAACTCGAGGGGAGGGACCGTAGAAAAACTTGCAGGGAGAGTCCACCCTCTGTTCGGAGTCATTTTTTCGATATTACTTTTTTTAACGCTTGGGCCCATTTATGTAATCCCCGAACTACATCGGTTGTATATGAGATTGCAATAAATCCGTTAGTTCAAACGAATACAAATACTAGTATTTATTTACTGATATTCTCTGTTGTTTTTATTTTCTTTACGATATTACTCTCATGGAATACCACTAAGTTTGTAGATCGATTAGGGAAGATAATCACACCGGTTTTTTCCGTTTTATTAATTGTGCTAATAGCAAAATCGATTTTAACACCTATGGGGAACATTGGACAACCTCAAGAAAATTATCTGAGTGGCACCTTCTTGAAAGGGTTTACACAAGGGTATTATACAATGGACGTTCTTGCTGCCTTTGTTTTTGGAGGTATCTTTATAAAATCAATTAGTTCATTAGGTATTAAGTCTGAAAAAGCAGTTTCTAAGCTTTTTATTAAAGCTGGATTGATAACGGTTTTAGGGCTGATTGCTTTACAAGTATCAATGGCATGGTTAGGTGCCTCAAGTGTCGATGCAATCGGACTAAAAGATAATGGCGGAGAAGTATTAGCCCAAAGTTCAATCGTTCTATTTGGCCAGTTTGGGATTTATATTATTGGAACTGTTATATTACTAACAGCCGTTACAACAAATGTTGCCTGCTTAGCAGCTGTGTCCGAATATTTCGAAAGAATTTTACCGGGAATATCGTACAAAAAATGGCTGCTGATATTTTCTGTTATGAGTTTAGTCATTACAAATTTTGGGTTGAGTAAGATTCTTCAATTAGCATCTCCAATTTTACTCTTGCTGTATCCTTTGGCAATTGCTTTGATCGTTTTAATCTTAACGAACAATCTATTTGGTGGTCATCAGTCTGTTTATAAAGGAACGGTGATTGGTGTTGGCGTGATAGCAATTGTAGATGCTTTAAAGGATGCAGGTATGTCATCAGAAACAATAAATGGTTTCTTTGGATTCATTCCATTATTTGAATATGGAGCTGGATGGTTTGTTACTGGCCTAATTGGTTTTGTTATTGGATTAATTGCCGCAAAAGCAACAAATGAACCGGCTGTAATAATTGATATAGCTGGACAGGAGGTCAGCAAAAAGGGTGCTTAATTGTTTAGGTACCTGTCATTCTCGAAATTCGAGGATTGACAGGTACCTTTTTCTCGTAGCTGATTTACGCAACAATCCTCCCACTCCTCTCTAGCTCAAAAATCAAGCATATCTTCCTGTTTCGACATCATAAAATTGAATATCCATCCAAAAGGAGCGGTGTGTATGGCGATGATGTTTGGGACGCATATTTTGCATACGGTGGAGCCGGGAGATACGGTGTACCGTCTTGCGGGGAGGTATGACAGTACCGTTGCGGCTATCACTCGGGCGAATGCTTTGTATCCACCTTTTGTTGAGCCTTATCAAATGTATCCGAATCAAGTTCTAATCATTCCTAAGACGATCTCGGGTGAGACGGTAACACTGTATGTGGTGCAGCGGGGGGGAGACGATTTGGAGGGTGGCTCAGCGTTTCTTTACGACACCAGATCTTTTAGCGGGAATTAATGCAACGATTCAAAATCCAACTTTTCTTTATCAAAATCAGCAAATTCAAGTTCCGGCCGCTGTCTATGAAGTGGAGGTAGGTGATAGCTTTTCCTTGATTGCCGAACAGCTAGGAATCACGGTCAGCTCCTTGATTCAAGCGAATGCCAATCGAGTCACGGTATCAGAAGATGTGCTTTATCCTGGGATGAGGCTGATTGTGCCTTTGCCGCTTGCTACAAACATCGTGATTACCGAACCATTTGCGGGAAACGTGATTTTTGACCGTAGTGGGATAAGTGGATACGCGAGGGCTTTTGAAGCGAATGTTTTGTACCGAGTTGTTGATGATAATGGGGTTGGGGTAACGGGAGAACGCTTTACAACGGCTGAGTTCGGAGCACCTGCTTTTAGCCGTTTTCACGATGTCATTCCTTTTGATCAGCAGCCTACCGCTAGTACTGGGGTGCTTGAAGTGT
This sequence comes from Halalkalibacter krulwichiae, assembly GCF_002109385.1. Lineage (NCBI taxonomy): Bacteria > Bacillati > Bacillota > Bacilli > Caryophanales > Bacillaceae > Halalkalibacter > Halalkalibacter krulwichiae. The sequence continues at coordinate 3,972,322 of NZ_CP020814.1, read as the reverse complement.
ATACGAGAAGTGCTGCAGATGGTTCAGTCCAGGACTTGGTTCGTGTGCGTGTGAAATTTAACATTTCTTGAAGCGATAAAGAGGCGGGCACCGTCTGTGCCCGCCTGTCTCAATCCTTCAATATATGCATTGATAACTTTAGTTCGAAAATCGCTCTTGGACGTCCTTTTGTATAAGGCATTTCCTCTCCGACTGTTGTTAGATAGCCATGTGTCGCAAACTTTTTAAGGAGTCGCTCGGCTGTTCTTCGGCTAACGCCTAAATAGTCAGCAAGATCATTTGACGTGAAAGAAGAGGTTTCTCTCTGATTCACAAATTGAATGATCTTATTTACGTTCGCTGTGCTTATTTGCAACGTTTTCGCAAGGATTTGTCGTTCTTCATTTTCGGTTTTGGTGTTGTGTTCTTTTTTGTCTTCGTTTAATGGGCCGATGACTCGTTTTTCCTCAGTCATGATAAAGACACTTTGTTGATACGGTGCTTCTTTCGCATAGGTTAAAGCCATTTCCGCATGATTTTCTGCTTCTTTCACTGTCCTCCCAAATCCAAATCCAATCTGAATCTTTGTTGCTTCTCCTGTAAAAACGGGAAACGACTGGAATTGCCTCGTTGCATCTGCAATGCTGCCTTTTGTCCCGAAAAGCTTTAGATTATCCTCCTCGATTTGAATAGAGGCTTGAATCGTTTTGGCAAACTGTACAAGCTGATCTTTGATCGCACCTACTTGTTTTGATCGAGACTTTGACACGTCGTTCAAGGATTCGATCTTGACGAGACCGGCTGCAATTTGCGCACGATTACGCTTTTCTAATTGTACGATTGTTTTGGCTTCTTTTAGACAATCGATGATGCTTTTTTGCGGTTCGAGCATTTTTAAGCACGGGATTCCTTTTGCCGTTAGTCGGTCGTAGATGGCGTGCACGCTTGTTAAGGCTAATCTTGTCGAGCCTTGATTTTGTAATGAGGTATGAAATGCTTCGATCTCATCTAAGTCAAATTGCTCGACGCGTTTTTCTAAAATCATTGGATAGTCGATCACGTGAAGAGGTTTCACGGTTATTTGTAAGTCGTTTAAGACATTTGCAAGATAAGAGCGATCGGCTAGGTCAATCGATATCCGTTCCAGCGGAAGTTGGTGGTGCTGTTGAATCCAAAAGAGTGACAATGTTAGAGCGTGTTCATTGAAAGATTGGTACACAGCTGGAATCGGTAGTTTCTTTCTTTCAGAACTTGCATAAAGATAAGGCAGCAGTCCAGAGAAATATAGGACATCACATGGTTTTAGGTTCTTAATAAGAAAAGTCGTATCCCGGGGTCTTTATATATGTAAGGAATGAGTTCGATCTTCTTCACTTGATCTTCATACGTTTTAACTTGGTTGAAAAACTCTTGTGAACCAAATACAGCAATCTTTATTTTCATCGTTCTCTCCTTGAAATGAAAATTCGCAATTGACGAAATATTATTGACAATATATCATAGTTATTAATTAACGACAACTAAACGACATGTTAAGTGTGTGTAGGGGGAGCGGATATTATTATGAAAATTACAGCTGTTCATCTTTATGGAATTCACCTGCCTTTAAAAGAACCGTTTATCGTCAGCTACGAAACGTACACGTCGATTCCTTCTGTCATTGTCAAAATAGAAACAGACAATGGGTTGTCTGGTTACGGAGAAGCCGTTGCGGATGAACATGTAACAGGTGAGACGTGGGCAAGTACGTATCAAGTGTTGAAAAATACGTTGATTCCCGCTGTGATCGGAGAGAATCCGTTTCACCTTGAGAAAATTCATGACAAGATGAATCAAGTTATCCACCACGCACCGACAGCAAAGGCAGCAGTCGATATCGCTTGTTATGATTTGATTGGCAAAGCATTGAAACAACCGGTCTATCAACTACTTGGCGGGAAGTATCATGAGCAATTCCCCGTTGCTCATGTCGTAAGTATTCTTGAGCCTGAGGAAATGGCAGCAGACGCGCTGCGAGCGGTTCAGCAAGGCTACAAAGTTTTAAAATTGAAAGTCGGAACCGATAAACGAAAAGATATTGAAAGAATTCGTGCGGTTCGTGAAAAAGTCGGAAATGAGATTGTGATCCGAGTTGATGTGAATCAAGGCTGGACGACAAGTGCTGATTCTTTATTTGTTTTAAACAAAATTGAGGATTGCGAGATTGATTGGATTGAGCAGCCTGTTTTAGCTGATGATCTTGACGCTTTAGTAGAAGTGAAGCAGAAAAGCCGTCTTCCTGTAATGGCCGATGAAGCATTACATAGCAAGAAAGAGATGCGTGAAATCATTGCCAAACGAGCGGCTGATAAAGTAAACATTAAATTAATGAAATGTGGCGGAATCTATCCAGCAATGAAACTCGTCCATCAAGCAGAAATGGCTGGCATCACCTGTCAGGTTGGATCAATGGTCGAATCATCGATCGCCTCAGCGGCTGGGTTTCATCTTTCCTTTTCCAAGAAAAACATTACAAGTGTTGAGTTAACAGGTCCATTAAAGTTCACAAAAGATGTCGGCAATCTGACGTACGACCTTCCGTATATTCAACTCAATGACTTACCGGGACTTGGGGTTGAAGTAGATGAAGATGTACTCTTTGAGTTAACAGACATGCATGATGTGATAAAGGGGGATTGCTAGCATGGAAATCCTTGCTAGGGGAACATTGGTGAATCAAACGACGAAGTGCGAGGAGCCTTTTCTAGTACGTACCCTAACGAAACAGCATCTTTCACAAGTTTTACAAGTTCAGCAGCAAGTTACCTGGCATCTTGAAGTGAAAGAATCGCTTCAGCCCCTTACAGTTGAAGAGTTTGAACATGTATTTAGTGATGGGGGACTGATGATAGGAGCTTTCGTAGGCGAGCAATTGATTGCGTTTCGTGTGCTTTTGTTCCCTAGGGATCACCCGGAAAATCTAGGTCGTGACCTAGGTCTCTCATTGGAAGAACAAGAAAAAGTCGTTCATCAGGAATTAAGCTGTGTGCTTCCTCAATACCGTGGAAATCGCCTGCAAAATCAATTAGCTCAACTAATTATGAAAAAGTTTCAAGAGCAGAAGCTTCCGTATCGTTATCTTTGTTGCACGGTGTTTCCGACGAATGTTCCAAGTGTCAAAGATAAGTTTAAACAAGAGATGCTAATAGTTAAAATCACAGAGAAATATAGCGGCAAAAGAAGATACATCTTTTTAAAAGACTTAGAACAGCATCGCTTGTTAGATTTACAGACCGTTATAGCCGTAGTGATGACCGATTACGAACAACAAAAAGCATTGCTAACAACGGGATATTATGGCTTTGATACAAAGGAAGAGAACGGAGAGAGAAAGATTCTTTTTGCGAAAGGGGGAGCGTTATGAAGCAAATAGTAGAGAGCCTGCACGATCGGTTGCTTCAAATATTTGACCATCTTCATAGCCATCCGGAGCTAAGCTGGAAAGAGGAGAAGACGACTGCTTATATCAAACAGCTTCTTGAACAAGAGGGCGTTGTTGTGAGGACGTTTCCAGATTGTACGGGTTTGGTTGCTGAAATTGGAAGCGGCATGCCTGTTGTGGCTGTTCGTGCTGACATCGATGCCCTCGGTCAGGAAGTCAATGGAGTGATTCAGGCGAACCATTCTTGTGCTCATGATGCCCATATGACGATTGCAATAGGAGTACTGCTGACTTTACGAAAACAGGAGCTACCAAAAGGGACCGTTCGATTTATTTTTCAACCGGCTGAAGAAGTAGGCAATGGTGCGTTAAAAATGGTTGAAAAGCAAGTGGTTGATGATGTCGATTACTTATATGGTGTTCATGTAAGACCGGTGCAAGAGCTCAAAGGAGGACAAGCGACACCGGCGATTATCCATGGAGCTGGATTGTTTTTTGAAGGAAAGATTATAGGTGAAGATGCCCATGGAGCGCGGCCTCATCTAGCAGTCAATGCGATTGAAGTAGGTTCGGCGATCGTTGAACAGCTAAAAGGGATCTATGCTGATCCGCAAGTTCCTCATTCAGTCAAACTGACAAAGTTTCAGGCTGGTGGAGAGAATGCCAATATTATTCCGGGGTCGGCTGTTTTTTCGATTGATTTGCGTGCTCAATCGAACGAAGTGTTAGATCAACTTCAAACGAAAGTTGAACATGTAATCGAAGCGATTGGAAAGCTGTATGACGTTGAGATCAGGCTCGATGTTCTCGATTATGTTCCGGCAGCAGAAGTACATAAGCAAGCTGAGTCTATGATGGAAGCAGCTATTAATGAAGTGATTGGACAAGAAAGGTTCGTGGGACCGATTGTCACATCAGGCGGCGATGATTTTCATTATTACACGATTAAACGTCCGCATTTGAAAGCGACCATGCTTGGACTTGGAGCGAACTTAACACCAGGATTGCATCATCCATATATGACATTTGAGCGGGAGGCCATTTTTACAGGGGTGGAGATCCTCGCACAAGCTGTTGTGAAAACGTTAAAAAATTGAAAGCGCATACAAATTTATGGACGGGGGAAGACAGATGAAACAAGAAGAGAAACAGATTTCTTTTGGTTGGGCTATCATTCCTTTAATTATTATGATTGCAGCGATGTCTTATACGATTGTCATTGTAGGCGGTGACCCGCATATTCCGTTAATCCTTGGGACGGTTGTAGCGGCTCTGATTGCGTTAAAGTGCGGCTTTTCATGGGGAGAGATTGAGGGAGGACTTTACAAAGGGATTCGCTTAGCTCTTCCAGCGATCGTCATTATCATCATGGTCGGTATTATTATTGGTGCCTGGATTGGTGGCGGTATTATTGCAACTATGGTTTATTATGGATTGAAACTGATTTCCCCTTCTCTTTTCCTTGTTTCGATTACAGTCATTGCTGCCATCGTGGCTCTTGCGATCGGCAGTTCATGGTCGACGATGGGAACAATTGGAGTAGCGGGAATGGGGATTGGGCTAAGTATGGGAATTCCAGCGCCAATGATTGCAGGAGCAATCATTTCTGGTGCTTACTTCGGCGATAAAATGTCACCGCTTTCAGACTCAACGAACTTGGCTGCCGGAGTTGTCGGAGTCGATCTGTTTGAGCATATTAAGCATATGTTTTTCACGACGATTCCTGGTCTCGTTATTGCGTTAGTTGTTTATTGGTTTCTCGGCAGGCAGTTTTCAACGATTTCAATGGAGGACGGTCAAATTAGCGAAATTATGACTCAGTTGCAGGCGAACTTTGTCATTACGCCTTGGCTCTTACTCGTTCCGGCGATCGTTATTTTACTAGTAGCTAAAAAAGTACCTGCGTTACCAGCTTTAACGGTCGGAGTATTCTTAGGGTTAGTTTCGCAAGTATTTGTTCAGGGCGGACAGATCGGCGATGCCATTAATACTCTTCAAGGTGGCTTTTCGATTGTGTCTGGCAATGAGATGATTGACAGCTTGTTTAACCGCGGCGGGATTGATGACATGATGTACACCGTATCGTTAACGATTGTCGCAATGACATTTGGCGGTGTCTTAGAAAATACAGGAATGCTCAAGTCGATCGTGAATCAAATCTTAAAAGTCGCCAAAACAGGAAAAGGCTTAGTCTCAACCGCTATTTCAACCGCATTTATAACAAATGTGACAGCGGCAGAACAATACATTTCTGTTGTCGTACCTGGAAGAATGTATGCGCAAAGTTTTCGTGACAAAAAACTGCACCCGAAAAATTTATCACGAGCTGTTGAAGATGGAGGTACCCTCACTTCCGTGTTTGTTCCATGGAATACGTGTGCGATCTTCATATTCGCAACGTTAGCTGTTCATCCGTTAGAATATGCGCCTTATGCGATCTTAAATTTGGTTGTACCGATTATTTCCTTCATTTATGCATGGACTGGTTTTTCGATTACACCTTTGCCTCCTGGCGGCGATGTGAAAGTGGATCAGGATGATCGAAAGGTAATTTAAAGTTGCAATAGAAGTCCCTGAAAAAGGTGGTCAGAAACCTTTTTCAAGGGCTTCTTTTCTTGTTCATTAAAAGGTATCGTTTCGTAAGACTCGAGGAACCCTAAAAAAGAACGAGTTTCATAAAGTAGAAAGGAGAGGTCTGGATGAAAAAGCAGCAAAGAAATCAATCAAATAAA